>NZ_JAPPTN010000004.1:0-441294 GCF_027587095.1 Vibrio sp. NFR
CTAGGTACTGCGACGATCAACTGGACGCCACAGGTTGGCACTCACACCCAATGGGAAGGTTTAGTTCAAGTGGCAGCGGTAGCCGATTCAGTGAAGAGCGTAGAGTTAACGCTGCAAGGCTTTGAGGATGCAACTGGCAATGCTGGTGAATCGTTCACATCGAGTAAGGCGTTAACTATCACACCAACAATTACTCTCGAAACTATCAACGATGTATCAGGTGCGACAACGGTAACCGTCAATGGTACCAGTACTCGTTTTGAGGTAGATGACACAATCGAAATCAAAGCTGTTGATAGTGCTGGCGTAGAAGTAACAGGGAATACACTTGTGCTTGTCGGCGGAGCATGGACGATCGATTTAGACCTTTCAACCCTAAAAGATGGTGTCATTACTGTCTCCGCAAAAGGCACTAACGCGTTATCTGCTACAGCTGATGAGGAGAGCACAACATTCAATTACGACAGTACGACGGCTCTTGTTATTCCAACGTCTTGGGGTAAACATCATGGTGATATCCCCTTGCTTAATGCAGCCTAATTGAAAGCGAGCTCTTAGCTCGCTTTTTTTACCTAGATTTAAGTGATCTAAATCAAACGATTCGCTTTTTATAATAATTTAACCGGATGATTCAATGGTCTTTCTACAAGGTGAATTATCTAGAATACCTATAAGTATTTTGTTTTTAGATGGTGTTGGTGTGATTGTGGTGGTCAATTTAGATATGTAATGGTGAATATGCCACGTTGAGAATATGTCGCAATATTATATAGTTACGGCTGATTGCTATACCCCAAGTATAGAGTTCTGCAAACGATAGGGTACAACCTATCACTTGTGTAATCGTATTGAAGTGACACCAACCTAGCATCACGTCAAAACGGTTATGCGTTTTTGTGGGTGTGATAAGCACTCACCTTTTTATTCACGCTTTCTCAGTAGTAATTAACCAACCAACGTATTGTTACTGGGGAAGCTGCTCCCTTTAGAGCCTTGGCTTGCCGCTATATTTTGGTCTATTGAAATTGTTAACTTCTGCCCAAAAACGAAAAAAAACCGATTTCTGAAAATATAACTTTTGAAAGGTTTGGGTGGTTATTGTGCCTTTATTGCTAGTGATAATTACCAATAAGCCTGTCTTTTTGTTGTTTTTAATGGTTTTAACCTTTTCGTCGTTTTCTCTATCTGATTGAATGTTATAAATTTAATTAGTAGCATTGAGCCACCAAATCGTACTTGTAAGCCTTATCAGCTTAAATGTCACCGCAACCATATTTACGATGTTGGTTGTGGAGAATCCAAATGCATTTAGTTTGCAAATTTATACCTAGCTCGAAGCTATCCTCCAACGAGCTATCTTATGTTCTTACGCCAGACGAGTGTATAGGGCAGCTTTCGCGTTTGCGAAATTCAGATGACATTCTTAGAAACCTCCCTAAAGAGTTTGCGCAAAAGATTTCTCTCTCTGCCAAGAAAACGACCAGCGGATTGTTAGCTGCGATCAGAATCGAATTGGGCAAAGGTAGCTGGGTTCCATTATCTTCCTTCGCTCGTAGGTCGCCATTAACGGATTCTCAGTTGCAAAGTTTCCCTAGGCTTAAAACACTCGTTGACTCTGTTTCTGCTTCGAATGAAAGCAAAGTTTTCAAAGCGGGTTATAAGCAGGTTACTGATGATGTAGCTCTAGTCCGCAGTTACACGCATGTACCTTCTGAGCCAAGCCCAGAACAAAAAATTGTTGTCGAATTTGCAGGGCAGTGGGCTAGCAATGCAGCATGTTTGATGTTGGGTAAAACCGAAGCTCAAAAAGAAAAAGTGACTGTAGGCAAGGCCGATACCGAGAACAAACACCGCAGCCTCGCGACGTTTAAAGATCTCGATGCTGAAGGCAAAACGCTTTATATCAAAATCCCTTGTTCCGACCAGCCTCAGCCAATCTTGCTTAAACTCGCCGAAGACCTGCAGCCCGTTGATCAAGAAACGCAGATGGACGAGTGGGATAACGTGTTGGTGCCTTTGGTTCCAGTTCATAAAAGTGATTCAGGGTATGTATCTATTGAAAGCGGTTATATTTATGTCGTTTGGCAATCAGAAGTTTGGCGAGAAATCCAAGTTCAAAACGACGGACGCTTTTCTGATGTCGATCTATCACTCTACCAAAGCACTAAGTCCTCGCCTCAAAGATCAGTCGATATTAGCTTATATGACGAAGACTCCGAAGCATTTCTGTCAGGGGAAGCGTTTCAGTTGTACCAAGACGGTAAAAAAGTCTATGAGGGTGTGTTGGACGAATATGCTTGCGCCCGTGTTTTTGGTCTTACTGCAGAAGAAGTTGAGGTAGTGGTCGCTGATTGGCCTAACGAAGGCGAAACATACACAGAATTACTTCAAACCGAGTTGAGTCCATTTAAGGCTGGAAGTAAAACTAAGAGAGAGCCGCTTGGTGTTCCTTTGCCTCATATTTGGCTTCCATACAAAATAAACGGCAGCGTACAAAGTGATGTTGCTCTTTATTATTCTCGGGCTCAACTCAATACTCAGCAACTCAATGAATTAAAGAGCGGGAATAACGAGAAAGCGATTAAAGTAGACCTCAGTGATTATTCTTCTGCTCATAACTTTGATGCGAGCTCCGAACCTGTGATTTCGCTGCCGAATCTAGATACTCAAGTGCTAAGCAAATCAGATTACAATGTCGTCAGTCAAAAAGAGCAGGGTGTTGCTGCTGCTGTTGTTAACTCCCCAAGTGAAGGCATTGTAATCACGTATAAAAGCAACCCTCAGTGCGATCAACCGGATGATTATTTCCAACTGACGTGTGTTGATGAAACATGGAGCCAAAAGATTTTTTTGCGCGAGGCTGAGTTTGTGGATCAGTATTGTAAAGAAGTCGTGTTTAGTGGTTGGTTACCAGAAGTTAAAAGGGTCAATCTAACCCGTCATTGCAGATCTCATAACTCAGATAAAACGGTCTTAATGTCAGTAATTTATCAAGACATTGAACTCACGGAACTATTATAAAATGAAACGAACAACGTTAAGTATCACACTTCTTTCGACAGTTATGTTATTAGCAGGCTGTGGTGACGAAAGTAATCAAGCTTCGAATGTTGCAACTACACAATCCGTAGAAAAAGAACCTACTCAGAAGGCTTGTTACGATGTCGGTGAAACAACGTCACTCGATCGCAAAGATGTAACCGGACCACGCTGCCAATGGCAAAGTGAGCACAACTTTATTGTTTACTCTGAAGATCTGTCCAAGCCTGAATACCCAGGTACACTTCCCGTAAAACCAGGCTATGCTGTTCGCAGAGCAAAAGAGTGGCCTCGTGAAGACTTGTCTGATGCGAGCTCTTATGACAAACCTCGAATTCAGTTTTGGTGGAATAATGTCAGCTCACGAGACCCTCTCGTAAACGATTACGAAAATGGCTACAAAATTTGGAGCGTGAAAATTGATGGGACAGATTTACGTTTAGTTACGGATGATATGCCAAGTATGGCGTCACCTCAGACCTTTGTGACGAGCCGTTCCCCTAATAATCGTTATGTGGCATACGCATACAGTTATGGCGAGCCTCTGATAAAAGCGATCTTTGACTTAAAAACGCAACAGACCATTCAGTTGGGCAGTGCGCGCACCAAGCCATATTTGGTCTGGGCGGATGACTCTAGCTACATCTATTTCTCAGACGGTTTTAAGCGCTATAAATACACACTCGCGACAGGAATCAAAGAAGAGGTAGACGTACCGTTGTCTGAAAATACGGTCATTGTAGACGGCAAATTAATCAATGCCGCGGGCTTGGGGGTTGGGGTTTATGACGCCAAGACACTCAAACGCTTATACACTATTTTACCTGAAAAAGAGTTTGAAGACTCCGTCGATATTGAAAAGCGTATCTACCGCCAAATTGCGATCAGCCCTAATGGTAAGTATGTATGGGGAATAAACTCGTATCGTAAGGTGCTGATCAACGTTGAAGAAAAAACGTGGCTTGCGTTTTCTAAGGAAGGCGATGAAAAGAACGTTTATGCTAAAGTGGGCAATATCAGTAACAACGGTAATGAAACACAAAGAGGAGCAGCAATAATAACCATAAGACGTTATGGGCCAGATCTCCGTTATGAAATGAATGGAAATGGTGCTCAGTCATGGAAGGTGATTCAATCTGGTCAAAACACGATAACACCAGTGTTATATAATGCCGATGCTAATTATGGACGCTTTCTGGAGGTAGATAACGATGAGTAATAACTTTAAGTATTTACCAACAGATGTCTATTTGTTCGGTGTCGATTTTCCTAATATTGGGGATGCACAGAACCCTCAATATAGAGCGATTAATATCGAAAAAGATCTGACCTCATTAGAAGAGTTGAAAAATATCCGCCCTATGTCACGTCTTCCTATTGCCATAAATTTAGGTGAGGAAAGCGCTGCTCTTTGGGCGACAGACGATTTAGGCCGTTTACATGTACTCGGTGATTCAACGCAGAAAAACCCAAAAACCAACGTCAATCAGGTTTTGGCACTGCGTTCGCCCGTACATGAACTAACACAGAAGACGTATAAGCTGTCTTTTCCTGAATGGTCAATGCTTACAGAGTTGGCGATTGGTGCGCAGAGTAAGGCTCGCCCAATCAAAAAGGCGTGCGCAGACCTCGCTTCTATCTTAGAAAAGCTAAAGGGGTATGGCGGTGATCAAACGCTTAACTCGCTAGAAAAAAAAGTGGAATATGCTGTTACAGAAGTAAAGCGTTCACAGCTCGCACCAAAATATGAAGTAGGTACTCAAGCGCTAACTGATGAGCAAGTTACATATAACAAATGGTATGACTCTGTACCTGAAGATAAGCCCATTCGTGGTTTTATCGTGCCAACTTTTTCATTTCTCGCTGTAGCGTTTTCAACCGATGATTATGACCTCGCTATTGTTGATGTAAAGCGTTTCGACGAGACAACGAGTACACATAAAAGCTTACAAGAAGAGGACACTGTAACGCAGGCTAAACTTGATAAAATCAGCGGTTCGCATCGTCCAATCGCGTTGTTTCCGTTGGCGTCAGAGGATTTTACTGATGGCATGTACACCATTGAAGTGGTTTTCGACCGAGAGTCTGCAGGTAAAATTCCCGAATTTGCCCAGAATGCCACTAATGTAACCAAAGAGTATGATGAGTTTGGACTTATCTCCAGAGTCACCTACGAGCTACGAGAGTACATCACGCTTAGCCAAACGACACCGTTTGGTAAGATCGCGGTTGTTGCGGGCGACATGATCTCACTTGAAGAGTCTTTGATATACCAATTTCCTACGCAGTTTAAAGCTCTACAAGCCTTCCGGATGGGGGAGCTTGAAAACCTAGAGAATAGCGGAACGACTGCCAGTATGAGTGCAGCGCTGTGGGAGATTGGAACAAAAGTTACACCAAGTTTGGTTAATGCTGGCATTAATATTCATCAAAATCCCTCAAGTAAACACGACGTGATTGGAAGTTTAGCAAATACGTTTTGGGGGCAAGTAGACAAGGGCGCTTTACCCCCAGCCATGATTTCGGCATTGGAGTTTTCATTTGGGGTATCGGCGACTGCAGCAGCTTACCAAACTCTTCAAGATTTACGCCAAGCAGCATCGGAATCTGAGCGTGCAGCTCAAGTGGGCTTAAAAACGCTTCTCAAAGAGAAAGGGTTTGATAAAAGTAAGTTCTTTACCAAGGTTATTGAACCTGCGAGAAATGGTAATGCCCACGTTGTGGCGGGGAGTGCTGCTAGAACGTGGTTGACAGGTAACGGCAGTGTCAAAAGCTTTTTGTCGCCCTTTGCTGGTGCCGGGCTCAATGCAATTAACACCTTCTATGAGATAAAAGAGATCACTGACAAAACCGAGCAATTACGCTTAGCAGAAGAGAAAGCTAAACTCAGGAAAAGTTATTTTGAGCAGGTATCACGTGATTATCTGAACTGGGTACCAGTCTGGAAAGAAAGTCTGAAGAGCGGGGAATTACTACTTAAGCAAATCATAGATAAGTTAGGCGACAATGTAACGTTTACTGACAGCATTCCGAATGACGTTGCTGAAGACAGTGCAATGTTTGTTCAAGACCATAAAGGTGCCGGTTTACGCTTGGTTTTTCCTTTTGATAACAATCAGGTTCAAGCCCCTCACTTGTCATATTTGGCTGCTGTTGATAAAGAATTATCCAAGATTCCAAATGCCGTTGTTGAAATCGAAGGGCATGCCTGTCAAAACGGTGATTCAGAATATAACCAAAACCTTTCGCAACAGCGAGCGCAGCATGTTGCTGAGTTCTTTTCTTCAGTCAGTGACATTCGATTTTTTGGCGAACGTCGACCGATAGTCGAGGTACCAAACAACGAAATCAAACGCGAAAACGCTCAACTTAATATTAACCGACGTGTTGAGGTTCGAATCTACCTACAAGAGTTTGCGGCGAGAATTCCACCGAGTCGACTCGGCTTTAAGGCTATGGAGCAAGCGCGTTTAGCTCAGTTAAATGCGAACTTGGGAGAAGAAGCAATTGCAAAAGAGCTCAAGCTAGCTATCTTCGAGATGATCGTTGGTATGGCTTGCTATGTTCCGATAATAGGACAGGCAGCAAGAGGCTTTTTCGTTGTCAAAGAAGGCGGGAAAATGCTGATGAGTGGCGCCCAGTTGCTAGACTCTGCGCTCTTCGATTATTACTTGTCTTCCTACAACGAAGTTAGAAAAAGCATATCTGCGATTGAACAACTTAGCCATGAAACCACAGAGATTATTGATTCATTGGCTGAAATTAATACTCAATTGACCGAGATGTATTTTACGTCTTCAGAGGCGTTAGTTGAGCACCTAGGAAAAGCAACGGGTGCAAAGGAGTTGATTAAGCGCTATCAACGCCGTGCACTTGCTATTAATGGTTTGGTGCTTTTGATTCAAAGAGCTTGTGCTGAGGGCGAACAAGAGTTCACAAAGCAGTGGCGAGTATTAGCCATTGATGAATACATTCAGCGATATATTGAAACCGATGGCTGGATATTAAACACAGAGTTAAAAGAAAACTTGTGTAACTTGTGGCTCCAAGAACTCATGCGTCGTGAGGGACACAAGCAATTAGTTGAAAGTTACGGTGAAGAAATAGCGGAACAAATCATTACTCGTAACAAAGCCAACTATATTGCTCCAAAAAGGAAAGATGTTTCTGGGGCGTTTAATGTCGCGTTTCCAGTGCAAGACAAGCTCTATAATCGCGATCAACAACGGGGCTTAGTGGAGTTTGCGACACAGTTTAATGTTGAGTCTAAAAGATTATCAGAAGAGGACCTAGGGTTCGTTAGGTTATTAGTCTCTGAGCCTCATGACAATTCTAAATGGGTCACCTTTGATGAGTGGGAGAAGGCACGATTAAAAGCAAATAAAAAGGTGCGATTATCGCCTTTCCACCGTTTGAAGTGGCAAATGGTGTTAGGCAAACAAAGTCTAAAACAGATGACGTCAAATGTGTTTCAGTGTGAGATGTCTTATCAGCGCACTGACGGTTTACTTAATACCAGTGGGCCTAAGTTTAATTTGATGTTCAAACCGATGAAACACGAGGAATTTAGTGTAGACCCCAAAGGTGAGTTGGCCGAATTTTTTGAGGCGGAAAAAGCAGATAGCAAAGTCCTTATTGGTTGTGAGTTTGAGCCGTATTTTTACTTTGGTGATGATGTCTTCTCTGGAGTGAAGCCTTTGATCGCCAAGCATGATTTAGTCGATTATAGCGGCTACTTATCTAAAGTTGCTCTCGGTCCGATTTTTGGGCAGGTGATAAAAATTGACTCCCAACAAGATGTACTCAAAGAATATGTAAACAGCGGTGGCTTCAAAAATATGACCTATGAGTTCACTCTCTCTGGAAGCAACTATAAGCTACCAGTACGAGTGGACAAGACAGTCGGACGATTTATTACGTCACCTAGACAGATTCCTGTAGGGGTTGATACAAACCATAACTATACACTCTCTGCTAAATCGGGCTTTTTGGCGAACGGAAATAGTGTGTCAGAGAAAGATTTGTTAACGCTAGATTTTGTCTTACATAGTAAAGTTCATAAAGGCCCGACAAAGCCTGTTATCGATGACATTAAGCACAGTGCGATTGCGGTCAACTACGGGAATAAACGACAGTTTATGAACGAGGACAGTATGTTCACTACTGCAGATGAGCTAAAAGGCTTTGATTGGACTTCGAAGAAGTCATTCGCTATGGAAGTTATGCTCATTGGTGGCAAGCATAGAAAAGAGTCGTATCAGGGCCAAAATCTTGAATGGCAGAGTGTTCCAGTTTCACTAAAGCTCTCAACCACTTTTGATAATGAAGCCGTATTTGGATCTGAAACTACCTCTGGTCCTGAGCATCTAAGTAACCTTACTTATATTGGGATACTAAAGAAGGACGGTTCTAAATGGATGCTAGATGACAGCGATGTGATTAACAAAAATATAAGCGCAGATTTTGTCTCTGAGGCTCTATCCAACATAGACATGGAAGAAGATTTCGGTGGTAAGGTCGTCTACGCGTCTCGATTCGAGTTCGCATTTAAAGCGCTGAACGGGCAAGAAATCAAGGGACTTCGACCATTTGGCCCCGTTGTTTCGACATCTGGTAGATTCCAAGAAGCAGTTCTAAAGGTGTCCTCTCTAACACAACGCAATACAGCGGAAAAGACGCCGTTCAAACTTGGAAGCTTTGAGATGTCGTTAGGCAGGCAGTACAAAAATGTAGATGAATTATCTTATTTTTCTGATTGTGAAGACCCAAGCTATAAAGTTGATAAAGATATGTACATCAACTGGGCAAAACTGAAACCAGACGAGCGTACAGAACGTTTGGTAACTTGGATTAGAGACCCATACTTGGCAACCATAATTGAAGCGTCGATTCTCAACAAATAAAAAAACCGCCTTCGGGCGGTTTTTCTTTTCTTATCAATGAAAACTGAAGTAGGAGTTCTCGTTTCTCCAATCAACCCGCTGCAGAAATATCGTATTTCTTCATCTTATGGTTGAGGGTACTCATTGGTAGAGCCAACTGTTCGGCGGCTTTCTTGGTGTGCCAGTTGCAGGCATTTAAGCAGTCGATGATCACTGTACGCTCGTACTGACTGACCACTTCCTTAAGACCCATCAAGCCATCGTCAGAATCAGAACGCCTTGGTTCTTGAACTGGCTGTTCAGGTTGCTCGGTAACAGGGGAGACAGCATTAACTTCGAAGCTTGGCACATCTTCTAGTATTTGTTCACCAAACTCAATGTGAGTGATGGTTTCAAAATCGGACAGTAGCACTGAGCGTTCGATGATGTTTTTAAGCTCACGCACGTTACCCGGGTATGGGTACGCAAGAAGCTGCTTTCGTACGTTGGCACTTAAGCCTGGTGCCTGTGGTAAACCTAACGTGTTAGTCGTGTGCTGAACAAAATGTTCCGCAAGTGGAATAATGTCCGACTGACGTGCTCTCAGTGGTGGTAAGGTAATCGGGAATACATTCAAACGATAGAACAAATCGGCACGGAAGCCACCATCTTTGATTCGCTGCATGAGATTACAGTGGGTGGCCGCGATTACGCGAACGTCTACCTCAATCTCTTTGCTAGCACCGATAGGGCGAACCTTACGCTCTTGTAGCACACGCAAAAGCTTTGCTTGCAGTAGCATTGGCATATCGCCGATCTCATCTAAGAAAAGCGTACCACCATTGGCTGCTTCAAACAGACCGACTTTGTCTTTATCTGCACCAGTGAATGAGCCTTTCTTATGACCGAAGAGTTCCGATTCTAATAATTGCTCTGGGATTGCGGCACAGTTCTGAACGATCAAAGGCTGCTCTGCTCGGTTAGAGTTTTCGTGAATGTATTTCGCGATCACTTCTTTACCAGCGCCCGTTTCACCACGCAATAACACATCGACAGGAAGGGATAACACCTTATCAAGTCGATTCAAGACATTGAGCATTTCTTCGCTCTCTGCAATAGGACCCTGATAGGTTTTTTGGGTACGCTTTTTGAGTTGAGTGTTCTCACGAAGCAGTGCTTGGTTATCGGCACTCAGGCTTTTGATCACTTGCCCATATTGCTCTAACCAAACCGCTTGGCGAATATTGCTTGCGGCCATGCGACAGAACTCGGTGAGTGCGGCTTCGTTGTCGATAACGCTCAAATCGAGCAAGACCAAGAGTCCAATGGTCTTACTTGCGCTGTCGATCAGCGGCCAAGCCAGTAAATTCTCGCTTTTTAATCCCAGCGTCTGCTCAGTTTGATAGATACTGTCACAGTCATAGCCGTTGTACTTATACAACTCGTTAATCAACACCACCTCACCATTGCGAATGGCAAAGTTAAATGGGTCGTTCTCACTAGCGGAATCTATCTGCAATGCCTCCCAAGGGTGGGAAACAATCGTTTTATCGTTATGGTGAGCGGTACTTGGAATTAACGCCTGGCCAGTCTGATCCAAAACAAAAATGATGCCGTGCTTTGCGAGGGTCATTTGTCTCGCAGCAGTCAACACGGCATCTAAGGTTTGGGTAAGCTGGCTGCGATCAGCCAAAGATTGACTGATCGCAAGTAGGGCGCTGCTAAGTTCGCTATGGTTAGCTGAACGCATAGGTTAGTGTTCCTTGCTCATCGACAGACACTTCGATTTGCGTATGTGAATCATCCTTGTCATGCACTAGTAGCTGAGTCGATAGCTGAGGCAGTAGTTGACGGTTGATGACCGCATCAATGTTACGCGCGCCTGTTTCAGCAAGACGACAGTTACCAAGTACGAACTCAACCAAGTTATCTTCGTAGCTCAAAGACAACTTATGATGACTCTGTAGACGCTGAGAGACTTTGTTGAGTTTGTGGTGGATGATTTCTGTCATTGCCTCGTCAGACAGAGGCACAAACGGGAGTACCGACATACGTGCCAATAGCGCTGGTTTGAAATGCTGGTTCAAAGTAGGGCGGATAGCCTCTGCGATGATGTTGGCATCAATGTCTTTTGATTGATGAACCAAAGATTCAATCTCATGCGTTGCAAGGTTGCTAGTCATGATGATTAGCGTGTTCTTGAAGTCGATAGTACGACCTTCACCGTCGCTCAGTGTGCCTTTATCGAACACTTGGTAGAACAGGTTCAATACTTCTGGATCCGCTTTTTCAACTTCATCAAGCAGTACAACTGAGTATGGACGTTGACGAACGGCTTCTGTGAGCATGCCTCCTTCACCGTAGCCTACATAACCCGGAGGTGAACCGATTAGGCGAGATACCGTGTGCTTCTCTTGAAACTCAGACATGTTGATGGTCGTCATGAAGCGCTCACCACCAAACATTTGGTCGGCAATTGCACGAGCGGTTTCGGTTTTACCCACACCGCTTGGACCAACGAGCAGGAATACACCTGTCGGTGCGTCTGGGTTTCCTAGGCCGGCTTTTGCAGTTTGGATACCTTCAGACAGTGCATCGATAGCGTATTCTTGACCTTTGATGCTTTGTGCTAGGCTTTCTTTTAGTTTAAGAGTGGTTTCTGCTTCGTCTTGAAGCATCTTACCCATTGGAATACCAGTCCAGTCCGAGATCACGTGGCTGACTTCATCTGGACCCACTTCAAAGTGAACCAGTGGGTTGTCATTGCGGATTGCGTCTAGCTGTTCTTGGCAGGCTGAAATTGCAATGCGAACCGCTTCTTCATCCATTTCTGCGCATGGAGAAATGTCTTGCTCATGTTCTGATTCTTCATCAGTAATCTGCTGTTCTTCGTCGGTTTCACCAGACACTAACTCATGTAAACGAGAACGTAGTGCAATCATTTCTTCGATTTGCTCTTTCTCTTTGTGCCATTGTGCTTCTTGTTCTGCTAATTCTTCTTTTGTTGCTTCCATTGCCAGTTTTAGGTCTGGAATATTAGCAAGACTGTGTTTATCGCCTGTTTGTTGTAGCGCATCTCTCTCAAGGGCTTCGAGCTCGCGCTGTTGTGCAGCAAGCTCTTGTTGAAGTGTTTCTACAGACGCAGGAATGGCATTTAGACTGATGTTCACACGCGCGCATGCTGTATCTAGAACATCAATGGCTTTATCTGGCAGTTGGCGACCCGAAATGTAACGAGCTGAGAGCGCTGCAGCTGCGGTGATGGCATCATCGCGAACATATACATTGTGTGATTTTTCGTAAGCAGGGCGCAAACCACGGATGATCAATGCCGCTTGTTCCGGAGAAGGCTCGTCGAGTTTCACAAGTTGGAAACGACGCGCAAGGGCAGGATCTTTCTCGAAGTACTTTTTGTATTCCGACCAGGTTGTTGCTGCGATTGTCTTGACTTCACCACGGGCTAGTGCAGGCTTTAGCAAGTTTGCAGCATCGCTGCCGCCTGCTTGGTTACCGCCACCAACAAGTGTGTGTGCTTCATCGATGAAAAGAATGATAGGGGTTGGCGAGTTTTTCACTTCATCCAATACAGCGTTTAGGCGTTTCTCGAATTCACCTTTTACGCTTGCCCCGGCTTGTAGAAGTCCCATATCCAAGCCATAAAGCTCGACACCTTTTAGGTTGTCAGGCACATCGCCTTGCACGATCTTAAGTGCTAGTCCTTCAACGACGGCTGTTTTACCAACGCCAGGCTCACCAACCGCAATAGGGTTGTTTTTGCGACGACGGGCAAGAATGTCCACAATTTGGCGGATCTCTTGGTCACGGCAGAATACTGGATCGATTTCGCCTTTGCGTGCTTTACCAGTGAAGTCGGTCGTGAACTTGCTCAGTGCTGAGCCATCTTCACGAGCTTGAGTGTTTTCTGACGTGGCGACTTGCGCTTCGATAGAGTGGCTCGTTAGCTCTGCAAAGTTGCGTTTGAGACTATCAGGATTTAGGGCTTCAAGGATAGAGGCGTAACCGTGTTGACCGTAACGTAGAGGGTTGCTAACAAGAGTAAGGAGCAGAGCACCGGAGCGGATTTGTGTTTCAGACAGATCTAAAGAAGAAACCAGCCAGCTTTCTTGTAACCATTCAATTAATAAAGCAGAAAAAACGGGTTTGCTGCCATTCCCTTTGGCGTTGGTATCGAGAGTAGATCGAACCGATTGCCTTAATAAGTTCTCTGAACAATCAAAATGACTTAATAAGACGTCAAAATCACTATTTGGTCTTTCTAATAGACTCAATAAATAGTGCTCAATTTGAACTTCGTTTGCTTTTTCAGAAACTGCAAGTGCAGCTGCGTCTTCTAGTGCAACTTTTGCTATCGGGTGTAGACGCTGAATTAATGAAGAAAGGTTTATATTTATCATGACCATTTAATTCTTTAGAGGAAAAGATGTAATGGCTATTATACTAAAAGTGACAATGCTCTTTTTTTATCAAGATGTTTTAACTAGCGTTTATTGGTGATTTTAATGAGAGTATTAGTGGTAATATTTATCGTGGCGAATCATACTTTGTTATTTTGAATTAATTAATAGTGAATATAACCAAAAGGCTAGATTTATTAACTTTATTGTCTTGTTGTTATATGGTTATTTCCACTTTTTATATTCGAAACAATTTATTATTATTTGAATCCAATTTTTTGGTTTTTCAACCAATAAATTGTACTTAACAAATAGGTAAATAATGGCTGATTTCTTGTAAATTATTGTATTTTATTGTTTATTTTAGTTGGCATGGAGATTGAATATACCAAGTAGTCGCGGTGATAAGCGATTTGGTGATTAAACAAAACAGATTTTAGAAAAGGAAATAGCGATGCCAACTCCAGCATATATGTCTATCAACGGTGAAACTCAAGGTCACATTACAAAAGATACTTACTCTGCGGACTCTGTAGGTAACACATGGCAAGAAGCTCACGTTGATGAGTTCCTAGTGCAAGAGCTTGATCACGTGCTAACTGTTCCACGTGACCCACAAAGCGGTCAGCCAACTGGTCAGCGTGTACACCGCCCACTTGTTGTAACTAAAGTTCAAGACCGTTCTTCTCCACTACTATTCAACGCACTAGTATCTGGTGAAAAACTTCCTGAATGTGTGATTCGTTTCTACCGCACTTCAGTTCAAGGTAAGCAAGAGCACTACTACTCAATCAAACTGATTGATGCGCTACTTGTAGATATCCAAACTCGTATGAACCACTGTCAAGACGCAGCAACCGCAGACCGTGTGACAGAAGAAGTACTTAAGTTCACTTACCGTGCAATTGAAGTGACTCACGAAAACTGTGGTACAGCGGGTAACGACGACTGGCGTGCTCCACGCGAAGCTTAATTGCTCTTTGCGTAAAGATTCAGGGCCAACAATTGTTGGCCCTAATCCGATTATTTGTATCAGGTAAAAGATATGGTGAATGACGTAGAATTTAAATTTGAAGTGCCTGGATGTGGGCATGAATTTCGAGTAGAAAGTTTTCAAGTGAATGAAGAGCTTTCGAAACCTTTTCACATCAGTCTCTCATTACTTTCACTTGATCCAGATATCTCTTTTGATGCGTTAATACGAAAAGCGGGCACATTAACCCTTTATGGACAAGGTGTTGGTGCTGCACGTGTATTTAACGGTGTCGTGAATGAAGTTCGCTATTTGGGGACTGGGCGCCGTTTCTCTCGATACCAATTGGTTTTGGTGCCGCAAGCTTGGTTTTTATCTCAGCGTCAAGATTGTCGAATTTTCCAGCAGAAGTCTGCGCAAGATATTATTACTGAAGTGCTGGATGATGGGGCAGTCACCGATTATCGCTTCGAGCTTTCAGGCATATATCCTCCCAAAGAATACGTTCTTCAATATCGTGAATCGGACTTGCATTTCGTTCAGCGCATGATGGCTGAGCACGGTATGTGGTACTACTTCGACCATACTGATGCAAATCACACCATGGTAATAGTGGATAGTAATGATGCGATTGCACCTTTGGTGAGTTCGCCAATCAATGCTTCTTACATTGGACCGATTGTTTATCATGCTGATGGTGGTGGCGTTGCCGATCGTGAGCACATCTCCGATCTAGAGTTAGTTAACCGGGTGCGAACGGGTCAGGTTACGTACACGGATTATAACTATGAGCAACCAAAGATCCCGCAAGAGATGACGCATGCGGGCGATCTTGACCAAGACTTGAAGCAGTTTGATTACCCTGGTCGTTACGTGGATCCTGCGATGGGGCAGGTAAGAACGACGGAATGGATGTCTGAACATATTGTTGATAATCAACAGGTTGAAGCGAGCAGTGATGTGATGCGTTTAGCATCTGGTTACAGCTTTAATGTCAGTGAACATCCTCGCGCTGAAATCAACCGTGACTACCTCATGTTATCTGTCATGCACACAGGGCAAGATCCACAGGTGCATGAAGACGAAACGAGTGGTATGCCAACCACTTACTACAACCAGTTCTCTTGTATTCCACGCGATGTGGTATTTAGAGCGCCTAAATTGGCTGCACCTGTTGTTGATGGTCCACAAACCGCTGTTGTGGTTGGTCCTGCTGGTGAGGAGATCTACACCGATAAACTCGGACGAATTAAAGTTCAGTTCCATTGGGATCGCTATGGTGATAACGATGAGCACTCAAGCTGTTGGATTCGTGTAAGTCAATCGATGGCAGCGCCAACTTGGGGGGCTGTGTATTTGCCGCGTATTGGTCATGAAGTGGTCGTCACGTTCCTTGAGGGTGACCCAGATCGTCCGTTAGTGACTGGGGCTGTGTACAACGGTCTGCATTTCCCTCCTTATGCGCTACCTGAGAACAAAACGCGTACTACGTTCCGTACCCAAACACACAAGGGGACAGGCTACAACGAGCTGAGTTTTGAAGACGAAGCAAACCAAGAAGAAGTCTACATTCATGCTCAAAAAGATATGTCGACTAAAGTACTCAACAACCGTTACCGCGATATCGGTCAGGATGAGTTCTTAAAGGTAGCGCGTCATCAAACCAACGAAGTGCATGGTGACCACAAAGAAACCATTGATGGTCATAAGACTACGCAAGTAAACAGCACATTTACCGAGACCGTAGAGCAAGATGTAACCGTCACTTACAACGCCAACGAAACTCAGTATGTAAAGAATAACTCTGATTTAGAAATTGGCGATAACCGCACGACTAAGATCGGTAAAAACGACGATTTGGATGTGGGTGAAAACAGTAACCTGACGGTAGGGGCGTCTAAGAGTTCGGACATCGGTGCCGATGACAATCAAACCGTAGGCGGCAATTTAACGGTATCGGTCAAAGGTAACACATCATACAAAGCCGACGGTGCGACGCAAATCATCAGTGGTGACAAGATTGTGTTGAAAACAGGCGGCTCTTCATTAGTGATGAACAGTGATGGCTCAATCAAGCTGTCTGGCTCTTCAATCACCATTGAGGGCAGCGATAAAGTCGTCGTGAAGGGTGGTAACGTAGCGATTAACTAATGATGGAAAAACAACTACTTACTACAGAAACTATCACGAAACAGCAAGCCGATACTCCGGCTTGCTTTTCGCGCTTTGGAACCATAGTCGCCATCAACGAATCCACAGGCAGTGTTCGAGTTGATTTTGATGGAAATCCATTTAACCAGCCACTTACCGCAAGGTTAGGGCGTGGCTTTCGTCGTTCTGAGTTACAAATGGCCATCGATAACCAGTTAAGTTGTCGAATTGAATTCCTGAACGAAGACTTAAGCTTGCCATTCGTGACGGACATATTCTTTTCCATTTTGGATGATTCTGACGAATTTGTATTAAGAGCCAAAAAGATGGTGATTGAGACAGAACAGGAGCTGATCGTTAAAAGCGGAGAGACAGAAACTCGCTATAGTGGGCGCGATGGTCGTATCACCACAAAGGCTAAGTACGTCACCTCTCAAGCAGAAAAAGCACAAAAAATTCAAGGTGGAACGATAGCAATTAACTGAGCACAACGAGCTGATTGTTAATAACTAACTAACCATTACTAACTAATTGCTACTAGTTGACTGCTATCGCGTTCTCGTACGCTAACAATGGATAAGTAGATGCGACAAAGAATCGGTGTCGAGCACCTAAAGGCACCTATAACCAATCAAGACGTTGAAGGTGCGTTGGCGAAAGCCGAACGTGCAGTGAGCGACCTTTCCCAACTGCCAGCAACATGGCTGACCTTTTGCAACGAAAAGCTTTCTATCGCCTCAGAGAGCCTCGGATTCTTAATTAGGCAAAGAGTCCAAATTCATAAACGTGGTTATCCAAGTCGTGAATTGGAGTATCTCAAGCTCATTGAGCGCCAAATTGCTGAGCTCAAGCAGGTTTACTTATCGTTTTATCGATTAGCACCGGGGGTGATTCATCAATTAAGAAACCAAGAGCCAGAAATCTATACCTGGATCATGCTTCAAGGAGAGTTAGGCTCAGAGCTTGATAACCTTTTGTGTGGTCTGAGTTTACTCGAAGAGCTAGACAGGCATACCGCTATGGTGATTGTTACGCAATCGCCAGTAGAGCATATCGATAGTGTGATGTCTGAACTTATCGAAGGTAAAGTGAAAGCCAGCGCGTATTATTTTGAGTGCCTACGTGTCCGCCAAGCATTGAGTGTTGCGTTGATTAAACGTTGGCACAAAGCGGAAATCATCCTTTCCAATATCGCTTTGCCATTACTGGCGTTGCAGGATGTGGAAGAGGGTATTGAATGGATCAACGACAATGCTAATGGCGAACAGTATCTGTTTGAACGTTTGATTACTAAACGCGACCGAGGCACTTGGTTCCGTCAGTATTTTGGTACTGAACGGAGTCAGTTGCCTTCTGATCAAATACTCACTTTTGCAAAATTATTGGAGC
The DNA here is from genome assembly GCF_027587095.1 of Vibrio sp. NFR. Classification (NCBI taxonomy): domain Bacteria; kingdom Pseudomonadati; phylum Pseudomonadota; class Gammaproteobacteria; order Vibrionales; family Vibrionaceae; genus Vibrio; species Vibrio sp. NFR. The sequence continues at coordinate 17,829 of NZ_JAPPTN010000004.1, forward strand.
TTAGAGAGTTTGAAGTGTTTGATATTTCTTCTTCGTTAGCTCCTGTCGATTTTGCACTGAGTGGGGATCACAGGCTAGTACCTAGAATCATCGATCACTTGCAAAGTTTAGAAGAAGATGAAGGCGAAGTTTGGATTCAAGCATTGTATGTGGTCTACGGAAAACTTCTTCCCCTGACTCCGCAAGACATTGGCGTTGAGCATGAGTGGGGAGAGATTATCGATTTGCTTAACGAGTGGGTGGAAGATGAAAAGTATGTCCAAAACCTACCCAGTCGTATGGGTTATGCATTGAGCTTCGAATCTACTTTAACGGCGATGCAAGATGCCAATGTTGATGTCATGTTCCGCGATTGGCTATGGCGTCAAATCTGTATTCAATCAAGAGCTTATGTGCCATGGGATATGGCTATGCCGATCCATCAGCAAGACTGGAACTTTAACAATTTAAAAGCCGCACCTTCGGCGATCGAACGATTCAACTTAAGGAATAGCAATGCAGTTATGGGATATTGAAGCGCACCCAGAGCTATCACTTAAAGGGCGTTTTCAACGTGATGAAAACGGCGATGAAGTGTGGGTTGTTGTCGCTAAACGTACTTGGCAATTCGATGGTGTGGTTTGGCACGAATTAGGTGAAAGTGAAATCTTCGATGATCCCCAATATTTGGGCGAAGAAGGCTTCTCTGCGATGAAAGTTGACCACGAGTTTGCGTATACCAAAGACAACACAGATGTACTTGTTTACGGCAAAGCGCGCAGCTACGCGAAAAAGCCAGTGACATACCAAGAGTGCCGAGTTCTGATTGATGGTCATATCGATAAGACTCTCGCTATCCACGGAGAGCGCGTGTGGGTTGAACACGGGGGGAGTATCACACTCAGTAAACCGACGCCCTTTATAGAAAGAGATATTGATTACACCTGCGCGATCGGTGGTGACTTACGTAACCGAATTGGCGGTGGTGTCGCTGATTCCAATAAAGTGTTACTTGAGCAGAAAGTGCCCTCGGTTTTCTACCCGAGAGAAGAGTGGAGTGCTACTTCAAAAAATCTGCGAGTGGCGGGCTTTGGACCTATTCCCCCATTTTTTGAGTCTCGCCAAAAACTGGCTGGTACGTTTGATGAAGATTGGATTGAAAATCGCAAACCAATGCTACCGCTGGACTTCGATAGGCGCTTTTTTCAAAGCGCGCCCACCGACCAACAATGCAAAGGTTTTCTTCATGGAGGCGAGCGTTTAATGATGAGCGGTTTTTGTCATGAGGACACGCTTTCATTCCGCATTCCTAAAGAGAAGTATCGTGCAACCGCCACTTTCAAAGACGGCAGCTACCAGGTCGATATGGCGATGTATACCTTGTTCGTTGATACTGAAAAGAAAGCCGTATCAATCACTTATACAGCCGCGTTTCCCTGTCAAGGCAAAGAACATTTGTTGGTCTCTACGTCTATCACCCTATTAGAAGAGGTAAGCGAGCATGCCTAATTCAACCGGTCGTTACGTGTTAGGCATGGAAGTCATGACGCCTACAGGAATGAACCTGGACGTTGCTACTAGCGTGGCTAAGGCGGACTTAGCTAGGTTTGATCAAATGGTCGGTAAAGACGGTATTGAACGATTTACGTTTGCCACAATCGAATACACGAAAGAGAGCGAATTATTTGGAAAAACCTGTGAGCTAACGGCTCACTTACTGGATTCCCTTTTGGTCCAACTACCTCGGTCCTTGAAGCCGATTCCGTTACTTATTTCTGTGCCAACGACAATTTCATTAGCGAAGATACAAGAGTGGCTCGGTGAAAGTGACTATTCTGACTTTCTTTCTGTGGTTGAAGCCGTGCATGCAAGCGGTCCTAGCTTCGTGCTACAGGCAATGAAGTCTATGGATAAATACGACGCCATGATGTGCATTAGCGTGGACTCTACGGTGAGTTCGATGCAAGAGCTTATTGACGATGCGATGGTAATGAGTACGAATAACCCATGGGGTGTTATTCCGAGTGAGGGGGGAGCGGGGTTAATTCTTTGCAGAAGAAATACTTTAGAAACATTGAAACTTAAGCCTCAAGCACAGCTTGGTTATATCGACACAGAACTGAATACCGCAGACCGAAGAGGCATGTTTAGACTTGTGCAGCGAGTGAGTAAAAAACTTGATTCGTTTGGTGAAGTTTATTCAGACATGACAAACCTGCGCGCGCATACGGAAGATTATGGTTTTGCTCTAGGTGCTAAAGCAGAACGCTTTATTGAACCAGAACAACCTAATCTTATCAATGAGTTATGGGGAACGATGGGCAGTTGTTCGGCACTTGCGCTGATTGCGTTTACGGTTAAAAATCATCACTTTAACCACCCGGCATCGTTATTAATGTTTGATTTTAATGGCGACAAAGGGATGCTTCAATTATTGGCATGCTAGTGTGATTCTTAAAGTAATATCCTTGAAGTCTTTTCAAGAACCTTTACTCGATAAAAACAACATAATTGATGTAGTGAAAGCGTAAGTTAATGAGTCTAATAACTTAGTAATTATCACTAAAGTAATAGGTTTACCGTTCGTTTTAAATACCAGCCTTGAAACAAGGATGTTTCAGCAAATATTATTTCGGCCTAATAATATTTGTTCGATAAAAGAGTGCAAAGTGTCAGATAAGCAGGGAGCAGCCAAAGGTTATATTGATCAATTGGTTGTTAAAGCCATTGAGAAAAAGAAACAGAACGAGCAAAGATTGGCGCAAAAAAATAAGCCAAAGCTTGAGTATGTACTTTTTTCACAATTTGATGTGCTAGACACACTGTTATCGAAAAATGGTAGGACGACCGTCTATCATCTCGCCAAAAAGGGTCAACCAGAAAAACAAATCTGCTGTAAAGTCGTCAATGAAGACGCCCCAGATATTGCCAATAAAATGTTGGTCAATGAAGCAAGCAGATTAGAGCTCTCTCAGCACCCAAGCGTCGCTGATTTTATTAAGATCGGTAACGAATTCGAACGCCCATATTTAATGTACGAGTGGATTCAAGGTGAATCACTGGCAGAGAAGATGGAACGCCATTCCTCTAAAGGTTTTCGCCACGACCACATTGCTTGGTTAGTGTATCAACTTGCGGGTGCGCTGGAGTTTATGCACACCCGAGGTATTTGCCATCTTGATATTAAGCCGTCAAATGTTCTTGTTAGTGAGGGCGACTACGTTAAGTTGATCGACTTTGGTGCCGCGCGCTACATCGGTGAAAACGAGTCTCATGCTGAAGCGAGTTTGAGTTATGCGTCACCCCTGTATCTCGAGACAGGTACGACAGAACCACAAGACGATGTTTATTCGCTCGCGCTATTAACTGGCCATCTCTTTATTGGTTCGATCTTTGGTGATGCTTGGCACAAACAGTTAAAAGATCGCAAACGTCCGGCATTAATTCCAAACCATATTTGGAAACTGCTTAAGCAGGTGATTAATAACCCAAGAGGACACGGCTACACGGCAATTTCCTTTGCCCAGCAACTTGCACGTATTGACACTCAATCTATTGATTCACAATCGAATGCACCTATTTTTAGCAGTTTACGCAATGCCGATTTATTACTGACACACTGTAAACCTCAAGATAAAGCGAGTTACGGTCGCTTTAAAGTGCTAGAAGCGAGTTTGGTATTGAGTGTGGTGGCAGTAACGGGTCACTACTTGTACCAGCAGAATCAGCCAGAGTGGAAAACGATCGTTAAGTCGCAGCCTATCTCGCAAACGGAAACACCACTGGTGAGCACCATCAAACCAGCGCAAACGGCTTCTTTTTTGGCTCAACCCCCTTGGGCGATTGAAACTGCACTTAACGATATGGAAAAAGACGTGATTTCGACTGCGCCTTATCGTGAAGCTTACCAAGTACAACAAATGAAACTGTCTAAGTTATACAAAAAGAATCAGGCTCAATTGACGTCTTATCAAGCTTTGGCGGATGAGTTACCAAAAACGCTGGTGGATTTACGCAAAGAGCTGGTCACGCTGCGAGAAAAACTCGTTGATGATGGAGCATTATTCCCATACGCAGACAAAACCTTGACCAAAGTGATGGCTGGTTTGAATGTTGCTTCGATAGATTCAATGAAGATCTCTGCTGTTGCAGGAAGTAAAGACGAACAGATTGCGAACTTAATCCTCGATGGCGAAGCAAAGCTTGCAGACGAAGAAATGAAAGCTGCTTGGTTATTAAATCAATCTGAAGCTTATTTCTATAGCCAAGTCTTGCCAAACAAAGTGATGGAAAATATCAATGCGTCTATCGATTCACACGCAAAAGATCACTTTTATACCAAAGCCATTGAAGAGGCTAAAGCCGCTAAAGCTTACTTTGGTAATACGCCAGAGCTCAACAAAAAGGTGACGGATCTCATTGTTGCTCGAAGCGAGTTCATTTTGTTTAGTACCGTCACTGAGCAATCCGTATTTGATAAGCAAAAGCTGCACGATTCACTATCCGACCTTGAGCGAAATGCCCCAAAGAAATTTGGCGAAATTACCGACCTGCTTGAGAGCATGGCTAGAGACTCCATTGATAAAAGTCATCAACTTTCTCGTCCTGCGCGTGGTGCAATCGCGGTTGAACGCGCTCTGAGAGACTACTTAGCAGAGGGGAGAAGTTAATGTCAGTCATTGAAATTGAACGCTTGCTCGCTCCCATCTCTGATTCCGCACCTGTAGGTGAGGATGCTCGCTACGAATTTTGCTATGAAATGATGGAATCCGAAGTAAAGAAATTCGGCTCATTGTTTGGTGAAACGGTAGATTGGAGCGTCGTAAAAACACATGCCACTGAAGTTCTAGAGCATCACAGCAAAGATTTAAAAGCAATTTGTTACCTCGTTCGCGCTCTAACAGAAGAGTTTGGACTGCAAGGCTTTGAACAAGGTCTGAAGCTGCTTAGTGAGGCGTTAAATCGTTTTGGTGTTGAACTGTATCCGTCGCGAAAGCGAGGTCGAGATGGCGCAGTGGAGTGGCTGAACCATCAATTTAAGTTGGTGAGCAGCAAGTTGGCTGAAAGCCCTCAGTCTTGGGAATTAGTTTCAAGTTGTATTTCAACCATCGAAGATGTGCAGCGTCAGTACGACGACGTTTATCAAGACTCGGAAGCGGACTTCTTCGAGATTCGTACGCAGTTAAATGTGTTGTCTCAACAAGTTGCTGTCGACAATCAGAGCGACGATGCAACAGCGACTCTAGAACAAGCGACACCAGCAGCACAGCCTGCCAAAGCCGAAGTGGTAGAAACGCCAGCGCAGAGTGATGTGCAAACTAGGGCATCTAACACGGTTTTGCAGACTTCTAAACCTGCACCAGTTAAGAAAGCCGTCACAAAAGAAGTCGATATCGATACGGACTTCTCGTCGCCAACCGCTTCGAAACGCACCTTGAAGAAAGTCGCGGAAGTGATGCTTCATGCCAACCCAAGTGATCCTCTGGCTTACCGAATTTATCGTCATCTAACGTGGGATGACATTGACGGTCTGCCTGATCATCAAAACAATCAAACGCCTTTGAGTTTGGCGGTATCGTCCGATCAACAAACGGAATACCGAGATAAAGCCAATCAAGAAAGCGATATCGACACCATCAAACGCTTGGAGCGCACATTAACTGATGCGCCGTTTTGGCTGACGGGTCACTACTTGGTGTCTTTGATGCTCAATAACTTGGGTTTTGATGACGCAGCAATTGCTGTGAAACAGGAAGTGAAGCGTTTTGTTGATTCGCTAGAGGGCATCGAGTACCTCACATTTAAGAATTCTTTGCCATTTGCAGATGAAGCTACCTTGAGCTGGTTATCGACTCAAGATGCAACTTCTTCGTCTTCTCAACCCGTTGTTCAAACGGTTGTGATTTCTGAAGAAGATTCGCTGCCGATGGAGGATATCACTCTAGAAAATCTAGGGGAATATGCCGCTGAACTTGCCCGCAAACTTGAGCTGGATAGCTCGGGACGTGGACAGTTCATGCTGTATTTACAATTGATAGCAGCTTACCAGTCTGTTGGATTATACCCGTTGTGTCTGCCTTATCTTGAGAAGGGTTGGGAAGTACAAAAAGCGTTTAATCTCGCGAGCTGGGAACCCCACTTATCTTCACAGTTAGAAGACCTGATTCGAAAAACACTCCATCAGTTATTCAGAAGTAAGGACCTTTTGCCTGAGAAGTATGAAGAGTGGAAAGCAATTTATGACTAATTAAAGAGTTAAATAAGGAACTAATTATGTCACGTGACGGCTCGGTGGCTCCTAAAGAGCGAATTAATATCCGTTATGTTCCAGCAACTGGTGATACGCAAGATGACGTAGAGCTGCCGCTGAGCATGATGGTTGTTGGTGATTTTACTGCACGTGCAGATGAGACGCCAATCGAAGAACGTACTCCAATCAATATCGATAAAGACAACTTTAACGAAGTGCTAGAAGGCATGTCTCCAAACGTTAAAGTTAACGTTGAAAACCGTCTTTCTGATGAAGAAGGTGGTCAAATCGGCGTTGATTTGACGTTCCAAAACATGAAGGACTTCTCTCCTGAAGCGATCGCGAAAAGCGTACCTGAGCTAAACAGCCTGCTTGAGCTTCGCGAGGCCTTAGTTGCACTTAAAGGTCCTCTAGGTAACGTTCCTGCGTTCCGTAAGAAGATCGCATCGGTTCTTCAAGATGAAGAAGCGAGAAAGAAACTGTTGGATGAACTAAGCATTGGCGATGACCAAGAAGCGAAAGAAGAGTAAGGGATACCATGTCTGCAGAAGCACAAGCGCCAGAACAAGAAGCAGCCTTAGTTGAATCAGGCTCACTTCTGGATAGCATTCTTAACGAAACTCGTTTAAAGCCAAGTGATGAAGGTTTTGACGTTGCGAAACGCGGCGTAGAAGCATTCATCAGTGAGCTACTAAGCAGCTCGAACACAGAGAAAGTAGATCAATCTTTAGTTGATTTGATGATCTCTGAAATCGACCAAAAATTGTCTAAGCAGGTTGATGCGATTCTTCACAGCGAAGAAGTTCAAGCGATTGAATCAACGTGGCGTGGTCTTAAGTACCTTGTTGACCACACCGACTTCCGTGAGAACATTCAAATTGAACTGATCTCAGCGAAGAAAGATGAAGTTCTTGATGACTTCGAAGACGCACCAGAAGTGGTGAAGTCTGGTCTTTACAAACAAATCTACACGCGTGAATACGGTCAATTCGGTGGTAAACCTGTTGGTGCGGTAATCTGTGACTACGACATGTCAGCGTCGTCGCCAGACATCAAACTGATGGAATACATGGCGAACGTAGGTGCAATGTCTCATGCTCCATTTATCACGTCAGCATCGGCTAAATTCTTCGGTTTAGACAGCTACGAAGAATTACCAAACCTAAAAGATCTTAAATCTGTATTCGAAGGGCCACAGTACGCGAAATGGCGTGGTCTGCGTGAGCACGAAGATGCGCGTTATCTAGGTCTATGTACTTCTCGCTTCATGCTACGTACGCCTTACTCTGTAGAAGATAACCCAATTAAGGCGTTTGACTACGATGAGCAAGTGACAGATAGCCACGACAACTACCTATGGGGTAACTCAGCGTACGCAATGGCGTCTAAGATCAGTGAATCTTTTGCTAAGTACCGTTGGTGTCCTAACATCATTGGTCCTCAAAGTGGTGGTGCAGTTCAAGACCTACCGGTTTACAACTTTGAAGCAATGGGTCAAATCGAAACCAAGATCCCAACCGAGATCCTTGTTTCTGACCGTCGTGAGTATGAGCTAGCAGAAGAGGGCTTTATTGCGCTAACAATGCGTAAAGGTTCTGATAATGCAGCATTCTTCTCTGCAAACTCAGTTCAAAAACCAAAAGTGTTTGCGAATACGCCAGAAGGCAAACAAGCAGAGATGAACTACAAGCTGGGAACTCAGCTTCCTTACATGTTCATCATCAACCGTCTAGCACACTACATCAAAGTGCTACAACGCGAGCAAATCGGTTCTTGGAAAGAGCGTTCTGACCTAGAAATCGAACTGAACAAGTGGATTCGTCAATACGTTTCTGACCAGGAGAACCCGCCAGCGGAAGTTCGTGGTCGTCGTCCACTGCGTGCTGCTAAGGTTGAAGTATCAGACGTAGAAGGGGATCCAGGCTGGTATAAAGTATCAATGTCTGTGCGCCCTCACTTTAAGTACATGGGCGCAAGCTTCGACTTGTCTCTAGTTGGTAAACTAGACCAATAGCCCTTTGCTTAAACCAACAAGCAGCCAGTGAAGACTGGCTGCTTTTTTCGTAGGACCGAACATGGAAAAAGGTTATCGTCTTTTAGAGCGGATCGAGCTAGGTGAACCAAAGAATTGCTACGAGAAAGTGATGTCTCACAAGCATTTGATCGAGTCCATTCATTCTCATCTTGCTGATTTGCTGAACACGCATTCTGGTAACGCAATGATAGACAGTGATTATGGGCTGCCAGATTTTAACGACGTGCTTTCCAACAATACGAACCTCGTTCGTCATATTCAAAAGAACATCACATCAACCATAGAACGCTTTGAGCCGAGACTTCTGAATGTCGAGGTTCATTACCGTGAAGATCACCATAACCCACTACAACTCGGTTTTGGTATTCACGGCGAAGTTTCCCATAACGGCGGTAAAGTCCCAATGTCGATCGATGTCTACATGGGAACCGACGGTCAATTTAACGTTTAGTAGGTGCCACTTGAGTAACAGTAAATACTTTCAAGATGAACTCACGTATTTGCGTGAGTCGGGGAGTGAGTTTGCCAAATATCACCCGAAGTTAACTCACTTTCTCTCTGAAGGAACCTTCGATCCAGATGTCGAGCGACTGCTTGAAGGTTTTGCTTTTCTGACCGGGCGTATTCGAGAAAAGATAGACGATGAGCTACCAGAGTTAACACAATCGTTAATGACGTTGCTTTGGCCCCACTACATGCGCTCGATTCCGTCTTTGTGTATCAGTGAACTCAAACCACATACGGGCAGTGTTACTGAGAAAACCCTAGTAAAACGTGGCGCAGAGATGGCAAGCGAACAGGTGGAAGGTACTCAGTGCCTTTTCCGCACTTGTTACGATGTAAATCTATACCCAATCACGATTGCCAACATTGAACAAACCAACAGTCGCACCAGCTCGGCGATTGATGTCACGGTGTCAACCGAGCATGGACTTGAATTGTCTCGCATCGGTTTGGATACGTTGCGCCTACACCTGCATGGTGAGATTCATATCACTCGCACGGTGTTTTTATGGTTATTCCGTTATTTGGATTACGTTGAACTGGATGTCGGTGGCGGCTACAAACATCGTCTTGGTCCAGAATACGTTAAGCCAGTAGGGCATGAAGAAGATGAAGCGCTGCTGCCTTATAGTAAAAACTCATTTGCGGGTTATCGTTTGCTGCAAGAGTTCTTTTCTTTGCCAGATAAGTTTATGTTCTTCGATATTAAAGGACTCGAGTGGCTAAAAGGCATCCCACAGCGCAGTACGGTGAAAATCAAATTCCACTTTAAGCGCGCATTGCCATCAGAAGTCGTGCTTAAAGATAAACATTTAAGGCTGCATTGCACACCCGCCGTAAACTTGTTCCAAAAGGATGGGGACCCAATTCGTTTAGAGCACCGCCGGAATGAATACAAAGTTCGCCCGCAGAGCAGCACCCAAGAACACTATGAAGTGTATTCGATTGAGCAAGTAGAGAGCTGGAGTAAAGATGAGCGCCGTCGCAAACCGCTTATCGAATTCGAGTCTTTTGAGCACCAAATCAACCAACGTGACAAACGAGAGTTCTATAAATCGAAGGTAGGTGAGCGAGTAAGCGGAAGGGGTTTAGAGCGCTATATCTCGTTCCATACTCACAATGGTGACATTGCGGATTTAGGTACCGAAACAGTATTGATGAAACTGCAATGCAGTAACGCGGACCTAGCCGAGCGTCTGTCGGTCGGTGACATCACTTATGCAACCCATAAATCACCAACCTATGCGACGTTTAGAAACATCACAAAACCGACCCAATCGGTCAGCCCTCAGGTAAACGGCGAGCTTCAATGGCAGCTGATCGCCAATATGTCGCTCAACTATTTGTCTTTAGCGAATATCGATGTGTTGAAAGTTCTGCTCTCTACTTACGACTTTCATTCTCGTGTAGACAGGCAAGCACATCGCGCGTCGATTCATCGGCTTGATGGCATTATTTCTTCAGAGATGAAACCAATCGACCGTGTGTTCAGAGGCGTTTCAGTACGTGGTAATCAATTTAAGTTGGTTACTAACTCTCAATTCTTCGTAAACGAAGGCGATATGTTTCTCATGGCAACGGTACTGAACGAGTTCATTCGTCTGTATTCGAGTGTGAACTCTTTTACCGAGCTGGAAGTGTTTGATGAAGCAACCGGGGAAGTTTACAACTGGGCAAGCCTCATTGGGCAGCAGACGATTCTATGATTAATACACTTTCTGATAAGTCGAATGAGTTTAGCTTCTACCAAGCGGTGTTGCTGCTTGAGAAGCATTACCAGCTTGAACCAAATTCTAACTTTATCGCAGTCGGTGAGAACAAATACTTTCATCAAGAACGTATCGAGTTCAGTGTGTCGTCAAACCTTTGCTTTCCAAAGAGCGATATGGAATTTATCACCCATATGGAAAGAAACGGGCAGCAGTATTCACGCGTAGAAACGAACTTTCTTGGATTGCATGGTTCTAGCTCACCACTGCCAGCTTCTTATACTGAGAAACTTGCAGGGCGAGACCCAGATGACAATCCGGTAAAAGACTTTTTTGATTTCTTCCATAATCGCTATACCAGTTTGCTATATCGCGTATGGAAGAAATACCGTTACCATGTACAGTATCAAAGTGGTGCGAACGACGCTTTTTCCGGGCGTATACTGCATTTGGCTGGTCTATCCGGCGTAATGCAAGATTGCGACGTCGCTGAGTTAGATCGAGCGAAAATTCTCTCTTACGTGAACCAACTATCCACACGCACACGTTCTCCTAAGTTGATTTCAGGTATAGTTTCACACTACTTTTCGTTACCTAGTGTCCGTATCGAAGAGTGGGTATATAGACGTGTTGAAATTGCTGAGAGTCAGCGAAACAAACTAAACCGTTCCAATTGTGTGTTAGGTCAAAGCTTACATTTAGGGCAAAGTATTGCAGACTTAAACGGTAAGTTTAATTTGTGCATCGACAACATTGATTTTGAAACTTTTAAGCAGTTTTCATACGATGGTGAGTTACATAAAACCTTAGTAGGTTTGATGCGTTTTATTTTGCGTGACCCGATGTCTTGGGATCTTAAGTTAACGGTTAACCTCGATACTATCCCTGAAAACCAACTGGGGAATGGGGAAGGGAACCAGTTAGGGCAAACATTTTGGCTTGGTAATCCGGGTGACAAAGACGCCAAGATTCGCCTGATTGGCAGCATCTAATGCTTAGCATATGATGGGGAAAACGCCAGTTACAATAAAGCCGCGAGTTGTTCGCGGCTTTTTCGTCTGTATAGAATATTTGGCGGGAACCAAAAACTTATCGGCTGATTGGTTGATGAAGAACAACCGTCGTGTCGAGCTTCTGAATACCGCTAAAAGATTCAATCTCATTACATAGATGGTGAATAGACTGAAGGTCTGGTGCTTCTATAAGCGCGATAATATCGAAGCTACCACCTACAACGCTTGTCAGTCGTACCTCTGGAATTTCTTTAAGGGCATTTGTTACGTCGTTTTTTTTGCCCTTTTCGCAAGAAATCAGCAGGTAGCTGGCAGCTTTGCGACCTTCATTTTCAACGCGGATTTGTGCAGTGTAGCCTTTTATAATCCCCGTTTTTTCCAATCTATTAATTCTTTCTGCAACAGCAGTACGAGACAAACCGATATTTCGAGATAGATTCGCAATCGACTCTCGCCCGTTAGATAACAGACTGGAAAGTATTTTACGATCTAACTTGTCTAAGCCTTGTAAAGTCATGTTTGAAATCATGTGTTCTGCCTATTCTGGTTTTTATATTGTTATTAAATCGACTCTGGGAGTGTAAAGTTATACAGCTCAGCTAGAGTGAATGGGTTTTTCTGTGTCAAAGGGGTGATACGAAGGCTCAAATCCCTTCCTGACACTTTTATGTCACTGACGAAGCTACCGTTATGAGTGTTTGTCAGGGTCGAATCACCTAGCAATCTGTATATCGCCCACTGACCACTCTTATTTAGAACGTGTTGTTTGCCTTCGTCTGTCACATCTTGGATCGTGATTCTTATATTGAAGTCACCGTTCTTCGGCGGCCACTCCATTTCACGAATTCGGCTCGGACCATGATAGTAGTTGATATCAGTGTCTGAAATTTTCAGACTGGCTCTGATAGCACTCGAATCAAGGTCTAGTACTTTCGCACTGAACGGGATGTAAACTCGGTTTGTGCTCTTATTGATTAACGTATCGCGGATAACGTTGTAGTTGCGCAATTGCACCAATAGGGCAGGAGAAAGAGGCATGGTTTCGCCATCTACCTGTTTTGGTGTCCACAAGTTAGTATCGTAGAACGGTGCGAAGTTCTTCTGAATAAACGTGTCTAATAAACCACCTGATGCGAACAACAGCTCGAAGTCTTCAATTGAGATCTCTTCTGTCGCGTTCAGATCAAATGGGTATTTACCAAGCCCTAGCTCTTTAAACTTGGTGTAAATCTCGCTGTACCATTGGGTTTGAATGCCTTTTGCTGATTCTTTGATCATCACTGACCAGCTTTGCTGAACGACATCAAGTAACCAACTGCGCACTGGCTCTGGCGATTTCTGAGCAATCTGCTTAAGTTTAATCAATGGATCGGCTTCAGTGCTGTTCATTCGGTGCTGGGCTGCAGCAAGTGCGGCCATTTGCGGGTCTGGAGCATCAGCAATGTCTTTCATATAAGTACGAACACGGCTTAATGCTGCAATTGTTTCATCCCACGGAGTAGGGGAGTTAGGTGTTTCACTGACTTGAAGTTGGTTCAACAGGTGGAAGGCTTGTTCGACACGCTTCATTAACAAGTAGTCAGGCTTCACTGCTTCTTCTACCGCTTCTGATGCCGAGTCTGCTGCTTCTGCCAGTTTCGGGTTTACTTTAGCAATCAATGCATTCTTCTCGCCGACAGGGGAGAACTGAGTGTTGGCGTAGACTTGCTTTAACACTGTGGTCATCGGCGAAGATGGACCTGAAATTAAGTCGATAGCATTGGTTAGATCACCGACATTGTTGTAATGGTGGACTTTCAGTTCACTCAGCGCATTACGCCAGTAGTTGATGTAGTCATCGGTGTACTTCTTACGGACTTGAGTTTTGAACGCTTCTTGTTCTTGTTTCGTAGGGATCACATGGTTAGATAAACCAAGAACCCAGTTGTCACTGATCACTTGTTGTGACATCAAATCCACACGAGGGCGATAGAAGGTACTAAAGCCTGTTGAAGTGTAAACCTTATCGATGACCAAGCGGTTATCGTCGAGTGGTTCGTTGAAAACGTTATTGAATTCGAAGCCAACCGCGCGTTGAAGATCGAGCGTGCCAAGGTCGATGGCATCTGCTTGGTTCAATATACCAGCATAAACAAGATCTACGTTAGAGTGAGCAAGCAATGAGCGTCGAGTAGCGCGAACAATGTCCATGTTGATGTCGACAGGGGCAAACTGGGTACGGAAATAAGCATCCAAGTAACGCATTGCCTGATTCACAACATCTGGTTTGTCACTCAAATCGTTTAATGTTTGTAGCGTCTGACGACGTAGGAATTGAATATCACGCTTGGATGGATCATTCAGCATCAAGTAGCCTTTGAGTAAAGGCAGTGTCGCAGTAATGTCGTGCTGATTATGAGTCAGTTCCAGACGGTAGCCTTTCTCAACAACTGGCATGAGCTGTTGTGAGACTTCTTTGAGCAGTGCTTCGTAGGCCAGTCTTGTCGTTTGGTCCAAGCGGCTGATGTTCAAAGGTAGTACTTCTTCATCAAGCGCACGAGAACCTTCTAACCATGCGCTGTATGAAGGTTGAATTGCACGAGTTGCACTCACTAATAGCTGATTAAAGCTTGCTTCTTGTTCTACCTGCCCTTTGTCGTCAATGCCGAGCAGTTGGTTAATCACACGCAAGTTGCTATCTAGTGTTGTGACAAAGAAATAGCCGCCGCCAGCTAATAGAATAATTGATGCCAGCATAGCTAAATGGCTTTGGCGCTGAATCAAGCGCAGATACGTTTTGTTTTCTCCCGCAAAGTCGCTCTCCGGTAAGATCTGAGAATCAATCAAGAAACGAGAGAAGTAAGGGGTTTCTGTAAGTTGTGTGTGCTCAGAAGCAATGATCGGCAAATTGAAGTAATTGCTGCAGCTTTTCGCCAACAAGTTGTACTTACGACCGCCTTGCAAGCTAGAACAGAAGAAGATCTCACGAATATCGAGAGAGTAAACACCACTGTTTGCATCACAAAGGCGTTCAAGTACATAACTAATTTCTGCTTGGCAAAGTTCAAACTGTTTTGGGAAAGCAAGAATGGCTTGTTTTTCGTCGATATCCGCTGAGTTTGCGGATGCGTCTAACGCATTCGTTTCCAGCACTTTCACTAAGTTACGGAATCCGTCACGATAGTACTCAGTGATTACGCCTTTCGCTTCTTTTAAAGGAATGGAAAGAAACTCTACTCGAGTCTTAAGAGAACTGAAATGAACGTATTCTTTGAAACCATCTAGCTTATCAAGCTTAGACATCATCATGTAAACAGGCAGTGCTGAAGACGTTTTCTCGCTGATAGAGCTTAGTCTCTGCAACAGGGCAGTAATCGTGTAGTCTTTTTGCTCTGATTCTGAAACGATCATGAATTCAAAGTCTGTAAAGAATAGACATCCGGAAAATGGTTTTCTTGGGCGATGACGAATAACTTCATCAACGAATGTATTCCACAATGATGCGTCGCTACTGGATACCTCTTGAAATACGAGGCGTTGGTCTGGTTTGACATAAACGGCACTGTCAGACTCATACCATTCAAAGAAGTCATTTTTTGCCGTACGAGAACGGTCCATCGGTTTAATCGCACTGGAGTTAAACAAAAATTGGCGTCGTCCAGAACCTTTATTACCAATCATTAGATAAATTGGCTTTTTTCCAGCGTTAGAAAGAAGAGGGCGAATCACCATTGAAAGCGCCTCTTCTTCGGTTTCTAAACGTTGTGCTTTTGAGTTGTTCTTTTTCTTAAGCCACAGTGAAAACTGGAATATAAGATAAAAGGTAGCAATGACTCCTAGACCAATCCATAGATAAAGCTTATCTGCATCTTGGAGTAAGAATAAATATACTGCTGCAAATATTACAGCCAAGATTAAAGCCACTATGGTAGAAACCACGATCGGGTTTCTTAGTATTTTTTGTTTGAACATAAGCCTATAACTTCTTTACTTGTATTGTTATTTATTGTCGTTTGACGCAGTTTTTAACTGATTAATCTTATATAGGTAGGTGTTCAGTAAAAGGAGGGAGCGCTCAATTTCCTTTTGCTGCGCATTTTTTTCTGCAAACTCTATTCGACCCAGAAGGGGAAATAGCGAATTGCTATACTCATACGCCTTCTTAGAGTCTTTATCTGAATTCTGATTAGCGACATTAGCGAATACCGTCCTAGCATAGGTAAAGCGTTTGTATATGACATCGAATTCATTTTCGAAACGAGAACGTTGATCTAAAAAATTCTCACGAAGTTGTTGAGCCGAAGATGAGTCAGGGTAGATTTCCGTCAATTCATGAGTGAGCTCATCAATCGTATTTACTCTGCTTACTTTTACAGGATCGAGCGTCCAATCCGTCATCAACGTATCTAATCGTTCTATCGTTGCTGAACGTAAAGAGAGGGAGTGATCTTTGTTTTCAACGCTAAATGAGCCGACGATGTTCGTCAGCTCTGTCAAAGAGGCATGCTCAATCTCAACTTTTAGTGTCTGAAACTGATGTTGCTTATAAATAAAGTGAGAAGCCAAAGCCGCACCCAGTAGTCCAACCACGGAGAGCAGCACAACGCGGCTTGATTTGGATGTTTCAGGCTCTTGAGCTGGTGGGATATGTTTCGCATTGTTCTTCGGTGGTGGTGCGATATCAACTTTAATTCCAGTGACCGGTTTAGGCGGCTCTGGCTTAGTTTGCTTCGCTTCTAATGCCATGACTTCTTTGGCTTTCGCTTCCTTAATCTCTTCAATCCATTGATTCAAGATACGACGAATACGACCAAAAGATGGAGCCTTAATGCCATAGTGAAGACGCAACTCTTCCTCGATGCGTAAACATAATTGATGTGCCGCTTCGATGAGAGGAAGTTCTTCTGGTAAAACTCGTTGTTTTTTGACTCGTTTCTCGGTGTATTCAACCATCCATTCGATGGCACTGATACGAGCATTAGCCTTTGCGTGTTCAGGGTAGGCGGTGTACCAATACACGACACACAAATCAAGCAACGAGTTCAAACCCTCAACTAAGCCTTTTAAGCCATCGTTGTGGGTGGCGGCTACCGTAAAGTAACAGCTACATCGAAAGTCTTTACCTTGAGTGCTAAGAATCTTCTTTGACAGAGTCTGAACAGTCTTCCATGAGACTCTTCCGGTTACTTTATTTAAGTTATTTATTTGACGCTTTATTTCGTCAAAATCATCTAAGCCATTAGGATTTGATCCACTAGGGTTACTTTCATCGATCGGTCTTCGAGTGAAGTCGCTGAAAAACATATTTTTTTAATTCCAACTGATTATATGGAAGGCAGAAGTTGACCATTTAATTATAAATGCACTGCTATCATCTTTTTTTTGAGGGATTTTATAGGCAAAAGAAAGAATTTGAATCTTAAATAATATCTAAATCAATATAAATTAACTTAGTGTGACGTTCCTTCACAAAAAAAGTCGGTTATGTTGATTTGTTTGGTATTAGCTTTAGTGATGTATATTCCAATTGTTGAGACAAAAAATGAAATTAATGGATTTCCTAATATTAAGCGTAGTTATGAGAAAAGTTATTTTTTTGAATTAAGATCAAATTATTAAAATTAAGACAATGTCGGTCTCGAAAGTGTCTCAATATCGAAAACTAATCATTTGTTTAACATTTCTGAATCTAGATGATAGTGGGTTTTCTAATTAAGAGCGCGCTAATTTAGTTGTTTTGATTGTGACCACAATATCTGTACAAATAACCTTTGCCGATTTTATGAATATATCAGTAGTTATATTGCTTTTATTTATAGGTAATTTGCCTTATTTAATGGGGCTATTTTTAACCATATTGAAAAAGAAAAGAGACTTGATATCTTTCGTCCCTGAATATTATTACTAGGTTTTCCAAGAGGGATGAAATGCTAAAACCAAGTCAAGTTGGGCTAATCTCAGCCATGTGTTTGTTCTCTACTTTTGCTGTCGCGAAAGGTGAGCGGTATGGTGGCTCGGTCAGTATGCTTACGATTGAGAGCATTGACTATGACGAAGGTTCTAGCGGAGACGTAGATACGTTGCGGTATGGTCTTGTGCACACACGTCCGATCGACGAAAACAACAACCGCTGGCGCTGGTGGCTTGGTCTTAATTACCTTACGGAGGATGTTGACGCTCCTTCAAATGGGATTTACCAAGAGGTCACAAACTATGAGCTTCGTGTCGTTCCTCAATACGCTCTGAGCTCTTGGAGTATCTTTACTCCATACGTTGGCGCCGGGCTTTCTCTTGGTTACTCGCAGTATTCGAATCGCTGGAAAGTAGACTCGGATGGCTTTCGTTACGAAAGTATTGATGACATCGACCAATTCGAACTTGGTGCAGTTGTTACTCTCGGCACTGCAATCAAACTGGGCAGTAACCCAGATGCACATATTCAGATTATTCCTCAAGCTTCCTACATTCTTCCGGTAGTCAATGACGGAGTTGGTGGGGTAGAGCTTTCTGTCTCTTTACTATTTTAAGGTTTAGCAATGCAAACACATCAGCTAGTCCTATTCATTTCAAAGTGTCCAGAGGAATACACGGGTGCCAAGCATATTGAAATGCCAGAAGGTGGCGGTTCAGTTGGTAGAGCGCCAAGCTGTACTCTCGCTTTGACAGATCACAACCGTTTTATTTCTGGTACACACTGCTTGGTCAGCGTATACGGAGACACTTTTTACATCAGTGATGTGTCTACAAATGGCACTATGGTCAACGGTAACAAGATCCTCAAGAACCAGCCGGTTTCGATTGTGGACGGTGATGTGATTTCTCTTGGTCAATACGAGATTGGTGTGGCATTGGAGCATGTTTCGGCAGCTCAAGACATTGCTGCGGATATTGCCCCAGAGCGAGTTTCCAATGACCCTCTTGTTAATCTTGGCGAGGCTGTGGTCGAGGAAGAGGAAAAAGTCGGTGCATTGGAAGATTTGTTCATGGAAACAAAACAAGACGATGTGGACAGTGATGACCCGATCGCTCACCTGAAGTTTTCGATGCAACGCGACGACGACCATCTTATTCGTGATGTCGAAAAGCCAGATGCTTCTCATTCCAAACCAATCGGAAATACACGACAAGTTGTTGATGATAGCTTTAGCATTCACTCAGAATTCGATATCCCTAATTTGATTCCAGAAGATTGGATGGCGGATACAGAGACGAGCCAGGCATCAGTTGGACCAGAAATAGTGTCCGCTCAAAATCGCACAGTTATCCCAGAGGATTTTGCCAACTCCGAACCTCTTGCATCTCAAGCAGAGAGGGGGCGACCTGAAATCCATCAGTCTGGTTCGCAACCATTCGAGCAACGCGCTAATCCCTCAATTCAGCCGTCTCCTCAAAGATCAGAGCCTGCCGGTCAGAAGTGGGAAGAGGTAACACAAGCCTTTATTCCTTCGACACAATCGTCTCAACAAGAAGTGAAAACTACAGAAACGAAAGTGGGCTTTGTTAGCAATGAATCGTTGAACCCAGAGAAAGAAGGCGCTTCCTCTGACATTAGTAAAGCCTTCTACGAAGGTTTAGGGATCAGTAATCCAGATTTGATCAGCGACGAAGCCTTGCTGTTTAAGCAAATGGGAACGTGTCTTCGTCTGTGTATCGACAATTTGCAAAAAGACCTTCATGAGGTGGAATCACTTAAAGGTGAACAGGGATTATGTGAAGCGGATTCGAATCTTGCGGAACTGATGTTGACGCTAAACAGCCAGAACCTTCTATCTCCTAACGAATTGGTAGAGCAAATGTTAGATGAGCTCAACGACCATCAAATTATTTTTAATAAGGCACTCAATGAGTTGCTGATCGAGCAGTCAGAGACGAATGACCCTGTCACGTTTGCAAGCGATGTGGCAAGTAAATCTATGTTCACCACTAAATCAAAGTTGTGGGGTGAATATGTGGAGTTTTACGCCAATAACCGTCGCCAGATGAATGAGATGTCATTGAAAGGTCTGATCAAGAAAAACTACACCAAAGCGATTAAGGGAAGTCATGCGTAGTATTGCGATGTTGCTCGGATGTGCTTTGCTATCCGGTTGTTCCATGTGGGACCAATTTAAAGAGTCAACGGGAATTACACCCGAAACGTCCTCAGTCGAATTAGTGATTGAGGCATCTTCTGTGCTTAATGTTCGTGAAGGTGGTCAATCCTCCCCAGTTATTTTGCGTGTTCATGAACTGACATCACCAGTGCTATTTCGCAGCTTAGATTTCTTCGCACTGTTTGAAAACGACAAAGCGTCGTTAGGCGATGAATACATCAAACGTTACGAATACCAAATGCAACCGGGTGACAAAATCCATGAATTTTTGGAGCTTGACCCTGCCACTCGCGCTGTCGGATTTTCGGTAGCGTTTCGCGATATTGATGGCTCTTCTTGGCGCAAAGTTGAAGTGATTGAAGAGAAGAGTGAGTACTACATCAAACTTAAGTTAGAAGGCAGTGAGTTAATTTCTGACAACACTCGCGGCATTGAACAAGTTTACTTTTAAGGAATAAAATCATGTCTTTATACAATCCAGTTGTTTGGCAAGATGGAATGTTCATGAAGCCGCAGCACTTTCAGCAACTCGATCGTTCACAAAGTAAACTATCGAGCATGCTGAGCGCCAATGCATCGCCTCTACATTGGGGAATTAAGCGTTTAGATATTAACTCGCAACTGCTGGCGTTGGGTAAAATTGGTATTACTCGCGCTGAAGGCATTCTTCAAGACCGAACCCCTTTTGATCTGCCACTGCTCGCTGAACTGCCAGAAGTAAAAGACGTTGATCCTTCGATTGCCGATAAAGTGGTTTACCTTTGCTGTCCGTTACCTTCTGAACGTTCAGAGCTATTCGGCACCAAGAAAGACGGCGCACGTTACACGATGGAATCGCAAGAAGCGGTTGACGCTTGCTATGATTCGGAAGACATGGCAAACATCGTAGTCGGTAAGCTTAACTTTTGCTTGATGTACGACCACGAAGACAAGAGTGCGTACACATCGATCCCAATTCTAAAGATTTCAGAAGTGAAGCCAGACGGCAGTGTTATCCTAGATGAGAGCTTTATTCCGACTTGTATTGATATCCATGCTTCGACCGTACTGAACAAGTTCGCAACCGAGTTTGCTTCTATGCTGAAACACCGTGCAGAGTCTATCGTTCAGCGTTTAGGTGTTGTTGACCAGCAAGGTGTATCTTCAGTTTCTGATTTTATGCTGCTTCAAGCTCTCAACCGATATGAACCATTGTTTTGGCATTTCGCCAGTGCAGAAGGTATTCACCCTGAGTCGTTTTATCGCATTCTTCTTCAAGCAGAAGGCGAGCTTTCAACCTTGTGTTCTGCATCTCGTCGACCAGTCGAGTTCACTAAGTACAACCATGGCGACTTAACCAGTTGTCTATCGCGTACGCTTGATAGCGCAAAAATGACATTGAGTGTGATGTCAGAGCAACGCGCAATCCCACTGACGTTGAAAGACCAAAACTACGGTATTAGAACTGCAGCGATTCCAGACAGTAAGATCATCGACACAACGACCTTTATCCTTGCGGTTAAAGCAGATGTTACTTTGGATGTTCTTCACACCCAGTTTGTTAGCCAAACGAAGATCGGTTCTATCGATAACATTCGTGACTTGATTAACCTTCAACTGCCGGGCATCGAGATTAAACCAATGCCAGTCGTACCTCGTGCTTTGCCTTACCACGCAGGTTACACCTACTTCGAACTGGATAAGACAGGCGAAGAGTGGGCAGCACTGAAAAACACGGCTGCGATTGCGGTTCACGTAGCGGGTGACTTTGCTAACTTGTCATTGCAACTATGGGCTGTTCGTCTATGAGTTACGCAGAAACCGACGTCACTGTAGTCTTATTCCAACCAGAGCCTGGCAAACCGATGGAGGTGATGCCAGCGCCTGACTTGTCTCGTAATATCGCGGTACAAGACCTAAACATCGAAAACATGGGCATCAACCCTTTGGTCGATCAATTCTCATGGTTGATCGCTAGCTTGTCTTGTATGTCCTCAATTCCTTGGCTTGATGACCCAATGCCGTTCCGTGAACAAGTGGCTCGCGAGATAAGAAAAGGCGAACGTAAGCTCAATGAAATGGAATTGGATCGCGCATCCATTTTGGTCATCCGATACTGTTTGTGTGCTGCGATTGATGAATCGGTTTGCCGACAAGAGTGGGGCGCTAACAGCCATTGGAGCCAGAACAGTTTGCTGTCAGAGTTCCACAATGAAACATCTGGCGGCGATAAGTTTTTCGTTATTCTCGAGCGTTTAAAAGCAGACCCACGCAAATACCGTCACGTTATTGAATTTTTGTACTTACTGCTTCAACTCGGTTTTCAGGGAAAATACGGTCGTGAAGAACGCGGTAACGAAAAGCTCGCTGAAATTGGCAATACCATTTATCGCTTGGTACGAGACGAACGCTTGGCAGAGCAAGAGAAAGTCTCTCTCGTTAACCTTAAGGCCAAGTATCTTAAGAAGCCGTTAAAAAGGGTTGTCTCACCCAAGCTAATTTTAGGTATCAGCGCGATTACCTTCGCAATCATGTATGCCGCGACCTACATCGTCATCGATTTAAAGTTCCAGCAACTGCTTGAAGTGTATCGATAAACAGGAGATCTCAAAATGAGATCTTCTGCCAGTTTTCAGCTTTATCGTGAGTATTACTAGCTTATTAGTGAAATTCACTAGGTATTTAGAGAGATTGCAATATGCGATCTCTTTTATTATTCAATCAACAAAATTCAAATGGATTGGTTATGGGCGTAACAGTTGGTGCAAATGGACTTTCGATAGTTCATAAAGGCTCAGGTGGTGAAGCGAATGCAACGCTCCCAGATGTTTGTTTAACGAAGGTCGGCAAGCCGATCGTTCCTATCCCTTATGGCAACAATGCCAAATCAGCAGATCTTGCTGGTGGCACTACGACTATCTCGATGGATGGCGGCAACAGTGTCGCAATTAAAGGCAGTACGTTTTCAAAAAGTACCGGTGATGCGGGCGGCGATAAAAAAGGCGTCGCATCCGGCACCATAGAAGCCGAAGCAAAATTCATTTCAGCCTCACCAACGGTTAAGTTTGAAGGCAAGGGCGTATGTCGTCTGTCTGACCAAATGACCATGAACAAAGCCAACACTATGTGTTTGGGTGGCGCACAAAACCCATCGGTTTCTGTTACGGAAGATCAGGAAGGGACGTATACGGTTGATTTGTACCTCTCTTACTCAGACGGTGAACCCGTTCAAGGCGCAACTTACACTCTCACAGATCAATCTGGCGCCGTATTTGAAGGAACACTAGACAACAACGGTAAGGCTTCGGTCGGTGGCGTTGCTCCGGGTGAGTTTGCCATAGAGTACGGCGAGGACAGCCGCGACTTTATGCCGAATGTCCCAACGAAGACCAATCCAAACTTTAATCCAAGTGCGAACGCTCAACTGATCATTGAAGAAACAAAGAAAGGTGAAGTTGGCTTCTGGGAAAATGCTTGGACGCGAATGTCTGGTGCCGCCAGTTGGATTTGGGGCGTGATTCTTGGTGATTTCAACGATGATGCTTCCGTTGAGCAGATCATCGCCAATACGGCGCTGACAATGATTCCTGTTGTAGACCAAGCCGCTGACGTGCGCGATTTATCTGCGAACATTATGACTTTGTTGACTGAAGAAGAGCGTGATAAGCCTGAAAACTGGTTAGCGCTTTCACTTACCCTTGTCGGCTGTGTTCCTACATTTGGTAGTGCAGTAAAAGGTACGTGTAAAGTTGCGCTAAAAGGCGGTAAAGGAACATCAAAAGATACTTTGTTAGCTGTTTTAAGAGGCATGGGTAAAGGCGATCCAGAAAAATTCTTGCGTACGTTAGATTGGATGGATTACGCCAAGCAAACCAGCCAGATTGTTAGCGATGTTCTAAAACCTTGTATTGAAGTGGCAACTGAGTTGGCTTCATACGCAAACAGAATGGGCGCAGATGAGCTTGGTGCGTATTTCTTGAAGCTAGCGGATGAGGTAAAAATCATCGATAAGATGGTACCGGATAAGCTTAAAGAAGCGATGGGCGAGTTTGATGATCTTTTTGCTCGCATCTTAGGTAAGGGCGAGAAAACGTATCCAGCAAAAGTAAAACATAATACCGGTGAGTCTGCTCAGTCAGGAAAGAACTCTGCGAAGGCAAATGAGGAGAAAGGGACTAAAACAGTTCGTTGTAGAGTGTGTAAGCGGGCAATTGCCGATAAACGACATAAGAAAAAATGTGTCCTTCCAGGAAGGAAAAAATGAGTATGAGCAATAACGGTTTTTCTCGACATGTTTCTGGTGAAGCATTATTAAAGGCCAATCATATATTAGCTGAAAAATGTGATTGTCCTCTTACTGGACATCATCTGATTAGCTTTAATTTGTTCGAAAAGCTATCAACTCAGCGAACAGAACAGATGCGAAACAAAGAATACAGTTGGAACAGTTTAGACAATATAGTAATACTTCCCAGCAGTGACAAAGGTACTGCTAAAAAGGTTGCGTGCAAGTATCGTTTGCCTTGGCATTCTAGTGGTCATACGGGTAGAAATACAGTAAGTAAACTGAATCTTAAGAGTGATGAACAAGTGTACTCTAATTCAAAGCCTACCTCGATGTTAAATGGGGGGAATCCAATGAAGAGGGCCAGTATGCTGAACAGAGACAAAAATAAGATTAAAGCATATCCTTCTAAAGCCTATCATAAGTTTGTAAAGCAAGAATTGCTAGAGACGTTGGAAAAGCTACACTGTGAAATGCCACCTCCTGTATATCGAAAAGAACTGAATGATCTTTCGGAAAGAATTTGTGACATGATAAGTGAATTTACGATATTGCTTCACAATACAGGAGATGACTTTTCTCCAAAAGGAAATGGTTGTAGAAGCTCAGATTGTCAGCAAAGAACACACAAAAATACGACTTGGCCGGAGATAGAAGAAATATGGAGTGGACTTTTTTATAAGAAAGCCCTTAAGTTCAATTATCTAAAGGTTGCTAGTAAATTATAGGTTTAAGATGGAAATAGCATACATAAATGAGGACTTTAACGAGGGTGAATCATTATTTACTGCCGTTGATAGTCGGTCGTCTTTCTATGATGATAATGATTTCACTCCCACTTCTTGTATAAGTGAGATTGTGTGGAAAGATGATGATATCTATGAAATTGAAGCATTAGATTTAATCAGAGGTGGTGCTTTTAATGTCACTAAGCCTATTGCTGAACTAATTATGAGTTTCGACCCATACGGTGTTGAAGTTTATCCCGCAAAATTAACCTGTTCCGGAGACGGAGTGTTAACTGAGCGCTACATAATAGCAGTAGATAACTTAGTAGATGTCGTTGATTATGATAAAAGCATAAAAGTGACTGACGTAACTACCCGTTTTTACTTATCTGATGAAAAGATTAAGGAACTTCCGGATAGCAAGAGGCACGTTTTTAAACCTGTCGGAATGACAAAAACGTTCTTCTCAATCGAGTTGTTTGAAGCGCTTGTCCGTTTAGATGAGGAGGGTAAAATAAGTACTAGTATCGTTGCCTTTTCATTTGATACATCCGAAGAGACGCCCCGAGTCTAGTGTAAGTAGGTAAATAGAATAATGACTAACTACATAGTTTTATCTAAACAATCTTTGACTGACTTCCCATTCCAGCAAAGCCCTAAGCCAATAGTGCCAGTAGAGCCAGATTTGCTTTTGGAAATGACCTTTTCTCCAAAGCTATTTATCATCAGTGATATTGCGTCAAAAGTAGAGAAACTGGTCGTACATGGAGTAGAGTGGCTAGACGCTCGTGTCGATTGTTCTCCAAGCCAACCAACAGATGAACAAATTAAAGTTTACGAAGATTATCGTATGCCTTACATCCATCAAACTTATAAATTGACGGACAAAGAAAAACAATACGGCAAGTTAAACTGGCTAGACATTGAATCAACAGAGTTTGATTTTTCTAAACTAGACAATGTTCCTTTAGAAGAACGATTAATATTTAAGCTAGAAGAAGACTTTGGTTTAGTGTTTATTCACCAGAGTGTGATTGACCTTCTTAAAAAAGACGTTAAAGACGTTTGGGTAAGAGATGTATAGAAAGCGCTGAAAGGCGCTTTTTCATTTGTTACAAGATGGAGTCTAAAGGTAGGAAAATAAACCATTTTAATAGCTAAGATAATGCTCCCAGTACTATAGAAGTAAAAGCATTTTTTTATAGTAGTCGTCGCTGGAAAAATAAAGTAGGGTATATATGTATTTTGCATTGATCTCAGAAGATTACTACGCATCTAGTACTAATTTCACTCCCGTTGATAACAGAGAGTCAATGTACAGTACAAACCATTATCATCCAACTTCATCGATAAACCCTGTTGTGTGGGCGGATAGTGAAGGAGGAAGTATAAAAAACGTTGGACTGATAGTTGATTGTGGTGATTTATCGGTAAGTCGTCTATTTGCTGAAATCTTAATGAGTTTCGACCCTTTTGGTATTGAATATTATCCTTCTCAGCTGAAGTTGGAGGATGGAGAAGTACAGAATCGATACATTTTAGCTATCAATAATATTATAGATGTACTAGATGAAGAGCGTTCAGATATCGAAATCTCTCCAAGAAGCGGTGAACTGATAGTCCACGAATTATTTATTTCTGAAGAAAAGTTAAAGCAAATTCCGTTATCTAATAGAGTAGCATTTCGAGTAAAAGGTGCTGAAACGGCGATGTTTTTTTGTGAAGAATTGTTTGATGTGATTGACTTTATGGCAGAATTTGACTCTTTGAGAAAAGCTAAGATTAGCACTGATGACCTTGCTCCAAAGTTTTGAGGCTTAAGATGAAAGAACAATATCATGTACTAACAAAGCAGGACATTACTAGTTTCCCATTCCAACAAAGCGCTAAGTCAATAGGGCCAGTTGAGCCTGATTTACTACTTGAAATGACCTTTTCTCCAAAGCTATTTATCATCAGTGATATTGCGTCAAAAGTGGAGGAACTGGTCGTCCACGGAGTAGAGTGGTTAGACGCTCGCGGGATTGTTCTCCAAGCCAGTCGCCTGATGATGAAATTAAAGTTTACGAAGATTATCGTATGTCTTACATCCATCAAACTTATAAATTGACGGACAAAGAAAAACAATACGGTAAGTTGAACTGGTTAGACATTGAATCAACAGAGTTTGATTTCTCTAAATTAGAAAATATCCCCTTAGAAGAACGATTAATATTTAAGCTAGAAGAAGACTTTGGCTTAGTGTTTATTCACCAAAGTGTGATTGACCTTCTTAAAAAAGACGTTAAAGACGTTTGGGTAAGAGATGTATAGAAAGCGCCGAAAGGCGCTTTTTTAATACCTATGAATAAAAATACTATATACGTTGCTCTATAAAGCCAGTGTCTTAGTGTCACATTTATTACTAAACTTCGTTTAGTTAACCACGTGATTGCTTCATACATCCTTTTTTCTGTTCGCTTTTTATACTGCCTGTAAATCAATCACAACGACTTACAGGTAGTTTTAGATTATGAGTACGAATGCAAAAGCATGGGTAGAAGAGATTGTTTTACCTACTTACCCGACGGGCAAAGTTGACTCGAATCCGTTATTTTTGGAAAACCGTGTTTATCAAGGCTCTTCTGGCTCCGTATACCCTTACGGCGTGATCGACAGTATATCTGATCATCAAATAGAACAGACATATCAAGCGGTATATATCGAAAATGATTATATAAAAATCATGCTATTGCCTGAGCTTGGTGGGCGCATTCATCGTGCGTACGACAAGATGAAAAAGCGTGATTTTATTTACTACAACGAAGTCGTTAAGCCAGCTTTAGTTGGACTACTTGGTCCTTGGATTTCTGGTGGTATCGAGTTTAACTGGCCTCAACATCATCGTCCGACAACGTTCATGCCTACAGATTTTAAGATTGAAGAGCATGAAGATGGAGCCGTTACCGTTTGGATTGGTGAAGTTGAACATATGTACGGTTTGCAAGTAACCGCTGGCTTCAAACTTTATCCGAACAAGGCGCTTGTCGAGATAACAGGCAAGGTATATAACGGCAACGATACTCCTCGACAGTTCCTATGGTGGTCTAACCCAGCGGTAAAAGGTGGTGATGATCATCAAAGTATCTTCCCACCAGATGTCACTGCGGTATATGACCATGGCAAACGAGATGTTTCGGATTTCCCAATAGCGACTGGGGAATATTACAAAGTCGACTATTCGCCGGGTACGGACATCTCGCGCTACAAGAATTTGCCTGTTCCTACTTCTTATATGGCAGATAAGTCCGCTTATGACTTTGTTGGCGCTTACAGTCATGATGAGAAAGGAGGGTTGTTGCATGTGGCTAATCACCATGTCTCTCCTGGCAAAAAGCAATGGACATGGGGAAACTGTGATTTTGGATTAGCCTGGGATCGCCAGTTGACCGACAGCAATGGACCTTACATCGAATTGATGACTGGGGTTTACACCGATAACCAACCGGATTTTACTTGGATTGATAGTCATGAAGAGAAAAAATTCACTCAACACTTCCTTCCATATAGCAATTTAGACAACGTTCATAATGCGAACACGGAAGTCGCGATTAAGTTGGATCGAAGCGGGCGTTTCGTTGAATGGGCAGTTTACGCTATTTCTGAGATTGCCAACTACGAGGTGGTTATTTCGGACAAAGCGAGTGTACTTGCTAAACACCAACTGACAATGACTCCAGGTGATGTGGTTGAAGAAAGCATAGAGCTTTCTGAGAGCACGCGCTTAACCATCACAATCTTGAATGAGGAGGGGAGAGTATGCCTGTCCTATCTAGAGCATATTGACGCTAAAGATGAACCAACGCCCGATCCTGCCTCCGCACCAGAAAAACCTGAAGATATATCGAGCGTAGAAGAACTGTATTTCATTGGACAGCATTTACAGCAATATCACCATGCAACGAGTAATCCAGCGGACTACTACCAAGAAGCCCTCAAACGCGACCCAAATCATTATGCAACCAACGTCGCGATGGCTTCGCTTGCTTATGATCGAGCGGATTATCAAGGCACACTTAAATATTCTGATGCCGCTTTGGAGCGTGCTCACAAGCTCAACAAAAACCCTTTATGCGGCAGAGCAAGCTACCTTCGTGGCTGTGCAAATGAAAAACTGGGGCGTCTTGATTCTGCCTTTAGCGATGTATTTAAAGCAACGTGGAGTAGTAATTGTCGTGATACTGGCTTTTTCGCCGCTGCTCGCATTGCCACAAAGCAAGACCGTTTAAATGAAGCATTAGAATACGCGGAAAGAGCACTGGAACTGAATGGTACTCACTACCAAGCTGCAACATTGAAGGTGTTTTTGCTTAGTGCATTGAACCGACACGCAGAGGCTCTTCGTTTTATTGATGAACAAAGTGAGATGCAGCCTCTCGGTTATGGCATTTCATTCGAAAAGTATCAGTTAACTCGCTCTGATATTGACTTATCAGCGTTTAAGCAACTTATGAATCAAAGAGAAGCTAACACGATTCATCTTATTAACTTTTATCTTTCGATTGATGCAAAAGAGCGCGCTAAAGCGGTCTTAGCTCTGAACGAGAGCACAGGTTCAATGAGTTTGATTTATAAAGCGTATTTAGTCGATGAACCCGAACAGGCGGAAGCCTTATTAGATGTCGCTGCCGATCGATTTAACGACAATGTTTTATTTCCGAATACCTTAGCCGAAGTTGAAGTTTTAAGTGCTTTTTCAGGGCATTACTTTACCCAATATCTACTGGGTTGCTTCTTCTATGCGAAACGAAGCTATTCAAGAGCGGTATATCATTGGGAAACAGTACTAAGGCTCAACTCACACTATGCGCCCGTGCTTCGAAATCTATCTGTCCATGCCTATAACAAGCGTCGAGAGCTGGATAAAGCGATTTCTTTGATGGGGTTAGCATTCGAATTGTCTCCGAGCGATGCCCGAGTTCTCTATGAACTGGATTACTTGAAAAAAGCGGCGGGTGATACGCCATTAGAACGACTTGCTTTCTTGAAGGCAAATCTAGAAGTGGTCAATCAGCGAGATGACTTAACTGCAGAGCTGCTTAATTTGTATAACATCTGTGGTGAGCTCGAACTTGCACAGACATGCTTATCTACAAGGCAGTTCCACCCTTGGGAGGGGGGAGAAGGTAAGGTGACAGGGCAGTTCATCGTCAATAAGCTGAGATACGCATTGCAGTTTATGCAACAACGAAGCTTCAATAACGCGCTTGAGTTATTGAATGACGCTCTGACTTATCCAACAAATTTGGGTGAAGGTCGCCTCGTTGGTCAAACTGACAATGATATCCACTATTTCTTAGGGCGTTGCTACCAAGAGTTAGGCGAAAGAGAGTGTGCCAATCAGCACTTTGCTCTTGCAACTCAAGGTAAACAAGAGATTAACCAAAGCCGTTACTATAACGATCAACCCGCTGATTACTTGTTCTATCAAGCGGCTGCAATGCACCAATTGGGAGATACCGCAAAAGCAGTATCACTGTTTGAGGATATGGTGTCTTGGGCGGACTCAGAATGGAATGGGCCTGTAGAGGTCGACTTTTTTGCTGTATCACTCCCAGCGTTAATTGTCTTTGATAGCAATTTAACAACAGAACATCAGCAACACTGTTTATTTGTAAAAGCAATGGGTCAATTTGGCTTAGCTTTGATAGATGAACGTCATGGATTTGAAGATTTTGAACTTACATTGCAGGCACTGTTAGGACAAGCGCCTGCTCATACAAAAGCGAATCTATTAAAAGAAATCGCACAACATCGCTATGCGTTTGGCTGTAACAGTCAAAATTAATGGATAGGTCACTCCCGGTGACCTATCACCTGGGGTGACTCTAAAACAATAACTTTAATAGATATGTACCTCTACAAGGATTTACTATGCGTAAAACAAGCGATCAACTCAATATGAGAAACATATGGCTCATCAGTCTGGTGGCCGCCTGTGGTGGATTATTATTTGGTTATGATTGGGTCGTAATCGGTGGTGCCAAACCATTCTATGAGGCTTATTTCAACATTACGAATGCGTCATTGTCTGGATGGGCAATGAGCTCAGCGTTAATCGGCTGTATGGTTGGGGCATTTATTGCCGGCACCGTGTCTGACAAATATGGGCGTAAACGTCCGTTAATTTTAGCGGCACTGTTATTTGTTATTTCTGCATGGGGAACGGCCGCTGCCGATAGTTTTAATGCGTTTGTGGTGTTCCGAATTATAGGTGGCGTTGGTATTGGCTTAGCGTCAGCATTGTCACCGATGTACATTGCTGAAATTGCACCTGCTGATAAACGAGGAAAATTTGTCGCGATAAACCAACTGACCATTGTTATTGGTGTACTTGCTGCTCAAATCATTAACTTATTGATTGCGGAGCCTGTTGCTTCCAATGCAGCGCAAGCGGATATTTTGCAATCATGGAATGGTCAAATGGGTTGGCGTTACATGTTTGGCGCCGAACTTGTGCCTGCATTTGCGTTTTTACTGCTCATGTTTGTTGTGCCTGAATCTCCACGTTGGTTAGTAAAAATGGGCATGGTAGACAAAGCGAAAGCTACATTACTGCGTATTGGTAGCGAAAGTTATGCGTCTCGCACTGTGCAAGAGATCGAAAGTACCTTGTCTGCAGAAACTCGTTCACTTCCGTTTAGTGCGTTGTTTAAGCCAGATGTGAAGCCAATTTTGGTGATCGGTGTTGTTCTTGCTGCTTTCCAGCAGTGGTGTGGTATCAACGTCATCTTTAACTATGCACAGGAAATCTTTGCCTCTGCAGGCTTTGATATCAACGATACCTTGAAGTCGATCGTTGCAACAGGATTGATCAATCTCGTGTTCACCATTTTGGCGATTCCTTTTGTTGATAAAATTGGTCGACGTAAGTTGATGATTATCGGGTCGGCTGGCTTGACGGTGATTTATGGTTTGATGTCAGCCGCATATGCCTATGGAATGCTTGGTTTGCCGGTATTGATGCTCGTCCTTATCGCGATTTCTATCTATGCTTTGACGTTGGCACCAGTGACTTGGGTTCTTCTTTCTGAAATGTTCCCGAATAAGGTTCGTGGCACCGCGATGTCGGTCAGCACGTTGGCACTTTGGGTCGCGTGTTTCGCACTCACTTATACGTTCCCACTGCTTAATGCGGGGTTAGGTGCTTCAGGTTCCTTCCTACTTTACGGTGTTATTTGTGCCTGTGGTTTTGTGTTCATTTACAAACGCGTTCCAGAAACGAAAGGGCGCTCTTTGGAAGAACTGGAAAAAATCCTTGTTACTCGTGAAGTTGCGGTAGGTAAAGAGGTGAACGCATAACTCACTCAGTGCTTTCTATTGAGTGAAAATAACAGAGTAAGCTTCAAGAAGGTCGCTATTAAGGTGACCTTCTTTGCGCTTAAATTGGGAGTTACGTATAGAGGTTATCTAACTCTTGCTCAACCCATAGGTAGCTCATCCCGACTATTCGCTCAATTTGCGTTAAATGCCCGAACGAGACTACGGTGAGATCTTGTTTACGAGCATTCTCGTCTTCGAATGGATTAATGAGTGTTTGTTGTGTGATTGTCTTTAACCAACATTCACCTAGAGCACAAGTGTTTCCATACAAGATGATTTTGTTGATGTTGAGTGTGATAAGAAAGTTATAGAGAGATTGTCCAAGAATTGTGGCTGCGTGCATTGCAACTTCCTGTGCAATTGGGTCGTCGTTTTGATACAGCTTAACAAAATCATCGAATACAAAGTCATCGATATGCACAAGCTTGGATGCGTTTTCCTGACGGGAAAGGTATTGCTTACAAAGCGCTGTGGAACTGGCTTCCGTCTCTAAGCAACCTTCTCGACCACAGCCACAAATGATGCCGTTATTCGCGACTTTAATGTGACCAATCTGCCCACTGCCAAACATCTTTCCCCGGTATATGTCATTGTGGATCAAGAAAGAAGAACCGATACCGTAATCAACGTTGAGTACGCAAAAATCTTCACCGTGATGCCCGTCTAACCACTTTTCAGCTAAGGCTAGCATGACGCAATCATTGTCGACTAGGACCTCAACGAGCAAGCGTTGTTCAAGAAGATATTTTAGCTCGATAGGTTGTGTCCAAGGAGCTTGCGGCATTCGCATGGAAGATCCTACATGAGTATCCACTTGCCCGTGTACGGCAATAGAGAGTCGATAACTGGTATTTGGCTTGGACTGACGGCAAGCAACAATAGCCGTCACGATATCCTCAATTAGTTCGTCAGGTGTTTGTGGGGTAATGGCTTGATCAATAAAGTCCGAAGAGGGCGTCATTTCATTATCGACCATTACCGCTTGGATACGGGTAGGAGAAACACTCATGCACACGGTGTAAGGGCGATCACTTGATACTTTGTACAAGCCGCCAAAGTTCCCCTTTGTTGCTTTGGATACACTGAAGTTTTCTACTCGACCTTGCTCAACTAAAGCATCAACAATCTTACTAATAGCAGGAATGCTAAGTTGCGTTTCACGAGCTAACTCTGATTTGGTCATGCCTTTGCTTTTATACAGCAATGCCATCACAAGGCGACAGTTGTAGTGTCGAACTTTTTGATTATTCAACCCCTTATGGGCGCCAGATTGAAATGGTTTGTTAGGCATTGTTCGAACATGGCTCTTGGATGATTTAATGTAGAAGGCGCTAACTAAATTCTGTTTAGTTATCTCTGTGACTTTGTTATCAGTTGTTGAATATCTAACTGCATAAAGTAGCTATAAACAAACATATCATAATGAAGTGAAGGTTTATCGATGGCTACTCACACTCTGAATAATGGCAAGTTGAAGTTGGTCGTGAATGAGGCTGGAGGGTGCGTTGATTCATTTCAGTATATTAACGGATTCACCTTTGATGTGTTGAGAGCCAGAGTCAATACTTCCAACGGCTTTGCCGGAGATTCAAGTATGTTTCCCATGCTGCCAATGGCGAATCGTATTCGCGGAAATCAATTTGTTTGGCGTGGGCATAAAGTCGTGCTGCCGGTTAGTCGTGCCATCGATGATATGTTTTTCTTGCATGGAAATGGATGGATTTCTGATTGGGGATTACTGACCAAAAACGCAGGTGATGACTTTTTGGAATTAGAGTTAACGTCAAGTATCGACGGCGTATGTGAATACCATGCCAAACAGTCTTATCAACTGTGTGATGACGCCCTTATTGTTACCATGGTTCTGACCAACCTTGGGGATGATGCTTTTCCTTTCGGGGCTGGCTTCCATCCATTTTTCTCAGTTCAGCAAGATACACTTGTAGAATTCCCGGCGACAGGTTTTTGGTTTGAAGATAAGCAGAATCTTCCTGATCGTTTCGTTAGGCACATACCTTCAGATTACAACTTCAATAGCGAAAAAACAGTGCCCGATTTATGGATCAATAATGGATATCAGATGAGCGATAGCGGAGTTATGGCGTCGCTAAGGCACAAAAATGGGGTGTCAGTATTAGTGTCGAGCCCTTGCCGTTACCTGCAAGTTTATAAGCCCTCGGGTGAAAGTAACTTCCTTTGCCTTGAGCCTCAAAGTCATTATGTTGATGCGCATAACTTTGGTTGTGAAAGCCTGAGCGTTTTATCGCCGCAAGAAAGTATGCAAATCAGTATGTGTATACGAGTTGTGACATGAACTTGATGAGAAATGTGCCATAAAAAATTGGTATGAAAGCCCCTAGCGATAGGGGCTTATTCTGTGGAACCATTTATTCTGCGGAACTATTTGATAGCGAGTGTTAGAAATAGTGGAATAGTGGAGGTTCGTGCATTAAGAAGTTTTGATGAGAGATGTTCCAAGCATAGGCGCCAGCAAGCGTGAACACGACATAATCTCCAATATCGAGGTGAGTAATGTTTTGATTTCTCGCAAGAACGTCTTTTGGCGTACAAAGTTGACCGACGAATGTCGCGTGTGAGTGCGTAATCGGCTGTGATATGACTTTGGGTTTATTACTCGCTAAAATCGCAAATGGATGATCGTGACTTTGTGCCGCAGGGGTGCGGAAGTGATGTGTACCACCACGCGCAATGACAAAGTTCTCGCCTAAGTTTTGCTTGATGTCTAACACTTCCATAACGTAATAGCCGCATGGTGCAGAGATGTAACGTCCGCATTCAAATCGCAGTTTCCAATCTTGAACTTGTTCTTTCGCGATCAAAAACTCTAACTTGTCGCAAAATTCAATCCAAGGGAAGTGCTGCTCATCATTTTGGTAGTTAATGCCCATGCCCCCGCCAAGGTTGATCATTACTTCATCCAGCTCAAATTGTGTTTGCCAAGCTTTAACGACTTGGAAGTAACGTTGCATTAATGCTAGGTGACGATCTACCTCGAGTTGATGAGACATTAAATGGAAGTGGAAACCTTTTAGGTGCACGTTTGGAAAATCACGCAGCAGAGTGAGTGCGTTACTTAACTCGCTTTCATCCAATCCAAAAGGCGTGGGTTTCCCACCCATGGCGAGTTTGCTTAAGGTGATATCGCCAATATCGATGTTCATTCGTAGAAAAATCGAGGCAGAACGGTTCAGCTTTTCTGTTAATGCACCAATGCGATGCAATTCAGTGAGGCTTTCGACATGAATTGCATCTACGTTGAGCTCAATCGCTTGCTTAAGTTCGCTTGGCATTTTGCCCGGACCGCCGAAGATCAAGGGCATATTGAGTTGTTGTTCGTGCAGATGAGCAAGCTCTCCGCCGGACGCAGCTTCGAAACCATCGACATAAGGCGCGAGTGTTTTCAAGATTGGCTCTGATGGGTTGGCTTTCGCGGCATAAAACAGCTCTACATTTTTGGGTAGAACGTGTTTCATCTGTTTAACGTGTTGCTCCAGCGCCTTTAGGTCATAAAGGTAGGCACATAGTGGCTGCATGTGTTGCTCTGCCAATTGCAAAACTTCTTGTTGGACGTGCAACGGAAGCTGTGAAGAATTAAGCATGATTGGCTCCTTGGTGATTCGCCCATGGCACTGGAACTTGGGTGTAGTTGGATTCTTTATCCGCTCTTTGCATTAAGCGCGTAGTAAAGTTGTTTTTGCTCGGGAAACTGCCGCCGTTTATCAAGGATTCAAGCTCAGGTCGTTTGCCATTGACGGATTGCCAGCGAACAATTGCGCTTTTAACCGAGTTCCAAAGCGTTTTCTCAAGCGTTTGGTCTCCTTCCGCAATAAAGAAAATGGCTTCACTGATGTTGTTGATGAAGGTACAGTAACCAATACGATTCCAACCTTGCTCCCGGCTGTAATAAACCGATTGGCGAGCGCGTTCAGAAAGCTGGTTCAATGACTCCGGTGACCAGAATTCTGGAAGCAATTTGGTGCCTTCTAGATCGCGTATCCACACGCAGCAGGGCATGCCTTTTTCAAACCCAATGAGTGTGTTTTGCAAATGAGGCTCAAATGCGACGCCATGTTTAAAGTAGTAGTTGAATACGCCGGGAATTAAGCAGTGTAAGTAGCGCTCAAACCATAAAGTCGCGATGTCGTGGTACGTTGTTTCTGATGCTTGTGCTTTGGTTTCTAATTGAGCAGCGATACAGCTGTCGCCATTGCGATCATAGGCAAATAGTGCTCCCGCTAACGTTGGTTCTAGTACATCAATTTCACACAAGGATAGGTTTTCTCGATATAGGATACCAAACGACTCTCGGGCTTTCGTCAGATCTTCTTTTTGCTCGGAATCAATCGATTCCAAGTTGATGGTGGTGGCAAAAGGTTCTGTCATCACTTTGAAAACCGGATTCTGTAACTGCTCACTTTCTTTTATCGGATGCAAAATCGAGCTCAGTTGCACCGCACTATCGAGTTCATACCATGCGTTTTTACGGACACAATTGGTCAAGCGGACGTTAATCGAGAACTTGGCGAACCATTCTGTTTCAGGGTGGTACATGGTACGCACCGATGATGTCGGCAGCATTTTTTCTCCGCCTAGCCCTAATGGCGTCATTTTGCCTTGTTCAATCGCTCGTTGAACTAATGGGTTTTGCAAGATCGTGTAGCTCTCCCATGGATGGCAAGGGTAGAGGGTGGCGTCTCCAGAGTGCGGCTTTTCTGGTGCCAATTGCTCAATCATCGACTTAGGAGTATGACGTTCATCCGAGCGAAGCACATCGAGCAATGTATTATCCACTTCAAACCAATATAGCGGGACGCTGGCTCCCACTTCTGGTGAGCATGCTAATAGATCATCCATACTCACGCCGGAACGGCTTTTTGGCGTTGGGTGGAAGGAGTGCCCCCAAAGCAATGACTGCTCTGAAGCGATAAAAGCATTGTGCTGTTGAGGTCTTGTGTTTGCGTTTAGAAATTGCTCCGTTACCAGCAGGCTGTTTTCCATTTGAGCCACAAGCTCGTTGTTGAATGGAATCGCTAACACTTGTTTTAGATAGTTCAGTAACAGTGTCAGTGTTTGGATTGCATCTAATTTATGCCATCCAGAGCCCGGCATTTTGCTCCAGGGCATATCAATCAGTTTGACTTTACCAAGCTGACTCACGTACTCAGCAGGCAACAACAAAACACCGTTTTGATGGGGAAGATGAATGCCCACGCGCTGTTGTTGTGAATAGTTACGCTTCAATGTTTGTGGTAAAGACGTTGAACGGTACTGCCATTCAACTTGCTTGTTAGGGAGCGCGTATTCGCGTAGATAGCAGTTGACGACGCCCGTTATGGTGTTGAGCTGAGCTTTTCTATTGTTGAGTTGTGCTTGGCTTTTCGCAAGCGTTTTACTTGGAGACAATGGCGTTTGTAACATGTTGATGCCCAAATTTTGAATGGATGATCAGTGCGATAAGAGTCAAAGCACTGACCAACGCAGAAAGGAGAAAAGGAACGTCGAGCGAATAGAAGCGGATAATAGAAGATGCGCTAAGACCTGCGGCAACTCCACCCCATTTAGACATTGCATCAAAGCGAGAAAACACTTTGCCGCATTGTTGCCTATTAAGTCGGGTTGCAAGCGCTTGATGTAAACCTTGGTAACAGCAAACCATGCCACAGCCAAACACGATGCGAGCTACGATCAGTAAGACTTCATGTTGAACGAGGTGCATGACGCAACTGAGGGAGAGTAAGGCAAAACCCAACCAAAGTGTACGTTGCTGCTGGTGGCGGTTGATCTTCTCTGAAAGTGCATGAATCTTGGTTGCAAAAACAAGATAAACACCATGCGGAATCGCATACAGGAAGCCGATCCATGCCGGATTCACGTTGCCGTATTGCTCAACATAAGGCGAGAAGTACGGGAAGGTCACTACCATAGCGAAAGCAAAGCTGAACTGAGCACCAAACACCCAATATAGAGCACGTAACGAGCAGTCCGATATAACATCAGATTTGTCTACAAGAGCGTCCGATTGGGGGGAAGGCGTTTCGGTTTGATCGACGGGTAGGGTAAGCGTGATCGCAAATGCCACAAGTGGCAATACGGCTAACCACAGGTATGCATTCAGAGGGTTGGATTCCGATAACGTCCATCCTAGCCCAATGGGTGCCACTATCAGAGCCAAACGAGCAGATAGTTGGGTTTTATTGAGCGTTTTACTCAGCGCTTTCGCATCTTCTATTTGGCTTGAAAGGTAGCTATTAGACGCTGCCATTGTTCCGCCAAACGTTCCTTGAATAATGAGACCAAACACAAACATGGGTAGCGTTGTTGCTAAGCCACACAGCATAAACCCCGCGGCGAGACCAACTTGAGCGCGCAGTAGAGAACGGCGTCTGCCGTATTGGTCGGCAAACTGCCCCCAAAAACGAGCGGCCATAGCAGTGCAGAAGGTAGGGAGAATAAACAAAACACCTGCCCAGTCTGCATTTATGTGGGCTCCAAAAGTGGGTAACACCGTCGGTAAGAACAACGGCATGCCTAACGCAGCAAATGCAGCGATAAAATGGCAAAGCAGTACGCTGTAGATGAGTTTGGTCATGATTAATTAGCTCACGCTCTGTTTAATGGCAGTGAGATAAGCATGTTGAGCGTCTTCGCTGGTTAACAACAAGAAGTTGGGCGCGGATAACCCATAATATTTGTTGATATCGCTTGCACCTGATGCTTCTTTGGAAAGTAGACTCCCTGAGCTCAACAAATATTTGGCGTACAAATCTGGGGAATCAAATAAGAGTTCGCGTGCCAATTTTGTTTCGTGACCTTGTGCGCCTAAGTAGTCGATATAATAAGCGAGGCTTCGTGCGACTACTGCGTACAAAGAGGCGCTTGAAGCAATCCCTTTCGCTGCCATTGCCTCTACAATCGCGGCAATATCCAGTTGCAGCGTAATCGTGGTAAACATCTGACCCAACGCGAGTTCATTATCGACCTTAATTCGTTGATCCAGTAGTTGATCGCACTGAACAGGGGAATGCTGTTCAAACGCTTTGAAACGATTTGGCCAGATACGAGCGGCGTCATTGTCCTTCATAGCTAACGTCATTTTGCCTTCTTTATTGAACGCAATGATGGCGTTTTGCTGATTGGATTCCAAAGCAATGCCATAACGCAACCAAAGAGTCAGATGCACTTTACATAACAGATCAACGTAGTCGGTAAACCAAGCCAATGTATCTTGCTGGTAGTATTGTTCAGCGAGATGCTCAAGGAATAAGCGACCATCAGGCATTGGACTGGCAAGGGCTGCAACAGGCACTAATGCTTGGTCTTCGCAGTGGTGAACAGGGTATTCGCGCACAATGTAAGCGAACGTTTTATCATCGCCAACGTGCCCACCATGCTTTTCGTTACAGTGGAAAAGCGTGCCACTTAGCTCACTATCACTTTGCTCTAAATGCGTTAACAAACGCTCAAACCAATGACCGTCATACAGTGTCGATGGTTTAATAAGACGAATGTTCTTAGTTCCTAACGAACGCATAATAAGTGGCACTTTTATATGAACATTCGGTGTTTGGTTCACTACCACAGTGCGCACCGATAAGGTTGGTGTCACCTCGAGAAAAGCTAGTGGCGCTTCAATCACGCCTTCAGGTAGTGACTCTAAACTGCGTAAAGTCAACGGATGAGCAGGGAACAAGTCATGACTCAGTGAAAAGTCGGCAGGCAATCCAACTTGCTCCATTGTTGGCCAGCACTCAGGAGGCGCAGAGGTTAAGGTCACTAGTGATTTTTCAATGGCTAACCAACGCAAAGTAAAACTCTTGGCAAACTCCGGTGCATATTGCGCTAAGTCATTATCACTCAGTCCAAATTTTGCTCGAGCTGTCGGATAGTATGGATGATCCAAATATGAAGCGATTTGGTCTGCTTGTAACAGTTTACGTTCCCAACCATTGAGTTCCGATATTGGCTGCATCAATGCTGCTGAGTTTTGCTCGAATGCTTTGTCACATAAGCCTTTATGCTTTTCCGCACATTCGAGTTCTTGTAGATATCCATCGAGTAACGAATGAGAGCTTTCGTGAGCACAAGCTTTTAATACTTCAATCCAATCGCGGTAATGTTGCTGTGATTCAACGGTTCCATTTTTCTCTACAAACCAGCAGGTTGGCGCATGGTGGTTAGTCACGCCGTAGACCCATCGCTGCATGTAATAAAAAGGCGTAACAGGTAAGTAAAGTTTTAAATCTTGTGTTGAGAAGGCGAGCCAAGTTTGGTCTGCGCCATAAGCATTGATGTTCAATTTGTTGGGTAAAGCATTAATGAAAGCGCCTTGAGAAACTAAACCAAATAAATCTTCGCGTAGACACGTATCGATTAAACGCTGGGTGAGATATAAAACGTTGTCGTTCATGCCGTTACCTCTTCGACTGGCACAAGGTTGAAAGTGGCGAGAGCCTGTTTGAGTGAAGGCTGCAATGACTGTCCGGATGGTGAGCTAATGGAAATCCTGGCTAGGTAGTCTTTGTTTGAATAGCTTTGTTGGATGTGCTCTCCAGCGGGCTTAAGAACCTGTTGTTGCGTAACAATATCGCCTTCTTGATGAATGAAAGATGTTGATGTACCTGCTATGGTTCCGCTCGTGTCGGCGACAACATAGTGCACTTGAGCGCTACCTTGGATAGTGAAGTCCAGTTCAAGTTTGTCGCCAAGATGCAGTTTTAAAATGGTGCTAAACCACTGATGATGGCTCAGGTTATTAAGTAGAAACTCGCGTCCATCTCCGATACTGCGATAATTGACCTCCACCAACACGGGACCGGAATCGGTGATAATAAATTCGCTATGGCACACGCCGAATCCGACACCAAAAACTTTCAACTGGCGGAGGCATTCGTCACGAAATTGGACGCTGTGAGTACCATTCCAACACGCCGCCATCTCGATAAAGTGCGGTGGGGCAGACAGTTCGACATCAAACCCACCAACGGCGAGTAAGTTATCGCCATCCCCTAATGTTTCTATTGTGATAAGCGGGCCCTGCAAAAACTCTTCAACCAAGACAGGAGTGGTTGGGTGTTTTTGCCAGAATGCATCGCAATAATCCCCAAGTGCGGCATCGGTGTCGCAGCGTTGAACATCCAAACTTGCAACGCCTTCCTTTGGCTTTGCGACGACAGGGAAATTGAGTGTCTTGCGAGGCGATGAGTCACCTTGATGCAGCAAGATACTTGGTGTGCTTGGCAATGATTTGTCATTGAGGACTTGGCGAGTTAGGTGCTTGTTCTTAGCTTTTAACGTCACAGTCCAGTCTTTAGCGGGCAAGTTAAAGAATTGAGCACAGATAGCCGTTGAAGTTTGCAAATGATCGCTGTTACTAAAAATAGCGCTAGGGTGTAATTCGTGCTCCGTGATGACCTCGATGAGTTCAAGTGGATTGAAAACATCACATTCTAGAATGTCATCGGGGGTGAACTGGTTATCTTCACTGGCCAACTTGAGATGGTTGAGCTTGTGGTCAGTGATCAACACGACGTGAAGACCCATCGCTTTTGCTGCAGGTACGAAGCCGTGGGTGACTGCATCATTAACGACATGACTCACGATGATCATCGTTGATTTCATGGGACTTTCCTAATTTGTCTAACGTTGTTACTGCGTGCTCACAGTCGGCTTCCAATGCGTCTCTTTCGCGGCATTTTAGGGAAAGGTTTTATTATTATTCTGATTTTATTGATTATTTTGTTATTTCCCCAGTTACATGGGGCAAACAAATATAGATCATAATTTTTATATTGCAAACACAAATGATATTGGTTTACATTCGCACCTGTTGGCAATTTTATAAACTAACGGAATTAAAAAAATGGAAATGAAGTTGACCTTGTCCCCATTAGCATTAGCTATAGGTGGAACGTTAACTGCAGTGGCAGTAGTGCCGAGTGTATCGGCATCAGAAAACGTTGAAGCGAATGAAACCGTACAAGTTGTTGGTCATAGGTACGAAGGTTACGCCGAGCACATGCCACAGTCAGGCACCAAAACGGACGTTGAATGGTTAGACGTTCCGCAAGCGGTATCGGTTGTGACTAAGACTGAAATGCAAGATCGCGGAGCAGTGCGCTTAGTTGACGCGCTAGATGGTGTCGCTGGTGTGAACAATACCTTAGGCGAGGGTAGCCGAGATCAGTTTGTGATTCGTGGATTCGACGCCCTTAATGATATGTATCGTGATGGAATGAGAGATGACGGTACATTGCAGTCCTACCGTAGTCTGGCAAACATTGAACGTGTCGAGGTGGTAAAAGGACCTGCTGGTGCGCTGTATGGCAGAGGCTCGGCGGGTGGCATCATTAATTTGGTGACCAAACGTGCTAATGGTGACAATTTCACGAATGTGAATGGCAGTGTTGGCAGTAACAATCAATTTGTTGGTCAGATTGATAGTTCTATGGCATTTAGCGACAAGGTCAATGGTCGTATTAACTTAGAGTATCGCCAAGCAGACTCTTACGTAAACCATGTCGATTCTAATGATTTCTTTATTGCACCGACGATTCGCGTATTGCCTGCTGATGGGCATACCATTGATTTTGATGTTGAATATGCCCATCAAGAGCTAGTTCCTTACCGAGGTGTGCCATCAAAAAACGGCAAGCCAGTTGACGTTTCAGAAAGCACGTTCTTTGGTGGAACCAATGACTACCAAGAATCGGACAGCCTTCGTATGGCAGTTAATTATGAATGGCGTTTAAACGATGAATGGGCTTGGACAAACCGTGCTTCATACAACCGCATTGAACTGGAACAAAAGGGCACTCGTCAAGGCGCTGTTGTGGGTGATGAAGTTTCTCAAACGGTGAACAATTTTGGCTACGACCCTCGCACAACAACGACTCTGCAATCTGAGTTAGTTTGGGAGACAGAATCCAACCAAATGATGATTGGCGCAGACTATAACCAGATCAATATTGATTTGACTTTAGCCAGTGACAAGACGCTGCCTCCAAAAAATATTTACAACCCTACAGTAGGACCAACGCCAAACCCTGGCTTTAAACCTTTCCGTGATAACACGACCACAACAGCGGGCATCTACATTCAAGATGTTTACACGTTTGGTGATCTTTCTGTGATTGGTAACGTGCGTTATGACTCAATGGATCTTGAGCAGCAAAAAGCCGGGGCAGCGAAAGAAGATCTCGACGATAACAAAGTCAGCTACCGTGCTGGTTTGGTCTACCGAATTAACTATGACATGTCTGTGTATGCGAGTTTAGCGCGTTCATGGCAGTTACCTTACTCTGGTATTTACATCAATCCAAAACTGGCTGAATTTTTCCATACCGACCTGAAAGAAGTTGGCGCAAAAGCCTATCTATTAGACAACGCTCTAATGCTGAACGCTGCTGTGTTCCAAATCGACCAAGAACAACCGCAAACCAATATCGATGGTGATGTGATCAATAAGATTGAAGCTCGCCATCAGGGTATCGAATTGGAAGCGCGCGGTCAGATCACGCAGCAATGGGATATCTCAGTTGGTTATAGCTACCTTGATGCGGAAGACAAAGACACGGGTAAAAAACCAAATGACGTGTCTGACCATCTGTTCTCATTGTGGAGCACGTATCAGCTTGATGACAACTGGCGTTTAGGCGGTGGTGTTAAGTACGTAGGTGACCGCTACGCTGGTAACGATGAAGCGGTGGCACTGGGTGATTACACTACAGTGGATTTGATGGCTGCCTACACAACAGGCCGTCACAAAATCCAAGCAAACGCTTACAACGTGTTTGATGAGAAATACATCCTAGGTGCCACCAATGGCAAGTCTGGATTGAACCAGATTGGTTACGGTGCGCCAGCAGAATTCATGCTCAGCTATGGATACCGATTCTAATTATTTTCGAATTCTCGCTACTGGTTA
The DNA here is from genome assembly GCF_027587095.1 of Vibrio sp. NFR. NCBI lineage: Bacteria > Pseudomonadati > Pseudomonadota > Gammaproteobacteria > Vibrionales > Vibrionaceae > Vibrio > Vibrio sp. NFR. The sequence goes on from NZ_JAPPTN010000004.1 coordinate 61,689, forward strand.
GCGAACTTTCTTGCCTCATTTTGAGGATTGATAGCCCATAGGGTCAAAGCCGCTTTTTTCTCTTTGACCCTTACTTCTGTTAAAGGAGACCCCCATGCTTTACCAAAATATGGATGGTAACCCCCAAGCTAAGCTGCGTTTAAGCGTGCTTGCGACCGCGATTGCTTCTGTCACCTCCATGAATGCACTTGCTGCCTCTGAACCTCAAACCACTACGATGGAGACGGTTGTTGTCACTGCGAGTGTTATCGGCAATTCAGCAATAGAAGATGTAAAAGAATACCCGGGAGCACGTACGGTCCTGACGAGTGAGCAAATCGAAAAGACGGCTGCTCATTCAATCGATTCAGCGCTGCAAAGTGTACCTGGTATTAAGGTGCAAGATGAAACTGGCACCGGTGTACTGCCTAACATTTCGGTTCGAGGCTTAAAAGCAAGTCGCAGTGGTCATGCTCAGTTTTTGATGGATGGTGTCCCTCTTACGCTGGCGCCATATGGTCACACCGGACAATCCATTTTCCCAGCGACGTTATCCATGATTGATCGCATCGATATTGTACGTGGTGGTGCGGCTGTTCAATATGGTCCAAACAACGTGGGTGGTGTCATTAACTTGGTGACTAAACCGATTCCAAACACTTGGCAGACTGAAATAAGTAACCGCTTAACTGTGTTTGAAGGCGGCGATACGCCACTGAACGACTTCTATTTAAGAACGGGCGGGTGGTTAACGGATACGTTTGCAATTCAATTAGAAGGTAACTTTTTAAAAGGCGAAAGCTTCAGAGAACATTCTGATACAGACGTAAAAAACTTCCAAGTTAAAGCAAACTGGTTATTGAGCGACACTCAAGAGTTGCAAGCATTCATTCAAAGGTATGATGCGGACACACAAATGCCCGGTGCCTTGTCGCCAGACGATTATAAAAAAGATCGCAACCAATCTAAGCGTCCTTACGATGAATATCAGGGGAAATCAACGCGTTGGAGTTTGAAGTACATTCAAGATTTAAACATTGCGGACAGTGCAGAGCTGCAAGTTCAAGCCTTTGGTCATAACTCTGAGCGTTTCTTCCAGTGGGGCTTTAATGGCGCAGGTGGTCACTGGGCAGATCCAGCTTTGCCTTCAACTGACGTGCGTACTTCTCCACGAGAGTTCAAAGTATATGGAGTAGAACCTAAGCTCGCGATGCACTTTGGCGAAGGCAGTGCGGTGACGCAAAACTGGATCGTTGGTGCTCGCTATGTAAATGAAGACATCGACTACAAGCTGACTCAAACTCCAATTGCTGGCGGTGCGACGAAAGTACCTCGTGATTGGCATTTGGATACCGATGCGTTTGCTGGTTATATTAGCAATGAAGTAGGTCTGTTTAATGATGCGTTAAAAGTAACTCCGGGCATTCGCTACGAGTCTGTCGACATGACGTTTGATGACTTAGGAAAAGCACAGAGTACAGATAACAAAGTGACGGAATGGCTACCGGGTCTAACGGTTGCGTATAACTTGACTGAGCAATGGGTTGGTTATGCAAACGCTCAGAAATCGTTGCGCGCGCCTCAAATTGCATACATTCGAGGTTTAGGTAAAGAGGGCAGTGAGCTTGCGTGGAACTACGAGTTAGGTGCTCGTTATACACATGATTCAACCAGCTTTAACGCTGCTTTGTACCGCATTGACTTTAAAGACCAACTACAATGGCAAAGTGCAACCCAAACCTTTGACAACATTGGTAAGACGCTTCACCAAGGTATTGAGCTATCGGCTCGTTACGTTCCTGAATCCGTACAAGCACTTAGCCTAGGTGCAAGCTACAACTACTTAGACGCAACGTTAGAAGAAGAGGGCGCAAATAAGGGCAATCAACTGCCTTATACGTCAAAACATCAGCTTAGCTGGGATGCTACCTACGCGTTCTCAAAAGTAGATACAACACTATCTGGCTACTACTTCAGTGACGCATATTCTGACAACGCAAATACAAGTGAAGAAGACGCGACGGGTGCGAAGGGTAAAGTACCGGCTTACATGGTTTGGAACTTCAATCTTGGTACTGATCTGTACAAGGATGACAAGGGTAAGCTACGTATGAATGTTGCTGTGAACAACTTGTTTGATGAGGACTACTATTTCCGAGGTATTGATACCAGCCCTGTTGGTCGATATCCGGCGCCGGGACGTTCTTACACCTTGGACCTGAATTACCAGTTCTAGCTCGTTATTGATTGATATTAACACAATTCAAAGTCGCCAATTTACGTTGGCGACTTTCACGATCTTAGTGTTGGGGATATAAAAACATGGAAAACGAATCTCGGTTTCTATCGATGAACTTATGGCTTGCTGCATTTCTCTTATTGTTCATAAGCGTTATGTCTTTTCCAAGTTCAGCAAAAACTCGTGTCGTACAAGATGAACAAGGGACATTTAAATTAGAAAGCACGCCTAAACGCGTTGTCGTTTTGGAGTTTTCTTTTGTGGATGCGTTAGCAGCAGTTGGTGTGTCACCCGTCGGTGTTGCAGATGACAACGATGCATCAAGAGTGATCACAGCAGTACGTGATTTAGTTCAGCCATGGCAATCTGTTGGTATGCGTTCTCAGCCGAGTTTAGAGGCTATCGCTGTGCTAAAACCGGATTTGATCATTGCGGATGCAGAGCGCCACCGCACGATCTATCAAGACCTCAATCGCATCGCACCCACGCTGCTGCTAAAAAGCCGTGGTGAAACGTATCATGAAAATCTAGAATCTGCGCGTAAGATAGGAATCGCACTTAATAAGCAAAAAGCGATGAACAAGCGCATTCAATTGCATCAACAAACCATGGCTGAGTATAAGCGGCATTTTGCGCTTAAACAGACGGTACAGTTTGCGGTGGTGTCAGACAAAGGTATGTGGCTCCACAGCCCTAAATCCTATGCTGGTGGTGTTCTTAGCGAGCTAGGTATTACGAGCCCACTAGTGCAGGCTACGGAAAAGGCTTATCTGCCTGCGAGCTTTGAATTGCTATTAAAAACAAACCCGGATTGGTTGCTGATTGGTGCATACTCGCAACCAAACATCATTGATGAATGGAAAAAGAACCCGTTGTTCAAGTTGTTATCTTCAGCAAAAGCACAACATATTGTTGAAGTATCACCGGAGCTTTGGTCTCTTAATCGAGGCATGCTAGCAGCAGAGAAAATGGCGCAGAACTTAGAACAGATTTTGGGTTCGTCATGAACAAAGCAACGATATTGAAAGAAAGCCCTCATCAGCTTCAAGTGCCATGGAAAGCGATGTTTGTTGTCGCTATTGTTTTGGCTTTGGTTCTGACAGGGTACGTAGCTTCAATGCTTGGTTGGTCAAACTTTTCACTCACACTCAATGATTTAGTGGGGTATTGGTTTTCATTTGATGAAACCAACATGAGCCATCAAATCCTTGCTACGTTACGTGCTCCGAGAGCGTTTGCTGGGTTAACAATTGGAGCTTGCCTCGCTGTTGCTGGTTTATTGATGCAGGGTTTGACGCGCAACGCGTTGGCATCGCCCTCAATTTTAGGTATTAACGCTGGTGCAGCGTGTTTTATGACGTTCGCTGCCATTGGCGTACCGATAGTCAGTGATATCAACCCAATTCTTAATGCTGTACTTGGCGCACTACTTAGTGGCGTTTCTGTAATGATGCTTGGTGGCTTTTTTTCTATTCGCTCGCATCCTCTGCGTTTGGTTTTAGCAGGTATAGCAGTTAGCGCTCTACTGCTTGGTCTTACCCGAGCTGCGCTTATTCTTGCGGATGACATGGCTTACAGTGTATTGCATTGGCTGACGGGGTCTTTAGCAAGTGTGGACGAGGAACAATGGAACCAACTGTGGCCGCCAGCATTGACTGGATTGGTTCTCGCAATGGGGTTGGCTCGCAATCTCAATTTACTGGCTCTTGGAGAAGAAGTCGCGGTTGGATTAGGTAGCAACATCCAGATGACTCGGCTCGTTACGGGCATCACTATTGTTTTATTGGCGGGAACGTGCGTTGCCATTGCGGGGCCTATTGGCTTTGTTGGTCTTCTTGTTCCTCACTTAGTAAGACCAATAGTCGGTCATAACTATCATTTACTAATCCCATGCTCGGCACTGATTGGGGCGGCTCTGGTTGCTTGGTCTGATGCATTATCACGTGCCATCGCGTTTCCCACTGAAACACCGGTTGGCGTGCTTACCGCGTTGATTGGCACACCTTGTTTTATCCTTGTTGCGATGAGGAGGTCTTAATGCTTCATCAAACAAAACTGGCATTGTTGTTTGGGCTTGTTGCTTTGGCTGCTGTTGCGAGCTTATTAGTTGGAGCCGCTTCGCTTTCTGCTTCTCAAGTCATGACGCTCCTTGTTTCTTTTTCAAACGACGACTTTGTTATTCATCAATACCGCTTTCCTCGCACTTTACTCGCAATTGGCGTTGGAGCTGGGCTCGGGTTATCAGGATTATTAGTTCAAGGTGTGATTAGAAATCCGCTAGCTTCTCCGGACTTGATGGGAATTAGTGCAGGAGCGGGGTTAGCGGCAACGGCAAGCTTGGTATGGTTTCCTAATACCTCACTCAGTTGGCTACCTTTGATCGCAATGGCAGGAGGTCTATTTGCAGCAGGTTTCATTGCGATGCTGGCTTGGCGTTCAAAACCTACACCTGCAAGATTAGCGTTAATTGGTATCGCCGTTAGTGCTTTTCTCGCCAGTGGTATCGACTTCTTGTTGGTCACGCATCCCATTGAAATCAACACTGCGATGGTTTGGTTAACGGGTAGCCTTTGGGGGCGAAACTGGCAGCAAGTGCCTTTCATTTGGGGCGCGCTCTTATTGCTGATACCGCTAGCGCTGTGGTTAGCGTGGCGATTAGATGTCATGGGGTTGGGTGAAGAAAGCGCAACCACTTTAGGGGCGAAGCCAACGCAGATCCAAGTGGTTGCGTTGTTAGCAGCGGTGCTTCTAGCCAGTATCAGTGTATCTGTTGCCGGAACGATTAGCTTCGTCGGACTATTAGCGCCACATTTGGCCCGTTTGTTGTTTGGGCATAACCATAAATTGTTGATTCCCGGATCTGCACTGGTTGGCGCATTACTGGTTACTTGTGCTGATGCCTTGGCTCGTGGGATTCAACCACCGATTGAATTACCTGCTGGAGTGCTTACGTCCGTTATCGGAGCGCCTTATTTTATTTTTCTTCTATATCGTTATCGAGGTTGGTAATCATGCTAAAGACGCAGAACCTTTCCGTCGCCTATGGCAAAAATACAATCATTCCGAATTTGTCAGTCTCAATACCAAAAGGGAAAATTACCGCGTTGATAGGACCAAACGGCTGCGGTAAATCGACGTTATTGAAGACCTTAGTAAGGATTAACAAACCTTTATCTGGTGATGTCTTTTTTAATGAAAAACCGTTGTCGAGTTATGGAGATAAACGCCTAGCTCGCTCGTTATCACTGTTGCCCCAAATCTTAGTAAGCCCAGAAGGAATCACAGTAAGAAAACTGGTTGAGTACGGCCGTTCTCCCTATTTGTCCCATTGGGGAAGGTTAGGGAAGGATGATAAAACGATTGTGGAACAAGCAATGCATGATACAGGCGTATTCGAATTTGCCGATAAACCGGTTGAATCATTATCCGGCGGGCAACGTCAAAGAGCATGGATTGCGATGGTCATGGCACAAGATGCAGAGGTCGTGATGTTAGATGAACCTACCACCTACCTTGATATGTCGCATCAAGTCGAGTTGATGAATTTGATGCAACAAATGAATGCCAATGGAAAAACCGTGGTGGTTGTCTTGCATGATCTTAACCAAGCATGCCGTTACTGCGACCATCTCATTGTCCTTGAACAAGGTCAACTTATTGCAGAGGGGTCACCGGATGAAGTGTTTACTGAGTCATTACTTGATGAGGTTTTTGACCTGAAAGCGAAAGTATTCCGTGACCCGATTTCTGATACTCCGATGTGTGTTGCTGTCTAATAGACGCAAGATAACTTGCCCTTCAACAGTGACCAATTATTGGTTGCTGTTGATTGAAAACTGCTACAAGTTTAATCGTTTCGATAAAAATTACTCAGCGTAAAATAAGGTGGTTTAAAATGAACCGATAGGGTGCTAATGGTACACTGTACTCATATAGATACATTGTCATTTAGCGTTTGAACCACTCCCCCCGCTAATTAGCTAACCAAGCGTTCAAACGTTGAGAAATACCTTATGCGTTTGTCGTTCAGCTTCGTTTTTGCTTCTTCATTTGGCGTTGTTACGCCTGTGTTTGCCAACTATGACCTCGATTCTCTGTTGGAGATGCCTTTGTGCTCTCTAGCGGAAACCAAAGTGGTCTCAGCTACTCGTACCTCTCAGTCTTTGGCGGATACGCCAGCGTCCGTTTATGTTATCACCGCTAAAGAGATCAAGCGCTCAGGAGCTCGCTCTGTCGCTGATGCGTTATCTTTGGCACCCGGTCTTCATGTCGCTAAATATTCTAACTATGATTGGGGCGTGACGGTTCGAGGCAATAACGAAACGCTCAACAATAAAATGTTGGTGATGGTCGATGGACGTAGCGTGTTCAACCCGATGTCGTCTGGTGTGGATTGGGATCTCATTCCAGTCAGTATGGACAGCATTGCTCAAATCGAGATTGTACTCGGTCCTGTTGGGACGGTTTGGGGGGGAAATGCCGTCACTGGGGTAATTAACGTTATTACAAAAGAAGCAGAGGGCTCACCAAAAGGGCAGCTAACCGCCAGTTTCGGCAACTACGACTATCGTGAGTATCAACTTCATCATGCTGGTGCAGTTGGTGAGTATGCCAATTACAGTCTGTATGGTGAATTTGTAGACCATATGCCTTGGACCAGTGAAGAGGCTAGGGTACAACCGTTTCAACATTTCAATGTATATACCGAGCGTTTTGGTGGGCGTTTGGATTACCAGAAGCGTGAACACACCCTAAGTGTCCAAGCCGGCGGTATTCGTTCTCGTGAAGATTACAACTGGGGTAATTATCAGCCGCATATGATCATGCCGGGCTCTGAACCCATGCGTACCTACGAAACAGAAATGACGATGCAGGAGTATTTCGTCGGCGGTCATCATATTTTCGATCGTGCCAATGGTGATAGCTGGGAAAACGAAGTCTGGTTTACGTACAGTTCCAATGATAGCACTCATGCCAACGCGCAGTTTTTTCGAACCGACTTAGACTCTCACTATACCTTTTCCGATCTTTGGGGAACGGAGTTTACCATTGGTGGAAACATTCGCCTTATTGACGAAAAGTTCGGTACGTTTTCAAAGTATGATGAACTCACCATGCCATATTTGCGCGTGGCAGAAGATCCTGATTTCTTAAATCAATCTTATGGTCTATACGCAAACTGGAGTGTGCCACTGACGGACAGAACTAAATTAACCCTTGGTAGTCGATGGCAATATAACAACCTTACTCATGATATCGACCCACAACCCCAAGTCCGCTTGAGCTATGAGCTTGCCGATAACCAAAGGATTTGGGCTGGCTGGGGTAAAGCAATCGTAACCCCATCGCGTTTGGAGCTGAGTACCTACATGCGTGAAAATCAGTACATGCAACATGTGCTATTTAGCAATAACCAATATTACGATTATTACTACAGTGTGCTTCTCGAAGGAAATGAAGATTTAGATGTAGAGTCAGTCTCGACTTATGAAGTGGGCTATCGTCTTTGGGATGACAATGCATTGCAATTTAGCGTGGGAGGTTTCTATACCCGCCATGAGAATATTCGAGTTTATAAGACAGAATCTGCTACTCAGAACATCATCACGGGTGGTTCTTCTCCAGGTACGGTTGGCACCGTCGTGGAGCAATATACCTCCACGCTGGTTGATCCTATTTGGAGTGAAAGCTTTGGTGGTGAAGTTGCGGTCAAATGGCAGCCCCGAGATGATGTACAGATCAATGCTAACTACAGTTACAAACGCATTGTTGGTCATTGTGAAGGTGATATTTGTGGTACAAACAATGCGGTAAAACGCAGTATCGAAAACGAGCCAAATCATTTTGTGAACGCGCAAGTGATGTGGGATATCACAGCTCAATGGTGGGTGAGTGTCAGTGGGCAATATGTGTCTGAATCCAAGTTGCATAAAGACTACGAGTCTGCACTAAACCCAATCAACGTGGCGAACAAAGATTATAACTGGCCCGAAGTCGTGTCTTTTGATGCATCCATTAGCTGGCAGTATAACGACTGCCTGCCAGAGATCACGGCATCAGTAGAGAATTTAGGCGCTGACCAGAGCAAAGAGTTTCCAACTAACTACAGCTCTTTTGCTAATGGTACTCAATATTGGCTAACGCTAGATTGGAATTACGCCAAATGGTAAAACGAACAGAAAAGGTTGTCGTCATTAAATGGCTGATAGCTTTTTGGGCGCTGCTTAGTGCAACATTTGCGTTTGCTCACTACGAAGATGCGGATTTAAAAGCCGTGTATTTGTATCGTTTTGCCCTGTTGGCGGATTGGGTGGCGACGGGCGAACCTGTTGCTCCTGTAGAATATTGCGTATCTGAAAATGACTCGGTCGCAGAGCACCTCCAACGGATCGTCGCACGCAAACCTCAATTGTCACGGTTTTATGATTTATCCAAAGGCGAGACGCCAAGTTCTTGCCATATTTTATATTTAACTCAGGCGGATAGTTCAAAAATAGCCACCAGACGAAAACAGTTTCCTCATTCACTCTTAATTGGTGACGGAGATAAGTTTATTAAAAAAGGCGGTATGGTGGCATTTGTGAAAGAGAACAACCGCATCCGGCCCATGATATCTCGCAGCCACATTGCTCCAACAAAAGTCCAACTACGCGCGCAATTGTTGAGTATTTCTATCTTAGCTGAAGATGAGGTGGCTCCATGATCCGTTCTCGCCTTGCTCGGCTGCCTTTGCGCCACAAAATGATGCTTCCAACATGGTTGATGATAACTTTGATCGTGATTGGTTTAGGCACCTTAGCCATACAATACTTGGTGATTGCGCAAGAGAGTGCTTTAGATCGTCGAATCAATATCCTTGGTCAAGGCGTGGCAAATACACTTCAAGCATCCCTGATGTTTGACGATGCGTATTCTGCAAAAGAGCAATTGATTAACTTAAGCTTTGACCCAGATATTATTTCTGCTGTGGTGATCAACCAACACGACCAAACCATCGCTTCTATTGAAGATTTACCAAAAGAGTGTGCTTGGCATGGTCGTGAATTGTTGTGCGCTAATCAAAGCGTAGTCATGCGCCACAATGACGTATTGTTAGGAGGGGAGAAGCTCGGTGCACTTGAGATTTGGGTTTCGCTTGAAAGCTTGCTAATTCATGAACGTAAAATGTGGTTATCCTTGGGTGTGATTGTCCTGTTACTCTCAATCTGTGCTTGGGCATTAGCCAAATTATTGCATTCATTAATTTCGCTTCCTTTGTTGTCTTTACATCGCTCAGTTGAACATATGGGGCGGGTCGGTGTTATTCGCAAAGCATTACCGGTTTATCATCAAGATGAAGTGGGGAAACTGACCGAGTGTTTTAACGAAATGACAATGAGCCTTGCTGAGCGAGAATCTCAAGTGGCTCAAGTATTGAAACGAGTTGAAGACAAAAACCGTTATATTCGAAGCGCGCTCGATGCGATGCAACGTTGCGTTCTTGTTGTATCGTCGAATGAGCAAGTAACCTATTTCAACCCAGTGGCAGAAAGCGAACTTCGTGGCATAGAAGTGAACGCCAATGCCCGCAATTTGTTGATGAACTACTTTGAGCCTCAGCTAAAAATCGAGCGCATTATGTTTGCTATTGACACGCATACCACGGTAGAAGGAATCGAGGTACGCAGTGTCGATAAAACTAAGCGCTACCTTATTTCTTGCAACCCGATGGATACTGAAAAGAGCAGTCTGATTCAGCTTCGAGATATCACGGAGCACGCGCTGTCAGAACAAAGACGCAAACTTTTGGATTTGATGTTTGACCAAAACCAAGACGCTATTTTAGTACTCGATCGTGCTTTGAATATTAAGACGCAGAACAACTCAGCGACGCAGTGGTTTGGTGAAGTGGATGCGCTTAAAACACTGGAATTGCTTTCTCCATTTGAAGCAACAAAAGCGATCAAGTTACGCTTATTAAAAACAGGACATTACAAAACGCATGTGGAGCTGAAAAACCAGCAAGGTCGGGTGATACCATGTGAGTTGAAAGTGCGAGTATTAAAAAGTGAAACGGGCAGAGCTGAAGCCTTTGTGGTTTCCTTTACTGATTTGACGATAGATATTGAACTCAAACGTCTCAATTATCAGGCAAACCATGATCCCCTGACCGGTCTTGCCAACCGCGCTAAAGCGGTTCGTCGGCTCCAAGAGAAGCATGACGTTGGCGCCTCACAACACATCTTATTTGTGGACTTGGATGGTTTTAAGGCCGTTAATGACCAATATGGACATGCAGTTGGAGACCAATTGTTGAAGGTTGTGGCGCAACGATTAATGAACTGCGTTGCACGACGCGATCTGGTTTCGCGCTTGGCTGGAGATGAGTTTTTAATTGGGGTCCGTGATGCGTCGAGCAGTGAGCCTATTGCTAGGAGGATCATCGAGAGCCTCGAAAAACCGTTTCTTCTGGGAGACGTGACGTGTGAAGTTTCTGCAAGCATAGGTATCAGTTATTGGTCTCGTGAAGACTCTGCGACGTTAGATGAAAAGATCAACGAAGCGGATGTTGCGATGTATTTAGCGAAAAAAGCGGGGAAAAACCGGTACCACAGCGGCGCTGAAACGGTTTGTTTACTTGATTGACGGAAAACCATGTCCTTGGGCATGGTTTTTATATTACGCAATTTGTTGAATATGCGATAAACGTTGAGCTGTTTAGTTGTTGAACAGCACATTTCAGTTTAATGATGGGATATCCTACCCAAATATGTTGTAGTCCAAGGTGGATAATCTTGTCAGAATGTCCTGACTAAAATCAAAAAAATGCTTTTATAACAATGAAGTAAAGACAATTCAAAAATTGTCGAAGTTTGACATTTATGCTGTGCAAATTAGTCTGATCTCCCAAGTTGTGGAAGTCGTTATGTTCAGCATTTTAAGAAAAACCGTCATACTTTTTGTCGCATTTATCGGCACAATCTCTCCGTCATATTCCTTTGCTAGCGATGAGTCTAGTGAAACCGTACTTGTCGGTGTGATAGCGCTACGCTCAGAAGATCCAGAAATCGGCAACAAAATTGGCACTTATTATGGGATCAACCTCGATTACCTGACTAACATCGCCAAAGTGATCAATCTTGAACTTGAGTTACGTTCATACAATACGATTCCAGAACTGTTCGCTGATATTGAGAATGGCACGATAGACGGTGCTGTTGGTTTTAGTAAGTCGCCGGACAGAGAATCTCGCTTTATCTTCTCGGATGCTTTTTTCTCTAGCACCATCGCGGTTTGGTATCGTGAAGACAGCTATTACCAACGTGATCCACGAGAACTCCAATGGGTTTGTGTTATCGGCACCGTTTACTGTGAATACCTCGAAGACATGGGGGCGACGAAAGTCCGCACAGTGGAAAGTCGCCTTAAAGCCTTTGAAGAAGTCAGAGGCGGTCGCGCAAACGCTTTGATCTCAAGTTACGTTGCTATCAACCAATATTTAGACGAGAACGACATTGTCAATGGTGCGGTTGATATTCCCAGTTGGCTGAATGAAGAAGAATCGAGATTTATAGCTTCCAAATCAAACCAAGCGCTTGTTGACCGTATTAACAAAATTTTAAGCTGGGAACGCAATGGTAAAAACATTCGCTCGGTTGCGTCTACGAACCCATATCATGTCAACGACAAACTGCTGGTGGAATACCGAAGAGATTTAGAAAACAAGCAAATCATTACCTACAGCAGCAGTGAAGAAGCGTTTCCTTTCTTATTTAGAAACCCTCACACCGATGAGTTGGACGGGTTTCTGCCTGATTTCATCGATTTGATCCAGTCTCGCACTGGCTTGAAGTTCGAATATCAAAAGCCTAGCAGCAGCTTAAACAGTGGATTGACGGCGTTCAATGCCGACTTAGTTCCTGTGGCTTATGTAGAGAATCCACCCTTATCAGATTGGTTAGTCACCAAGCCGTTCATGCACAACAACTTTGTTGCAATAGAAGCATTGGACCCGAAAGAGCATCCCGCACACGACGCGCGATCTGGCATTCTAATGAGTTTAAAAAAACAAGGTTTGGTCAATCTCGACTCATGGAAAGAAGAGCGCTTTACTCGCTATGAAGACCTTAGGCAACTGTTGACTGATCTCAAAGAGGGCAAGATTGAAGTTGCGTATATCCCTGATGACATCGTGCATAGCATGATCGCGCAGGACAACATTGATGGGTTGCTGATCAGTGAAAAAGATACGCTGACCTTGTCGATTGCTTTTGCGGTAGCGGACCATAACACCAAGCTAAAGAAAATACTCGACAGCATCATTGATACCATTGATGCCAAAGAGATAGAAAAGCTTAATAGAACTTACCGAAACTTCAATCTCGTCTACGGTTACGATGAAGAACATATCTTCACCATGATACTGATTGTTGTGGTTGTGTTTGTGATCCTCTTGGCGGTTGCGTATTTCGTGTTGGCGCACCTTAAGCTCAAAGTCAATTTGGCAGAGCTAAACGCAACGAATGAGGAGAAAGAGAAGCAGTGGTTGATGGAGATTATTCAAGAAATCAACAGCATTGTTTTTATTCACGGCGAAGATAACCAAATTCAAATGAGCAATTGCTCTTTATATAAAAACCATCGTTGCAAAGGCTGCACGATTCAAAGTCGAAAAAGTGCCAAACCTTTGGTCGACAATGTGATCGAATTGCGTCAGGTGATTGCAGGTAAACGCATCGCAGATATAACAGCATCCAATGGCTGCAAGCTTGGTATTCAGCATGTTTACCGAGAACGTAAAGCCATTCTTTCTCCAAGTAGCAAAAAGAAATTTGTCCTGACCGTACTTCAAGATATCACTGAGCAAAAAGAGCGAGAGTTTGCGTTAATTGATGCGCAAGAAAAAGCGCAAACTGCGGTTCGTTCTCGAGAGAATTTCTTGGCAACCATGAGCCATGAGTTAAGAACACCACTTTCCGCTGCGCATGGGTTACTCGACTTGTTAGACCGTCAGACCAGCAGTGAGGGGAGTAAAGAGCTTATCACCCAAGCGATGCGCTCACTAAACCATTTGAACCTGCTGGTGGACGAAGTCCTTGATTATTCCAAGCTAGAAGCTGGTCAGTTGAAAGTGACGCCAGTAAAAACTCATGCTGTAAACACCTTGTGTGACGTGATTCGTAGCTTTGAACCAAAAGCGTCCAGTAAAGGGTTAGAGTATCGAGTGACCTTCAAACCCTTCTTAAATCCATGGTTGAAAGTGGACGCAGTGCGCTTAGTCCAAATCGCGACCAATCTACTCTCCAATGCCGTTAAGTTTACCAACGAAGGAGAAATCAGCGTCAGCATTGCCGTTCATGAAGGGCGATTGATCTTAAAAATCGCGGACACAGGTATCGGTATGACGGAAACGCAACTCGAAGGTATTTTGCAGCCGTTTGTTCAAGCAGATGACACCATTACGCGCAAGTACGGAGGAACAGGGCTTGGCTTGAGTATTGTCGACCGTCTCGTGGACTGCATGGGAGGGGAGTTATGTATTAATTCCCAGTTCGGTCTTGGCACCACGATGGTTGTGAAGTTGCCTATTACCTTCTGTGAACCAGAGCCTCAAGCGGCACTGTCTTATACATTTTCACCGATGTTGCCTGCCAATGTCCGTGATTGGTGCCTTGCGTGGGGGATGGCGTCGACAGATGTGAAGCCAAATTTGGTGGGGCAGTTTTCACCGCAAGGGAAATACCAAGGACTAAACCTTGATTGTGGCAGTAAAGGAAGCTGCGAGTTAACACCGTCAGAAGCCAAGTATCCAGATACCTTACTGGCGTTGCTGCGTCAAGATTGCACCTTAAAGCCGACAGCTGAAACGGAAGACACGAATAGCAATCTTGATTGGAAGCACGGCACTGTTTTGGTCGCAGAAGATAACCCGATCAACCAAAGCGTGATCACGATGCAACTGCGAGAACTTGGCATTGAGCCTGTCATCGTAAGTAATGGTCTTGAAGCATGGCAATACGTGAATCGCGATCATCAGGTGGCGTTGGTTCTTACGGATTTTCACATGCCCGAAATGGACGGTTTTGAGTTGGTGAAGAAGCTCAAAGCAGCACCAGAGCTGGCTTCAATTCCTGTTATTGGTGTCACCGCGGAAGACTCTCGCTTAGCAAACGAACGGGCTAAACACATTGGCATCGATGACATTCTTTATAAACCTTATGACCTTGAAAAGTTAAGGTCAAAACTGCTGCCGTTCTTAGGGCAAGAGAAAATGGCACAGTGGCCAGAATGGATTGAGAAATTTAGAAAGCAAGACGCTAAGGAGATAGCCAACGTTTTTAAAAGCTCAATGACGCACGATGTGGCAAACCTAAAAGCTGCGACAAGCAAACAAGATAAAAAACGCATTATTCACGGCATAAAAGGCGCGCTTGGCGCCATTGGAGTAACTATTTTAGCGGAGTTATGCATTGAAGCCGAGAAGGCCAGTGATGGTGAGTTTGAAGTTCATGTCACCGACCTTATTGAGCGCATAGAACAAGAAATCAACCTTGCAGAACATTGGATTAGAGCACATGAATAAAGATCTTAAAGCGATGGTGATTGATGACCATCCACTGCAAATCACTTTGCTAAAGCAAATGTTATCTCGGCATGGGGTTGACGTCTCGACATTCGATAATGTTGATAGCGCGATTCAGCACGTCAAAACATCGGACGTGGACATTATTTTTTGTGATTTGCAGATGCCGAATAAAGATGGTGTCGACATGATGATGATGCTCAACCAAATCGGCTACCAGGGAAAGGTTGTGTTAGTGAGCGCAATGGAACTGATGATTGTCGCCACCGTTAGAGCGATGTGCGAATCGTTCAGTTTCGAGGTTCTCGGTAAACTTCTAAAACCTTACGATGAAGAGCAAGTGGTCGAAATGCTCAACAAGTCGGGTGTTCAACCAGCGAAATTCACTTCATTTCAGCAACAAGTTTGCGTGCAAGACCAAGAGTTTTTGTTTGCTTTGGCTGAGGGGCGAGTTAAAAACTACTATCAGCCACTAGCGGACGCAAACACGGGAGAGATCATAGGCTATGAAGCCTTAGCGCGTTGGTTTCATCCCATTTACGGCGTTTTAGCTCCGTACAACTTCCTTTCTATTGTGAAGCGCTGCCATTTATCTGCGGAGTTGTTTGATGCGGTGTTTAGTAATGCGTTATACGACATGAAGAACCGTGGGCTGAGGTTACATGTTTCACTGAATGTTGATCATGACAACTTAGAAGATCCGGAATTTGCGACTCGCTTTATCGAACGTTGCCGTGAGCATGGCATCAGTCCAGACCAGTTTACGATAGAAATTACTGAGCGAGACACGTTTGAGACCAATGCCGCACTTTACAAGAACCTACTTAAATTCCGAATGAGTGGAGTAACGGTCAGCATTGATGATTTTGGTACGGGATCATCATCGTTGGAAAAGCTCGCTCAACTGCCTTTTAACGAACTGAAAATAGACCGATCTTTCATTCAAGGTTTGGTCAATGACCCTAAAAAGAAAAACATAGTATTAGCCATCTGTGCACTCGCAAAAAGCTTAAACATCAGTGTTGTCGCAGAGGGGGTGGAAGACGAACCGACGTTAAACGCGATGCGCCAATACACGGTTGACGTATGTCAGGGCTATTACATCGATAAACCAATGCCATTAGAAGCAATAACGATACTGAAATAAAAGCATGATGAATAAACTGAACTATCTGATCTTTGATGATCACCCGCTGGTTTGCATTGCCATTAAATCTTTGGTCGAGAGCCTAGGCACTGCAAATGATGTTTTAACGGTAACCAATTCAAAAGACGCCTTAAAAATATTGAAAGAGCAACAAATTGGGCTGCTCATTTTGGATGTAAATCTCGCTGATTGCGATGGCTACGATTTCTACAAGCGCATTAAATCGCACGGTTTTGCAGGAAAAGTGATCTTCTTTTCTGCGGAGACGAGTCATATGTATAGCCAAATGGCATTTCGCTCTGGTGCTGATGGTTATGTATGTAAATCAGAAAACCACGAAATCTTAAAAGACGCGATTGAGGCTGTTTCCAAAGGTTATTCGTTTTTCAAATTCAAGCAGAGTGTTGAAGAGCATCGTAATGTACCAGCGTTATCCAGCCGTGAGAGTGCCGTGATGAAGTTATTGCTGCAAGGGAAAACCAATCGAGACATCGCGGATGTACTCTCGATCAGTGATAAGACGGTAAGTACCTACAAGCGCCGAGTTTTGGATAAGTACAATGTGAAGAATATCGTTGAACTCTCTAAAGTGCTCGGTACGTAGTAGGAGAAAGAATGAACCTGAGAAACGTTTATTTGTCATTCTTCTTTGCTGTGCTTTTGTTTGTAACCTCAATGACCATGATTGGAGCCATGCTCATTTCTCATGAGGTGAAGCAATTTAAAATCTACACACAAGGCATTTCAAAAACCAAACAAAAAGTCATCATGCTAGGGCTCTTATTGGAGTCTGAGCTAGCGCGTTATGAAGGAACTTCGGCTAAGGAGATTACTGATGCGACTGAGTTCAGCTTTCAAGATGCGATTTACAAGCTTGATCCAAAGAGCGAGCTAGACTTTGTAGAAGCCGTTGCGCGTAAAGTGCTACATGAAGCTGAAGGTTATCTATCCAATGTCTACGAGCGGATTGATATCGTCCTTTATTTTCGTTCATACACAGGAAACAAGTTGATTCTTGAAAATGCTATTGATGGACTACAAGATTTGACGGAGCCTTTTGATATTGATTGGTGTAAAGAGACAAATTCTTGTTCGTTGGCGGCATGGAAAGATCAGTTGTCTGACCGTATTCTGATTTCTAAACCTTTTAAAACCACCTATTCGGATAGTCGAGCCTTTAGCATTATTAGCCCGGTCTACTTCAAAGGGGAGCTGGTTGGTGAATTTGGAGAGCAAATCTTTCTCGATTCGCTAAAGGCAGAAGGAAAGCAACTCAAAGTCGATATTAATAACGGAAATAAGCACATTGTGGTGTACTTTCCTCATTATCCTTGGCCTGAGTTTGCATACACTCAAACGTACGTAGCAGATAATAATAACCTGATTGTGTACAAATACCCGTTTAGCAAGATACTTATCGATTTTGGCTGTTTGTTCTTTGTCTTTTTTGTTGTGATCTTTGCGTATTATTCAAAAGCGCAAGAGTCAAAAGAGAGCAAAATTCAACTGGCTAACGCAATCAGTGACGCAACGAAAGACGAGCTAACCGGGTTGTTTAATCGAAAAGTGTTCAAAGAGCAGGCTTTTAAGAACAAGATTAAGATGACACCGTTTACTGTGATTGCCATTGATGGCGATCGAGTTAAACGAATTAACGATAAATTTGGGCACCACGTTGGAGATGAAGTCATATCGATAATTGCTGACTCCATGAAAAAGGTCTTTCGGTCGACGGATTATCTTATTCGCACGGGAGGCGATGAGTTTATTGCGATATTACCCGATTGCAGTGAGAGCAAATCGTTAATTTTGGCGAAGAAACTACGCGCTGCAGTGAAAGAAAATCGCTTAAAAAGTATGGATGTAGAAGTGAGTGTCAGTACTGGTATTGCAATGAGCACTGAACATGAGACGCTGAACAACGTCATCATGCGCGCTGATGAGGACCTTTATGAATCTAAGCGTCACCGTAGTTAAGTAACCAAGTAACTAACTTAAGACAGTGTCTTAAACCTGAAAATTGCTTTAACTGACTTTAATGTCATTAAGCAACGGTATAAGAGTTTGATAAACTTGACCAAAACGTGACTTTGGTCTTCTATAGTAAAGCAGCCTTACTCATTAGGCTGCTTTCTGTGTATTTGGCTGAAGGTAAATAAAGAACTCAATTTTCATCTCTGACCCTATTTGGTAGCTGTGCTGTGAATAAAGATCTCGACCTAAACCTACTTAAAATACTGGTGCTACTGGAGCGTCATCGTCAATTGAAACCCGTTGCGAAAGTATTGGGCAAGAGCGAAGCCTCTATCAGCAAATACCTAACTCGCCTGCGTACTCAATTGGAAGATGAACTCTTTATCCGCCATGCACATCACTTTGAACCAACGGATTATCTAAAGCGTAAATTACCAGAAATTACTGATGCGCTAGGGCAGTTAGAATCTTGTCTAGTTCGCCGTGAGTTCGACCCTCTCTCGTACGAGAAAAGCATCTCAATCTGCTTGCCTCAATCAGCACAACAGTCATTTGGTGATCTGCTTCTTATTGATTTAATGGAATTATTTCCTAATGCCTACATCAATGTAGAAAGCAGTACGGATAGCACAATAGACGATATCTTGGTTGATAAAGTAGATATGCAATTGCATTACTTTAACGAAGAGTATCCAAAAACCATCCATCAACAATTTATTGGTTATGCGCCAGCTGTCATCGTGGTACCCGAAGAGCTTGGGATCAACGATCTAGAAACCGCGTGTAAGCTCGATTTCATTTTGCTTGAGTTAGCCGGTTGGAAGGATAGGGAGCAGGTGACCAAGCGAGCGCTCGAACAAAGTGGGATTAATATAAACCGTGTTGCGACGATTGGTAATATCACGAGTCTACTCAAAGTCATAAGAAGCAAGGCTGCAGCGACAATATTACTTGAGTATCAAAAGCCAATTGAAGGCTATACCTTTATCCCTGTACCGGAGAGTTTTTACCCTCAAGGGCGACCAAAGGTCGTGATACAAATGAAGCAATCTCATCGCTACAACTCGATGCATCAGCTATTAACCGATGCTATCGCGAAGTACGTCATTTCTTAGCAGCACAAGCTGCCGCATTCATCTTGCGGAAGTGTATTAAGTAGCTCTACAACGGACTCGGCATGGTATTTCTTCAATATGCGAGTCTTATAAGTACTGATGGTCTTTGCACTTAATGACAGCTGTTCAGAAATCTTCTTATTTGAATAGCCTTGAGCCAAATAATGGAAGACCATTGCTTCACGGTTCGATAAAGCAACGTTACCGCTTGATTGATTGTGCGTTGCTTTAAACATGGAATAACCACGCGTCACGCTAACAATCGCATCCATAATGGTCTCTTTCGATTCATTCTTATTTAAAAATCCATGCGCACCCATTTCAAACGCGGCTTTGGACAAGCTGCTGTAATCGCGAGAGGAAATAAATAAGATTCTTCCTTGATAACCAGTTGCCAGAATGTTCTTTGCCAAACGCATACCGTCTCTGTCACCTAAAACTACATCTAAAATAACCAAGTCAACAGGCTGGTTGCGAATGAGCTCCATAACTTCGGCACTGTCAGTTGATTCTACAACGTTCACAGTTTGGAAAGCGTTTTGAACAAGAGAAGCGAGCGCTTCGCTATATAACGGTTGGTCGTCGATAATAAGAACGTTATTCATATTTTGTGCCTCACCTTATATTTCAATTTACTTGCCGCTTCCATTCAGCACTCATTTAACGAGAAGGGATTGTAGGAAAAATCCTTGCCGTGTGGGTGAAAATGACAATTTCATTATTTGAAAAGGTGTGTCTCATTTTTTAGAAAGTGTCGCGTGGTAGATAATGGAATCAAAGAGATACGGCACGAAAGAATCACTGACCTCAGTTGAAGTACCAATCTTTCTTTGCCGTCGGAAAAGGCTTACATATTCGAATAAATTCAATCATAACAACAAGATAGTGTTGTTTGTGTGTTGGGGCGAGTTTGCGACTTATCCGTTAGGTTTTTAGTATTTCCACTTGCTGTTGTTATGGAGTATGCGGAATGCTTAATAGAATTAAAAAAATAAAACATAAATTTTATCTGATCTTGAGTGCCGTTATTTTGGTGCTGTCTACAGTGTCTGCTGTTGGCTTTTTTACGACCAAACAGGTCAATTCAAATTTTATTCACTTTCAATCAATCGATGAGGCGGCTTTTGAAGCGACAGACGTTGAAGCAAATCTGTTGAAGGCTCGAATCAATGCATTGACGTATCGTACAAACCGCGACCCTCAATTTTTTAATCGAGCAATTGAAAGCTTGAAATTAGCGCAACAAGAGGCACAAAAGCAGGCATTGAAGTCGACAGATAATGAACGGAAGGGGCGCTTTGAAAAAGTCACCTCGCAACTCGAAAGTTATATAACAAACTTAACTGAAGTTTCGCAATTAATGCGAGAACGTGACGCTTCTGTTCTTGAACTGGTTTCTTTTCAAAAGCAGATTGAAGCAAAAATATCGCGACGACTGAGTGAGTCAGAAGTGCTTAGTAAGCAACGTTCGGAAGTTTCTCGCGCAGCTATGGTATTTAAAGCGTTGACGCAAGAAGCTACGGAGTATCTGTTAACCAATAACGAGCAAGATTACGAACAGTTTCAAGATCAGCTATCGCAATGGAAAAGTGATTTGTCCAAGTTAAGCTTCGCAAGCCAAGAACAACTCATTGAACTGACAGAAGGCTTTGCTCACTCGTTGTCTCAAGTTGCCAGCACGATTCGGACTCGAAACGATCATTGGGAAGTACTTAAAGAGATTGGTTTTGATATTGCTGAACAACTGAATGGCATCAGAGTCGATGCCGTTAATGATCAAAATGCATTGAAAGATGAGATTCAACAATCCACTGAAGAGGCAATCATCAATGTGACGTTAGCCTTGTTGATTGGATTGCCAATCGTCACCTTCTTATCTCTGTATATTTCGCATGATATTACTGCGAATGTTCAGTTTGCTAAGCAAGTAGCTGAAAAGCTGAGTCGTGGTGAAATCGGGATGAGGCATGATCAGGTGAAAGGGAATGATGAAATCGCTGAAATGCTTGATGCGTTGCACCATATGGAAGCGCAGCTGTATAAAACGGTGTCAGGTGTGGTGTCTTGTAGTGACTTGCTTGCTTCGGCATCAGAAGAGTTGTCGGCAGTAAACGGAGAAATTCTGACGAATGCACAAGCCCAGCAATTAGAAACTGATCAAGTTGCCACCGCGGTGAACCAAATGACGGTAGCCATCACCGAAGTCGCCCAAAGTGCGAGTGGGGCATCACAAGAAGCTGCGTTGGCGACGAGTGTCTCTGAACAAGGGCAGACTGTCATGCAACGAGCCATGGAGCAGGTGGGCGGTTTAGCCACGCAAATGGGAACCATGAGCCAAGAGGTGGCTACCTTGTCCAATGGGACAGCAGAGGTTGCGGATATTACGGAAGTGATTCAAACCATTGCTGAACAGACAAACCTTCTGGCACTCAATGCAGCGATTGAGGCCGCGCGTGCTGGCGATCAAGGTCGTGGTTTTGCTGTTGTAGCAGATGAGGTGCGTCAACTGGCTCAAGAAACCCAGAAGGCGGTAGAAAAGATCGGTCATCGCATCAGTACGCTGCAACAGAATACGACTCAGGTGGTTGATTCCATTAATGCTGGGCAACGCATGCTAGAAGAAACGGTACAGCAATCAGCCTCAGCGAATGAAGCCTTTGTGAGTATTTCGGGGAATATTGAGCAGACGAATGTGCTTAACACTCAAATCGCTACGGCGACGGAAGAAC
Organism: Vibrio sp. NFR; assembly: GCF_027587095.1. Lineage (NCBI taxonomy): Bacteria > Pseudomonadati > Pseudomonadota > Gammaproteobacteria > Vibrionales > Vibrionaceae > Vibrio > Vibrio sp. NFR. Next base: position 83,434 of record NZ_JAPPTN010000004.1, read on the forward strand.
AAAGTGCCACGGCTGAAATGATTAATCAAAGCGTGGTATCTGTACGCGATCAAGTGGAGCAAACCGTTAATATGATTCAAGACTGCAATCAGGCAACAGATGAGCTAGCAAGAATGTCGGTTAACTTATCTGATCAAATTCGATTCTTTAAGCTGCAATAGAGAGATGTTAGGAGCGAAATTTTACCTGATGGTGTATTTATACTTGCAGCTAAGCAATGAATCAGTAAAGATTGCGCTTTTACCTAAGTTTTGAGTCCGTTATGAGCCAATCTTCTTTTGAATCTATTGTTCATTCACGTCGTTCCGTTAGAAAGTACGATGCGAATGCTGAATTTAACCATGATGATGTAGCCAAGGCGCTGGCGTTGACCACGCTTAGCCCAAACAGCAGTAATATGCAGATGTGGGAATTTCATCGAGTGATTTCAGCGGAGAAGCGAGCGAAATTAGCCGACTTCTGCATGGGACAAAATGCGGCAAAAACGGCGAATGAGTTAGTCGTTTTTGTGGCGACTACTCATAACTGGGAAGAGCGCGCAAAGCGCAACGCAGAGACTGTGCGCCAAGCTTTTAAAGGCCGTGACGACGCTGCGGCCAAGCGCGCTCTAAAGTATTACGAAAAACTTATCCCAATGGTTTATAACAATGATGCATTTGGCATACGCGGAGTGGTACGCAAGTTATACAGCTGGTGGCTAGGTCGAAACAAGCCGATGGTAAGAGAAGTGGCTAAAAGTGACGTACGTGTTTGTTTGCACAAGAGTGTTTCTTTGGCAGCGATGACTTTTATGTACGCGATGAGAGAAAAAGGCTATGACACTTGCCCAATGGAAGGCTTCGATTCAAAACGTGTAAAACAGTTGCTTAATCTAAGAGACAGTGATCAAATCACCATGATCATCAGTTGTGGTATCAGAACCGAAGAAGGGGTTTATGGCGAGCGTCATCGCGTAGATAACGAAGCGGTCATTAAAACTCACTGATTCTTTACTAATTATGGCTAAACTTTTTGTTTTCCCTGCCGTTAACTTAAGGAACCCAGCTGCAATATTGAATACTTGAATGTGTTTTGTACAAAAATGAGACAAATTTTAAGCATTTGATATAGAAGTGTGCAGTCAGCATCCTTTTGATTATTTACAAATTCTGTCTCAACGACTACAAAAGGACTCTTGGATTTTTTCGCCTGTGAAGTGATTCTCTGTGGCATTGCATCAAGCCTTTTTCTTGGTGCGTATTTTGGATAATTGTGTTTATGAGTAACGTAACCAGCACTATATTGACTGAGAGTGGTACCAATGAGCTTGAAATCATTGAGTTTCACCTAGAAAAACAGATGCCAGATGGCAGCACAAAAACATGTTATTACGGTATTAACGTCGCTAAAGTTCGCGAAGTGATTCGCGTACCAGAGACTACCGATTATCCGAACGCACAACCGCATATGATTGGCGTGTTCTCTTCCCGTGAAGTGTTAACTCCATTGGTGGACCTTGCTGGTTGGCTTGGCGTTCCGACTCGTCGCGACTTAGAGCGTAAGTTTGTGATTGTGACGGATTTCAACAAGATGACGAATGGCTTCTTGATTGACAGCATTTCACGCATCCACCGTATCTCTTGGAATGACGTAGAATCACCGAGCCAGTTCCTAGAAGCAGGTGAACAAGATTGTGTGGTTGCTGTTGTTCGTAAAGATGGCAACCTGATCATGATCCTCGATTTCGAGAAAATCATTGCAGACATCAACCCAGAGCTGAGTATGGAAAAATACGACGTAACGGGTGATAAATCGGTTGACCTTAACCAGCGTATGGTTGGTAAGCGTAATGCGAAAACCGTTATGGTTGTGGACGATTCCGCGTTTATTCGCTCACTGATCCAAGATACTTTAGCATCAGCTGGCTATAACGTGATCACATGTAAAGACGGCGGCGAAGCTTACGAGAAGTTAATGAGTCTCATCGAAGTAGCGAAACAAGAACAACTGCCAGTGCGTGAGCTGCTTGATGCTGTTGTTACCGACGTTGAAATGCCGCGTATGGATGGTATGCACTTGGTAAAACGACTACGTGAAACGGAAGCCTACAATGAAATGCCAATCGTGATGTTCTCTTCTCTAATGAGTGAAGATAACCGTGCGAAAGCACTATCACTAGGGGCAAATGACACGATTACTAAGCCAGAGATTGGTCGTATGGTCAATATGATGGATAAATACGTGTTTAACTTTGCATAAGCAGAGAACAAGATGACAAAAGGCTGCCGATTGGCAGCCTTTTTTGGTTATGAACATTTGTTTATTTTTAGAGTGTATTTGGCTTTAGCGTTTTCTGGCGGAGCGTAGATAATACTACATTCATTTTCGTTGGCGGATTTGTCATCACGAGCTGTTATGTAAGCCGTTCTGTTTGGAAGCATTCGTATCATCCAATCAGTTGATTCAACATGACTACCTAGTTCTTGCACAAGTACAGTTAATGATGTTGTATCTGCTTGCGGATAACCATATTCAAACGCGCAATGCGTGCTTGAACTTTTTTCACATCCATCAAAGGGTAAACCTTGCATCGGGACTAGCATGCTTCCATCATGATTTTTATAGTCAGTATCATTAGAAACATAGGAGAGACCTTCGAGACCCGCGATCGCCATTTTTCCATACCCAATGGCAAGAGCTGATGCAATTGCACCTTTCATTCCTTCCAAACGCGCTTCGCGAGCATCATCTTGAATGTTTAAGAAGCGGGGTGCGGCAGTGACAGCAAGGATGCCAAGAATTACGATTACAACAACAAGCTCAATTAAAGTAAAACCTGATTTTCTTTTCATAAACCATCTTTAAGTTGGGTTGATACGATAGTCTAATATTTATTTGTTATTTAGTGTCTTAGACTGTGAAATTCTACGTGTGGTGAATTTTGATAGTGCATTCACTCTATAAAAGCCGCTGATTATAATGTCGATTTTGTGTTCTGGATAGAGGAGTATTGATAAATTAAACATTGCATCTTTGTACAAAATTCGAAGTTGCAGAAAGTGAGCCTCTAAAGTTCGGTTATTGAAATATTTTGATTGTGTTTTAGATAGGTTTGATGAATCCTACGCAGGGCGAGAGTAGGTGAATAATAGATAATTTATATTTAACTAACTCTCTAATAAATAGATAAAATATAAGAACGCATCGATGGAATTCGATTCTACTAATTTGCTTGCAATGGGGCTGATTTTCCTCGGCTCTTATGTACAAACGGCTATTGGCTTTGGCTTGGCTATTGTCGCGGCTCCACTACTTATTCTATGGGCTCCGGAATACGTTCCTGCTCCCATCTGTTTAGTTGCATTGTTTATTTCATTAATGAATGCGATGAAGCACCGCAGTAATGTTGAACTCGGTGGTTTAAAGATGGCGTTGATCGGTCGTATTCCCGGATCGTTAGCGGGTGGGGCGCTGTTGTTTTATGTTTCGACAGAAGCGTTAACGCTTTGGATTGGTTTTCTCGTGCTTTTTGCTGTGGCTGTGAGTGTTTTACCTTTTCGCATTGAGCCAACACCAGGACGCATGACGTTTGCAGGTTTCTTTTCGGGGCTCTTTGGTACAAGCTCCGCGATCGGTGGACCGCCAATGGCGTTACTACTTCAGCATCAAGAAGCGAATCAGTTACGTGGTAACCTTTCTGCTTTCTTTGTGTTTAGCTCTATTATCTCGTTGGTGGTTCAAATTCCGGTGGGATTCTTCAATCTTCATCATTTGATCATTACTTTGCCCTTACTGCCTGCAGCCGCATTCGGCTATTGGTTGGCAATAAAAACAACACAGTCCTTGCCTAAAGAAAAAGTGCGTTTCGGCGCGCTAGCGCTGTGTTTTACTAGTGGAATTACCGCGGTAATTCAAGGCCTAGCCTTATAGCGAATATTGGTCCTTTTGTTTCGCTTTACAAACCAAATTTGCTCTATAGAATCGCGTCACTTTTTTATTTGTCGAGTCAGTTATGAACAACAATCGTTACGGCAATTTTATGGCTGCACTTTCCTTTGTTATCTGGGGATTGTTGCCTGTTTACTATCGCTTTCTGCCAAATGCATCAATGGATGAACTGTTGGCGCTGCGCATCATTGGCTCTGTACCTGTGGGGTTTCTATTGGTACTGGCGATCACGCATCACATGCCGAAATGGGCTGCTATCTGGAAAGATAAAAAGTCCCTTTGGTATACCTTTGTTGCAAGTAGCCTAATGTGTATTTCTTGGGTTGCATTCACTTGGGCGTTAACCAATAACCGTGTTATTGATGCGAGCTTAGGCTTCTTTATTGGACCTTTGGTTTCTGTTGCGCTGGGTGTTTTTGTCCTTGGTGATAAGCTGTCAAAAGGTCAGTTCATCGCCATTCTTTTAGCAACCATCGGTGTAGTTTATCAGGTTATCCAATATGGTCAGTTACCATTAGTGGCACTGACAATGGGCTTATTCTTTTCTCTTTATGGCTTATTTAAGAAAAAGATTAACTTTGATTGGAGTACAACACTCTTTATTGAAGCGGTGGTGCTTACCCCAATCGCATTGGCATATCTGATGTTTAAGCAATGGACGATCGGTGAGTTATCTTCAACCGTCGATATGACCACGTTCATGCTTTATTTAGGAAGTGCGCCAGTAACTATTCTCCCACTGATTTTTTATTCGATTGCGATCCGAATTACTAACCTGTCTACAGTAGGGTTGATGCAATACATTGAACCGAGTCTTCAATTTGTATTGGCTGTCGTGTTCTTTGGTGAACTATTCGATAGTGTAAAAGCGGTGACATTTGCTTTTATTTGGGTGGGTCTGCTGTTCACGATCTGCGAAGGTATCGCCAAGCTTTCTAAGCGTAAAAAGCTCGCTAACCACTCTCTTTGATGATTTCTTTCTTTAGATTTATAGGGCTAATTTATACCCAAGCAACTTCGGGATGCCCGGTTCAGGTAGAATGCCTTGGTTTGTAGACGCGGCGGCGATTTAAAGATCTAGTCACTCTAAATCAAGAATGTATGTATTTTATAAATGTGTTTTTTATAGAATAATTAGCTAACAATAATATCTAAAGAAGGAAGTTTTATGGTTACCGCGCTTTACGCATCTATTCTCGCATTACTGCTCATCTGGCTCGCTTTTCAAGTCATCAAGCAACGCCGCAGCAACAAAATCGCTTACGCCGATGGTGGAGTTGAGGCGCTTCAAATCGCTCGCAGCGCACAAAGCAATGCAAGTGAATACGTTCCTATCACACTCATTTTAATGGCGTTATTAGAATACAACGGCGCTTCGCTACTGTGGATACACCTTGCTGGTATTGTATTTGTGATTGGGCGTGTGATTCACGCAAAGGGAATTCTCGGTGAGGATTTAAAAGGTCGAATTACAGGGATGAAGTTAACCTTCTTTACTATGATTGGTTTAGTAGCCCTTAACTTGATCTATTTACCTTACGGGAGCTTATGGTAAAAAAATCGACATACTTACCGCCTGCATGGCTATTGGTGTTTGTTGGACTGGTTCTTAATATTGCTGCGATTATCTTAACCAGTGTTGTGTTAGATAAACTCGGTAAAGAGATCAGTTTACTGGCTGAACAAAAAGCCGATAACCTCTATTCGATACAACTCGCTTGGAATAGTGTCGAAACATTGGAGCGAAAGCGGGAAGTATTGTTGTTGCATTTGCACCTTGCTCAGAGTGAACCTGTTTCAGAAGAAATGAACCAAGTGTTGAGAGGGCATTTGTCAGCATGGACAGGGCAGGAAGTAAGTCCAATCCAAATTGAACAGTTACCTAATCTGATGTCTGAGATCAATCAGGCGCAAAATAACTACCGTAATCGTATAGACAGCTATTACCTTGCCAACTTGGAAACCACGGAAGTGATGACAGGTTTGGAAGAAAAGATGGCTTGGTATAAAAGTATTGGTTTGTTTCTTCAAGTCTTCGGTTTGGCATTAATTTTAGCGCGAGATCTCGCCCGTAAGCCATAAATGAATTGAAGATTGTATTTGCATATTGCAAGGTCTTGTTCGCAATATGCAATAAGTGGAAAGTGGTTAGTGTGATTATTCGTTCAATTTGACTGCAAATGATTAAATAACAATCGGTTTTACTGCATCGAAAAGTTGGCATGTCTAATGCTTTAGTTTACATGACCCTTTTAAGCCGAGGGTCACCTAGCCAACTGACGTTGTTAGTGAACCAGATTGTTCACAGAAATATATAGCCAATCACCCAATTGTGATTGGCTTTTTTTATTCCTGTTAGCCAGGGAACACAGGTCCTGAAGTCTGCTGACCCTAGCGAATGTTGATAGTGTTGTCGCGCCTGTCGTACATGTCTGGGGTGGTGTGCAGACCGCCAGCATATCCAGCCGCTTCCAATGTTTCTCTCACTTCTCGCACATCTGCCGCCGTCACTTCCTGCTGTTGATCCCCGAGATGCCTACGTACAAAGGTAATGAGCTCGGCTAAACGTGCGTCAGAGAGGATATCCTCAAAACTTGCCATCGGCATGAAGTTACGCTCCGGATCAATATAGGTAGGCTGCAAGCCACGCACCGTTACCGCAATAGTGTTGAATGGGTCACTGTGCATGATGATGCCATTGTTTAAGAGCGTTGGTGCTATAGGGTCTCGACCTTTACCATCGTTCCCATGACACGCGCCACACGTTTGTTTGTAAGTAGCATAGATCGGATCTTGATAGGCAGCTTCATCGAACCCTTTCGGCTCTAAAGGCACCGCATCGGCAGCAATGAAGTTGTTTACGTCACCGCTGAGTAGGTAATAGGACATGGACTCGATGTCTTCGCGCGTCATCAAACTCAAGCTGTTTTTGACCACGTCAGCCATCCCGGCAAAAGCGGTACCTTTGTCTGAGTGGCCAGTGTGCAAGAAGTCGGTTAGTGTTTTCTCATCCCAACCGCCCACATACAGCTCTGTAGACGTAATGTCAGGTGCGTTCCAACCATCTATCAAGTTGCCTTGGAAGATGCGTTCAGGGATTAGCGCTTGAGCAATGTTACGCGGCGTATGGCACTCTGAACAGTGCCCTAAACCTGCCACCCAATATTTACCTTTCTGCCACTTCTCGACGTCCTCCACCACGCCCTCAAGCTCTGAATGTAGGTTGTAGTCGATAGGGTCGGTGTCCATAAAGACAATGTTCCAACCAAGGAGACCAAGACGAATGTTCGAAGGGAACATCATGTGGTTTTCATCGTTACGACGCGCCACGGCAGGGATAGACTGCATGTACTCCCACAAATCCGTCATATCTTGTTCAGTCAGATATTGATATGAGGTGTAAGGCATAGCAGGGTAGAGATAACCATGTTTGCCTTTACCTTTTACGAGTGCATCACGAAAGTCATCATAGTTATACTCACCAATACCTTCACTGGCATGAGGCGTGATGTTAGTGGAGTAGATGGTACCAAAAGGCGTAACAAACGGCAGACCGCCCGCAAAAGGTTCGCCACCTTCCGCACTATGACAAGCGACACAATCACCGGCGTGTGCCAAGTACTCGCCACGTTCGACAGACTCGGCATTAAGCGCTGAGAGTTTTTGTTCTTCCTCTTCGCCTGCTTTATGGATGTAAGCGCCAATGGCGAGGATCTCATTTTTGGAAAGCTGGTTTTCAAACGCTGGCATCAGATTATTCAAACCGTAATTGATGGTGTGTTGAATCTCTTCGATGCTGCCGCCATGAAGCCAAACGCTGTCTGACAAATCAGGCACACCGGTTTGTTGGTTTGCGATGGAGCCATCTCCATGGCATGAAGCGCAGTATTCCACAAACAGACGTTTACCAAGTTCAACTTTTACCTCTGGCACGTCACTGTGGCGTTGATTGAGAGAGGCGAGGTAGTAGGCGACTTTATTTACTTCGTCTTTTCTCATTACCTCTACCCATCCCGGCATAGCACCGTTACGCCCTTTTGCGATGGAGTGAATAATGGCATCGTCATCTCCACCATACATCCATTCTTTATCGATAAGGTTAGGAAAGTGTTTTTGCCCTTGCGCGTTATCTCTATGACAAGCGGCGCAATGGGTCTGAAACAGCATGCGTCCAGTGCGTACTATGTCGGTATTTTGTGCAAGTACCGCCAAAGAGGTGTTTGTTACTCGGCTAACCTGCTGATCGAGTGTGGTCGAAGGTGAGCTGAGTTTGTCATTTCCTTGGTCATAATTCACCAATCCTTTCCATTCACCTAGCCCTGGATACAACACTAAATAGCCTGCAGAGAGTAAAAACGCGACAGCGTAACTTATAAACAGCAGCTTAGGTGGTGGGGCATCTTTCTCATCTATACCATCAAAAGAAGCAATGGTGTGGTCTTGATCTGCTCTGTGGTTGCTCCGCCAATACTTGACGATAACACTCACCATAAGGGCAAAAAATATTATGGTGCAGGCAACTGCCCACCAGTTCCAGAATGTGCTCATGGTGCCACCTCCTGTGCAGTGTCTTGACCAAGGCTTTGAAGGTAACGAATCAAAGCTTCACCTTTGGTTTTACCTCGAATTTGTAGACGTGCGTCTGATATCTCTTGGTCGGTGTAGGGTACGCCTAACGTACGCAGTGTTTCCATCTTGTTGCCAATGGCATTACCAGACAGAGTTTGCTCAAACAACCAAGGGTAAGCAGGCATGATGGATGTTGGTACAACTTGGCGTGGATCGATAAGGTGCAATACATGCCATTGGTCCGAATATTTCCGACCTAGGTTGGTTAAGTCTGGTCCAGTACGTTTAGACCCCCACAAGTTTGGGAACTCGTAAATATCATCAGACTCTTGGTTAGCGCGACCATTGCGCTTGATTTCTGGTTCCAATGGGCGAACCATTTGTGTGTGGCACACATGGCAACCTTCGCTGATGTAGATATCGCGACCCGCAAGCTCAATTGCGGTTAGGGGCTTAGCTAAACTGCCTTTGGCGATGTCATCCGTGCGAAGAATATTCGGCACAACCCAAACTGCGAGTGAAAAAGAAGCTACAACCACCGTGGTGATGATTAAGATGATAACCGAGTGAGTAAAGTCTTTGCTCATCTTATGCCTCCTTTGCCACTAGTACGGATGGAGAACGCACGGTCTTATACAAGTTAAACGCCATCAGGAACAAACCAAGTACAAAGAGTGCGCCACCGAAGAAACGTAAGAACAACCATGGCGCTTTAAAGTTCATGGCTTCAATAAAGCTGTAAACCAGTTCGCCATTCTCGTTTTGGGTTAGCCACATGTAGCCTTCGCCAATGCCTGCTACCCAAAGTGCGATAGCGTAGATGGCGACACCAGCATGGGCTAGCCAGAAGTGCCACTTGATCAAACGCTGCGACCAAAGTTCGGTTTTGTTCCAGAGACGCGGGATAAAGTAGTAGAACACCGCAATGCCGGACATGCCCACCCAACCTAATGCGCCAGAGTGAACGTGCCCGATCACCCATTCGGTGTTATGCGCTAACATGTTGAACCAGCGAATCGCCAATAGAGGACCTTCAAATGTGGCCAAACAGTAGTAAAGAATTGCCGAGAAGAAGAACAGGCAAATGTAGTCAGACTTGAGCTTCTCTTTGTTTTGTAGAAGTGTCATCGCACTGTTGAAAGCGCCTGCCCAAGAAGGAAGCCAAAGGATGAGAGACATGATGATGCCAATGTTTTGCACCCAAACAGGTACTGATGAATAAACCAAATGATGAGTACCTGCCCAAGTGTAAAAACCAACCAACCCCCAAAAGTGGATCACAGACAAACGGTAAGAGTAGATAGGGCGGTCAGCGGCTTTAGGTATGAAATAATAGTTCATACCAATCACACCGGCAGTCAGCAAAAAGCCTACCGCATTGTGACCCCACCACCATTGCACGATAGCGTCTTGTGCTCCGGCAAACACAGAATAGGACTTCATCAAAGAGACGGGCATGGCAAGGTTGTTCACGATGAAGATCATCGCAATAACAATGATAAAGGCGGCGAAGAACCAGTTCGCAACGAAGATATGGTCAACTTTCCGCTTCGCAATCGTGCCGAAAAACAGCACAGCGTAGAGCACCCAGACCAAGACGATCAGTACGTCGATTGGCCATTCTAATTCTGCATACTCCTTAGATGTCGTGTAGCCAGCCGGTAACGTAACGAGTGCTAAGAACAGCACCAATTGCCATCCCCAGAAAACCATCCAAGATAAACTTTGGTTAAAGAGATTACAGCGTCCGGTGCGTTGAGCGATGTAGAGAGAAGTACCCATCAAAATGTTGACGACAAAACCGTATATCACACCGGAAGTATGTAATGGTCTCAGGCGACCGAATTGGAAGTATTGAGAATCAAAGTTGAGCACGGGCCAATATAACTGCGCGGCAAGAATGACACCGATGATCATCCCTGCAATAGCCCACACTAACGATGCCAACACAAAATACTTCACAACTTGAGTGTTGTATTGAGTTGCTGCTTGTTCCATAAGAACGCTCCTCGTTTAAGGCTGCGGCTCGTTACCTAACTGTGAGTAGTAATGGGCGATGTCTTCGATATCTTGATCAGAAAGTGCATCAGCTTGCTGCTGCATTAATACCGCCAGACCACTTGTGCGCTCACGCGCTTTGTAATCCTTCAAAGACGAAATTAGATAGCTCTTTTTCTGACCGCGCAAATTCGGGTAGGCGTCGATAGTAGAAATTCCGTCGGTACCATGACACGTCATACATACTTTCGCCTTTTCCTTACCAACCTCAAATTGAGCATCGGTATTGGTGTCGGATGCGAAGGTGATCGGAGAGAAGCACATAGTGACGACGAGAGTCGTCTTCAGCACTGTGCTCATGCATTGTGTGTTCTTTAATCTCATCACTGATTCCCTAGTAATTTGAATGCGTTTTCACTAACTTGGGCGTTTTACAAACAGGTTCTTCGCTCTTATTCGTGAGGAGAATGAACGGGTTTGTTTTTTATTGTTGTAGGTTAAAGAGTAAGCAGGTACTGGCGATATCGCTATGTACAAGCCGATTTAGTTGTGGTTTTCATTACTAATACGCGCCAACTCGATGGATTGGACAAAATCATTACCAATAAAACTAAAGTGAAAAGAGGTGCTTAGCTTTTGCCTTTTGAAAAATGGTGAGTTTTGTTTGATTTGAGTGGGCTCAGTATTGTTTTAAGAGGTGAAGGAAATTGAAAACCGCCCTGATTTATACCCACTAGACTTTTAGATCGCCGCCGCGTCTACAAACTAAGTTATTCTCGCTGAACCTAGCATCTCGAGGCTACTTGGGTATAAGCAAGAGCGGTTAGAGAATAGGAGATCTTTCAAAACACATTATCGACCACGGTAGATCATCATGTCGTAGATATGTGTGATGGATATTGGATCGGCTTCGATAGTACTCACGCGAAAAGAGGAGATAAGACTAAACAGAGAGCCGAGCGCAATTGGAGCAATGATAAGCAAGGCGATCAGAATGAAAAAGAGTACGGTTGAATGTCTCATAAAGCACCTCCTGACGTCTGTTTTGTTTCGTTGCTATTGTAACATTTTGCCCCGAATTTAGACTTAGGTTATTCCGTACTGTATTTGAGTTTTTACCTAAAGGATTACTTGTTATTCTGATGGTTTCAAATAACAAAATAATGACAGGGTTTCACAGTAATTTTCTCGATGATGAATTAGTCACAATGTATACTGTGAACGCTTCGCAAACGTTAACACTCCTCAGTCTAAGTACACATTTAGTCCAGCATTTGCGATGTAAATATAACTAGCAATCACGTATTAAAATCAATGATATATGAACCCCTTACGAATCCTTCGTAGGGTCTTTTTTGTGAGTAATTATGTTTAACTCAGAACGCAAAGCTGCATTCGTGCTCGTCGCTACTACGATGATCGCGGCATTAGGGTGGATCTTCTCTAAAGAAACCATTCAAGGTCTCCCACCATTCGGATTTATCGGTCTGCGATTCACTATCGCTTCACTGTGTTTGTTGCCTCTGTGTATCAAACCGCTTCGTGCTGCCAACAAGAAAGATATTTTTGCCGCGGCAGGCGTTGGTGTGCTTTTGGGAGGCGCGCTGATGTGTTGGATCTATGCGATTTCAATCAGTGATACGTTAGGTGAGGGCGCATTCATCATGAGCCTATCAATGCTGTTCGTACCCATTGTCGCGTGGATTATGTTTCGTCAAAGACCTCAACGAATTTTTTGGGTGTCACTACCAATCGCGATTCTTGGCTTAGGGTGTTTGTCTTTAGCTGGTGGTTGGCAACAATCTAGCAGTCAACTTTGGTTCTTAGGCGCTGCTTTGATGCTCGCTCTGCACTTCAACGTAAACAGCAAGTATTCGCAAAAATTGCCTGTGTTGTTACTGACGTGCATCCAATTGTTTGTCACGGGTTTGATTGGTTTGTTGATTTCATCTTTGGTGGAAACGGTGCCAACTGAAGTATCGACGTCTATCTGGATTTGGTTTGCGCTGAGTACGATTTTGGCAACCAGCTTGCGTTATGTGATGCAAACCATGGGACAAAAGTTTGTCCAAGCGGGTAACGCTGCACTGATTATGATCCTTGAACCTGTCTGGACAGTGATCTTGAGTGTGATTTGGTACGGCGAAGTGCTGACCTCCAATAAACTCGTTGGTTGTGCGCTTATCTTATTCTCTTTGGTGATCTACCGAACTGGCGGTAGACTCCGCTTTCCAAAATCTCGTTACCGTCTACAGTAGTGTAAACAACAATGCCAGCTCTCATTTGTAACATATTTTGTTTTTAGATGGCATGCGCAGAATCGTAAAGAAAACGACCTGAGAAATTTATCAATAAGAATTACGGTCTAGAATTAACTGGTGTTTCAACTGGGTCAGAATATGTTTATACATGAGTTAAGCGATGTTAAGAGCAATGCTATTGGAGAGGATACGAGAGTTTGGCAGTTTTCGATTATATTTGCGAATGCTGTTATAGGCTCCAACTGCAACATATGTGCTCATACTTTAATCGAGAATGATGTCGTTATAGGTGATGACGTAACGATAAAATCAGGTGTTTATGTTTGGGATGGCATCACTATTGAGGATGGGGCGTTTATTGGTCCTTCAGTGGTGTTTAGTAATGATAAATATCCACGTTCAAAAGTATATCCAGAGAAATTTATGAGGACATTGGTTCAACGAGGAGCATCAATAGGAGCCAATGCAACAATTTTACCAGGGATTACAATTGGAGAGCGTTCAATGGTTGGTGCTGGTGCCGTTGTTACAAAAGACGTTCCTTCAAAAGCTATAGTAATGGGAAACCCTGCTAAGGTAGTAGGTTACGTAGCGTAATCGCTATTAAATGTTAGATTTAACGGTGATTGCATGTGGTTGATCACCGCTCTAGATTTATACTGCTTCGGGATGTTTCTTTGATCAGTACGGCGACTCTTGATACCTCATTCTTTTTGATTCCTGTGTAGACCCAACTGTATACCCAAGTAAACTCGAGATGCTAGGTTCAGCGAGAATGACTTGGTTTGTAAACGCGGCGGTGATTTAAAAGTCTAGTGGGTCTAAATCAGGAGTCGCCAACAAAGTATACAAACCAAGACCCTTACTATTTGCAAAGAGTGCCCTTTGGAAGCGTGTCATTGACTCGCTTTTCTATTAAACCAATGGCTAAGTCAAACAACTTGGAAAGAGCTGGCTATTACGCTGCGTTGTTTTCCTTGCTTGTTTTCGGTAAATAGGGAATCAATGACAAAGCTCTGAATCCAGCGTCTTGAAGTCACTTAGGTATATTCATCAGTTGCCATAATTGGGCTGTTTTCACAAGAGGTCAATAGAGAATGTTAGGTATCTCGTTAAGAAGGTCCTTTTGCTTTTTGTGCATGATTGGTCATCGGCTTCCTGCCTTTTGCTAAGTGGCGCATGCCGTTGCACTTTGATATCGGAATCAAAGCTAACTACGAGATTTAACCCCAAGCAATCAAACTTTATGGCAAGGAATGTTCACATCTTCACTTTCGTTGGCGTTGAAGAAGAAAAGACGTTCGTCTTGAATAAAGTAATTTAAATCAGACTCAAAACCGACCAAACTATCTTTATCTCTGATAAACAGGGGAGACTCTGTTGGTGTCAGATTCCAATCGACAGTGTTGAATTTTTGCTGAATTCGCTGACCGTCTACGTCATTTTTTGCTGTGAGTACAATTTCAAAAGGTTCTTTTAAACCAGACTTATGATTGAGCACGCCTGATTGATAATAAATCACGCTGGTATTCGAAGGAAAATAGATAGTTGTATACTCTTCGATGCTTTTATATTGACGATATGCTGCAGAGGTGAAACCTGCCTTTGCTTCAGAACAACGCCATCGAGTTCCGCTAAAATCGTACTCCTCAAATTGCCCGTAATAGACGGCAAATGCAGACGCAATGGCTGCGAATACAATCGTTAAAATTCGCATATAGCCTCCTTATTTACGTAAGAGTCAGCTATATATTGTCGAAGGTGCTCTCTCTGAACATTAAAGTAGCGATACACATGGTTTTTATTTCCGTTAGGTTTTTGAAACCAAATGGTTAAAGCCACCATATTTGGCTCATAGATCGAGGGGAAAAGGCGTATGTACACGTCCGCATTGCATTGTGATTGAGCTAGTTCATTGAGTATCTGGTTTAAATCACTGGCAGAAATAAACCCATGAGTTGCGTCATGCAAATAGAAATTGGTTTGACCAACGACTAGGTGTTTATAGTTATCTTTTTTTATGTAGTTTGGCTTCACAAAAAGTGGCTTAACACATAAAAGGGTGAATAAAGCGGTAAGAGCACTAATGACATACACCGTTGCAAGAAGAAAAGTACTGGCTTTCTTTTGCACACGAAGGGGGTGTTTTACTCTTTCATTCTCAATATTGCGAATGGCTTCTGAAGCAGGCTCTGCAATCTGAGATACTGGTTGTAGCAAGACTTCAATGGATTCGGCTTGAATAAAATAACCGACTCTACTGATGGTCTTGATTTCCGCGTTTTGTGCTTTCAAAGAAAGAAGATTACGACGCAGACCCGAAACCACGTTGGTTAGTGCTTGATCGGTCACGACCAATCCTTCCCAGCATGTCTCGAAAAGCTCTTCTCGGGATACGGGCTCATTTTTCTGCAAGAGCAGCATAAGAACCTCGTAAGGAAGAGGTCTGAGAACTATTGTATTTCCATTTTGATTACGTAACGTCCTTGTTGCACATTCTAAAGTTAAGTTTGAAAACTGAATCGATTTCATTGCTAAATTGGCTTTTTAGAAGGCAACTTCTATCTCGATAAACGAGATTAAAAAGTTAAGAGAACCTAATTTTATTTTGAAAGCGGCACAGTCTACCGAGATTAATTTATAAATCAAGCTGACAGTTTAAATGAAAATAAACCTTTAAAAATCATTGGTTTGATATTTTTGAACGTTTTTTAAGCCTCTCTTTTAATAGGGATATGTAAATATAAATGTAAAAACAATTTGATTTCCGTTTAGTTATTGATTGAGCTTGCTTTTAGAGTGTGCCGAAACAAACAACACGGTAAAGATAATTCAAAATGAAAAAGACTCTTCTTCTTACAGCACTCGTTTCTAGCTTTGCATCTGCTCACGATGTGAGTGGTTTTTACCTTGGTGCAGGTGTCGGAAGCACTGATTTCGATGATGCGGGATTCATGAATGATGTAAGTCACCAACTCGCTCTACAATCAGGAAGAAGCGTTCCGTTGACCTCAGATACAGACGGCTCTGCTTACAAATTGATTGCTGGCTACCAAATCAACCGCATTATTGCTATTGAAGCGCAATACACTAAATATGCGGATACTGATGTGAAAGTGCACAATATCTCAGCCCTAAAACTAAGCCACGATACGTTTACTGTAGCAGCAAATGTCGGTTACACATTCAACAATGGGCTGCGTCCTTTTGCGACGCTTGGTTTAGGTTCAATCAGTTACGAAGTAAAAGAAAATATCACAGGCAAAAACTACAATCATAAAGATGATGGCGGCACGGTTCGCCTCGGTATTGGCTTGGAATATGCGCCAGTAATGCTAGGCGGTCTTGCATTCCGTGCAGGCTATGAAGTTGACCATTACACGCTAGAAACTCCGATTAAAGATTACGACCAGTCTATTGGCTCTTGGTATGTTGGTTCTACTTACAAGTTTTAACGCCTTTTTTATCTAAAATTCATCGTACTTAGAAGATACAAAGCAGCCCTGTTAAGCAAGGCTGTTTTTTTGTTTTATGATTAACGTTGTTTTAATACCATCGATACCTTCGAGGTAGGCTGGCGGTTTAGCTCTTCACTGATCATCCACCCGGCTTTTGCAAGCAACTCCAAATCTACTCCGGTCTCGATTCCTAAGCCTTGGCAAAGGTAGAGCACATCTTCGGTAGCAACATTACCTGAAGCGCCATGAGCGTAAGGGCAACCACCAAGCCCAGCCACACTACTATCGATGGTATTGATGCCCATCGTTAAGGCTTGGTAGATATTCGCCAACGCTTGTCCCCATGTGTCGTGAAAATGCACCGCAAGCTTATTGGTTGGGACTTTTACTTGTACGGCTTCTAACATTTTAGCGATGCGTATCGGCGTGCCTGTACCTATGGTGTCTCCAAGTGAAAGCTCATAGCAGCCTAATTCCATCAGCAGGTTAGCGACTCTTGCGACTTGCTCGGGCTTGGTTGGCCCGTCGTAAGGGCAGTCTGCCACGCAAGATAAGTAACCCCGAACGGGAATGTTATGCTTTGCTGCCAATTCCATTACTGGTTCAAAGCGGGTAAGACTATCCGCAATCGAGCAATTGATGTTGTGTTGGCAAAAGCCCTCCGATGAAGAGGTGAAGATCGCGACTTGGGTAGCGCCGGCTTCTAGTGCCTTTTCAAAGCCTTGCACATTAGGCGTTAGGGCTGAGTAGATGACGTTGTGGCGGCGGGTGATTTTCTTCATAACATCGAGTGAGTCCGCCATTTGAGGTACCCATTTAGGCGAGACAAAAGAGCCTGCCTCAATATGGGTGAGTCCTGTATCTGAGAGTAGGTCGATTAAGCGGATCTTGGCTTGCGTGGACACCGGTGATTCGTTTTGCAGACCGTCTCTCGCACCTACTTCGACAATATTTACCTTGTTTGGCAAATTCATTTCTTGCCCTTAGTTGGCTTGTTTATCCAACCCGGTTCTCGTTTCTCCAGAAAGGCTTGCAAGCCATCTTGTCCTTGCGGCGATACGCGAATGTCGGCGATGAGCTGGCTCGTGTATTGGATAAGCTGACCATCAATCGGATTTTGGTGGCATTGATGACATAACGCTTTGGCTTTTCGCATCGCATCTGGGCTATTGAGCAGCAAAGAATCAATCAAGCTTTCTACCACGGCTTCGATTTTATCCAGCTTATGAACCTCATGCACAATGCCAAACTTTTCAGCCTTAGCGGCGTTAATCACTTCGGCGCTGAGTATGTAACGACGAGCTTGTCGGTTGCCCATTGCTCGCATGACATAAGGAGAGATGGTTGCTGGAACCAGCCCCAGTTTGACTTCACTCAAGCAGAAGTTCGCATTCTCCGCTGCGATGGCGATATCACAGCAACAGATCAAGCCCAATGCGCCACCAAAAGCGGAACCTTGCACAACCGCAATAGTAGGCTGAGGGAAAGCGTCCAATGTATGCATCAGACGTGCAAGGTTCTGCGCGTCTTCTAGGTTTTGCTTTCTGGTGCTACTTGCCATGGATTTCATCCAATTCAAATCAGCACCAGAGGAGAAATGTTTGCCGTTTCCTCGAAGCACCAAGCATCTAACATCGGTGCGCAGAGCGAGGTAATCCAGCCTGTGGATCAACAAGTCAATCATGCAGGCATCAAACGCATTGTGCTTCTCTGTGCGATTGAGCGTAAGCGTTGCGACGCCGAATTCATCGACGTTCCAAAGTACTTCATCTTGTCGTTGGGTGTTAGGGATGATACTCGGTTGATGATCCTGCATGTGACGTCCTTTCTTCTCTACATTTCTACATTCTGAATATGCCAAAGTTGCTGTCAGGAATTGGCGCATTGAGGGCGGCTTTTAAGGCTTGAGCCAATACTTGACGCGTCTGTTTCGGGTCGATGATTCCGTCATCCCATAAACGCGCACTGGCGTAGTAGGGATGTCCCTGAGACTCATACAAGTCTACGATAGATTCTCGGAATGCACTTTCTTCTGGCTCTGGCCATTCTTCACCTTGGCGTTTTTTCACTTCTCGACGCACTTGAGTGAGCACGCCTGCGGCTTGTTCTCCGCCCATTACTGAGATTCGTGCGTTTGGCCACATCCACATCATGGTCGGGTCATAAGCTCGACCGCACATGCCGTAGTTGCCTGCGCCGTAAGAGCCGCCAATAATCACGGTGAACTTAGGCACATCCGCACACGCGACCGCCATCACTAGTTTCGCGCCGTGTTTGGCAATGCCTTCCGCCTCAAGCTTTTTGCCCACCATAAACCCAGTGATGTTTTGCAAAAACAGTAGGGGAATTTTGCGTTTGGCACACAGCTCAATAAAGTGCGCGCCTTTCTGTGAGGACTCAGAAAACAAGATGCCGTTGTTCGCCACAATGCCAATCAGATTGCCGTGGACTCGTGCGAAACCGCACACTAAAGTCTTGCCATAAAGCGCTTTGAACTCGTCAAAGTCCGAGTCGTCGACCACGCGAGCGATGATCTCTCGAACATCAAAAGACAAGCGCAGATTCGCATTGACGATGCCGTACATTTCTTCGGCGTCGTAACGTGGTGGTAAAACCGGTTTGTCGCTTTGAACTGGGAGTGATTGGTTGGTATTGGAGATAGCTTCGCGCGCGATTTGCAAAGCGTGTTGGTCATTTTCTGCATAGTAATCGGCAACGCCAGACTTGCGACAATGCACGTCGGCGCCGCCTAGCTCTTCATCGGTAACAATTTCACCCGTTGCGGCTTTTACTAGCGGAGGACCTGCCAAGAAGATGGTGCCTTGTTCTTTGACCATGATGGAAACGTCCGCCATTGCAGGTACATAAGCGCCGCCTGCGGTACACAGCCCCATTACAACCGCGACTTGAGGAATGCCTTGTGCCGACATTCTGGCTTGATTGAAGAAGATCCGCCCAAAGTGCTCTTTATCAGGAAAGACTTCCGCTTGATGAGGAAGGTTCGCGCCACCAGAGTCCACCAAATAGACGCAGGGTAATTGGCAACGTTGGGCGATCTCTTGCGCGCGCAGATGTTTTTTCACTGTGAGTGGGTAGTAGGTGCCGCCTTTGACGGAAGGATCATTGGCGATCACCATGCATTGAATGCCTTCAATGGTGCCAATGCCCGCGACGACACCTGCGCATGGAATTGATTCTTCGTAGACGTTCCACGCGGCGAATTGTCCGACTTCAAGAAACTCGCTGTCTTCATCCAAAAGATGCATGACGCGCTCACGAACGGGCAGTTTCCCTTTCAGGCGCTGGCGGTCAATGGCTTTTTGCCCGCCACCTTGCTTGATAGCTTTGATATTAGCATTGAGGTTGTTTACCAACTCGGTCATGACCGCTTTGTTCGACAAAAATAGCTCGTCGGTTGGCTTGGTTTTACTTTTAATGATTGCCATAGTGACTTCCTTGTCGGTGGGTTAGCGAGATTCTTCGAACAACTCTCGTCCAATCAGCATGCGGCGAATTTCAGAAGTGCCAGCACCAATCTCATACAGTTTGGCGTCACGGAGTAATCGCCCAGTCGCGTATTCGTTGATGTAGCCATTGCCGCCTAACAGCTGAATAGCATCGAGGGACATTTTCGTGGCAAGTTCGGCGCTGTAAAGGATCACGCCGGCGGCGTCTTTACGCGTGCATTCACCTCGGTCACATGCGGCAGCGACGGTATAAACGTAAGCTTTGGCGGCGTTCATGCGTGAATACATGTCAGCAAGCTTTCCCTGCACTAGTTGGAATTCACCGATGGATTTGCCGAACTGTTTGCGGTCATGAACATACGGAACCACTTCGTCCATACAGGCTTGCATGATGCCAAGTGGACCGGCTGCTAATACCACGCGTTCGTAATCCAAACCGCTCATCAACACTTCGACACCACGGTTTAACTCGCCTAAGACATTCTCTTTTGGCACGGCACAATCTTGGAACACCAGTTCGCAGGTATTCGAGCCGCGCATTCCAAGTTTGTCGAGCTTCTGTGCATGGCTAAAGCCCTCGAATTCTCGCTCAATAATGAAAGCGGTGATGCCGCGAGATCCGCCATTGGGATCGGTTTTCGCGTAAACCACTAAGGTATCGGCATCAGGACCGTTAGTGATCCACATTTTGTTGCCGTTCATTAAAAAGTGGTCGCCTTTATCTTCTGCACGAAGCTGCATGCTAACCACGTCAGAACCTGAGTTCGGCTCACTCATGGCTAGTGCGCCGACGTGAGAACCATCGATGAGTTTAGGTAGGTACTTTTCTCGTTGAGCAGGGGAGCCATTGCGAAAGATTTGGTTAACACAAAGGTTGGAATGCGCGCCGTAACTGAGCGCGATAGACGCCGAAGCTCGGCTGATCTCTTCCATCGCAACAACATGAGCAAGATAGCCCATGCCTGCACCGCCAAACTCTTCATCAACGGTTACGCCAAGCAAACCCATTTCACCGAACTTGGACCACAGATGATTGGGGAATTGGTTATCGCGGTCGATGTCTGCGGCGATAGGGGCTATATGCTCGGTGGCGAACGCGTTGACGTGGTCTCGGAGCATATCGATGGTTTCACCAAGCCCAAAGTTGAGTGGGGTGTAGCTGCTTTTCATAACATTTCCCTGTTGAAAGTACTCATTAGTACGGATAAGGTTCGAGTTACACTGCTTGGGCTTGGAAATTATGGTTATTCTTGTTTGTTTTCGTCGTTACAAGTTTTTAGTTATTGGCTGTTAGTTTTATTGTCGCTTAGCGCTTGTTTGCATCGCTCTTTGGCGGTTTCTAGCTCGTTCATTACAACGCTAATATCATCCAGTTGTTGCTGTAAGTGCGCTTGTTTTTCATCAATAATGGTTAGCATTTTAAGCAGCTGTCCATCGCTTTGTTGGGTATCGTACAGCTCGAACAACTCTCGAATTTCCGCAAGCGAAAAGCCCAGTCGCTTACCACGTAAAATCAGCTTGAGACGGATCTTATCTCTGCGTTGGTATACGCGAATGCTGCCTTTTCGTTCCGGCTCTATCAGCCCGACATCCTCATAAAAACGAATGCTTCGGGTCGTGATGTCGAACTCTTTGGCGAGGTCACTTATCTTGAATTTATCCACTCGGTTTTTCCCTCTAATGAATAGTTTTTGGCTTCTTAAAATCCCTTCAAGCCTTGAACTAAACGGGCTAGCTAAAAGCATGAGAGTAAATTTGTGTTGTTATTAATGTGTTTCTTTACGTTAACGTAAATGTTAGTGCTATGCTTACGTAAACGTCAAGAAATCACAGTGCGAAAATTCATCGTTTTATGAGAGGCTGGAGTGACACCACATTCTGTGTGAAAGCTCCGTGGTAGCAGGTGTGAAGGATGAGTTCGTGAACTGTGAATTATCGTCAGAAGGGACGAGAGCATGGGAAACGACATCTGGATTGTCAGTGCAAAGCGAACGCCAATCGGGCGCTTTCAAGGTCAGTTACAAGGTTATTCAGCGCCTCAATTAGGGGCATTTGCTATCAAAGCGGCAATGGATGCGAGTGGTGTTAGCGAAGTCGACGAAGTCTACATGGGCTGCGTATTACCTGCGGGGTGCGGACAAGCACCAGCCAGACAAGCAGCGCTAGGTGCAGATCTTCCGCTTACCACGGGCTGTACCACCATCAATAAAGTGTGTGGCTCTGGCATGAAAAGCGTTATGTTGGCTCACGACCTTATCAAAGCGGGCAGCATTCGCAGTGCCATCGCTGGTGGTATGGAAAGCATGACTAATGCGCCGTATCTGCTTAAAGAAGCACGTAACGGCATGCGAATGGGTCACCAATCTACTCACGACCATATGTTTCTCGACGGTCTTCAAGATGCGTATGAAGGGCACTTGATGGGAGTCTATGCGCAGCAAACGGCTGACCGTTCTGAGTTTACTCGTGAACAAATGGATGAATGGGCAATCCTATCCGCAACAAGAGCATTGGAAGCGCAAGAGCAGTGTCTGTTTGACGATGAAATCTCGCCGATAGAAATCACGACTCGGCATAGCACTTCAACATTGGATTATGACGAGCATCCACGCTCCATCAAGCTCGACAAGATCCCTCAACTCAAACCCGCGTTCGATAAAAACGGCTCGGTGACGGCTGCAAACTCAAGTGCGATATCCGATGGTGCTGCAGCCTTGGTGTTAATGGACTCGCAGGTGGCACAGCATCAAGGTTTAACGCCATTAGCAATCATCAAAGGGCACTCGACCCACGCCAGAAAGCCCGCTGAATTTACCCTCGCGCCCGTCTTTGCAATAGAGCAGTTGTTATCTCAACTCGATTGGTCAGTAGACGAGGTCGATCTTTGGGAGATCAACGAAGCTTTCGCCGTTGTTACGCAAATCGCGGTACGCCAATTGGGTATCGATAGAGACAAAGTAAACATCAAAGGCGGTGCGTGTGCGCTTGGGCATCCAATTGGAGCAAGTGGCGCTCGTATTTTGGTGACCCTCATTCATAGCCTACGCCAACTGCAATCGCTTGGTGTAGATGGTGACAACAACAATAAAAATGTGATGCGAGGTGTTGCATCACTGTGTATCGGTGGTGGTGAAGCCACTGCTATTGGTATCGAGATACCGCTTTAATTCCAATTATCGAATAACGTAAAAAAGGACTAGATTATGACTCGCACGGTTCCCTTATTCATCGATGGTGAGTTTCGTGAATCTCAAGCAATGGATTGGGTAGAAGTGACAAACCCTGCCACCAATGACGTGATTGCACGCTTGCCATGCGCAACGGATGAAGAGATGTACGCGGCAATTGAAAGTGCAAAAGCCACCTTTACCTGTTGGAAAGATGTCGCCGTGTCTGAGCGTGCGCGTTTAATGCTGCGCTACCAACATCTACTTAAAGAACATCATGATGAATTGGCGACGTTACTTTCTCACGAAACAGGCAAGATCTTTGCGGATGCAAAAGGGGATGTGTGGCGCGGTATCGAAGTGGTCGAGCAAGCTGCCAATATCGCCAGTAACATGATGGGAGAAACCGTCGAGAACGTTGCGACCGATATCGACAGCTATTCGCTGATTCAACCGCTTGGGGTGTGCTGTGGTATTACGCCTTTTAACTTCCCAGCCATGATCCCTTTGTGGATGTTCCCAATCGCGATTGCGAGCGGAAATACCTTTGTCCTCAAACCTTCTGAACAAGTGCCTCTCACGTCAATTCGTTTGGCTGAGCTGTTCGAAGAAGCGGGTGCGCCAAAAGGTGTGCTGCAAATCGTGCATGGTCGTAAGGAGCAGGTCGACTTATTGCTGAAGCATCCCGATATCCAAGCCATTTCTTTCGTTGGTTCTGTACCCGTAGCGCAATACATCTACACCACTGGCACGCAGAACTTCAAACGTGTTCAAGCCTTTGCTGGCGCGAAAAACCACATGGTAGTGATGCCAGATGCGAACAAAAACCAAGTGGTGAACAACTTAGTTGGCTCTTCGGTTGGTGCAGCAGGGCAACGTTGTATGGCGATATCCGTTGCGGTGTTTGTAGGCAGTTCGAAAGAGTGGATTGCCGACCTAAAACAAGAAATGGCGAAAGTGCATCCGGGTGCTTGGGATGACGAGAATGCCGCGTATGGTCCTTTGATCAGCGCACAAGCAAAGCAGCGTGTGCTTGGTTTGATTGAAGAAGGTAAACAACAGGGCGCGGTGTGTGAACTTGATGGTAGCCAATGTGAAGTAGAAGGCTTCCCTGAAGGTAACTGGGTCGGTCCAACCTTATTCAGCGGTGTCACCACCTCGATGTCGATTTACACCCAAGAAATCTTCGGACCTGTTTTGGTGTGTATTGAGGTTGACACTTTACAAGAAGCGATAGATCTCGTAAATCGCAACCCATATGGCAATGGCACCTCTATCTTCACTGCCAATGGTGCGGCGGCGAGAAAGTATCAACATGAGATCCAAGTCGGACAGGTAGGTGTGAACGTACCGATTCCCGTGCCTTTGCCATTCTTCTCGTTTACGGGCTGGCGCGGCAGTTTTTACGGTGATTTGCATGCCTATGGCAAACAAGCGGTGCGCTTCTACACCGAGACCAAAACCGTGACGGCTCGTTGGTTTGACGACGATATCCCAACTGGTCCAAACCTGACCATTAACTTGCGCTAACGAAGTAAGGAGCTCATATGGATTTTGAACTCAACGAAGATCAACGTATGTTTGCCGACACCGCTCAGCAATTTGCGGCAGAGCGTTTAGCGCCAATGGCAGCAGAGTGGGATGAGAAACAAATCTTCCCGAAAGATATTCTACGAGAGGCGGGAGAGCTTGGTTTCTTGAGCCTCTACACCCCAGAAGAGCAAGGCGGTTTGGGCTTAAGCCGCTTGGATGCATCCATCATCTTCGAGCAGCTCTCCATGGGGTGTACATCGACCACCGCATTTATGACCATTCACAACATGGTGACTTGGATGGTCGCGAGTTTTGCTACCGATGAAGTGAAAGACACGTTCTGCCCGAAACTTATTACGGGTGAATTTCTCGGATCTTATTGTTTAACCGAACCAAACGCAGGTTCGGACGCGGCATCTCTGACGACTTCTGCGACTAAGCAAGGTGATAACTACATTCTCAACGGCGGCAAAACCTTCATCTCTGGTGCAGGCGATACTGACGTTTTAGTCGTGATGGCGAGAACCGGTGATGCAGGTGCGAGAGGCGTATCTGCGTTTGTTGTCCCCGCCGATGCAGACGGCATTAGCTACGGACGTAAAGAGCCGAAAATGGGCTGGAACAGTCAGCCAACACGCTCGGTGACTTTCGACAATGTTTCTATTCCAGCGTCACATCTGCTGGGTGAAGAAGGGCAAGGGTTTGTGTTCGCCATGAAAGGTTTGGATGGCGGACGCATCAACATTGCGACCTGTTCGGTCGGCACGGCTCAGCAAGCGTTGAATCAAACGGCGCAGTATATGCAAGAACGTAAACAGTTCGGCAAATCATTAGCTCAATTCCAAGCATTGCAATTCAAACTGGCAGACATGGCAACTGAGCTTGTCGCTGCTCGCCAACTGGTACGTTACGCCGCCAGCAAGTTAGACCGAGGTGACCCAGATGCCACGACTTATTGTGCCATGGCAAAACGCTTTGCAACCGACGTCGGCTTTCAAGTTTGTGACCAAGCACTGCAACTTTACGGTGGCTACGGTTACATCAAAGAATACCCAATGGAGCGCTATTTCCGTGATGTTCGAGTACACCAAATTTTGGAAGGTACTAACGAGATCATGCGGTTGATCATCGCGCGTCGATTGCTCGCAGAGGAGTCGGCATTGCTATAAATGCGCCGACAAGCTCTGCTTTTATTCATAAAGCTCAGGTCATTTTCAGCAAGAAAGGATTCAGAGATATGTCACTAACAGAACAACAAGCGATTCAACACTCCATCAGCAATCACGTTGCGGTGGTGACCATGAACAACCCGCCCGCGAATACTTGGACATCACAAAGCTTAACCGCATTGAAAGAGCTAGTGCTTGCGCTAAACGACAATAAAGACGTTTACGCTCTAGTGCTCACTGGGAATGGAGAGAAGTTTTTCTCTGCAGGTGCTGACCTCAAGTTGTTTGCCGATGGCGATAAAGCGGTGGCGTTAGAAATGGCGCGTATATTTGGTGAAGCCTTTGAAACGCTCTCTGCATTTCGAGGGGTTTCTATCGCTGCCATCAACGGCTACGCCATGGGAGGCGGATTAGAAGTCGCATTGGCGTGTGATATTCGTGTGGTGGAAGAGCAAGCTGTGCTGGCACTGCCAGAGGCGAAAGTGGGCTTATTGCCTTGTGCTGGTGGTACGCAAAACCTAACCGCATTAGTCGGTGAAGGTTGGGCGAAACGCATCATATTGTGCGGCGAACAAGTCGGTGCAGCACAAGCGCGAGAACTTGGCTTAGCGGAAGAAGTGGTGGAAAAAGGTGGAGCGCTTAATAAAGCCATTGAGCTTGCAGAGTCGGTTGCCAATCAATCGCCGTCTTCGGTAACCGCGTGCAAAGCGCTTATCCAAAACATGCGTTCAGCTCCACTCAAACATGGTCTGATTAAAGAACGAGAACTGTTTCTAAACTTATTCGATACCGAAGATCAAACCGAGGGGGTTCGTGCCTTCTTAGAAAAACGTAAACCCAACTGGAAGAATCAATAGGAGGTCGCATGACAGGGAAAGTAACCATTAGCGAAATAGATTGCTTAGACGGCGTGCACCGAATTGGTATCGCGACGTTAGACAACACGGCTTCTTTGAATGCGTTGACTTACGACATGTTGGCAGAGCTCAACGACCAACTTATCGAATGGCAAGATGACCCTGATTTGGTGTGTGTCATCCTCAATGGAGCGGGTGAAAAAGCGTTTTGTGCAGGGGGCGATGTACGAACCATGTACCACGTCATGCACGAAAAAAGCAAAGAGGAGACTGCCGAGTTCTGTTCTAACTACTTCTCGCTTGAGTACGAATGCGACTACCTGATTCATACCTACCAAAAGCCAATCATTGGTTGGGGAGAGGGCATTGTGATGGGCGGCGGCATGGGCTTGTTTATGGGCACCAGCCATAGAGTCGTCACCCCTAAATCTCGTCTTGCGATGCCAGAGATCAATATCGGGCTTTATCCGGACGTGGGTGGCACTTGGTTCTTAAGCCAAATCGACCCAGAGGTAGGTTTGTTCCTTGGGTTAACCGGTGCAATGGTGAATTCAAGTGACGCTGTCACTATCGGTTTGGCAGAATGGTTGCTTCTGGAAGAGCAATATCCGGAACTGTTAGAAGAGCTGAAACAAGTCGACTGGGGCTCTGCCGATGCCAAATCGCTCGTCAGTGCTTTACTTCAATTGATGGAAGAGCAAGTCATCGACAGTAAGCCGACAACTCAGATTTGCCCTTATCTCGACCAAATTAAAGAAGCGTGCAAAGGCTATGACTTAAATCAGATTGCCCAACGTATTCAAGCAATGGAAGGCGAGACTCAATGGCTTGAAGTCGCTAAAAAATCGTTTGTTGCGGGCAGTCCAATCACCGCACATATCTGTTTTAGGCAAGTCAAAGAGTACCACCGTTTATCGTTGGCGGATTGTTTCCGTCTAGAGCTAACCTTGTCAGTTCGTAGCGCATTACTCGGTGAGTTTGAAGAGGGCGTGCGCTCTCGATTAGTAGATAAAGATAGCAACCCAAAATGGATGTTTAACAGCGTCAGTGAAGTCGATGAGAGCGTCATCGATACCTTGTTCACTTCTCTTTGGTCAGAAGAGGAACATCCACTTGCACAGTTAGGAAAATAAGGAGAAACAATATGAGTACCATTGCATTTATTGGCTTGGGCAACATGGGCAGTCCAATGGCACAAAACCTATTGGCGTCAGGGTTTCACGTGCAAGTGTTCGATGTGGATGTGAATGCGGCGAAGCAACTTGAACCGTTTGGCGCGGTGGTTGCTAGCACGTTAGAAGAAGCCGTAGATGGCGCGGGAACCATCATCACCATGCTACCAGCAGGTGCACACGTGCGCGCGGTGTACTTGGGGGATTTGCACGGTGGTGTCGGTCTGCTCAATATTGTGCAGGACAACGCATTGCTGATTGACTGTTCGACCATCGATCCAGATTCCGCACGCTTGGTGGCGAACGAAGCGCAGAACAAACGATTATTGTTTGTCGATTCTCCCGTCTCTGGGGGTGTAGCAGGCGCAAAATCAGCAACGCTGACCTTTATTGTTGGTGGCTCGGATGAGGCGTTCTCCAAAGCCAATGCGATCTTGCAATACATGGGCAAGAACGTATTCCACGCTGGTAAAGCGGGCGACGGTCAGATGGCAAAAATCTGCAATAACCTGATGTTGGGCATTTTGATGTCGGGAACCTGCGAGGCGCTCAATCTCGGTATTGACCATGGTCTCGACCCGAAAGTCTTATCCAATATCATGCTGCAAAGCTCTGGTCGAAACTGGGCGTTGGAGCTCTATAACCCATGCCCCGGCGTGATGGACTCTGCGCCAGCGAGTAATCAATACAATCCCGGCTTTATGAGCAAGTTGATGCTAAAAGATCTTGGCTTGGGCTTGGATGCGGCGCTGCAAACCAACTCTTCGGTTCCGATGGGCTCTTTGGCCCGTAACCTTTATGCATTCCATAACGCGGCAGGTCATGCAGAACTCGATTTCTCTAGCTTGTTTGAATTCTATAAGAACCAAAAGGGCTAAAAGAGAGATTCCCTATCAGGCGTTTAAACATGGAAGTCATCCAGTAATGGAGTACAGATATGGATTTAAAAAACAGTGTCATTGCAATCACAGGTGCGGGGCAAGGGTTAGGGCAGATGATGGCGGTCAGCCTTGCTCAAGCGGGCGCGGATTTAGCATTGCTTGACGTTAACGAAACGGGACTGCTGAATACCCAAGAACAATGCCGCATGCTCAGTGCTAAAGCATTGATCTATCGACTTGATGTCACCAATGAATCTGAAGTGGAGGATACCTTTAATGAGATTCTTCAAGACTTTGGGCAGCTAAATGGCTTAGTTAATAACGCTGGCGTCTTGCGAGATGGGTTGTTAGTCAAAGCCAAAGATGGCGAGATCACCAAGATGTCGCTTGAGCAGTTCAACCTAGTGATGAACGTCAACGTCACGGGCACCTTCTTGTGTGGTCGAGAAGCGGCAGTCAAAATGATCGAGAGTGGCTCGAAGGGCGCCATCATTAACATCTCTAGCGTGGCGAGAGCGGGCAATATTGGGCAAACCAATTACTCTGCATCGAAAGCTGCCGTCGCAACCATGGCAAGAACATGGGCAAGAGAGCTCGCCAGATATGGCATTCGCTCTGCGGCTATTGCGCCCGGTGTCGTCAAAACGGCAATGGCAGATCAAATGAAGCCAGAAGCCATAGACCGACTGCAAAAGATGATACCCGTCGGTAGGATGGGGGAGACGAGTGAGATTGCTCATGCCGTGAAATACATTCTTGAAAACGACTACTTCACAGGGCGAGTGCTCGAAGTGGATGGCGGGATGAGAATGTAGCATTGAGCCATTGGTTTCTGGTAGCGAGCGCTAGTTAAGTAGCGCTCGTTTCGTTTTAGTGAGTTCATTCGATTAACAATTGAACCAAATATCACTCTTAAAAAGCACTTGGTATTAATCTGGCAAATTGGATTGCCTGAGTAATCATTTGCTACAGAAATGCCATGTAAATAGTATGTGAATTCATAACTATGATACTGGTCACGCTTTACTTAATTCGTACTTTCTAATGTAGCTCACACTCTCTCGCCGAATACACAACTGATTACTCTTCTCGTTTGCGTTGTTTAAGTTACTGTAAAGAAAAGGATATACGTTGTAGTACGTTAATATTGTGCACCTGTTTTGCTATTCCTTTATCAATATTAGCTTTCATAAATGGAACGTTAGTTTCCATCTGTGGCTAATGAGCTTTCCTCTTTCCCTCCGCATAATGCGCTCGAATGTAACAATGTATTTCAAAGTGTAACAATAAACTCACGTTGTGAGTGTGGTTTTAACCATCAAGCAACTTGATACCTCCCACCAAGAAGTCCATTGCTGCACAAGCTCAACACAAAAATATTCTAATGACCAAGACAACCAATCGCAGGGCTTGCTCTGTTGTTGGCTAACCATCGAGAAAGTTAATGGAAGCTTCAAGATACAAACGCATCTTAGCGAGGATAAGTTTGGCAGGAACCATTCTTATGCTTTCAGGGTGTAACTCTGCTCTACTTGACCCGAAAGGTAGTATTGGCGTTCAGGAAAAAGAACTGATCATTACAGCGCTTTTACTGATGCTGATTGTCGTGATCCCCGTGATTTTAATGACAATCTATTTTGCTTACCGCTACCGAGAGTCGAACACTGGCGAGGAATACGCTCCAGAGTGGGCGCACTCGACCAAGATTGAAGTGGTGGTGTGGACGATTCCAATCATCATCATCGCGATTCTGGCAACCATCACTTGGCGTTCTACTCACGAGTTAGAGCCGTCCAAGCCCATCGCAAGTGACGTCAAACCCATCACCATTGAGGTGGTGTCACTCGATTGGAAATGGCTATTCATCTACCCAGAAGAGAACATTGCGACAGTGAACTACGTGGCGTTTCCGAAAGATGTTCCGGTTCAGTTCAAACTGACCTCAGACAACATCATGAACGCGTTCTTTATCCCGCGTCTCGGTACTCAGATTTACGCGATGCCAGGCATGGTGACCAAGTTAAATCTGATTGCGAACCACACAGGGGATTACAAAGGCTTTGCTTCTAACTACAGCGGTAAGGGTTTCTCGCAGATGAAATTTACCGCAGCAGCAATGGAAGATCGCACAGCATTCCTGAATTGGGTGCAGCAAGTGAAAGCCAGCCCTGATCGAATCGAAGACTGGGAGCAATTCCGTGCGCTTGCATCACCAACGGTGGCGGAGCCTGTGAAGATGTTCTCTAGTATTCCACCATTTTTGTTCACCGACGTCGTGACCCAGCATCCGGGTTCAATGAACTGTTTGCCGGAAAACCTAGGATAATCGCAATGTTTGGAAGATTAACACTTGAATCAATCCCTTATCACGAGCCGATTATTGTCGTCACTCTAGCGGTGATCGCGATCGTTGGTTTGGCTGTCGTTGCGGCGATAACCAAAGCGGGTAAGTGGCAATACTTATGGAATGAATGGTTTACTTCGGTAGACCACAAAAAACTAGGCTTTATGTACATCGCCGTGGCAATGGTGATGTTGATTCGTGGCTTTGCAGATGCGGTCATGATGCGTAGCCAACAACTGCTTTCTGCGGCAGGCGAGAGCGGTTATTTACCACCACATCACTACGATCAAATCTTTACTGCCCATGGCGTAATCATGATTTTCTTCGTGGCGATGCCGTTGGTGATTGGTTTGATGAACATCATCGTACCTCTGCAAATTGGTGCGCGCGATGTGGCATTTCCTTACCTAAACAACCTGAGTTTCTGGCTTTTTGTTGTGGGTGTGATCCTCACTAACATGTCTCTTGGCTTGGGTGAGTTTGGTCGTACTGGTTGGTTGGCGTATCCGCCGCTGTCTGGTATTGAGGCAAGCCCCGGAGTTGGGGTGGATTATTGGATATGGGCGTTGCAAATATCCGGTGTCGGCACCACGCTGACGGGCGTGAACTTCTTCGCAACTATTTTGCGTATGCGTACGCCGTCTATGCCAATGATGAAGATGCCAGTGTTCACGTGGGCTTCCCTGTGTGCCAACATTCTAATCATCATTTCATTCCCAATCCTAACCGTAACCATCGCGCTACTGACACTGGATCGCTACATTGGTACGCACTTCTTCACCAATGACCTTGGCGGCAACGTAATGATGTACGTCAACCTGATTTGGGCATGGGGTCACCCAGAAGTGTACATCCTGATCTTGCCTATTTTTGGTGTGTTCTCTGAGGTAACGGCAACCTTCTCACGCAAGAAGCTGTTTGGTTACACCTCGCTAGTATGGGCGACCATTGTAATTACGATTTTGGCGTTCGTCGTTTGGCTGCATCACTTCTTCACCATGGGCTCAGGTGCAAATGTGAATGCATTCTTCGGCATCGCCACCATGATCATCTCTATCCCGACCGGGGTGAAGATCTTCAACTGGCTATTCACCATGTACAAAGGGCGAATCCGCTTTACTACGCCGATGATGTGGACGGTTGGCTTCCTGATTACCTTCTCTGTGGGTGGTATGACGGGCGTACTAATGGCAGTTCCGGGCGCAGACTTTGTTCTGCATAACTCTGTGTTCCTGATTGCGCACTTCCATAACGTAATCATCGGTGGTGTGGTATTTGGTTGTTTCGCGGCAATCACTTACTGGTTCCCGAAAGCGACAGGTTTCACCATGAACGAAACATGGGGCAAACGTGCATTCATTTTCTGGATTGTTGGCTTCCTAATGGCGTTCCTACCGCTTTATGCACTGGGCTTTATGGGTATGACGCGTCGTTTAAGCCAAGATCTGAACCCAGAGTACTTCCCACTGTTGGCAGTTGCCGCAGCTGGTACGGCAGTGATTGCGCTTGGCGTGGCTTGTCAGTTCATCCAAATCTACGTGAGTGTTCGTGACCGCGAGCAAAACCGTGACCTAACGGGTGACCCGTGGGGCGGTCGTACCTTTGAGTGGGCGACGTCTTCACCACCGCCGTTCTACAACTTTGCGCACCTACCAAAAGGTGATGTGCTAGACGCGTTCTGGTACCAAAAGCAGAGTGGCGAATTCGATCCAACCAAAGAAGTGGAATACGAACGCATCCACATGCCGAAGAACACTCCAACAGGTATTTATGTGTCTGCATGGGCGTTGGTGTTTGGCTTCGCGATGATTTGGTACATCTGGTGGCTAGCAGCAGCAAGCTTTGTTGGCATCATCGTGACGTGTATCCAACACAGCTACAACGACGACGTGGATTACTACGTTGAAGTAGAAGAAATCAAAGCGATTGAAGCGGAGCGTCGAGCTCAACTTGAAGAAGCGAAGAAAAACGAAGTGAAAGACAACGATAAGAAAGACGATCTGGAGGTGACTTATGCAAGCTAATGTTGCGGTTCACGACCACGATCATCACCATGATTCTGCTGGCATTAAGCTGTTTGGTTTCTGGATTTACCTAATGAGTGACTGTGTATTGTTTGCGACCTTGTTCGCGACTTACGCAGTACTAGAAAGCGGCTCTATTGCGGGTCCAACCGGTAAAGACATTTTCGAACTGCCTTTCGTGTTTGTAGAAACCATGTTGCTACTATTCAGCAGTATCACGTTTGGCTTCGGCATGATTGCGATGAAACGCAAAGACGTTGCAGGGTTAAAACGTTGGTTAAAAGTGACCTTCTTACTCGGCGCTGGCTTTATCGGGATGGAAGTGTACGAGTTCCATCACCTGATTGTTGAAGGCTACGGTCCACAAGAAAGTGCATTCTTGTCGGCGTTTTTCACTTTGGTTGGAACACACGGTTTGCACGTAACCTTTGGTTTGATCTGGCTAGCCGTGTGCTACCACCAACTGTCAACCAAAGGCTTGAACGATAACATGTCGATGCGATTCCAGTGCTTGAGCTTGTTCTGGCACTTCCTAGATATCGTTTGGATTTGTGTATTCACCATCGTTTACTTATTGGGGGTTATGTAATGGAACAACATCTAGATACAGGTGCCTCTGATTACGTAAAAGGCTTTATTGCGTCTCTGATCCTGACCGTAATTCCTTTCTATTGTGTGTGGGCGCAAGTGCTGCCAGATACTGCAACTTATGCCGTGTTATTTGGTTGTGCGATTGTGCAGATCTTTGTGCACTTTAAGTACTTCCTGCACATGGAAGTGAAAACGTCAGAAGGTCAGTGGAATGTGGTGTCACTGATGTTTACCGCCATTGTTGTGTTGATTCTGATCGCTGGCTCGATCTGGATCATTTACAACATGAACGTCAACATGAAGTTGTAGGCTAGGGTATGCTGAAAAGTTATTTGTCTATTACTAAACCGGGCATCATTTTCGGCAACCTGATTTCTGTTGCGGCGGGGTTCTTCCTCGCCGCAAAATCAGAACCCGCTAACTTTCTGTTGTTGCTGACAACGTTAGTTGGTGTCGGGCTTGTGATTGCATCAGGATGCGTGGTGAACAACATTTTCGACCGCGATATCGACCAAAAAATGAAGCGCACGCAAAACCGTGAATTGGTGATGGGAAACATCAACATCGACGCGGCATTTGTTTACGCTTTGGTATTGTTGCTTAATGGCACAGCGTTATTGTTCCAATTGGTGAATCCGCTCTCGGCTGTGGTTGTACTCTTGGGTTACGTGTTTTACGTCTTCTTCTACACCATGTGGTACAAGCGAAATTCGGTCTACGGCACTTTAGTCGGCAGCATTTCTGGCGCGGTTCCTCCGTTGGTGGGCTACCTTGCGGTGACGAACTACATCAGCTTAGAAGCGATTTTACTCTTCATTATGTTTTGCCTCTGGCAGATGCCACACTCTTACGCGATTGCGATGTTCCGCATGCAAGATTATCGCGATGCAGGCATTCCTGTTCTTCCCGTTAAAGAGGGCATTACCAAAGCGCATCAACATATGAAGGCGTACGTGGTTGCTTTTGGTGTGGTTGCTATGGGGTTGTTTATGCTGGGTGAAGCCGGCTACGAATATTTAGCGGTCTCGGCAGCAGTGTGCTTTATGTGGACGCGGGTGACATTCCAAAAAGTGAATTACAACAACTATATCCAATGGTCCAAAGTAGTGTTTAAGGTGTCGTTATTGGTCGTGATGAGCATCAGTGGCGTGCTTGGCTTAGAGTTGATTCCACTGCCGTTTATTCATTAAAGGAAAGTAAATCTGAGTTAACGATTGATGCCATCAGTAGTTGTGATGAGAACAAAACCAATGAATGCGGAATCGGTGATCTATCTCACCAAACCTTAATCCAGATTAAAGTTTTGCCGCAGTTTCGGCGGTAAGGTTCGCGTCGCTCATCGCACTGAACAGAAATTCAGAGAAGGAACAGCCATGCTTTGTGTATCGCTGTTCCTTTTTCGTTCCTGCTCGGTAGTGATCTATACCCAAGTAACCTCGAGATGCTTGCTTCAGCGAGAATGACTTGGTTCGTAGACGCGGCGGCGATTTGAAGATCTAGTTACTCTAAATCAATAATCGACAACAAAGTATACGAGTCAAGACCCTTACTATTTGCAAAGAGGGCCCTTCGGGAGCGTGTCATTAATTCGATCTCTGTGTCAAACAACTTGGAAAGAGCAGGCTATTCCGCTGCGTTGTTTTCCTTGATCTCGAATCAATGACAACGCTCTGAATCCTGCATCTTGAAGTCACTTGGGTATGTAGAACTAAAAGACAGATTTTAAGAGGACTGGACTTGAGCATTTTGTTTTCAGAAGCCCGCATTGGCAACATGACACTAAAGAACCGCTTTGTACGCAGTGCGACGTGGGAAAATATGGCAACGGAAGACGGTCACATGACCGAGAAGCTTTACGACATTTATGAAGAACTTGCCAAAGGTGAAGTGGGTCTGATCGTTACTGGCTACGCAAACATCGTAGAAGAAGAGAAGCCGAATGCAGGCATGATGGGGATCTACAACGACTCTTTCATCGATGAATACAAAAAGCTGACTGACCTTGTCCACGAACATGACGCTAAGATTGTCATGCAGATCGCTTACGGCGGCACAAAAACAACATTCAACGTTGGCGAGCGTGTGATTTTTGCTCCAAGTGAAGTGCCAGAGCGCGGCACCAAAACGGAAGGCAAAGCGATGACTCAAGATGAGATCGACTACATCGTTAAAGCATTTGCGCTAGCGAGCAAGCGTGCACAAGATTCTGGCTTTGATGGTGTAGAAATCCACGCGGCGCACACGTACCTGATCAACCAATTTTTGAGCCCATACTACAACCGTCGCGAAGACCAATACGGCGGCAGCCTTGAGAACCGCATGCGTTTCCTTATGGAAATCTATGCCGAAACACGCAAGTTAGTTGGTGATGATTTCCCGATTCTGGTAAAACTGACAGCAACGGAATTCTTCGATGGTGGTTTGACGTTCGATGAAACGCGCATTGTTTGTAAGAAGCTAGAAGAAGTGGGCGTGGATGCGATCATCGTATCAGGCAACATTCATGGCAACGCAAGCACCATGGTAGGTGAATCGTTCGACGGTTACACGCTACAAGAAGAAGGTTACTTCCACGAGTACGGTCAAGTGATCAGCCAAGATGTGGACGTACCGGTAATTACCGTAGGTGGTTTAAACGACTTCTGTGC
This sequence comes from Vibrio sp. NFR, assembly GCF_027587095.1. Taxonomy (NCBI): domain Bacteria; kingdom Pseudomonadati; phylum Pseudomonadota; class Gammaproteobacteria; order Vibrionales; family Vibrionaceae; genus Vibrio; species Vibrio sp. NFR. The sequence goes on from NZ_JAPPTN010000004.1 coordinate 119,500, forward strand.
GATCGAAGACTTGGCTGAAAATACCAAGATTCAATTCTTCGCGCTTTCTCGTCCGTTATTGGCAGAGCCACAATTGATCAAGCGCTGGAAAGACGGTAACCGCGCCGAAGTGGATTGTGAACGTTGCTCTAAGTGTCGCACCAAGCGCGGCAACTTCTGCGTGGTTTACAAGCGCAGAAAGTAAAACATCCGAAACGGGCAGCTTGTGTGTAACTGCCCGTTTTATGTCTCAGGTTGTTCCCTTTAGTACAGTCATTGATTCTCCTTTCACAAACAATTCACGCTTTAATTGTTACAGTTTGCAGTCGAACAATCGCGAGAGCTGTGATAATTTTCGCTCGCACTTTTAAATTTAATTGGTTGTATTAATGAAGAAAATTGTACGTTTGGTTGCTGTAGTCTCCACTCTTTGTGCCCAATCTACTTATGCCATGAGTGAGAAAGATTGGGACGTGTTGACCGATATTGGCGCGTATGGCTTGGTCGCAACGGCGGCGGCTGTTCCGGTATACAAAGGGGACTGGGATGGCTTTTGGCAAGCTGGCTTTAGTATTGGTGCTGCGTCTGGTATTGGCTTAATTGGTAAAACCACCATTGATGCTGAGCGTCCAGATAAAAGCGGCAACGACAGTTTTCCTTCTAACCATACGGCTAATGCTTTTGCTTCGGCTACCACTCTTTATTTGCGTTATGGTTGGGAAGCAGGTTTACCTGCATACGGTGTTGCCACATTAGTCGGCTATGGCAGAGTAGAGGCGAAGAAACACTATTGGCGAGATGTGTTAGCTGGTGCTGCATTGGGCACATTGAGTGCTTACGTGTTTACAGATGCTTATGATGAGAATGTTCAACTCGTGCCTTGGGTGACAAGTGAAGATGTCGGTGTTTCAGTTACTTACCGCTGGTAATTTGAGACCCGATAAAAAAGCCTCGGCATAAACCGAGGCTTTGTGTTACTAAATTCTAAAACGTTCGTGATTAGAACTGAGCTTTAATCCAGATCATGCGGTGGTCAGAAGAAACATCCTTACCGCTCCCTTTCTCACCAATGCGAGGATCGTTGAATAGCTTACGACCTTCTTCATAAGATGCAGCCCAGTAAACGCCAGAATCCACAACGTTTAGGTTTGCTGATGGCATAGCGTAGTCAACACCTAGACCAAATGTTGAAGTAATGCGATTTGGAATTGGGTGAGTAGAACTGCCGTCCGCTGCGTGTTCTGCTGCGCCAAAGCTTGTTGGGTAAAGCTCGCCATTCATCACGTCTTGGTTAACTAATGGATCATTGTGGAATGCTTGCATGATCTCACTAAAGCCATCACCATCCAATGGATCAAGGTTTTGGTCGCCCATCATGACGAACTTCGCACCTTCTGCCAGACCGCCTTTCTTACCAGCATCATCGTAGAAGTAGTCTTTACCCTGTACGTAATGATGCCAGAACTCAACCTCTGCACCGTTTTGTACTTTGTTTTTACCTGTATCAAACACTGGTGGGGTCGGGTGTGACATAAGCAGGTGAACAACTTCATCGCCTTTTTCTGTTGGGATGATAATTGGTGCGTCTACGTGGTTTTTAGAAGACAGACGAATTTGCTCCCACTCTTCAGCAGTGTACCAATCGTCACCACAGTCCATGCCTTCAGGGAATTTGCTTGGGTCATCACATAGCGTGATGGTAGGGATCTTAGCGCCTTCCATATCTTTCCATTTAAACTCTTGGAAAGTACGTGTGTTGTCTGTGTCGATTTTGTATTTAGACATTAAAGCGAACGCGTATTGACCGTGGTAGTTACCAAAGCCCCAAGCGTCACCAGGTAGTTTGCCTTTTACGCCATCGTTATCTAAGTCTAAGCCACTATTTAAGCCAGTATTTGTCGAGTAAGACTCCGCGTACGGGTACTCGATAGGCTCTAGGTCAGCTTTACCGCCTGCACCTTCAAGGCTTTGTGCGATAGAAAGGTAGTTTTTCTGGAAGCCCTCTAGCGCGGCTTTGTTTTCGCCAGTGCCATCGTTGTTGTATTCCGCCATCATCAGAACATCAGGGCGGTTCTTCTGGATGATTGCTGCTACGTTACGGATCTGAATGACTTTCTCAGCCATTGCTTTGTCTTCCGCAGCAATTGATTTATCAAGGTACGCAGTAACGAGCTGAGTTTGTTTTGCTGGTTCAACTTGCATTTCTGCAACAAGAGCTTCGAAAGTATAGCGATCAAAAGAGAGGTTATAAGTGGCGATCTTTACTTCTTTAGGTTGAACATTCACATATTCAGTATCGTCATTGCATCCGGTAAGTAGGGTCGCACCAATGAGGAGAGCAAGAGGTGTTTTTATATATTTCATGGGTATGTCATACCTTATAATTGGATTCGCGCAAATACTAAAGTTATCAGTAGCTTTTGTAAGCGACATGAATCACACAAACGATTGCGAATTTGCATGCTTGTTCCGGTTTTGTGTGATTTGTGCAATAAATGCATCACTTTCAACAGCAGAAGTTTATATACAAACTGTTAAATAAAGGTGTTTATACCCAAGTGACTTCAAGATGCAGGATTCAGAGCGTTGTCATTGATTCGAGCTCAAGGAAAACAACGCAGTGTAATAGTTAGCTCTTTCCAAGTTGTTTGACGCAGCAATCGGGTCAATGACACGCTCCCAAAGGGCACTCTTTGCAAATAGTAAGGGTCTTGGCTTGTATACTTTGTTGCCGATTCTTGATTTAGAATGACTAGATCTTTAAATCGCCGCCGCGTCTACAAACCAAGTCATTCTCGCTGAACCCAACATCTCGAGGTTACTTGGGTATATTAAATGAACTTATTTTTCCTATTAATCGGTTCGACGTTTGCGTGAAGTCACTTCAATGTTGTTGGTAAGCGCTTTTTATTTATAATGTGGATTCACAAGAAGTGAGGACGACCTCACCGCTCTTATCACTATCGGGGACGACCCCAATCATTTGGAATCTCTCAATGGCTTGGGCAATTCTATTTCTCGCGGGGCTATGCGAAGTGGCATGGGCGGTCGGTCTTAAATACTCGGAAGGCTTTAGTAAGCTTGCGCCGTCTGCCTTTACGGTCGGGTTTATGGTGTTAAGCTTTTGGTTACTTGGTATTGCACTTAGAACATTACCTTTAGGCATTGCCTACGGTGTTTGGGTCGGAATAGGGGCTATAGGAACTGCGATTGCCAGCATCTATTTATTTAATGAACCAGCCACGTTAATCAAGCTCATCAGCTTGCTGCTCATTGTTGCTGGTATTGCTGGCTTAAAGTTCGCCGCTTAATCTAGTTCAGCTGTCAAAAGAAAAGCCAGACTCTTGCTCTGGCTTTTGTTGTTTGAAACCAAGGGATTCCTTTATAAAGAGCTTATTATCGCTTCATAAATGGCAGTTTTAGGTGCTGTCCAAAGACATTAATCAAAGCGCCAGTCACGATGAGAGCTCCCCCCAGATATGTCCATGCCGCAGGCAGCTCTCCAAAGAAGACGATACCTAACACAACAGAAAAAATGATCTGTACATATGAGTAAGCCGATGCTTTACCAGCTTCTTGTGTTTGCATTGCCTTCGTTAACCCCAGTTGTCCTATCTGAGTAAACACACCAACCAAAACAAGCATCATTGTTAGATACAAATCCGGCATGACGAATTGATCGCCAATCAAAAGAATCGATGCAGGCAGCGCCACTAATGGGAAGTAAAAGATGATGACAGAGCTGTCTTCTGTCTGGCTTAGCTTACGTACGATTACATACGCAATAGAGCTGCCAAATGCGCCTAAGATAGCAATCATCACACTGAACATTGGTAAGGCATGTTCGGCGTCTGGACCAGTTTCTGGTCGCACCATGACGTAGACCCCAAGTAAACAAAGGGCGATACAAATAAACGTCGAGAACTGGATACGTTCTTTAAGGAAGAAAACGGCGAGTAAGGCAGTAAAAACAGGGTGGATATACTGAAAAATGGTCGCTTCAGCCAGTGGCAAAGTCGTAACGGAATAGTACACGCACATCAGAGCCATGGTTCCAACGGCACCGCGAGCAAAGAGCAAGGGCTTATTATTACCCCAAACGGATATACCTTTACGTTTTACATCGAGATAGCTGATCACTAACGAAACCAGCGCCCTAGCGGCTACGATTTCAAATACGGGAATGCCGTGTAAGCTGACGTGCTTGACCGTGGCAGACATCAGTGCAAAACCAAACGCGGACAGCACCATAAAGCGCACGCCAATGGGAATCATTGAGTTGAGTGAGTTAGGCATCTTACTGCTCGTTTATTGCGGGAGATCGCACTTTAGCACACTAAACTCACAAAAAGATCAGTGCGCTGGGATAAAGCCCGCGTTTCTTTTTGAACCGAGGTAGACTGTCTTGCTCAGAGTAAAAAACAATAATTTCTAAAGGAAAAGTGGATGATTCCTATTCAAGCAACGCATGTGTCCGGTGTGGTGATTTCTGAATTCGACGGCATAAAGAAAATGCTATTACTAGAACGAGTGAAAGGCGGTTACTGGTGTCATGTCGCTGGTGGTGTCGAAGAGGGGGAAACTGGCTGGCAAACGATCGTACGAGAGCTTAAGGAAGAAACACAGATTGAAGATGTAGAGCTTCATACTGCAGATTTTCTCGAACAATTTTATGAAGCGCACAAGAATCGAATCATGGTTATTCCTTGTTTTGTATTATTCTGCAAACCAAATCAAACAGTAACGCTTAATCATGAACACACCGACTACCGTTGGTGCACGTTAGAAGAGGCAAAACAACTCGTACCATTTGCCAATCAACATCACCTGTACGAGCATGTATGGAAACACTATGTTGAAAGCGAACTGACGCCATTCACTTTGATCAAGCAAAGTTAACTACGGAATCACTATGTACCAAGGCTATGAACAACATCAGGCACTACAAATTACTGAGCGTATTTCCATTGAGCCTTTGCTGACTAAGCATGCTTCTACCTTGCTCTCTGTGGTTAATGAGAGTCGGGAGAGTTTATCTCAATATCTACCTTGGACAGACTGGGTCACTAACCGTAGAGAAGCGGTGGCGTATATTTCTCAACGGATTAATTCCAATGCTCTCGATGCTTATTGGTTTGCGATAAACCTAAATCAAGAGTTTGTCGGTGTGCTTGGTATCAAAGGCATCGAAACACAAAGCAAAGCGACCGAGATTGGATATTGGTTGGCGGAGAAAGGTCGGGGTCATCAAATAATTGATTTGGTCTTGATGAGTTTGGTGCCACTGATTCGAGAAAGAGGCAATGCCAAAGTGATCCAATTTCATTGCATGGAAGACAACATACCAAGCATCAAAATTGCAGAGCGCGCTGGTGCGACGCTAAAGGAATACATTGATCATGATTTTGAGATGCTCGACGCCAGTCAGCGTTTGGGCATTTATGAATTGCATTTGAGAGAGTCGTAACGCATGAACATCAGTATAGATAAAATCACTTGGCAAGATGCGATGCCAATTCGCCATCAAGTACTTTGGGCAAATAAACCCATCGAACATTGCAAAGTAGAGGGCGACGAGGAAGCGGAGCATTTTGGCGCATTCGTCGACAGCGTATTGGTGGGGGTGGCGTCGATATACCGAGATGACAATCAAGCTCGATTGCGCAAGTTTGCTATTTTGCCTGAGTATCAAGGGTTGGGTATTGGTTCATCCATGATTCGATATGTGTTAGAAAGTCTTAAGTTCTCACCTGTTGAATATTTCTGGTGCGATGCGAGAGAATCCGCACTGGCTTTTTACGAAAAATTTGGGATGAACGTTGAAGGCGAACGCTTCTACAAATCTGACGTCTCTTACTACAAGATGAAACTTGCGCTTTAACCGAAACAAATCTGAGTTTGAACTCTAACTTCCTTATTGCGTTAATAGTCAGGATGTTGCCCTTATGTTAACTTTAAATCATACATAAGTGCGACATTGCCCTAGATTGGGTGCACAAGGAGAAAATCATGAATGCGATCGTCGACGTCGAAGTTGGTCAACTGCTGCAACAAAAATTGGATAAGCTCAAAGCTGCATACAATGCCGAACCTTATCCGGGTTTAGAGGTAAGAAAACAGAAGCTTAACCTTCTTAAGCAGACTATTTTGAATAACCAGCAAGCGCTGGTGGAAGCCTTAAGTGAGGACTTTGGTTACCGCTCTGAATTTGATACGGCAATGACGGATGTATTGCCGACGGTTGCTCAAATCAATTACACCTTAAAACGCCTTAATAAATGGTGTAAGCCAAGTCGCCGTCATTCTGGTTTGTTACTTGCCCCGTCAAAAGTCACCGTTGAATATCAACCTGTTGGTGTGGTGGGTATCATCTCGCCTTGGAACTTCCCAGTAATCCTCAGCTTATCGCCATTAGTCACCGCGCTTGCGGCAGGTAACCGAGTGATGATGAAACTCAGCGAATTTACACCGATGACCAACAAGGTGATTTCTGAGATTTGTCGAGCATTGCCTGAAGATGTCGAGGTGGTTGAGGGTGAAGCCGAAGTGGCTCAAGCGTTCAGCAAATTATCGTTCGATCACCTACTGTTTACTGGCTCTACTAATGTTGGTCGCGCGGTTGCTCGTGCTGCAGCGGAGAATTTAACCCCAATTACCTTGGAGCTTGGTGGTAAGTCTCCAGTTATCGTGGCAGATGATGCTAACTTGAACAAAGCAGTTGATGCGATTTTGTTCGGTAAATGCATCAATGCCGGACAAATTTGTGTTGCGCCAGATTATGCCTTTGTACCAGAGGGAAGGGTTAACGAGTTCGTCGCACTCTTCTTACAACGCTTTGAAGCGCTGTACCTCAAAGGTCAAGAAGAACAAGGTTTTACTCATATCATCAATCAGCGTCAGTACGACCGATTAAAGGCGGTATTGGAAGATGCCAAAGCCAAGGGCGCGGAGTTACATACCGTGCCTGAAACGAGAGCAGAAGGTCGACGATTATATCCGCACTTAGTCACCAATGTTTCGGAAGAGATGACCATTATGCAGGAAGAGATCTTTGGTCCTCTTATGCCAATCAAGCCTTACCGTGATATCCAAGAGGTCATCAGCTACATCAACCAGAATCAACGCCCACTTGCGCTCTACATCATGTCAGAAGATAAGAGCATTATTGAGCGAATTACCCGTAACACTCACAGTGGCGGGGTCGGAGTGAACGACACGATTTTGCACGTTGGCGCGGAAGACGCACCATTTGGTGGTATTGGTGAATCTGGTATCGGTCACTACCATGGCGAGGAAGGGTTTAGAACCTTTAGTCACGCCAAAACCATCCTGAGTACACCAACGTGGCTACCTCGTGTAGGCATGTTGCTGGAACGTCGTGGCATGGCGATCAAAGCATTGCAAAAGTTCTTTATGCGTTAACGCTATTGATATTGGAACTTCAAGAAAAACATTCTGCGGCAGAGCCGGAGGTCTATGACTGACTCATATTAGCTGCTGGGCAAACAAATAAGCGCACCTTAACATATCGTCGTGGTGCGCTTTTTCATATTTATACCCAAGTAACCTCGAGATGCTAGGTTCAGCGAGACTGACTTGGTTTGTAGACGCGGCGGCGATTTAAAGGTTTAGTGGGTCTAAATCAAGAATCGGCAACAAAGTATACAAGCCAAGCCAGCTCGCCCTTTGGGAGCGTGTCATTGACCCGATTGCTGCGTCAAACAACTTGGAAAGAGCTGGCTATTACACTGCGTTGTTTTCCTTGCTCTCGAATCAATGACAACGCTCTGAATCCTGCATCTTGAAGTCACTTGGGTATAGTTTCTTTGTTTCGTTAACATCGCTAGCGCTAAACGCCGTTGCTATTCTAGATGTTTAAACTGCAACGCGACCAATCGTTGATACAGTTCACAGCTTTGCATCAATGATTGATGATTACCGATATCAATCAGTTCGCCACCGTCGAGTACTGCAATTTTATCTGCGTGCTGAATTGTCGATAAGCGGTGTGCGATGATCAACGTAGTGCGGTCTTTCATCAAGGCTTCAAGCGCTTGTTGAACATGATGTTCACTCTCACTGTCCAGTGCGCTGGTGGCTTCATCAAGCAGCAGGATTTTCGGATCTTTTAGAATTGCACGAGCAATGGCAATTCGCTGTTTTTGACCGCCAGATAGCCTTACGCCACGCTCACCTAAAAAACTATGATAGCCGTCAGGTAGCTTTTCGATAAATTCATGAGCATGGGCTTTCTTTGCTGCTTCAATCACTTGTTCGTCTGTGGCTTCCGGATTACCGTAGCGAATATTGTGGAATACATCATGGCTAAACAATGCGGGTTGCTGTGGGACTAATGCCATTTGGCGGCGAAGATCGTTAGGATCGAACTGTCGAATATCTTCACCTCCAAACAATACATGTCCTTGCTGCGGGTCGTAAAATCGTTGTAGCAGCTCAAACAGCGTTGTTTTACCGGCACCAGAAGGACCAACCAAGGCTAACACTTTCCCTTGTTCTGCTTTGAGATTTAATCCTTTAATAGCTGGCTGATCGGGGCGAGAAGGGTAGTTGAAGTTCACTGAGTCAAACGTGACTTCTGCAGGCATGCGGTCGGTAATAGTAAGGTGATGGCTTGGTGCACTGATATCACTCTCAACTTGCAGGATCTCAATCAATCGTTCGGTTGCACCAGCGGCTCGTTGCAATTCTCCCATCACTTCAGAAATAGTGGCAGTAGAGGATGCAACCATGATGGCATAGAACACAAACGCAGCTAAATCACCAGCCGACATCTTGCCATGAATAACGTCACTGCCACCTACCCAAAGCATGCCTGCAATAGCGCTGAAAACAATCACAATAACGCCGGAGATCAAGATTGCGCGCTGTTTGACGCGTTGTCTGCCAACCTCGTAGGCTTTTTCTACTTCGACAGCAAACGCTGCGCGTTCATGCTGCTCTGAGCTAAAGCTTTGCACCGTTTTTATGTGTTCTATCGCTTCGCCAGCGTAGCTGCCCACATCCGCCATTGTGTCTTGGCTTTGACGCGATAAAGCACGAACGCGCCGACCATAAACTAATATCGGCACCAAGACAAAAGGCACAGACGCCAAAACTATCAAAGTGAGCTTAACGTTAGTAGCGAACAACATAATGATCGCACCAAAGCACATCAATGCACTGCGCATCGCCATGGAAAACGACGAACCAATAATGCTCTGAAGTAGTGTCGTATCAGTCGTGAGGCGAGACATAATGTCGCCGCTGCTGTTGGTCTCAAAATAGCTCGGATGCAGGGTAATCACATGATTAAACACCGCAAGGCGAATATCTGCGCTGACGCGTTCTCCAACCGAAGAAACCAGGTAGAAGCGGAAGAACGTCCCAACGGCAATACATAAAGTGACGGCAACAATAAACTGAATTGCGTTGGTTAGCTCTTGTAATGATTGCTGAGCAAAGCCTTGGTCAATCAAGATACGTACGCCATAACCGACGGACAACGTTAGGCTTGCTGTCGCGACAAGTGCGACTAGGGCAGCAGCGACACGCCATTTATAAGGCGAAATAAAAGTGTTGAGTTTAAGAAGAATGCCAAGGTTTTTATTATTTTTACTGCTCATGAGTAGCTCACAAAGCTTTATAGGTACTTGGCATAGTAAGCGACTTTTTGAGACGTGACCAGTGGCGCGTCTGATTCGAGTCATGGTTCATTCGTTAGAAAGAACACAGTCTCATGGAACCTAATTTCTCACTATTTGTTATTGGCATATGCTAATAATGAGGGCTACAGTTCATATCCCATTACCAATGAATAAGCGCCTCTCGCCTTTGAATGTTGAGTTAGATGCATGATTCGTGAACGCTCTTATTAAAGCAGCTTAAGTTCAGAGACGTCTCAGATACAGAAGGATTTTATGTCACACCACAACCCCAAAAACCACCAGCAGTGTGCAGTGTGTTGCCTGCCATTTTTCAACGCCAACGATACTGTTCAGTTTTCCCAGATGCCGAATGGCGGCGTGCAGTGCGAAATCGTACCAACAGAGAAAGTTCAGGGATATCAAGGTGTCATGCAAGGCGGAGCAATCTGCGCTTTGCATGACACGGCTATGACCCACTGCCTTTTTGCTCAAGAGATATGTGCGATGACAGCAAAGCTCGAGGTTCGCTTTATCAAACCGGTTCCCCTTAATGCCATCATTCGCGTTGAGGCGCATTGCGTAAAGAGCAAACGAGGAATGTTTCTACTACAAAGCGAAATCTATGTGAGGGAACAATGTTACTCAAAAGCAGAAGCGAAGTTCATGCAGCATGTTGTCGACGCCGAATATTGACCTCAAAAACCATTGGGATTATCGATAACATAAACCCAACCTCCATCTACATAATGCATGACTTCCAATGCCGTTCCTTGTATCGCGTTTTTTGTCTGAGTTGCACCTTGCGAAGTGTTCATTATTTCCCAATCTGAACGCACCATGGCAATGTCTTCATTAATGTGGATGGAAACACGCTTTGTATGCATGGTGACATCGCCTTTCATAAAACCTTCCAATACGCGTTTGATCGCTTCTTGCCCTTTGGCTTGATTGCCTTCTTTATCCAAAATAAATACCGCATCTTGATGGAAAAGTGTTCCTAATCCCTCCAAATCTTTATCCGCAAAGTATTGACCAAATAATGCATGTAACTCTGATGGTGTTTGTGGCTTCGGATAGAGCGTCTCCGCATGTAAACCAAGTGAGACAAAAGAAATAAACAGAAAAATATATCGCATAACGTAATCCTCTAATTATTGGCTCAGGCAGCTTTCGTCCCTTTGCCTAATTGCCAATTCAAGATAGAACGGTCAGTTACGAATTAAAATTAGCTTCCTAAAAGTAACTAGTTACTCTCAGGTAACTAATGGTCTGAGGTGTAGTGTTTGATTACACTGGCGGTAAAAAACGGATTAGGGAAGGGCGATGTCGTCAAAAGTAAATCATCAAGTACAGCCTGTTGGCTATTGCAGCGTGGATAAATACTTAACATTGATATCGACTAAGTGGACCGCTCACATCGTTTGGTTGCTCGGGCAACAAGAAGAGATGCGATTCGGTCAAATTCGCAAGCAATTGGCGCTGGTTTCAAGCAAGGTGCTCACCGAACGCTTGAAGTTACTGTGCGAATATGGGTTTGTTTGGCGAAAACAAGAAGACACTATCCCTGTGACTGTGAATTACGGTTTAACCCCAAAAGGCAAAGAGTTTGCTAGTGTTGTCGACATCATAGTCCAAAAAGTTGATGACTGGGATGCCGAGTAGGTTACGTATCTAACCCCTTAGAACCCTTATGTAGAAACTAATAGATATGTTGATTGCATCTGATTGTGGAATGAGACTGAGAATTAACATATACCTGTATTACCGACCTTAAAAAAGAGTCACAATCATTACGGTTTTGACGGGTTGATTTATGAAATTTAATACATCTATTGACGATAATTTTGCTTCTTTCTACGACAGAGAGAACGACAACTATGTCTTTGTCGAAAGTACTGATAATGAAAACTTTGATGTAACAATAGGTACGGCAAGCGGCGCGACTTTGGTAGGTACTGTATCTGCAAAAAATAATGAGGAGCTGAATGCTAAGCTCGGAGCTCTGTATCAAGGTTTTATGATGAAAAACGAGCGCGACTCTTAACGATTAGGTATTTCTAATCATAAACAACCATAGATTATTTACCTTTACTATGATGCTTGAGAACAAACATCATAGTCGCGAGATCTAAGCGCGGTTTTTCGCGAGTAGCAGATCGACTTTCCCTTTCGCTGTTTTACTCACGGTTTGCATAAACTTAAAGCTTGGATTGTGAATGCCGGATTGCTCCAAGCCCTCGACCATTTCAATCCAGAGTTTTGCTGTCATCTGTGCATCGGCTAACGCTCGGTGAAAAACGCCGTCATTATCGATGTTTTTGAAGCGAACTAGTTCTCCGAGTTTATGAGAAGGAGCATCTTGAATTAAACGTCTTGCCACTAGCAATGAGCATGCAAACTCGCCTGAGTAACCACAGTTGATTCGTTCAAGCTCCGCATCGAGGAAGCGCTTATCAAAAGATGCGTTGTGGGCGATAAGGTTTTCACCGGCAATGAACTCGCTGAATGATGCCATCACTTCATCGCAGCTTGGTGCGGTGCGCAACATGTTATTGGTAATGCCAGTGTAGCCCTCGATGAAAGAACTGACTCTAAAGCCTGGGTTCATCAGTTGCTGAAAACTATCGACAACCTCACCGTCGACTAATTTTACTGCACCGATTTCAATGGCGCGGTCACCCATATTCGGAGAGAGACCAGTGGTTTCAAAGTCGAGTACGACAACAGAGTTAGCTTGGGGCATGAAAGTTTTCCAACTGAACGATAAGGGGCAAGAGTATCAACGAAACGGATACAAAAAGAAAGGTTATGATGGGTAGACTGTGTGAGTTAGGTTATTTACTATTCTTGATTCATTCCAACAAAGACATTGCGATTGCGCGCTCTTTAAACGAGCGCTTTTAGCTTCGAGGGAAATTATGGAAACGATCATCAAACAAGCAATTGAGCTGCGAAAAGAAGCTAAGTATCAAGCGTCGAGAGCATTACTTACAACACTACTAGACGATGAACATTTTGCCGCAAAAGCGCACTTACAAATCGCTTGGTCGTACGACAATGAAGGCAAAGAGCAAGAAGCAATCGGTCATTACTTGTCTGCACTTTCAGGAACACTCTCTTCGGTAGAAAGATTTGATGCGTTGTTCGGCTTAGCGAGTACCTACCGAAGCCTTGGCGAGTATTCGGAAGCATTAAGCTATTTTGAACAAACGTTGGATGAATACCCTAATGCGATCGAAGTTCAGCCTTTTTATGCAATGTGCCTTTACAATGTGGGTCGATATAAAGAAGCCACATCATTGTTACTCGAACTCTTAGTGTCCACCACCAACAGCGATGCAATTAAAGAGTATCAGCGAGCCATTTCTTTGTACGCTCGAGATCTCGATAAAACTTGGTAGCTTTTGGTTTTAGTAATCATCAAATATTCAAAAAAGATTCACTACGCGCGGCATTTTCGCCTTGTTGTTTTTATCATTAAAGTGTTACATCCATGGAGAGGACAATGGAATACTTTCAGTACTATGGGATCGACTGGGTTGCGATGGTACTTACGTTTCTTGCCATTTGGCAAATCGGAAACAAGAACAAAATTGGTTTCATCTTAATGATGTGTGGAAACACCAGTTGGGTTGCAGTCGGGTATCTCACAGGCAGCGTGGCAATGATAATCGCCAATATCATCTTCTTCTCTATGAACCTACGCGCCATCATCAAGTGGTCGAAGCCAGAGCAAAGAACTAACGGCGTTGAGGTGTAGTCGTTTACCAAAACTACACTGAGGTAGAGTGAAAAAGTAGCGCTTTTGAAGGATGTAATGTGAATAAAGAAGTAAGAGTTGGTGCCGCGACCATTATCCTTCGTGACGGAAAAATAATGCTTGGTGAGAGAATTGGTTCTCATGGTGCAAACGCACAATAACAGTTGCACTTTTTGTTTTTTATTATGAGTTATAGTGACGTGTTTAGTTATTTTAAACCCTATAAGCTAGTAGTTAGCCCTCCTATATCAGGTACTGTTTTAAAATACGGGGAGCCAATTGATAATATCGAAGTGACCCTGCTTGCGGGTTTTAGTCAGTATTATGAAAGAACTACTATGACAGACAAAGACGGTAGGTTTCATTTTGAATCAATCATTCACCGTCAATGGTTTAAGCCGCTGTCAATCAACACAAATTTAATTGGAATTCAGATCACTGCAAATATAAATAACAATCAAATTTTAATGTGGTCTTCACATACTGGCTTGGATATCCATGATTATGTTATTGATAATTTGGAGAATCTAGAGTGCGATCTAGATGACTCTTCTTATGAATATCACTTTAAAAACCGAGTTGTACCAAACGGTCGCGAGCACTCGGTTTTTGGAATATGCCGCCTTCGAGGATATGACGGAAAAATACATCGAGAGGATTTATAACTCCCTTATCTCCAAAGTTAGCTTCAGAGCTAGCTTATCTGCCTTATCAATTGATTTCAAACAAGGAAAACCAGAAGCGCGGTCTTCCTTGATAGTCTGATACGAGAATATCTTCGAGAAGGGTTTAGCGTTATCTATTCGTCATATTGTACTGAATAGTTTGGCTAAAGCTTGGCAGTGTGACCTCTAGCAGTGCCACATCTGGCAGAGTATCACCGTCGCTGTTCTGGTATTGATAGCGGTATGTGCTGACTGCATCGCCAGCGGTTTGTTTCATTGATTTGATTGGATGGAAGGCAAGACCAAAGAAATCTAAGTCTACTTTCCACTCTTTCACTGGATCTACATAGTAAACACCATAAACCAATGAACCATCATCCACATACTCCATTTCAAAGGTTTTGGTGCCTTTGCCGAACAACTTCTGAGTTGCTTTTTTGATTTCGCCATTCGGGTAGTATTGCAGTAAGAGGGTACTCTTTTCCTTTGGTGTCGAGAGCTTAACCTCACGGATTTTTCTTAACTTACCATCTTCATGGTAGGAGTAATGAAATTCGCGAACAGACATATCGTCGCCAGACTGCGGTACTTGGCGGCGTTGAAGAAGTTTGCCATTAGCACCATACGTATATTGAATTCGATATGTCGCGATAGGTGTACCGTTAAGATCGGCAGCCTCATCCTGAAAGACTTGCTTATTCTCAATATCAACTTGACCGAGTTCGTTATAGCTGTATTGAGAGATGAAGTTTTCTTTGGTGTGTCTAACGTAACTGTTGATTGAGCCGTGCTTCATTAGCGCACGCGCAGATTCCAAAAAGCCTGCATCGTTATAGGCGTAGTCAAATGTACTGTCTGCGTAGTCGCGCTGTGTTACTCGTCCTAGCTGATCGTATGAGTACGCGCCAGCTACGGTTAGTTGCCCTTGGTTAGACTTTGCTATTTGTGTTAAGCGAGATTGGTTTGCAGTGACCAGACCCTGGTCAATGTAATCTTCAAACACAGAATAGTGTTCGTAAGCCGTAGCGTTAAATGCAGCGAAAATTGCCAGACCGGCGAAGCTTCTTTTAATGTTCATAGTTAATAGCCTGTTATTTATGGTTTTTATTAATTTTTCAATCGGAAGAGAGGTTTAACTCGACCGATGTAAGCGCCCTCAATTTCAGTATCGAGAAGCAAAGCTGAGCTTATCAGTAGGGTTTTATAAAGTAAGTATAAATATGATAATAATTATCATTTAAATTTATTTGTTTGAGATTGATTCAAAGAAAAAGCCAATGAAAACGCTCAAAGACCATAAAAAGAGGGGGTATTTTGAAACCAGAAACAATGTGGTGAAGTGACTTGCCTACATTGCTGTATCGCCAATATCAGCATGCCTGGTCGTTGTTTAATCAGTTGCGCGGCAATGTCAGGGAATCTTACTAATATGCGAGCTTACTAACACGCCATACGTGACACTTAATGTATTCTTACTGGAAGCGAAGAAGAGGAATCTATCAATGTCAAAAAGCTCCAAGCTTCAGAATGAAGACAAACTGGTTAAGAAGGCACTAGAGATTGGCGGGAAGATGGCGAAGCTACAAGGTTTTGACCTTCCTCAGTCACCACAACCTCTAAGAGTAAAAGCGATTTATCTATTTTTGGTCGATGCAAAACAGATAACGCCACTGCCGGAAAGCAAGCTAGACGGCGCAAGCATCAAACACAGACTGGCAGTGTGGATACACAGTGCTTTGCCAGATAACGACCCTCTAAAGTAGAAAACTCAAGAAGTCGCATAGGTCATTAATTAACATAGACCATCAAATAACAAGGCGAGCCAAATGGTTCGCTTTGTTTGATCTTGGCAAGTGCACTAGGGTCTTCGAATGTTTCGTTATTATTGATTTACAAAACAGAATCAAAAGGACTAAAGATAAACCAAGAGAAGCGCTACAATGCACGCGTTGCGAGAGAGCAACCAAGTAGACTCATTCACAGAAACCTTAAAGTAACCATACATGTCTAAAGATTTCGAATTCACCACAGAATACACACTCGACAAACCATTCTTTGCTGAGTGTTATGACCAAACTAGCCTGCCAGTTAAGTTCCCACATGCATACTTTAAAGGGATCTTGTTTCTTATTTTTGGTGTGGTTTTATTGGAGTTTGAACTGCTACCAAACGGTTATGTGGGTTGGTTCTTTATCGTATTGAGTGTGATTGAAGCGTTCAGCGTGTACTGCAAGCGAACGTGGTGGCTGTGGCGTCAAACCATCAGCTCAAGCCGTGGCAACAAAGTGGTGTTTGAAGTTAACGCGGATGGCGTGCGCTACAAAAGTGGTAAAATCGATCGCAGCCTCGCTTGGAATGAAATCGACCAACTCGAACAAACCGATTTGGGCTTTATCCTTCATCTTGGTAAACAACGCCAATACATCAGCAAATCTTGCTTAAACGAAGAAGTTATCGCGTTTATGGTAGAGCAGCACACTGCATCGAAAGTGAGCTAACAAATCCTCACTGACAAAAGAGGCGAGCCAAGTGGTTCGCCTTTTTTGCTCTTAGGATTTGGTGTTCAGGGGGGGCACTCTAATTCAAACTCGAAAGCTGAACCACTACACTCGGCGCTACAGGAGGGGCATTTCACGAGCCTAGGAATCTCCCTAAGCGTACAGTGGGAATCAAACCCGCATCGTCAGCTTGTAAGGAGGCGTAGTACGGGTTTTGTAAGATAAATTGGTCATTAAATCTATTTAATATCAACTATTACGTGTCCTTGTTTAGTAATATTTTTTCAGAAAATCCTTTCAA
The DNA here is from genome assembly GCF_027587095.1 of Vibrio sp. NFR. Taxonomy (NCBI): domain Bacteria; kingdom Pseudomonadati; phylum Pseudomonadota; class Gammaproteobacteria; order Vibrionales; family Vibrionaceae; genus Vibrio; species Vibrio sp. NFR. Next base: position 136,347 of record NZ_JAPPTN010000004.1, read on the forward strand.
ATCACACCTACTAATAATTTCAAGATCGAGACCATTCTCAACAAATTTATTTTTAAAAAAGTAATGATATTCGTCCGAATTAATCTCACAGCTTAAATCAAGAAGATTATCTGAAATAAATTCATAGGGTTTCACATCAGAAAATCGAGCTTCTAGTAAGTAGTGTTTTTTACCATCTACAAAAATGTAAATGCCAATGTAACTAGAGGACTCATGAAGGGCAGGTTCTTTAAACGTCTGATAGTGGTATGTAGGTTCGAAATGAAAATCTCCCTTTTCTGATGTCATTGTCTCGGAGATATAACGGTTGCTAGAAAAAGCCGTGTGTAGATAAACTACCTCGCTAGTAACCGCTTTCCCGTCTAAGTATAAGCTGCCAGTGATCTCTGAGCTAAGTGTGTATTGAAACTTTTTTGGTTTGAAGAAATTAAACATATCTGCGTTACAACCTGTTGAGAGCAATAATATTGTGGCACTCATAAGGAAAACCAGTATTTTAGCCATTCGCTTGCCAATCTCGTACATAGGTCAACTCATCCCCACGCGTGAGGCGATACTATGTCCTAATGATCTCAAGTGCTAGCCTAGGGCTGCCCCAGTTTTCAAATTAAGTCATGCTAAATCGTATATCTAGGCGCACTTTAAAAAATAATGTAAATAATATGTCCATTACTTTCATGGTTGGCTTTGCTGCGTAATTCGTTGTCGAAGCCGAGCAGTCTTATTTAGATTGATAGTAAGCCAATACGGCAAGTTTTAGGCATACCAAGCCCATTTTCGCTTTAAAACTCACATCAACGTCTTTGGCTCGACGGCTGATACAACTGTAGTGTGGGCTGCGAAGTTCGTCTTCAAACTAAAGCCTCGCTTAAAATGAATTTATGGAATCACATAATTGGATACATGACTTATTGCTGCCTGACGACCACGATATCGAGAGTATTGATGTCTCTTACCTTGTTGGCGAAGGTAAATATGCCGCTGAGTTTGATGTTCGATGGCGCGGTGATTTTAAGGATGGTTCGTTTACTGACCTCTCCGTAGCGCAACGCAGGGTGATGTACGAGCCGGAACAGTTTGCTCACCCAGTGATTGAGAACTACGTCGCGGTGGTAAAGAGCAATAACCTGACTGGTGATTGGGGGAGGTCGGAACAAGTTGCCCTTGATTGGTTTCGGTTTAACACCCTAAACGTCTCAGTCCTAACTCAGTTGCCTCATCCAATAATGAAAAGGCGAACCACGTGGTTCGCCTTTTTCGATCTCTAAGCTTGGTGTTTAATTGTTTATTCGATTTCAGACGCACAAGCTGAACCGCTACACGCGGCGCTTTAGTTGGGTCATTCCAGCGAGCCTAGGCGAGACTAGGAATCTCTCGAAGCGCGCTGTGGAGTTAGTGTTTAAAATGAACCCAAAAAAGTGAAACGGAATTACGACGAATACATCTATTCTATGTTGATGTTGTCTTACGGCCTCTCTAGCTTAGTTCTGCCCCAAAACTTCTCAGACCTAGCGAACTGACCACCTAACCAGTATTAAAATTGACCAAATTTAACTAATCCGAACTTTTGGCACTTTCACGGCAACTTTCCGTAGTTATCTCCCTAAACTCTCTGTTGAATCACACAATTGGTTGATACACATTGAGTATCATAATGAATGGCTGTAGTGGCAACGTGAACCGAATGCAAACATGGAAAGACTTTGTCAATAAAGTGTTATGCGTTAAGAGAAAACTTCAAACTCGTACAGATAACATAAATTGCGAATAAAGGAGAATCAATGACACCGATTTACCGATGGAATGGACAATACTTCGGCTTCATAAAAAATGACCGATTATTTAGTGCAAGCTCTCAATATCTAGGCTGGGTTACTGAAGACGGCAGAGTGTGGCGCAGAAATGGCACGTTCTTGGGTGAAGTAGAAAATGAAAACTACATTCTAAGACGAACATCAATGGCAACACCTGCAACCCGAGCAGTAAGAGCAACACCAGCGACACCCGCAACTCCAGCTCGTAGAGCAAATCGTGCAGGTAAGGCTTCAATAGCTGGTCGAATTGATGCTCTGGGTGAATTTGCAAGCACATAAAAATTGCTTGCGGGTAACGGCTAACCTTTGGCATTTTTGTTCGGTTAAGCTTGGTATTTATAGTGGTTTACTTGAATTCTGGGTGGGGTCGCATTCTATTATGGCGTCAAAAGGCTCTAGTTGCCCATTTGGCTACAACTCTATAAGAAGGAAAAGAAATGAGTGATTTGATTGATGATGAGTTGTTCTTGCAAATAGAAGAACATTTGAAGTGTAGTGAGCAGAGTTGGCTATTGGGTGCAGGGGTAAGCTTCGATGCTAAACTACCGCTAATGTACCCTTTGACAAATAAAGTTAAAAAGGATCTAGAAGCTAGTCACAAAGAATTATATGACGATATTATCACTCCACTATTTCAAGAGTTGCCTGAACAATGCCATATAGAGCATGTTCTGAGTCATCTTGGCGACTATTCTGCATTGGCTGAAAGAAACAAAGAGAAGAAGACAGTCATTAGTGGCGGTGATGTTGAGCTAGCTACACTAGAAGAAGTACATAATGCTATTCTTGAGTCTATTTCAAATGTGATCCGATGTGGCTATGTTGAAGACGGGGATGGAAATACAGTTGAGGAGGGCTCATTGTCTAAACCAATTGTGGATATCAAAGCTCATTTAGAATTTATTGATACTCTGTTTAACTACGCATCTGCTGGTGTTCATGAGCGAAGAAAAGCTGTAAATATTTTCACAACTAACTATGACACTCTTTTAGAAGATGCTCTAGCATTAAGCAAAGTATCTTATTGGGATGGGTTTGATGGTGGAGCTGTAGCCCACCGAGTTCAGAAGTATGGGGAACCAATTCCATCTAATGGACAACGTGCAAATTTAATTAAAATGCATGGTTCAATAGATTGGTTTCTTTGTGACAAAGGGTATGTATGGAGAGTTAGGGATAATGACCTCTACCCGAAGGCAGAACGGCGAGTTCTAATTTACCCACAAGCTACAAAATACGTTGCCACTCAACAAGACCCGTTCTCTACGCAATTTGATTTGTTCAGAAAATCTCTGAATTCCCCAAATAGCAATGTTTTAGTAGTGTGCGGCTATAGCTTTGGCGATGATCATATCAACAACGAAATTGAATTTGCTTTATCAAAAGAAGAAAACAAAACTGTATTGCTCGCTTTCTTGGAGTGTAGGGATGAAATTCCTTCATGTTTAGAAAAGTGGCGAGGTGATAGTTTTGGTTCAAGAGTAATTATTGCATCCATACACGGCCTGTATATTGGAAAAAAAGGCCCATTTAAAAGAAAAGATGAAGACGACTATTGGTGGACATTCAAAGGTGTAACATCAGTATTGAAGAATGGATGCGAGGTATAGTTATGTTTACACCAACTGATGAGCTGAAAATAGGTCAAGTTGTCGAGGTCTCAGGAACCAACATAAAAGTTGAGATTTCCAATAAGATATCCGAATTAACAAGGACTTTTAATGGTCGTGTTTACCCTATCGGTCAAATAGGTAGCATGGTTAAAATTCACTATGGTCGTAAAATAATTTTTGGCTTGGTAACAATGCTCAGAATGCGATCAGAAGAGTTAATTGAAGCGGGTATGCCTGTAACTGCTGATTCTGATCAGCGAGTAATGGAAGTTCAGCTGTTAGCTGAAGGTAGCTGGAATAATACAAAATCAACTTTAGCCTTTAAGCGTGGTATTAAAACTTACCCTTTGCCCCAACAAGGCGTATTTCTACTAACCAACGAAGAAATTTCTTTTGTTTACCGTTCAGCTGAAGGAACAAGAGATGCGGAAGTGGATCCATTAGTTCCTTTTGCTGTTTACAGTGCATCTGAATCTACAGCCTGTCGAGCTAACATTAATAAAATGTTTGGTATGCATTGTGCGGTTCTTGGCTCTACAGGATCTGGAAAGTCAGGTACCGTAGCTGCGATTATTCATAGCGTACTATTGCATAAGAGTAATGAAAAAGAACTGTCTCCTCAGATAGTAGTCGTTGATCCTCACGGTGAGTATGGTTCAGCTTTTAAAGAGAGAGCTGTACAGTACCGAGCGTATGACATCGCAGCAGGCGACGACGGTCAGGAAGAGATAAAGCTACCATATTGGTTGATGTCTAGTGATGAGTTCACTAACTTAGTGATTGGCAAAACGGAAAGAAGCGCTACTAGCCAAAACAATGTAGTTCAAAAGGCACTTGCTCATGCAAGAATGGTTGCTGCTGGAATTGTCAAACCTTGCCCAAGAGAGTTTGGTACAGAAGCCCTTAATCATTTAGAAAATTTTGACGATCCAGATTTGTGTGATGACAAGGATACTTCCGATATTCTGGAATTCGACCGTGATAAACCTAGACCATTTTGCTTAGATGAGTTTGAAAGTCATGTTAGGTACATTCAGGGCGGCAGGATAAACCGTAACAACCATGAAAGCATGACCAACTCTGATTTAGCTAAGTCACCAGTACCCTCTGTTTTAGATAAACTAAAAGTTTTGAGAAGAGATACTCGACTTTCATTTATGATGAAGTGTTGGGTTGATAACGATGAAGAAATAAAGCTGCATCAAGTTTTGAACCAATTCATTGGTGCCCCTAGTCAGGCAGGTAAAGATATTAGGATTATTGATATTTCAGGCTTGCCAAATGAAGTCGCAGGACCGCTTACCGCGCTAATTGCTAGGTTACTTTTTCAATATAAGGTATTCCAGACTCAACAAGAGAAAGAGAAGGATCCAATATTATTAGTGTGTGAAGAAGCTCATAGGTATGTTCCCGATCATGGTGAGGCTCAATACGCAGCCGCTCAAGGAGCAATAAGGCGTATAGCAAGAGAGGGGCGAAAATACGGAATAGGCTTGATGCTGGTAAGTCAGCGGCCAGCCGATGTAGACAGTACAGTTATTTCACAGTGTGGTACGTGGGTTGTATTGAGACTTACAAATTCAGCCGATCAACAGCATGTCGCAAGATTTTTACCAGATGGATTGTCTGGAATGGTAGGTGCTTTACCGATTTTATCTCAGCAAGAAGCAATTTTTGTTGGTGAAGGAGCTGCTCTACCTTCTAGGGTCAGGGTAAGAGACCTAAAAGAAGACCAATTACCGAAATCAAATACGATACCATTTGCTCAGGGCTGGGCGAGTGATCGCCTAGACATAGATAAATTGAAAGAAATATCTGAGAGAATGTGTAACTAAAAGCGCTTTAATACAAATTATTGCACGCGGCAAAGTACTCACCGCACTCACCGTTTACTAGTGAGTGCGGTGTTATGCATTGCGATAAAGTGCTCTGCTTGAGCTAAACTGGAAACTTCCTAGGCGATTTCCCATACCAAAAGTTATTCGTATTTTTCTAATTTAAGTAATTAATCTAACAAGGTTTTGCCCAGAACTGTTATAGTCGGTACTTTTAAATGCGAAAGTGTCATATTCAGTGCTGGTAATAAGTAAGATAGATCACTTTTAATCAGAGGCTACAGGCTTAGCGTTACCTAGCTTCCTACCATTTGTCTCGATAGTGCCGCCAGCAAAAGGCAAAGTAACTTTATCTGATGTCCTAACCAATGCAGCGGCAATCTGCTCTGCGGGATGTAACAATTCTTTATTTGGGGTATCCTTCGGCTTAAATAATCCTTCGGTTAATGACTCAAGTAGCCGAGGAGGGATTTCTCCATCTTTCTTCTCGTTCCATTCCAGCGACATCTCTACTGCAAGCTGCGCCCTGTTCAAATCACGAATGAACATCTGGTTATCTAGTTCTTGCTGTGCAATACGATCTGCCCAACTGTTGTACCAACGAATTAAATATACAATAGAGGAAACTACTAAAGCGGAACTCGCTAAGATTCGAAAGTATAAGAAATACGTTAATTGGTCACTTGGAGTTAAAGCTTCTTGGTTTGTGTTAGCAACATAAGACATGCTCCAAAACTCGTATAAAGAAAGAATCAAACCGAAAGCGCCTATTATCACTAAAGCCATAGCAAATTGGGATGCTCTCGTAGAATTACGGTTAACATTCTCAGAGAAGTTGAAGCCTCTAGCTTTAATCTGGGCTTCGTCTAGGGTTCTAGTTGTGGTTTTACGGCGCGTAGATGTGTTGTCTGCGTCATCTATTTTCTGTTGCCTTTCATCAAGCTCTTTGTTTCTTCTCTTATACTGCTCATCAAGATCGGCAAGTTTCTTTGAAAACATTTCGTCTTGAGAGTTAACTTTCTCCGCAAAATCTTCAGCTCGGTCATCAAGAAACTTTTGTTTATCACGCTCTAACTCTTGAACCTGTTTAACTTGCTTTTCGATAAGCTCCGCGCTCATCCCCTCAAGTCTAGTTAAAACCTCATGATGGGCTGAAGCAATTTGAAGGCTACTCTCATTTACATTATCAAATGTTGTTTCTGCCCCTTGTAAGAGAAGATTGTTAATATGCCTAAATACGTTAGATGCCTGCTCTTGAACCCTTCGGCTGTTACCATCTGTCACTTCGAGTCGGTCAATGAAGCTATCCGCTGATCGAATATAGCGAATGACGGAGCCTGAAAGGGAAGTACTCTCAATAGTTATACTCGTAATAGATGAAGCCGCATTTTTGTTGTTCCGCAACTCTTCAAGAATGTTCTTATGATGACTTGCCTCTCTGACATCAACTTGTAGAATAAATCCACCAAGTGACACAGTACACTGGGCACTTTCATTGAGCCCAAACTTTTCAAACTTTATCAACGTTTCATCAATGAAAAATTTAAGAAGTTTCTGATCACTAACTCTAGGGACTGATACACTACCCATTGCTGTTCCTACACTAAACTAAGGTGACTATGCTATAGATTACATAATTAACAATGGGTTAAGCAACTTTCAATCAAAAAGTTATTGTATACGTATGAAAGTCAGAAAAGTACTCAGTAGAACCCACACTCAAGTCACTGAGGTCAGAAGCGTTGCAATCAATTCTTTCAAATACGAAAGTGCCTCTTTCTCACTTAGAGAAAAGGCTCATTCACATGCTGTTCATACACCTTTACTTTACTAAAGCTAATGATGCGCAAAGGGGGGGCTGACCTATTCTTAGATATCTAAGTAAAATCTGCTGACTACTCAGACACAGGAATCTAAACGCTCTTATGAAGTTTTATCAAGCATTTCATCCAGCCTTTTTTTTACGTCAATTTCATCGCTAACACCTAAGGTAGGTAAAATGACTGTCAAAAGATTTAGAGTGTTTTTAGCCCAAGAACTATCTTTAGGGGTTAGGGCTTTATTAATATGGGGAAAATAGTAGTTTGGGTTGTATAGCAAAGCTCTTTGGCGCTCCCAGACTGTTATCCAACTATTTCTTAACCATTCAAACACTACCCGTGGTCGTGAATGGGAACTCGAAGACTCCAAAAAAATCCATATAGACATAAATGCTTTCTGAAAAACTTCCTGTGGAGATATAGGAAAGTGTGTGATAGTCCCATCTCTCTGTGCTCCGATGTATTTAGCAAAGTACAATGTAAGATCCGTAACCTCGGCACTTCCACCAGTCAAAAGTTTGTGGAATGAGTCTCGAATAGGAATTTTTGATTCAACTTTTATCCTTTCAAGCAATTCATCCAAAACACTCAACTTATTACTTAGTACACATACCGCACTAAACTCCAAAATGAATCGCTCAAGCAATTGAGCATAGTTATTTAAATCGACTGATATAGCGTCAAAGTCATCGATATAGCAAAAATTATTTGTTACTTCATATGCATTTTTTTTAAGCTGAACATACGACAGAGCTTTGCAAAGGCGCTTGAACGCTGAAATAAAAGAACAAGCATCAGACTGGAAAATAGCTTTATCTATTTTTGATGAAGAAAGTATAAACTCACCCTCTATAATCACCCGATTTCTGAGAACCGAACTTAATCTTGAAGCAATTCCTATGTCTAGCAACAAATAGTTTTCTAAAGATGCGAGTGAATACCACGCCATATTTAAAGGTGCTAATTTATGGTTAGCGATGTCTTTGCTTGGGGAAGGATTACTAACTATTCCTGGGTATACTTTAACTTCCTTACCATCAACCGTATATTGAATCTTGCCTTCAGCCTCTTGCTGAATCCATAGTAATATATGGCGAGTCGTAGCATGACAATGACATGCGTTTAATGATTTATTCGGGTCAATTGTTTCTAGTTCTTGGAGCACTTTACTCAGGCATTTTAGACACTGCTCTTTATCTCCTGCTCTCCACGCAGAAAGCGAAGCGTCGGCTAATAAGCCAACACGCATCACATTCATACTTTCGAGAGGGCTTTTACTGGCAGATTGACTCCCTAGTAAAAAGTACTTGGTGGCCAAATCGAACTGACAGCCTTCTTCAGCACAAATTGCAGCATCTCTATACAAATTAGCTTTCTCGATTTCAGCTAACTTCACATCAGCATCAAGTAACTGTTTAGATAGTTTTAGGCTTTCAGAATAATCTTTAGCTCTATAGAGTATTTTAGCTTTAGCTCGTATTAGTACAGGATTAGCCATGCCATAGATCTTGAACCCATCGGATATTAACTTTAAGGCAAGAGCACTCTTATCACCAGTTTCATCCCAAATAATAATAGCAAGCTTTCGGCAGCACACCGCTAAGTCTTCATTGCCCCATTTTTTGCATATTTTTTCTAGTTTTTCGAAGACCTGAGTGTGTCTTATACAGTCTATAGTTCCTGCATTTTCTTCACTTAACCATGCATTTGAAAGTAGCATGTCTGCTCCAAAATCCTTTTGTTCAAGAGCGGCGAATAAGCTATCTTTAAAAGCTTCACTAAGAGAGTCAATAAGCTCAAAAAAAGGTAACAAATCATCAATCGACCTAATTTTGCTAGCTTGGTTGATTACCATAAATCCTATAGCTGGAATTCCATCGAAGTCTAAACTAATTTCAAACGGGTTAACCTCTTTAGGAAGCAATTTCTCTTTATTGTGATATAGGTAATCAACCTCCTTTAAGATACAGCTCAAACTGGAAAAATAATCGAACTGATTAGGAGCTAGAAGTAATTTGGAGTAAACGGCGATTCTCAACAAGAATGATGTTCCACTCTCCTCCTGAGTATCATTACATTCTTTTTTAAACTGAGTTAACGCTTCTTGCAATTCCTTATCTTTATTATCCTGAGAACCTAATATTAGAAGTTGTGCAGCCCGTAACATTTGATTTATGTACAAGTTGTCTTTGTATAGTGGAACCTCTGTCCTCATGAGAGAAATCGCACTCAAATAAGGTGCTATTCTTTCCAGCCCTTCTATATCTGTAGATAAGATTGCGCCACTTATGGTCAAAAGAACATTTTCGTTACGACTTACTAGCGCAGATATGAATGCTGAGTTTGTATCGATAGGATCGAGTGACTTTTTATTGTCTATGAGGCTAATAGCTATCTGGTAGTGGACATCTTCCTGTTCTTGAGCAGTTAATGTTGCTTTAGCATAATTTGTCAGTAACGGTGACAGTGAAAAGTAATCGGCATCGTGTTGGTCGATCCAAGAACCTACTATTTGTTCGAAAAGTAATCCACCATCTTCTATCTCTGGGGGTAACTTAGCCAAATCAAGAACGAGTTGATGTTTAAACCGACCTGAGTATACCGATAGTCGTTCAATTAACTTTCTCACAGTATAAGGCAGGTCTTTAAGTAGTCTTGCTCTTGTTTTCTTTCGCACGTTCTCAATAGCTTCGTTGCCTACAAGCAAGGACCTTAAAGTTCGCAATTCCTCAAAATCCCAGTTGTTGTTGCACATACTCTGGATGGTCGCTGTAACAAGTTGTGGGTGACCACCACCCGATATCAAATAAATGTATTTTGCCCAATAGGTCTCATCTACACCATAAGTTGTTAGGATTTCACTCAAGTCATCTTCCGAGAAATCTTCTACTTTTATCTCTACAGAATTTGGTAAGTCAGCATAAAGTTGAAAATCACGATCGACTCTTTTTGAAGATGTGAATATCAAACAAGTATTACTATTGACACAAGTGCTGTGTAGGTTAATCAATGTATCGAGTACTATAGGTTCAAAGTCGGTAGTAAGGTCATCAACTAACACCCCTGTGGGGTTAAACTGTGCAAGGTTTACTAAAGTACTTGATAATAAGTTACACGTTTCTTCTGGGGTCAATCCTCGTAAGTTTAGTGCGAACCAATTACCAGTTAATTCTTTGGCTGCCATTTTTGCAGCCACTGTTTTTCCAACACCAGCTATACCGTATATCCATGCAATGCCTGTACACTTTAGGGAGTCAACGATGCTATCAATTAATAGCTTTCTAGACGCTAGAGCCTTAGGTAGCGGCACATTTTCAATAGAGCTTAAAGTTGATGCTCGAGCGATAGCGATATCTGGTTTGGTTGATTGAAGTGTAGGAAGGAGTTGTGCGCTTAACTGCTGTATTAATACACGTGAAATTGCTTCAGCGTCAACATTACGACTAGTATGGAAGAACCTATTACTTACCGTGGGTAATTCGTTGAGCAGCTCGTTGAGGTCTATTGGACGAATCAGTTCATATTTTAATTCTGCAAGATAACATTTTATCTTATCAGATACATCCGACAACTTGATGCTAGAGAAGCTTGCGTATGCATTGATCACCTTTTCAATGCATGGTTCGATTCTGTCACTATTACTTAGTAGCCAGTCTGCTGGAGTAGTAAAAAAATCAACTGTAGTATTAGCAGGCTCACTACTTAGTGCTAGAGTGTATTTAAACTGTTTAGGGTCAGGTAATAACTTTGGTTCCAAGTGAGCAAACAACAGAAATTTAATGACCTCCTTCAGAGCTTTTATTACATCAAACCCTTGGCGTTCCCGCTTACATTGTACAAGTCCTACTGGATTTTCATTCTTCGTTAGCCAAACATCTCTTCCCTTGTCTGCACCAGTTATCATTAAGGTAGTTCGGTCATGAAAACTATTAGGGAGCTTTCTATAAATTGCGTATAGCAGGTGTTCAAAACCATCTGGGGACAGTTCGTTATAAGGCAGTATTTTGTCACCGATATCTATTACTTCTATCGCCTGAACTTTAGATTGTTCAAACTCAATTTCACTATCATTGAGAAACTTTACAGACATAACACCTCTGATACTTCAATTCAAAAACTACTTAACCTTGCTGTTACTCGGATAAAACAATCTATCAACTATTATTAATTGAACTAGGGTAGTTGCGGTAAACAATAGTTGTTGTAGAAACCGCTTCTCGTAAAATAACACCCCTTACAGGATATCTACGTTCTATTGAAGTTAGGTGCTGAATCTACAAATTTGGTTGCGAGAAATAGCTTATCATAAGAAATCAAGCGTTTGGCATTTTCAACGCTAGACTGGGTTCGGTGCTACAGCGTCGCTTATGACTTAATGTCGTGTTTTCCATGCAACAGATAATTTTGGTACAACTAAATAAGCAAAGTCACTGGCACGTCTTTGTCCATAAACAAGTTTTATAAATTTTCCCTCAAACAAAAAGGCGAACCATCCGGTTCGCCTTTGTCTATTTAGATTCTACAAAAATTAATCTTCGTAGTTATCGATGCTTGGGCACGAGCAGATTAGGTTACGGTCGCCGTATACGTTATCTACGCGGTTTACTGTTGGCCAGTATTTCCAAGATTTGGTTGCTTTAGAAGGGAAGCAGCCAAGCTCACGAGAGTAAGGGCGATCCCATTCATCTTTCGCTAGGTCAACTTGAGTGTGTGGCGCATTAACAAGCGGGTTGTTATCTAGCGGCCATTCACCGTTCTTAACCTTCGCCATCTCTTCACGGATTGCGATCATCGCATCACAGAAGCGGTCTAGCTCTTCTAAGTCTTCCGATTCCGTTGGCTCAACCATTAGCGTGCCTGCTACAGGGAACGACATAGTTGGTGCATGGAAACCGTAGTCCATTAGACGCTTCGCGATGTCTTCTTCGCTGATACCTGTTTCTTCTTTCAGTGGACGAATGTCGATAATACATTCGTGCGCTACACGGCCGTTTGAGCCACGGTAAAGAACAGGGTAGTGAGGACGCAATTGCTCCATCACGTAGTTCGCGTTCAGAATCGCTACTTTCGTTGCGTCTGTTAGGCCAGCTTCGCCCATCATTGCGATGTAAGCCCAAGAGATAGGCAGGATAGACGCGCTACCCATATCCGCCGCGGATACTGCGAAGTTTTCGCCGTCTGCACCGTTTTCAATGTGACCCGGTAGGAAAGGTGCTAGGTGCGATTTCACACCGATAGGCCCCATGCCTGGACCGCCACCACCGTGTGGGATACAGAAGGTTTTGTGTAGGTTTAGGTGAGAAACGTCTGAGCCAATAAAGCCTGGCGTTGTTAGACCAACTTGTGCGTTCATGTTTGCGCCGTCTAGGTAAACCTGACCGCCTGCGGCATGAACCATTTCACATACTTCTTTCACTTGCTCTTCGTACACGCCGTGCGTAGAAGGGTAAGTGATCATGATGCTTGATAGGTTGTCTTTGTGCTTCTCGATTTTCGCTGCTAGGTCAGTGACGTCGATGTTGCCTTCTTCATCACACTTAACAACAACCACTTTCATTGACACCATAGATGCTGTCGCAGGGTTAGTACCGTGCGCAGAGCTTGGGATCAAACATACGTTGCGGTGACCTTCGCCACGGCTTTCGTGGTAGCGTTGAATCGCGATAAGACCTGCGTACTCACCTGATGCACCAGAGTTTGGTTGTAGTGAGAATGCGTCGTAGCCTGTGATTTCACATAGCTTCTCTTTAAGATCTTTTGCTAGTGCTGCGTAACCGGCTGCTTGTTCTGCTGGTGCGAACGGGTGGATCGAACCAAACTCAGGCCACGTTACTGGGATCATTTCTGCTGCTGCGTTCAGCTTCATCGTACAGCTGCCCAGTGGGATCATGCCGTGCGTTAGTGAGAAGTCTTTGTTCTCTAGCTGTTTTAGGTAACGCATCATCTGTGTTTCGCTGTGGTGTGTGTTAAACACAGGGTGCGTTAGGTATTCTGTTGTGCGGCGCAGTGCTTCTGGAATCGCTGCAAATTCGTTGCCAGCAATTTCAGTTGATAGTGCTGCGACTTCTTCTCTCACGCCGAATACTGCGAATAGGGCTTCTACGTCTACCACGGTTGTGGTTTCGTCGAAGCTTACACCTAGCTGAGTACCCAACTTACGTAGGTTGATGTTTGCCGCTAGTGCTTTTGCGTATAGCTCTTCAGTTTGTGCTCCAGTATTGATGGTGATGGTGTCGAAGAAGCTGTTGTGAGCAAGCTCGAAGCCGCCTTTAGTTAAACCAGCAGCTAGGATGGCTGTCATGTGGTGCGTACGACGAGCAATCGTACGTAGACCTTCTGCGCCGTGGTAAACCGCGTAGAAAGACGCCATGTTCGCTAGTAGTGCTTGAGCGGTACAGATGTTTGATGTCGCTTTTTCACGACGGATGTGCTGCTCACGCGTTTGCATTGCCATGCGAAGAGCTTGGTTGCCGTTGGTATCGATAGAAACACCGATAACACGACCTGGCATAGTACGCTTGTGCTTGTCACGTGTTGCCATGAAGGCTGCGTGTGGACCACCGTAACCCATAGGAACGCCGAAACGTTGTGCCGAGCCGATTGCTACGTCTGCGCCCATTTCACCAGCAGGTTTTAGTAGGGCAGAAGCCAATAGGTCAGTCGCTACCGTTACCAGCGTTTTGTTTGCTTGCGCTTTTGCGATGATGTCCGTTAGGTCACGAACTTCACCCGTTGTGCCTGGGTATTGAACTAGCGCGCCGAATACGTCTTGCTCTGGTAGTGATTCTAGAGAACCAACGAGTACTTCAAAGCCGATGAATTTCGCACGAGTTTTTACCACTTCGATGGTTTGTGGGTGAACGTCGTCAGCAACGAAGAATACGTTACTCTTGCTCTTACCCGCACGCTTACAAAGTGTCATCGCTTCTGCTGCTGCCGTTGCTTCATCGAGCAATGACGCGTTCGCGATTTCCATACCAGTAAGATCCATCACCATTTGTTGGTAGTTTAGAAGTGCTTCTAGACGACCTTGTGAGATCTCTGGTTGGTAAGGGGTGTAAGCGGTGTACCAGCCCGGGTTTTCCATCACGTTACGTAGAATTACGTTTGGCGTGAAGGTGTTGTAGTAACCCTGACCAATGAATGTACGTTTAACTTGGTTCTGATCGGCGAACTTACGCATTGCTGCCAGCATGTCTGCTTCGCTTTTCGCTTCTGCCAAGCTCATTGGCTGCTCTAGGCGAATTTGCGCTGGTACGGTTTCGTCGATAAGCGCATCAAGGCTTACTGCGTTGATCGCTTCCAACATTTTTTGTTGGTCAGATTTGTTTGGTCCATTGTGGCGAGCAACGAACTCATTCTGTGTGCTGAGGCTTTGAAGTAATTCAGTCATTGTCCTTTACCTACTCCTTGGTTCGGGTAACGGATTTACGCTACTGATAATCTAAATTATACGTCCGAACCTAGAAAAAAAGCTGTCCACTAATCGTTATGCTAGGGGACAGCTTTCGTCTCATCCTAATTACTCTTCTTCGATAGAGCTTAGGTATTCTTCCGCATCTTTTAAGTCATCTAACTCAGATGGGTTTGAAAGCTTCACTTTCACAATCCAACCACCTTCGTATGGTTCTTCGTTGATTAGCTCTGGGCTGTCTTCTAGCTCTTCGTTGATTTCAACTACTTCGCCAGTGATTGGTGAGTAGATGTCTGAAGCGGCTTTTACTGACTCAACCAAAGAAAAGCTTTCGCCCGCTTCGACTTCATCTTCCACGTCTGGTAGGTCAACGAAAACTACGTCACCTAGCATCTCTTGAGCGTGCTCTGAAATACCGATAGTTACTGTGCCGTCACCGTTGTCACGTACCCACTCGTGGCTATCTGTAAACTTCAGTGTTTTGTCCATTGCTTAATCTCCAAATAACTTGTCAGGATAGTTTCTGATTTAATAAATCTTTTATTGGTAAAGAGGGTAACGACTGCAAAGCTCTTTCACTTGCTTGCGTACGCGTTTTTCTACTTCTGCGTCACCTTCTGGGTTGTTCACCAAACCGTCCAGTACGTCACCAATCCAATTACCGATGAGTTTGAATTCTTCAGCGCCAAAGCCGCGGCTTGTACCCGCAGGCGTTCCTAAACGGATGCCCGATGTAATCATAGGCTTCTCTGTGTCGAATGGGATGCCATTTTTGTTACACGTGATACCTGCACGCTCTAGTGCTTCTTCTGCTTTGTTACCTTTCAAGCCTTTAGGGCGAAGGTCAACCAGCATTAGGTGTGTGTCAGTACCACCGGTTACGATGTCGCAACCGCGAGTTTGCAATACTTCCGCTAGAACTTTTGCGTTGTTGATCACTGAATCAATATAAGTTTTGAATTCAGGACCAAGCGCCTCACCAAACGCCACTGCTTTAGAAGCAATCACGTGCATCAGTGGACCGCCTTGCAGACCTGGGAATACCGCTGAGTTGATTTTCTTAATGATGTCTTCGTGATTGGTCAGAATCATACCGCCACGTGGACCACGCAGTGTTTTGTGGGTTGTAGTCGTAACCACGTGTGCGTGAGGAAGCGGGCTAGGGTGCGCGCCTGTTGCGATAAGACCGGCGATGTGCGCCATGTCGACCATAAGAATCGCGTTTACTTCGTCTGCGATTTCACGGAATTTTGCGAAGTCGATAGTACGTGGAATAGCACTACCGCCTGCAATGATCATTTTAGGTTGGTGCTCAAGTGCTAGTTGGCGAACGTCTTCGTAGTTGATTTCTAGTGTTTCGCGGTCAACGCCATATTGAACTGCGTTAAACCACTTACCAGAAAGTGCAGGGCGTGCACCGTGTGTTAGGTGACCACCTGCGTCCAGAGACATACCAAGAATAGTGTCGCCAGGTTGAAGTAGTGCCAGTTTTACTGCGCCGTTTGCTTGTGCGCCTGAGTGTGGTTGAACGTTTGCGTATTCACAATTGAAAAGTTTTTTCGCGCGTTCGATAGCAATGGCTTCCACTGTATCTACGTGCTCACAACCACCATAGTAACGGCGACCTGGGTAACCTTCAGCGTATTTGTTTGTTAGGCATGTGCCTTGAGCTTGCATTACCGCTTTAGACACGATGTTCTCAGAAGCGATAAGTTCGATTTGTTCGTTTTGGCGAGCGAATTCTGCCTGAATTCCAGCAAAGACAGCGTCATCTGTCGCGGAGAGGTTGGTAGAGAAAAAGTTTTCCAAGCTGTGGTTAGGGTAACTCTTGTTCATGGTAGTTGACCTTCCAAATCTGAAAATGAACCCGCAGTAGAAATAGTTGTTTGATTGCGATGGTGGCTCATTTGTCCTCAAAACAGCTGAACTGCATAGCAGAACAGAGTGACTTTCGACCCGAATAAGTGGGTTAAAACTCCGTCGGATTGTGGTTTCTCTTGTCCAATCTCTTACGGAAATGTGCATCTCTACATCTAACAAGTTGGTAACATAGCGCTTGCGGAACGAACAATCAACCAAAAATTTCCTATAGGAAACGAGATTTCTGGTTTTGTTAACAAGAGCACGCTTTAATTAACTCGGTGGACTTTTATCCACTATAGGGTTCATGCACAATGCTAATAGGAAGGAATAAAGGATATTTGCAGAGGGATTTATGGCAGAAAGCATTTACGATGAATACCCGTCAATGACGTTGGCGAAAGAGCAACAAGACCAAAATATTGAACCGCTTAAGCTCGGTCAGCGCATTAAAGATATCCGCTCTAAACTTGGTATCACTTTGGAAGAGGCGAGCCAACGTACTGGACTTGCGCGTTCTACGCTAAGTAAGATCGAGAATGAACAGATTTCTCCTACGTTCCAAGCGATGCAAAAGCTAGCTCACGGATTGCAGATCGATATGCCGCAACTATTTGAACCGCCAAGGAAAAAGGTGGCAACAGGGCGTCGCGATGTGACCAAAAAGAAAGAGGGCAAACCGCACCCAACCCAAACTTACGAGCACGAGCTGCTGGCGACTCAACTTTCCAATAAGAAAATGATGCCTTTTAAGAGTCAAATCCGTGCGCGCAGTTTTGATGAATACAAAGACTGGGTTCGCCATGATGGGGAAGAGTTTTTACTCATCTTATCAGGTGAGGTTATGTTTTATTCTGAGTTCTATGAGCCCGTTGTATTAAGCGAAGGCGACAGCGTGTATTACGATGCGAACATGGGGCATATGTTGACCAGTGTGAGTGAGGAAGACGCGCACATTTTGTGGGTGACTGCCAAATAGTGATAAATAGTTGTAAATTTCCTATAGTGAAAGCAAACGATTGCTATCTATTTTGAATGCGTTATGATGGCGCTCTGTTGATGATATCTCACTCAACAGAGCGCTTTTTTTGTGCGTTTTGTTGTGATTAAAATGTTAAAAGTCACACTTTTGAAAGTCGAGCGATGTCTTGTTCGTGCAAAATTGAATCAAGCGTGTTTATTATTGGAAACACATTGAATGCCGACAGCATTCTCGGGTCTATCTAAATGGAGACGAAAATGACTCAAGAACTTCTGAAAACACCACTGCATGCACTTCATGTTGAAGTAGGCGCAAAGATGGTCCCGTTCGCGGGTTACGACATGCCAGTTCAATACCCACTAGGCGTTAAGAAAGAACACTTACACACACGTGATGCAGCAGGTCTGTTCGATGTTTCTCACATGGGTCAACTTCGTTTGATTGGCGATGGTGCGGCAGCTTTCCTAGAGACGTTAGTTCCTGTTGATATCGTAGATCTAGGCGCAGGCAAGCAACGTTATGCGTTCTTCACTAATGAGCAGGGCGGTATCATGGATGACTTGATGGTCGCGAACCTTGGTGACCATCTGTTTGTGGTTGTGAACGCAGCATGTAAAGAGCAAGATATTGCACACCTTCAAGCGCATCTTCCTTCTGGCGTTGAGCTGGAAATCATCGATGATCGTGCACTGCTTGCGATTCAAGGTCCTAAAGCAGCAGAAGTACTAGCGCGTTTTGCTCCTGAAGTAGCAGAGATGCTGTTTATGGATGTTCGCAAAGTTGAACTACTAGGCGTTGAGTGCATTGTTTCTCGTAGTGGTTACACTGGCGAAGACGGTTACGAAATCTCGGTACCGGCTGACAAAGCAGAAGAGCTTGCTCGTAAGCTAACTGGCGAAGAGGAAGTAGAGTGGATCGGTCTTGGTGCTCGTGATTCACTTCGTCTTGAATGTGGTCTGTGTCTATACGGTCATGACTTAGATACAACGACGACTCCTGTTGAAGCAAGCCTATTATGGGGCATCCAAAAAGTACGCCGCGCTGATGGTGAGCGTGCGGGCGGTTTCCCTGGTGCAGACATCATTCTTAAGCAGATCGAAACAAAAGATGTTGCTCGTAAGCGTATTGGCTTGGTTGGTCAAACAAAAGCGCCTGTGCGTGAAGGTGCAGAACTGTACGATGCAGACGGCAACAAGATTGGTGTAGTAACCAGTGGTACAGCAGGTCCAAATGCTGGTAAGCCGGTTTCTATGGGTTACGTGCGCGCCGACCTTGCGGCTATCGGTACAGAGCTATTTGCAGAAGTACGCGGCAAGATGCTACCAATGACGGTAGAAAAAATGCCTTTCGTACCGCAACGCTACTACCGTGGTTAATTAAAGCTCGTCATTCCAGCGAGCCAAAGCGAGACTAGGAATCTACTTCCCACGCGCTGTATAGCTATAGTGTCGCGTTTAGGAATAAGCAACTATTAAGTAGGTTCCATTTCGTTTCCTCTTTGAAACGAAAAGCATAAACAAAAATGCCGAGCAAATTGCTCGGCATTTTTACGTTATTCTGAAGGTGTTGATTACGCGCTTAATTCTTCAATCGGGCAACACATATCGATAACCACTTCACTCAATTTGTCTGGGTGAATCATGTCTTCTTTATTCACACTAAATTGGCTTGCCATGATGGTGTTGAACAATTCCCAGTGTCTGATCAGCATCTTGTCGCGGTTGTTTGCGTCTTCTGGCCATGTCTCTTGCATCATTGGAGCTAGGCTAATCGCGCCATGAGCAAATACCAGCATTTGCCATTTTGATTCCCACTGATCGATTTGGTATTCAGGGTATTCAACATTGTAGTCCGCAAAGAGGTCGGTAAAAATCGCTGCAAATTCGTCTTTCGATCTTAAGAAGTATTGCAGTAGCGCATCATCGCCTTGGCGAATCGCGTCAGCAATCATCTGCACTGGGTGAGGGTTAACCAGCGCGAACGCAAGCATTCTTACCATGAATAGGTAAATCTTCTGATTAGACGGGGTGTTTGCTGGCATTTCGTTAACCAGCTGCGCCATGTAACCCTGCATGAACTCGTCCATGGCATCACTTACGGCTTGCCAGATTTTCTCTTTGCTTCCGAAGTGGTGGCGAATCAAACTATGGGAGACACCAGCCTTTTCACTGATGTTTCGAAGCGAAACTCGTTCATAACCTAACTCACAGAACATATCTGCCGCGACTCTAAGAATCAGGCACTTAGTTTGCTCAGCGGCTTCAGCACTCCTACGGCCTTGCTTTCTCTCTGTCATAGTTCGAATTTTCCCGAATATTATTCAACGCGCTTATTTTTACCAGAAACCGGACGATTTGACTAATTATTTTATTATCCATGTGGAAAATATGTTGATCATTTTTTCATTATTCTTATACTGCACGACTGTGTAGTAAATAAAAAGTCGATGGAGAAAGCCAGTGCGAAAACAATACCTAAAGCGCACATTTGTCGGAGCAGCGGTGGCATTGAGCCTCGCTACGATGCTGACAGGGTGTAACAAAGCCGTATCAGAACCGTCCGAGCCATTAATCAAACCTGTAAAATTACTTGCTGTTAATGATCTGACTGTTGCCGATTCCGATGCATTCCTTGCGCGAATAGATGCAACGTACAGAGCCCAACTTTCATTTCAGGTTGGTGGCGAAATTGAGAAGTTGATCGTCAGAATGGGCGAGGAAGTGAAGCAGGGCGATGTCCTTGCAACGCTAGACCCAAAAGATCTGCAATTGGCGCTTGATGCGTCGCAAGCGCAATATTCGTTAGCGAAAACCCAATGGGAACGCTCGAAAAGCTTGTACAACAAGAAGCTGATCAGTACTGATAGCTATGACCAGCAAGAAACTCAGTACAAAGCCGCACTGGCAAACCTTGAGCAAGCAAAAACAGACTTAAGCTACACAGAGATTCATGCACCGTTTGATGGTGTGGTTTCTTACACCTACGTGAAGCCGTACCAAGTTGTCGCGGCGAAACAAGAAATTCTAAACCTTATCGACAATACCACGTTGGATGTGTCGTTCACTTTGCCCGTCACGTATGCAGAAGCGGTGTCACTGAACACATTAAAAGACGCGGAAATGTGGGTAACGATGGATAGCGAACCAAACAATCGCATTCAAGGCACATTCAAAGAGATTTCGACTCAGCCAAACGGAGACACTAACAGTTATGAAGCGATTGTGACCATTACTCGTCCGTCTGATCGTAACTTGCTGACGGGGATGACAGGTCAAGTTCATATCGCTAAGCAAAATGTTTCGGATGCTGTAATGCTGCCAAGCGCAGCGTGGGTAAGCAAAAGCGAAACTCAAGGCGAAGTTTGGGTGATGGACAGTGAAACACAACAGGTGAATAAAGTGACCTTGTCACTAAATGAAAATGGTGGTGTGGAGTCGGGTCTAGACAAGAACGATTATGTTGTCATCGCGGGTGTTGAGCGCCTAGTTGAAGGTCAAGTGGTGAAAGCTTGGGTTCGTGAGGAAGGTATTTAATGAAACGTTCACTATTTACAGTTTCTGCTATTGCGCTTGCAGTGCTGACTGGTTGTAACAGCAACGAAGAAGTCGCTGTTGAACAGCCTTTGTATGTGTCGACGGTCTCTGTCGATGTTCCAGTAAAGAGCCAGTTCCGCACCTTTAAGGGACAAGTGGTGCCTGCTGAACAAACTCCGATTGCGTTTCGCCGAGCCGGTGAGGTGCAACATGTGTTGGTGAAAGCTGGTGACACAGTCAAAGAAGGTCAGATGATCGCTAAGCTTGATGACAGTAAAGAGAAGCAAGCAGTCAATGATGCCGAGGCGCAATACACGCTTGCTATTCGTCAGCTTAAACGTGGAGAAGAGTTGCACAGCCGCCAAATGATTTCGAAAGCGGAGCTAGACGAACTAACGGCAAACAAGGAGCTGGCAGAAGCGAACTTCTATAACGCGACAAACCAGTTGAATTACACCCGTTTGTTTGCCCCGTTTGCAGGCAAAGTTTCTGACGTATTTAAAGAGCGTTTCGAGCGTGTTGCGATTGGTGAGCCGGTTCTAAACCTTTATCAAAGTGACAAAGTGTACGTTCGTATTGAACTGTCAGATAACGTATTAGCAATGGTGAATCCAAACACTCAAAGCATGAGTTACCAACCTCAAGCAACGTTTTCTGGTGATGAAAAGCGGTATCAGTTGAACTACTTGGAGCACACCAGTGAGCCAAATGCGCAAACACAAACTTACCAAATGTACCTAACGATGCCTCAGCCTGAACAAGAGATTCTGCCGGGCACAAGCGTAAGCGTGTCGGTTGATATGGTAGCGGCAGGCATTACGTCTATTGATGGCTACAACATCCCAATGACAGCGCTGCAAGCTGGCAGCCATGACGGTGAGTTTTTCGTTTGGAAATTAAATGGTGACGCGGTCACAAAAGTTGCCGTGACCATCAATCAAGTTAATGGTGAAGGTGCGATTGTGTCCTCGGGTGTTGCTCAAGGCGATGTATTAGTGAATTCCAGCTTACGCAAACTTCGTGAAGGTAAGCATGTGGACGTGGTGGAGAAAGTACAATAATGAGCATTGCTGAATACTCAATTAAGAACAAAGTCATCAGCTGGCTGTTTATCGTTATTCTTGCGATCGGCGGTGTAACGTCGTTCTTAGAACTTGGTCGATTAGAAGACCCGGCATTTACCATTAAGGATGCGATGGTGATTGCGACTTATCCGGGCGCGACCTCTAAAGAAGTGGAAGAAGAACTGACTTATCCGCTTGAAAAAGAGATCCGTAAGTTGCCTTATATCGATAAGATCACGTCAACGTCTTCGAGTGGTATGTCACAGATTATGGTGAGCATGAAGATGGACTACGGTCCTGATGAACTGCCGCAGATCTGGGATGAAATGCGTCGTAAGATCAACGATTTGCAACCAACTTTGCCGCAAGGTGTTCAATCTCTGCAAATCATTGATGACTTTGGCGACGTGTACGGCGTGATGTTAATGCTCACAGGTGATGACTACGATTACATCGAACTAAAGCGTTACGCGGACCAACTTACGCGTGAGCTCGAACTTATCGACGGTGTGGGCAAAGTGGACATTGCTGGTGATCAGCAAGAGATGCTTTTTGTTGAAATCTCTCTTGATCGTTTAGCTGCGCTTAACCTCGACATGAACGTGATCTCTGGTTTGCTGAACCAACAGAACAATGTGGTTTCTGCTGGTGAAGTGATGGTGAACGGCGAGAGTCTAATTATTCGTCCTAGCGGCACATTAAACACCGTAGAAGCCTTGGAAAACCTGATTATTCACGGTCGTGATACAGGTAATCTGATCCGCCTAAAAGATGTTGCAACCATCAGCCGTGGCATTCAAGAAAAACCGGGTAATGTTCTATTGTTCAACGGTAAGAAAGCGATCAACATTGGTATCTCGTTTGCGTCAGGTGTGAACGTGGTAGAAGTGGGGCAACGTATTGAAGCGGAACTGGCAAGCCTTGAAACGATCAAGCCTGCTGGTATCGATATGAACTATTTCTACAACCAGTCACAAGAAGTGGATGACTCGGTAAAAGCGTTTGTTATTAGCTTGGCAGAAGCGGTTGCGATCGTAATTATTGTACTGTTGTTCACCATGGGGCTGCGTAGTGGTTTGATCATTGGTTTGGTTCTGCTGTTGACGGTATTCGGCACCTTCATATTAATGAACTACAACAATATCGAGCTGCACCGTATCTCGCTGGGGGCACTTATCATTGCCCTCGGTATGCTGGTGGATAATGCCATTGTTGTTGTCGAAGGGATATTGGTTGGTCTTAAGAAGGGTCGCACTAAAGTTCAAGCGGCAACGGATATTGTAAAACAAACCCAGTGGCCATTACTTGGTGCTACCGTTATTGCGATCACTGCTTTCGCACCTATCGGTTTATCTCAAGACGCGACGGGTGAGTTTATGGGCTCGTTGTTCTGGGTATTGTGTTTCTCGCTATTTTTAAGCTGGATTACTGCAATTACGCTAACGCCTTTCCTAGCGGATCTTCTATTGAAAGAAGAAGACAAAGGCGCGGATGCTGAAGACGAAGACCCATACAAAGGCTGGTTATTCGTTGCATTTGGTGCGTCTTTGAAGCTTGCTCTTCGTTTCCGTTGGTTGACCGTTGCAGGCATGGTGGCGTTGCTTGTGGGTGCAGTGGTTGCGTTTGGTAGTGTTAAGCAACAGTTCTTCCCACCTTCAAATACACCGATGTTCTACGTTGATATGTGGATGCCAGAAGGCACAGATATTCGTGAAACCATCAAGAAAGCAGAAGAAGTAGAAAGCTACATTCGTACGCAAGATGATATTGATTTTGTTTCTGCCTCGATTGGTCAAGGTTTGCAGCGTTTCGCTCTGACTTACCAGCCGGAAAAGAGTTACGAAGCTTACGCACAGTTCCAAGTTCGTACTACGGACCGTGACAACATGTTCAAGCTTCTGCACAAGCTAGACGACAATCTAGCGAAGACGTTTGATAAGCCAACGTTTCAGTTCAAGCTGATGGAGTTTGGTCCGTCGCCAGCTTCTAAGATTGAGGCTCGTATTACTGGTCCAGATCCACAAGTGCTGCGTGAGCTAGCAGTACAAGTAGAAGACATTCTGCACACTGACCCAGGCGCTCGCAATATTCGTCATGATTGGCGTGAGCGTACTAAAGAGCTTGTACCGGTATTTAACGAATCAAAAGCGCGTCGCTTAGGTATTTCGAAGCAAGATCTTTCAAGTACGCTACAAATGGCGTTTGGCGGTAGCACACTAGGCTTCTTGCGCGATGGTACGCATATTCTGCCTATCATGACGCGTCTACCAGAAGCGGAACGTGTTGACTTTGAATCGCTGCAAAACGTGAACATTTGGAGTCCATCGTTACAGACGTACATCCCAGTTGATCAAGTGATTGACGGTGTGAAATTGGATTGGGATGAGCCGTTGATTCAACGTCGTGACCGTAAACGTACTCTAACGGTACTGGCTGACCACGACGTACTGAGTGACGATACCGCGGCAAGCTTGTTTGCTCGTGTACAACCAAAAGTGATGGCGCTACACATTCCAGAAGGGTACGAAATTACTTGGGGTGGTGAATACGAGTCATCAAAAGATGCGCAAGAAGGGCTGTTTGGCTCATTGCCAATGGGTTACCTATTGATGTTCATCATTACGATGCTTCTGTTTAACTCATTAAAGAAACCACTGGTTATTTGGTTCACGGTGCCGTTGTCTATCATCGGTGTGGCGTTTGGTCTTCTGACGACAAACATGCCATTCAGCTTTACTGCTTTCCTTGGTCTGCTGAGCTTAAGCGGTATGATTCTGAAAAACGGTATCGTACTTCTAGACCAGATTAACCTTGAGCTAGAATCGGGCAAGGATCCTTACTTAGCCATTGTTGATAGTGCGATTAGCCGTGTTCGTCCAGTAAGTATGGCGGCACTGACAACGATTCTGGGTATGATTCCACTCGTGTTTGATGCTTTCTTCGGTTCAATGGCGATTACGATTATGGCAGGCCTTGGTTTTGCTACAGTGCTAACATTGATTGTCGTTCCAGTCATGTTTGCAATTCTGTTTAAGATCAAACCAACCACTGCATAAGGGACCAACCTGACTTCTGTCAGATTCCTGCCTAGCCCTGGGGATTTTCCTCAGGGCTTTTTTGATCTTGGCGTATAGGGACGAGAAATGAGTTTTGAGAAGAAAAAGAGTAGATAAAGGCGAAAAAGACAAAACGGGTGGTTTGGTGAACACTTAACGGATTTTTATGATTTTCTTGCAAGCGATTGATAAATGATGCGTATACTAACAAAACATCATGATTAAAAGAGCGAACGCAAATGATAAATCGTGGATTACACGGACTCTTCCTTCTAGGTTCATTAACGCTTATTGGCTGTTCTTCTACAGACAGTGTTTCTACAAATACCACAGCTCCTGAAGCACCTGTGGAAATCAAAAGTGTCGATGCGGCAACTATCGCAACTTGGATCGACCAAAGCATTTTGAACCCTGAAGGGCTTTCTTTAGAAAACGATAAAATTCGTTACCTAACAGGCTCAGCGGATTTAAATAGCGATGGAGTAGCGGAGCACTTTGTATTGCTTCAAGATCGCTATTTCTGCGGCAGTGGCGGTTGTAGCGCGTATATGTTTGACAACAACGGCAAGGTTCTTAACCGCATGTCAGTTACGAGAACGCCAGTTGTTTTGGCTGACAGTTACAGCAATGGTTGGCAAGACTTTATTGTGTGGAGCAACGGCGCTTATCGTCAAATGAGCTTCAATGGTAACACTTACCCAAGTAACCCGTCGTTAGAGCCAAAAATTGACCGTGATACTAAGGTACAGACTGCGCTTGCTTATGTGATGGCAACTGAACTGTACCAGCAAGATGGTTATGACATTATGCCGGCAGAAGACCAAGAAATTTGGACGCCAGCCAATGTTTATCATTTTACGTTTAAGCATTACGGCGACCCACACAGTGTCTACCAAGCGACGGTAGACATGAACACGGGGGATGTCGATATTGAAGCGGTACCGATGCAGAAGTAGGTCGTACAAAAGTACATGATGAAAAAATAAGTATCGGTTAAACAGACCCGAACAAGAAAAGGGCGACAGCTATTAAAATTAGTGTCGCCCTTTGTGGTTTCTATGTGTTTGCTTTTTCTTTGATTATTAGAACTTGTATGTTGCGCCCGCATAGAAAGAGCCGATCTGGATTTCGGTATCTTTGCTCGAACGGGTTGAATCGACGTTGAAGTGGTCCATCTCATACGCCGCACGGAAAGTGATGTTGCTAAGCTGATGTGGTGTATATTCAAGACCAGCGCCGACGCGAAGTAATAACTCGTCTTCGTCAGGTCCTAACCCTTCCGGGATATCAACCGAGATATATCCCAAGCCTAATGTCGCAAATGGTCGCAAACCGTTGTCGAAGGTATAACCAATATTTGCCGCGACGGAGACACTGTTTACATCCAAATCTAACGGGGTGTGCTTAAGCTTAATATCACCATAATCTGTGTATTGTGCTTCAACACCAACGATACGATTGAACTGATACCCTCCGATAAGTTTAAAGGTTGTACCGTCACCATCGAGCTGTGTGAATGGGTCATCATCGCTATAGGTAGTGTTACCGATGCCACCTCCCAAATAAAAACCGGACACGTCTTTTGAGTCATTTGCTTGGGCTTGAATACTGCCTAGTGCTAGAAGAAGGATGACTGCTTTTCTCATTGTTATTTACCTCTGTATTACTGTCTGTCTTGTTGTGTTTAAAACAGTGTTCATTATCCGAGTGAGGCGATGAAAAACTAAACTAAAAGTAAACAAAAACCAAATAATTTCAATCGGCTTAGACACTTACGAAATTGTGTGTTTTTTGTGTAATCAGTGGCTGTTCATCGTAATTTATTAATGATGCAATGCAGAGCTGCTGGGTGATTCAGTGCGATGGTGTGAATTGTGAACACTGAGAGATTTCTGATTTGATTTTGCAAACCTAACCTATAATTCAAGGAGTTGAGAAAATAGTGAGACTGTATGCATAGAATCTATTTCGCCAATTTAATCCTCGATCCGACGACAAGGAAATTGTCCAATTTACGAGGCAGTGATGTACCGTTAAGACCGCTCCCTTATCAAGTGTTGAACCTGTTGATTGAAAAGCAGGGTGTTCATGTCACTCGAGAGGAGTTATTTGAAACGTGTTGGGATGGTTCGGTAGTCACGGATCAAGCACTAACTAATGTCATCTCGGGCTTGAGAAAGAAGCTAGGGCAGTTGGATGCAAAAGGCGTAAAGATAAAAACCGTTAGCAAAATTGGTTATTTACTAGAAATTGATGACGACGCTAAACCCACTAAGCAAAAAGTACAGATCCCGGCTTTAGAAACACTGGAACCAGAGTCCGCCGAAACGGTTAGAACTTCTGTTCAAAGACCAACTGAATCGCGAGATAAGGCATTGAACTTGGCACCAATGCTGAGCTTGCTACTTGTTTTAGCACTTGGTTCAGTATTGTATTTTCGTCCTTTCGCGCCACATCCTGATTTCCTCAATAATTCTGAATATGACGACTTTTCCATCTCTGAAACGGACTTTTATTTTTACGACCTCAAACATGATGAGCTTAATCTTTTGGCTTTGGCAACCAGTTTGAATGAGGATTCATTTCCTGTCTGTCCGGCAATTGTTTATTTACGCGTTTCCGAGTCAGCTTATCAAGAAGGTGCCTACATTTTGCGTGCCTTTGCGTTTGCTAAAAATAGCAATAAGAACGTCAACTACATTAACTTCTCACTTGAGATTGAGTCGTTAAAAGAGACCATCTTGGAGAGCATGAGGAGGGCGGACGCAATATGCAAATAAACAAACTCGCCGTGCTTAATATCGGATTGACACTCGCTTTAGTTGGCGTTGCCTTACATCAAAAGTACTTTCAGTCGGATGAGATTACTGGGTCCCGCTGGGCTTGTGCGACCTATGAAGAGGACTTTATCACGAAAGGCTATCGACGATACGAGCACATCAAAGATCGCTCTGTAGTGGTGTTTAGCTCCGATAGGGATATGTATATCTTTCAAAAAGGTTCACTTCTAACTAAGACGGGTGAAAGTAAAGAATACGAAATGATTTTCAATGGTAAGTATAAGGTCGATGGACATGAGTTATCAGTGGATTATCAAAAGGTAAGCTGGAATCACCAACCGACAGAAAGCGAAGTGTTTATCCGCGACATGAACTCGTATGTTGGAACGAAAACGGACTTTATTTATAAAGTTGAAAATGACCGTTTGTTCTTTTTCAATCAAAGCGAAGCAGAGGAAAGTAACTTTGTTTGTTACCGCATTTAGTCATCCATTCGTTTTTTCATATTTAGTTATCTGACCACGCTTCTGTTCGCGTCTCTACAATAAAAAACACCTCCCAATGCCGAAGCAGAGGAAGGTGTCGAATGCCAAATCGAGGGAGGCATTGTTAATCGTTAATCAATCGTTGCTTAGGTGAGCACAAGCTGACCGTTGACGATTAAGCAGCAGCTTGTTGTTTCGCTTCTGCTTTGTTCTTTAGGAACGCGTAAGTGAAACCTGTTACCGCTGTACCTGCTGCGATTGCTACCAAGTACATCAATACCGGAGAAATTGCGTTAGGGATTAGCAGTACGAACAGACCACCGTGTGGTGCCATTAGTTTTGCACCGAAAAGCATAGATAGTGCACCCGTTAGTGCGCCACCCGCCATACATGATGGGATTACACGCATTGGATCTTTCGCTGCAAATGGGATTGCACCTTCAGAGATAAAGCACAAACCAAGAACGAATGATGCTTTACCTGCTTCACGCTCGCTTTGTTCAAATTTGTTTTTCGCAATAAATGTCGCTAGACCCATACCAAGTGCTGGAACCATACCTGCCGCCATGATTGCAGCCATAGGAGCGTAAGTTTGAGAAGCCAATAGACCTACACCGAATGCGTAAGCTGCTTTGTTTACTGGACCACCTAAGTCGAAACACATCATTGCGCCAAGGATAATACCTAGTAGTACAGCACTGTCAGAACCCATGTTGTTTAGGAAGTCTGTCAGACCGTTCATGATGCCTGATACCGGACCACCTACGATGTAAATCATAACTAGACCAGTGAACAAGGTTGCCACAAATGGGATGATCAGAATCGGTTTAAGTGCTTCCATCGATTGTGGAAGTTTCACTTTATCTGCAAGGAACTTCGCGGCATAACCAGCAATGAAACCCGCAGCGATACCACCAAGGAAACCAGCGCCAGTTGAGCTTGCAAGCATACCGCCGACAAGACCCGGAGCCAGACCTGGGCGGTCAGCAATTGAGAATGCGATGTAACCTGCAAGTACAGGAATCATCAGAGCAAAAGCGGAGCCGCCACCAATGTTCATCAGAGCAGCCGCTAATGTGCCTTCTTCTTTAAACGCTTCAATACCAAATACGAAGGATAGGGCGATGATCAAACCACCAGCAACAACCACAGGGAGCATGTGCGATACACCTGTCATTAGGTGTTTGTATGCGCCTTTCTTCTCTTCAGTCGCTGATGACGCGCTTGATGAGCCAGAATGTTGGTATACGGTTGCTTGTTCAAACGCTTTGTCCATCTCTTCTGCGGTTTTCTTCAGAGCTGGACCTGTTTTAGTGCGGTACATCTTCTTGCCGTTGAAGCGGTCTAGTGGCACTTCGATGTCGGCAGCGATGATTACCAAATCTGCGTCTGCGATTTCTTGGTCAGTGAGTTGGTTTTTCGCGCCTACTGAACCACGTGTCTCCACTTTGATTTGGTGACCGCGGCGTTTGCCTTCTTCTTCCAGTGCTTCCGCCGCCATGAAGGTATGCGCTACGCCTGTTGGACATGCCGTAATTGCAACGATTTTCTTCGTCGCTGATGCACTTTCAACTGGTGCCGCAACAGTTGTTGCTTGCGCTAAGGTTGCTGCGCTTTCTACTGCAGTTTGTAGGAAAGCAGATGCGTCTTTAGCTACGTCGCTGATATCTGATAAGTAGACTTTTTTACCTACGAAACGAGAAGTATCAACTGGAGTGTTAGCCGCAATTACGATCGCTTCTGCTTGTTCAATGTCAGTGTCTGTTAGTCGAGTTGGTTCAATCACGCTTGATTGGCATTCAATCTTCGCATTCCAACCTAACTTAGCGGCTGCTTGTTCTAGTAGACCTGCCGCAATGATGCTGTTCGCAACACCACTTGGACAAGCTGTAATGATGGCAATATTCATATTGATAACCTTCTGTTCCTTAGTTTTTGTCTAAGTTAGTATTAGGGTAAAGCTCGGTTACTTGTGTTTGGAGCTTGATGTTCTCCAGTTCTTCCTGACTGGTTAAGCCTACGCCAACTTGGCTAACTGCAAGAGCAGAAAGCGCGGTAGCGAAGCGGAGTAAATCGTTTTTCGGCATCACTTGCATGTGACCCCAGCACAAGCCCGCAACAAGCGTATCGCCTGCACCAACTGTGCTTACAACATTCATTCTTGGTGGTTGTGCGCGTAGCCATTCACCTTGGTTAAGCCACATCACACCGTCAGCGCCCATTGACACAACAATGTTCTCAATGCCTTTATCGCTAAGTGTTTGCGCCGCGGTTTGGCATTGCTCTGGTGTGGCTAGATGTTCGCCAACAAAATCACTGAGTTCTTCATCGTTTGGCTTGATCAACCAAGGATGCGCTTCGATACCTGCACGTAATGCGGCTTTACTGCTATCAAAAAGCACTTTCTTACCTTGTTGGTGCAGCGCTTCAATCCACGTTGCACATTGCTCTGCGCTTACGCCGCCAGGTAGGCTGCCGGCAAGAACAAAGTAATCGTGTGTTTCTGCAAGGCGGAATAGGGTTTGTTCAAAGCGAGTGATTTCTTCTGGCGTGACTTGCACACCAGGGAAGTTGATATCGCTGACTTGACCATTTGCCTCAACCAGTTTTACGTTGATGCGCGTTGCGCCTTCGACTTCAACAAACTCGTTGTGAACCTTGATGTCGTCGAAAAGCTGGTGGAATAGTTCCGGATTGTCTTTGCCTAGAAAGCCAGTCACTGTCACGTCCGCACCTAAGTCACTCAGAACTTTGGCGACATTTACGCCTTTACCAGCAGCATGCAGGTTGCTCTTTTCTACTAGGCTTACCGATCCCACTTTTAGTGAATCCAGTGAACCCGTTAGATCAAGGGCGGGGTTAAGCGTAATGGTCACGACTTTGTTTGTTGCTTTTGTCGATGAAATTGTTGCTGTCATGAATCCGTCCCTTAACCTTCACCAAGACCAGAAGCGATTGCTTTACCGATGGATTCGAGAGCTTGTGCTGCGTCTGGACCTTCAGCTGAGAATTGAAGCTGGTGACCGTGTTTTACACCAAGCGCAATAACTTTCATTAGGCTCTTTGCGTTTACTGGTTTAGCGTCGCCATCTAAGTTAGCAACACGGATGGTTGATTCGAATTTCTTCGCTTCCGCGACCAGCATTGCGCCCGGACGAGCGTGCAAACCGTGCGCGTTCTTAATCTTGAACACTGCAGTGTTGCCATCTTCAGATGCTTCGCTTGCTACTTCTTCGCCTTTGAATAACGCTAGAACTTGTTCTGCAGAAGCATCAAGTAACTTGTTGTGTTCGTTGTTAAACACAAGCTTTGAAATTGTGCTTAGGATCGATTGGTGCGCGTTATTGCAAGCAGCAAACGCAACTAGAGCACGAACTTTCTCGCCTTCAAACTCACAGTCATTCGCTGTTGATACAAAAGAAACACCAGTGCGAGTGACTTGCTTATCGCTACCGACTAGCCACAGACCTTGACCAAGGTGCGTCGGTGTTTTCGTCACAAGATCCGCAACGAATTCTGCACCAGCACAACCTGTATTCTTAAGTAGACCACCCGCAACCGCGCTCATTTGAACCATGTCGCTTGCAGGGAAGAGAAGTTGAATTAGAGAGGCATCGAAATCTGCTTCTAGCTGAACGTCACCATGAAGTAGGGCAATGATGTCATCTTCGCTTTTCGCATTGCGTAAGCGCTCTTCAACACCGTCTGCGCCCAATACTTTTGTTAGCTGCTTTAGGATGCCCAAGTGCTCGTCTGATTTTGCCGCGATACCAATAGCGACGAAAACCTTATTGCCGTCACCCCATTCAACACCTTCTGGGAAGTGGTGAACCGCAACACCCGTGGTTTTAACCATTGAGCGTGTGTCTGTGGTGCCGTGAGGAATCGCGATGCCGTTACCCAAGAATGTTGAGTTTTGGTTTTCACGGTTTAGCATGCCCTCTACATAGCCTTGTTCTACCAGACCTTTGTCTGTCAGGCTTTGAGCGATGTTTTTAATCGCTTCAAACTTATCTGTAGCGGATTGAGATAGGGTAATGTCGTTCTTACTTAGCTTAAGCATGGTGCTTCTCCAGCCTTAAGGTATCTATTTCTAATTCATCTTGGCTACGCTGCTCGTTCTTCGATGCGTAACCTTGTTTATCTATTCTTTGCTGAACCGCTGTTCCTGTTAACCAGCGTTGTTTGCTACGAAACTGCTTAACCTTAACAATAAACTGAATCGATTCAGCAATTGGTCAAATTTTTTAAAACACTCAGCGAAACTGTTTTTAAAATCAAAACTTAATCATCCAGTGATTGATTGCCTATAAAGCCTAGCAAAGCAAACCTCACTTGCTGTTTTTTGGTGATTCCCGTCAATTTTTAAGTTTTGCTGAATCCTTTCAGCTTTTATACTGAATCGGTTCAGCATATAATTCAACTTATCGAAGGATCGTTGATGTATTAATATGATCCTGCGCACAGAATAGGGCTTAGAATATGACACTGGATGAAATAGCGAAATTAGCTGGGGTTTCAAAGACGACAGCAAGCTATGTGATTAACGGGAAAGCGCAGAAATACCGCATCAGCGAAAAGACTCAAAAGAAAGTCATGGCGGTGGTAGAGCAGCACAATTACAAACCGGATCACGCGGCTTCTTCTTTACGTGCGGGAAACTCGCGTTCGTTCGGTTTGATCATTCCAGACCTAGAGAACACCAGTTACGCACGTTTAGCAAAACTGATTGAGCAAAACTCTCGTAAAGCAGGTTACCAAATCCTGATTGGTTGCTCGGATGATAATCCGCAAACGGAAGAGAAAGTGGCTGAGGCATTGGTTAGCCGTCGTATTGACGCATTGTTTGTCGCAAGTAGCATGCCGGCTGCCAGTGAGTATTACTTAAAGCTGCAAAACTCGGGCACGCCAGTTATTGCACTTGACCGTCCAATGGATGATGAGCATTTTTGCTGTGTGATCAGTGAAGATTTTGACGCGGCATTTGAGTTGACTGAGTCGGTTTTGTCCTCTGAAATCAAATCGATTGGGCTTATTGGCGCGTTAGCAGAACTTCAAGTTTCTAAAGAGCGTGAATTGGGTTTTCGTTCTGCTTGCCAACAAGAAAGCAAAGATGTGCTGGTAGGATATGGTCAGCATTTCTCGCGAGAAGAAGGCAAGAAAGTGCTAGAAAGTTGGATTGCGAATGACGAATTACCTGATGCGTTAGTGACTATGTCATACACCTTACTCGAAGGGGTGTTAGACGTTATGTTAGAAAAGCCGGAGCTGATGGCGAAAGTGCGTTTAGCTACCTTTGGTGATAACCGCTTATTAGACTTTTTGCCAATCAAAATCAATTCGTTACCGCAGCAGTTTGAACTCATTGCCGACAGTGCGATGGAGTTGGCGCTTAATGCGTCTGCAAAACGCTACAAGGCTGGGGTTGAGTTGATTCCACGTAAGATTGTGAAACGCCACATCGACGCTAAAGCTTAATTTCTACCGTCAGCGCCACAAACGCGTGGTCGCTGGCGTTTTTATCTCGCTCAAAAGACGGGTTAATTAAGTGCGCATCCAGCACTTGATATCTCGTCACTTCCGCTATCGATATGTCTGCATGAGCATCGAATTCCTGCGATAGCAAGATGTAGTCCAACACATTTCCTTTTGCGAAGTGGTAATGCGTTGCTGGGCGTGGCTCCAGAGTAGGCGCTACTTGCAATTCCCATCCGTCATTTAGTTGCAAATCAGTGACGCTGTCACCGTAATGCTCAATCAAAACCTTGTTAACGCTTGTGGGTGTGATGGCTTGGTTCATGTCTCCCATTAACACGGTGGGCATTGAGTCGCGTGCATACTGCTTTTGCATTGCGTCGCGTAGCATGGCTGCTTCCCAACCGCGTTGTTGTGTTGATAGCCAGCGCGCAATTGGTTTGCTTGCATCTGCAGGTGCCTCTGAATCAGCCGGTCTTTGTGATTTTAAATGCGTAACATAAATTGCAATATGCCCAATGATAGGGTGAACGATGATTGCTCGAATTGGTTTTCGGCTGAAAGGGGGCGCAGAGAAATCACCGAAGGCGTTGAGCGTTTCTTTATCGAAAGTGACGGCTTCATAACTTTCAATTGGGAAGCGGGACGCGATTGCCACTACAGGACGAGAGTAGATGTAGTCCCCCTCAATATGCGGCGTATCGACACTGGCAAAGTGCTGATATCCCATTGTAGTAAAGAAGGCTTTGGTTTCTTCAATGCTGAACACTTCTTGTAAGCCGATGACATCCGGGGCGAGTTGCTCGAGCTGTGATTTTGTCCAAGTGAGTTTGTCCTGCCAGTCGTCGAGGGAGTAAATGTTCTCGAAGTCATAATACGCGCCAGGTGGAGCAACAAAGTTGAACAGATTGGCGGTGGCAAAGGTAATGCAGTTCTTATTAGACAAAATATTGCTCGTTCAAGGAGTTATTGGGTGAGTATATACCCAATTGGACAAGTTGAGTGAAGATCACGTTTCTATTTGTACGCATTCCGTTTAAACTCCGTTCATCAAGAAAAATGAGTAACGAACATGACCCAAGATTACGAACACGAAGAGTATTTAGAAGGCGAAGAGATTGAGATCGAAGCGATCGGTATCGACGTCGACGCGCACCCAATTGAGCTGTACAAGCTTTTCAAAATCGCAAACTTGGTGAGTGGCGGTGGTGAAGCAAAACACATCATCGAAGAAGGTTATGTTGCGGTAAATGGTGAGCTAGAAACGCGCAAACGTCGCAAGATGTACGACGGCGATTTCTTCGAGTTCAACCAAGAATACTATGTTGTTGTGTGCGATGCGCCAGTAACTGAGCCAGAAACTGCGGAACAAAAGGCAGAGAAGAAGGCGAAGAAGGACGCGCAAAACGCGCGTAAAGAAAAATCTCGTTCGAATAAGAATGAGAAAAAAGCTAAAGGTCCTCAATCGACGGGTCGTAAAGCGGCGCACAAAGAGCGTAAGGCACAGAAAGAAGCATTGTCTCAATCTGCCAAGAAAGGTAAGAAAGAAGACAAGCCTCAAGTGAGTCGCGATCCAAAGAGTGGGCGTAACTCTATCGACTTCTTCTAAGTGATTTGTCTATAACACGGATAATTTCACAAGCGCCGCTTCGGTTATTGAACAAGGCGGCGCTTTTGTATTTTGCGGTTGTTGATTTGACAGATAAGAATTTGGGGCTGATTGGTTAGTGTAAAACTTCGCTGTTTTGCGCGTGTTTGGTCCAGTGGTTAATCGAGTTTGGCTTAGCTAGGTAAAAGCCTTGGTAGTAATCAAGATTAAGCGCTTGCATAGCGGAGAGCTGCATGTTTTCCTCAACCCCTTCAATGACAACTTTCGCATTCATCTCTTCAGCCAGTTCAACTGCATTGGCAATCGCAAGTGTATCGCCAGAGCAGTAATCAAGAAGGTAAGAACGGTCTATCTTGATAATGTCGGGACAAAGTTGCTTAACGCGTGACATATCGGAATGGTGGGAACCAAAGTCATCAATGGCGAAAAGAAAGCCATTAGCTCGCATTAGTTGTACCGCTTGGATCAGTAATTCAGTATCACCACACGACTCTTCAACCACTTCAAAGACCACATCAGAAGGTTCCATACCTAGCTCATGCAACCGCTTATACAGCAAACCGTTATCTTTAAAACCCATGTCTTTGGTCAGTGTTAATAAGGTTTGCGGCATGACGTTTAGAAATAGTTTTATCGGCGAACCTGCGAAATGACGTGCAAAGTTTCGGATATGAATTGCCCGAGATAGAAACTCCATACAAAGTCGGAAGTAGGTATCTATGCTGGCATCGGCAAAGAAAAGATCTGGACGAATGTTGGCTCCGTCTGCGCCTCGAATGCGCAATAGGGCTTCCATCCCGATCATGTTTTGGTGTTTATCGAAGATTGGTTGATAAACACTATGGAAAGTATATTGATTGAGCACGACGTAATATTCGCCAAGGCTGTCCTGCCTTATGTATTGCTCGTAATCGGACTGCTTCTTTAACTCCATGAAAAACGCCAAAAAAATAGCATGAGAGCGAATGTAACAGGATGGAATTCGGATTTGAAGCGCTAGGCTGTCTTAATTTTGAAGCCCTTTGAGTTAATTTGAAATAGATTCCGATTTTTTCTCGATGTATCTAAAAAACATTGATAGACCGAAACAAATCAGAAAGTAAACCAAGCCCACAATTAGCCAAATTTCAAAAATGTAACCGGAAGAGTTTGCCATCTCGGTACCAACGAAGGTCATTTCTTGAATCGAAATCAGTGAGACAATAGATGTGTCTTTGACTAAGGAGATAGTTTGGCCTGCCAATGCTGGCGTAATAGCTTTGAGCACTTGTGGGGCAATGATAAAGCGATATTTGACCCAACGAGATAAACCGAGAGAATCTGCGGCTTCCCACTGTCCTTTATCGACACTTTGTAAACCAGCACGAACCACCTCAGCAATGTAAGCGGAAGAGAGCAAGCCTACGCAGAGAACTCCTGACGCTAGGTTCTCCCACAAATTCGCCGGACCAAAGAAGAAGCTTTGCAGTGCATTGGGTTCGCCGCGATAGTTGCGAAGTAGATCTTCTAACCCAAGTAACGGGATTAATTGGTTTGAAATAAAAAAGTAGAAAATAAAGACGAATACCAATGGTGGAATATTTCTCACCAACTGAATAAACGCGTTGGCAGGTGTGCGAAACCAAGCCGATTCCGAGAAGCGGGCTAAGCCAAGTAGGGTGCCTAATATAAGTGCGAAGCTAATGCCCCATAAACTCAGGCGTAACGTTGAAATCAAGCCTTGAAAAAAATATGGCAGCCCACCATCAGCACGCGGAGTAAACAACAAATCAATGGCTTCTTTCCAATGCCAGATGTAGTTCACCCCTACGGTGGAGCGGTGGTAAAGCCAAACCCCAACTAACGCGCAGATGGCAAGCAACACCCAATCAAGTAGGTTAAAACGGTTTAAGAAAAAGCCTGACTTTGTTTTGGTTGGTGCAACACGAGTGGTGGTTTGTCCGCTCAAGGTTTGACTCCGATAGTAAAGAGAGGACCGACCCTTCATTCGAGTCGGTCTGTGTATTCGATGTATTAGTTTTTGCGTTTATTGACCGTGTGCCACTTGGTCTTGCCAATCCAGTGTTGAGAACCAGTATTCGTAGCGCTCATCTAACCAACCGTCTTGGGT
Source organism: Vibrio sp. NFR (assembly GCF_027587095.1). NCBI lineage: Bacteria > Pseudomonadati > Pseudomonadota > Gammaproteobacteria > Vibrionales > Vibrionaceae > Vibrio > Vibrio sp. NFR. Next base: position 173,797 of record NZ_JAPPTN010000004.1, read on the forward strand.
ACGTGCTTCTATCCATTTGTTGAAGAAGGCTTTTTTGTCTTCTTCACCTAAGCGAACGGCAAAGGCTTCGTTACCTTTGGATAGACGCTCAGTAAATGGAATGAACAACTTATCCGCGTGTTTGATCGCTTCATGCTCAGGTTTAGGGCTCGATGCAATCACCGCATGTGCATTGCCGTTTAGAACTTCTTGGAATGCTTGTGCGTCATCATCAAATTGAAGGATTTTTGCTTTCGGGAATGTTTCACGCGCTACTTGAACGGTAAAAGCACCACGACGAGCTGCAATTTTCACTCGGCGAGAATCAAAGTCAGAAAACTCGCTAAAGCCAGCTGCCAGTTCTTTGTTCGCTGCAACTTGAACACCTGAGTGTGAGTAAGGTTCAGTGAACAGTACGCTCTTAGAACGTTCTGGAGTAATCGACATACCGCCAATGATAACGTCAAATTTCTTGGCTAGTAGAGCAGGGATGATTCCGTCCCATGCTGTTGGTACGAACTCAACCTTCAGACCTGAATCTGCGGCTAGGCGTTTAGCGACATCAATTTCAAAGCCAATCAGTTCGCCTTGTTTATTTCGCATTGCCCAAGGTACGAATGTCGACATACCAACGCGAAGTGTGCCTCGTTCCTTGATTTGATCTACGTTTGGTGTTGCTGCTTGCTCATTGGCTAACGAAGGTAGAGCAATCGCAAGCCCCAATAATGCAGTAATGGTCGCTTTGAATAACTTCATGTTATCTCCTTATAATTTGCGCCAACTGGCTCCTAGTTTGTGTTCTAGCCAAGCGGATAAGCCAGAAAGTGATAATGTGAGAGCAAGGTAGATTGCTGCCACAGTAAACCAAATTTCAAATGGCATCGCCGTTTCCGATACGATGTTTCTTGCCTCGGTCGTTAAGTCGAATATTGCCATAACACTCACAATCGAAGAGTTTTTAATCAATGACACGACTTCGTTCGTCAATGGCGGCAGGGTGCGCTGAAGCACCTGCGGTAGGATCACGTCTTTGTATGCAAAGAAAGGCGATAAACCTAGCGTCTTCGCTGCTTCAAATTGACCTTTTGGAATGCTGTTCAAGCCTGCTCGGAAGATCTCTGCCGTATATGCACCTTGGAAAAGCGACAACGCCAACACCGCAGTGCTGAATCGATCTAAACCAATGACTGGTCCAAACACAAAATAGAGCAGGTAAATTTGTACCAACAGCGGCGTATTACGAATCAGTTCCACATAAGCTGTGCCAATCGCGTTGCCTACTTTGGAATTGCTCAAACGCAATAAAGCGGTGATTAAACCAATGACCAAAGTGAAGAATAGACTAATGGCAGAGATTTTTAAGGTAACGATGAGCCCATCGACCAATTCTGCTGGCCACCATTCACCATCTTCGTAGAAGGCAATGTAGTCGGGCACGCGCTCCCATTGCCATTGGTAGCCCATGGCTTGAGCTCCTGAATCGAGCACCCAAATAATCGCAATCAAAAGAATCGCAATTTGTAATATGGCTTGTAAGACCGGTTTAAGGATTCGAACAACCATAGGCTAGTAGCTCAGGATTTGATTTAAGAATGCTTGCGTACGTGGGTGTTGTGGTGTTTCAAATAGTGCAACGGGGGAGTTCATCTCGATGATTTCACCTTCGTCCATAAACACAACACGATTCGCTACTTTCTTTGCAAAGCCCATTTCATGCGTCACACAAATCATGGTCATGCCGCTCTGGGCAAGTTCTACCATGACATCTAACACTTCGTTGATCATCTCTGGATCAAGTGCTGATGTTGGTTCGTCAAATAAGAGAAGGTCCGGCTCCATACAAAGCGAACGGGCAATGGCAACACGTTGCTGCTGACCGCCGGATAGTTGAATCGGATATTTGTTTGCTTGCTCTTCAATGTTGACGCGCTTGAGGTAGTGCATCGCTCGCTCTTCTGCTTCTTGCTTCGACAGTTTTAATGTACGAATTGGCGCGAGAGTAAGGTTTTCTAAAACGGTCAGATGCGGGAATAGATGGAAGTGTTGAAACACCATGCCGACTTTACCCGGCTTATGGGTTTTGGCGTTAGCTGGTTGCTCAAAGACGTTGAGTTCACCTTCTTGGATAGATTCTAAGTGATTGATACAACGAATAAGAGTGGATTTACCTGAACCGGAAGGACCACAAACAACAACGATTTCACCGGTATGTACTGAAAAATTAATATCTTTAAGTGCGTGGTATTCTCCATACCACTTGTTTACGCCGCTGAATTCAACAACGATATTTTTTTCTTTCAAGGCTGCCAACTTTTAGAATAAATTTCTTTCTACAATAACAAGTTATTAACCGTATTGCACCTGTTTATAAGGGTTAAACTGTCCAACTGGTGAGCAAATAACTCATTACAAAACTACCTGATAATGTAGTCAATTTTAAAGAAAACGGATCACTATCGCGAAGACAGACATGGTGATCAGAAACTGAGCTGAATAGTAGGTTGTCATGACGACTTGACGTGAAAATATCGAAGTGCTGCCAAAGCGCTCAAAGGCAAGCACAACGCCAGACATAGTGAAGATGAAACTGCCAAGCACCGCGAAAGCTGACGATTGTGTTTTACCACTTGCGTAATACTCCATCGCCATCCATAGCATCGTCATCAAAACAAAGATGTAGCTAGCAACGGACCATTTTTCTTTACCCAAGTCGGGCTTAAAGAATGAGTAAGCGCAAAGTCCAGCGCCGAATACAGCAAATGGGAGCCAAGGGGTGAAGTGCCAGGCTGCCATATTAATGAAGCCCAAGGCGTAACTGATCTGTGCGAGACAAAACAGTTTGATCCCAAAAACAAACTTATCTTTTGGGTGCATCATGATTAAATCACCGATCAGAGACAACGAAAGTCCGGAGATTACCCACTTTGTGTAGGGAAGGTGACTGGCTGGAGACATGAGTAACATGCCAATCATAGCGATGAGTGGCAGTGGTTTGGTCAGAAAGAACATCCACTTTGGACCAGTCTTAATGCTGATGATATGTATGAGCGCACAAGCAATGACAATCAGCCACATACGATTAACTCTTGAATAGACGACATTACGCTCAATGTTTGATGAGCAAGCTAAAAAGGACACTTCGAATAGTAAGCACTTGGTTTGTTTTTAGTCATTGGCTTACATAAACACATCGAACTATCGCCTATTTGTTATTTTTCTAGCAGAAAAGTTCAATATTTATTGCATTGTCAGTGTTCGGCTAAATTAACATAAAAAAACGGTATTGTGTCTACGAGGACACAATACCGTTAAAAAAGGCAGTATTTTGATAGATTGAGTCGTTAAGCGACTGCTAGGTCAAGAATCTGGCGGCTGCTTTCAAGATCGATTGCTTGGTTTTCACCAAGAACAGTCATGCCATGTTTGCTCAGTTGTGCGATCACTGAGTCAATTGCTGCTTCGCGGTCATCACCGTAACCTTCTAATTGTGTTGCTACACCTAGTTGGTGGTAGAAAGCTTCGATCGCTTGGATCGTGCGCTCTGCCAAATCATCACCATCAGATAAACCAAATACGTTGCGACCCATTTGCTCAAGCTTAGGACGCTTAAATTGCATTTGGTTGCGAAGTAGGGATGGTTGAATGATTGCAAGTGAACGAGCGTGGTCAACATGCCACAATGCTGTAAGTTCGTGACCGATCATATGCGTTGCCCAGTCTTGTGGAACACCACTACCAATTAGACCGTTGAGTGCTTGGTTTGCTGTCCACATCAGGTTTGCGCGCCATTGGTCGTTGTCACGTTCTTCAAACTGTTCGCCCAGAACTTTTAGGTTTTTCAGTAGTGCTTCTGCATAGCCGTCTTGAACCATTGCACCAGTAGGCAGTGTTAGGTACTGCTCACAAACGTGTACCCATGCATCTACGACACCGTTGATCAACTGACGCTCTGGGAGTGTTTTCATTACATCAGGATCAAGGACCGCAAATTTAGGCTGCACGGCAGGAGCAAGAAACGCCAATTTATCTTGAGTTTCCTTTTTGGTGATAACTGCGCCCATGTTTGATTCTGAGCCAGTAGCTGGAAGTGTCAAAATCGCGGCTAGTGGTGTCGCTTCTGTCACTTGATGTTTGCCAACCATGATGTCCCAGCCATCACCGTCGTATTTTGCCGATGCTGCAACGTACTTAGAACCATCAATAACCGAACCACCACCTACGGCAAGGATAAAATCAACGTTTTGTTCTTTTACGATTGCAACGGCTTTATCTAGCGTTTCTTTGGTTGGATTTGGCTCTACACCTGAGAACTCAAGCCACTCGCGGCCTTCTAGAGCTTGCGCTACTTGGTCGTAAACACCGTTCTTCTTAATTGAACCGCCACCATAAATGACAAGTACTTTTTGACCGGTAGGGATCGCGTTTGTAATTGCGGCGATTTGACCTTGTCCGAAGAAGATTTGAGTTGGGTTGACGTATGAAAAGTTCATTATTAGACCTCTTGCTTCCATTGTGAGGAGAGTGAATACATGCATATTAGTACGCATTGATGCGCCTTAGTAGGTCGATTTCTGTAATTTTTTTGCCTATTTCTACAAATGTGCGTTCGTTGTGCTGGAACTGTAATCAGAACTCCAAGTATAGTGCGTGGAAAGTTATTGGAGTGACACAATGAAGACACTTGCTCAGATCATGCAACAGTACGCCACTAAATTTGATTTGGACAAATTAGAAGGCATTAAAGAAACCGCTATTGACGGCGTGTGGTTTTATCGCAGTAGCAAAGGCAACAACCGCCAACCTTTTGTTTATCAATCTGGAATCATTGTTCTCGGGCAGGGATACAAGAACATCCATATCGGTCAGACGCCAGTTCGCTATGGACCAGATGACTATTTGGTGGTTGGAGTTCCTATGCCTTTAGAATGTGAAGCCATTGCCGTCGATAATGAGCCGTTGCTCGGGATTTCAATTGATATCTCGCCTGCGATGCTGCAAAAGCTGGTAAAGAAACTGGAATCGCAACGCTTTAGTAATGTATGTGAAGACGAGACCCGTTGTGGTTTGAAGTCAGTTCGAATGAATGAGCAGATGCTGGATGCGTGTAAACGTTTGATGACGGCTTTGTGCGATGATCTTGAAGTTGCAATGCTTGGCGACATGTTACTGGAAGAGATTGTATATCGAACATTAGTGAGTGAGTCAGGGCATGTTTTGTTCGAATTAGCACATCAAGAAGGGTCATATGCGCGCGTGGCGAAAGCGCTTAACCGCGTTCATCAAGAGTACCATGAACAACTGAATGTTCAGACGCTAGCTGAAGAAGCGAACATGAGTGTTTCAGCGTTTCATCAAGCCTTTCGAAGCGTAACGCTTGAATCACCTCTGCAATACATCAAAAAGGTTCGCTTAAATAAAGCACGCGAATTAATTCAGTTAGAAGGAAGACGGGTAAACGATGCAGCACGTTTAGTTGGTTACAGTAGCCCATCACAGTTCAGTCGAGAGTACAAGCGCCACTTTAACGAAACTCCAAGATCAACAAAGGCTTAGTGATCTTTATTTCAAAATTACGACTTTTTTCGTCTTTTTTAATAAATTGCGATCGACATATTTATTTGAGTAATAAAATTAGTTATTGGTGCAAAATAAGATGTCTTTTGTTGCAACGTTTTAGTGGATTCTTGAGAGGTGTTGCTGAAAATTTATAAATATATAGTGTGAAACTCTGTAGTTGTACTTAAGTTATTTTACGTCGAAACAAAAGTAATAGTGCGCGGTAGTTAAGCGTATTTTGTATTGTATTAACAATAACTTAAGGAAGAGCAATATGCACCTTAGAAACGGGAAAGCAGTGAAGAGTGTATTTACACTCAGTACGTTAACTGCATCTTGTCTAATGGCTTTCAACACCTATGCGGCGGTTGATTGTGCCCCTCTAGAAGTTTGGGACTCGTCAAAGGTTTACAATGGCGGTGACCAAGTTCAACACGAAAACAACGCTTACAAAGCGCGTTATTGGACCCAAAACAACAACCCTGCGCAATCAGGTCAGTGGGGTGAATGGGAAAACCTAGGCGCATGTGGTGATACGGGACCTATCGATCCACCTGTGAATGAAGTACCGACGGTTACGTTAACATCACCTTCTGCGTCGGCTTCGATCACCGCCGGTGACGTGGTTAACTTAGCTGCGGATGCCTTAGATACTGACGGCACAATCAGTAAAGTTGAGTTCTTTGTTGATGGTGCGCTGGTTGGCACTGCAACAGCTGCGCCTTTCACGGCTTCATGGACGGCAACTGAAGGTGCTCACGAGTTCTCTACCAAAGCGTATGATGACAAAAATGCAGTGAGTGCGGTTAGTGCTGTCACTCTTAATGTAAATGCAGGTCAGCCAGGCAACGAAGCCCCAACCGTTGATGTTGCTCTATCTGCAACTTCTATCGAACTTGGTGGCTCAGTCACGGTAACTGCGAATGCTGCTGATGCAGATGGCACAGTCGCTAAAGTTGAATTCTTCGCTGCGGGTGCGTTGATCGGCACCGCAACAGCAGCACCTTATGCCGTTGACTTTATGCCTGCACAAGCGGGTAGTGTATCTGTTTACGCGAAAGCAACGGACGATGCTGGCGCAACAACAGACTCTTCACTTGTTTCATTGACCGTCAATGGCGGCGCAGTGACGTCGAACTGCCGTCCTGACGGTCTGTACCAAACAGCGGGTCTAGATGTTCCTTACTGTACTATTTACGACGAAGAAGGTCGTGAAAAAATGGGTGCCGATCACCCACGTCGTGTCATCGGTTACTTTACTAGCTGGCGTAGTGGTGATGACCCACAAGCAGCATATCTAGTTAAAGACATCCCTTGGGATCAACTAACTCACATCAACTACGCGTTCGTAAGCATCGGCTCTGACGGTAAAGTTAATGTTGGGGATGTGAATGATCCAACTAACCCCGCGACGGGCAAAACGTGGCCGGGTGTTGAAGTAGATCCAGCGCTAGGCTTTAAAGGTCATTTTGGTGCATTAGCGACTTACAAACAGAAACACGATGTTAAGACGTTGATTTCTATTGGTGGCTGGGCTGAAACGGGTGGTCACTTCGGTGCAGACGGTAACCGTGTTGCTGACGGTGGCTTCTACACGATGACGACTAACGCAGACGGTTCAATCAACCATGCGGGTATCGAGAAGTTTGCGACATCTGCTGTTGAAATGATGCGTACATACAAGTTCGACGGTCTAGACATTGACTACGAGTACCCAACTTCTATGGCAGGAGCGGGTAATCCTTACGATAAAGACTTCATGGAACCACGTCGTCCATACTTGTGGGCGTCTTACCAAGAACTTATGAAAGTGCTTCGTGAGAAATTGGATGCAGCATCAGCACAAGATGGTCATCACTACATGCTAACGATTGCAGCGCCTTCTTCAGGTTACTTGCTACGTGGTATGGAAACCTTCGACGTTACTAAGTACCTAGATTACGTAAACATCATGTCTTACGACTTACACGGTGCTTGGAACGACCACGTTGGTCATAACGCGGCACTGTTCGATACAGGTAAAGACTCTGAGCTAGCACAGTGGAATGTATATGGCACTGCGGCTTACGGTGGTATCGGCTACTTGAACACGGATTGGGCATACCATTACTTCCGCGGTTCAATGCCGGCTGGTCGTATTAACATTGGTGTTCCTTACTATACTCGTGGTTGGCAAGGTGTGACAGGTGGTGAAAACGGCCTTTGGGGTCGTGCAGCATTACCAAACCAGTCTGAATGTGCGCCTGGTACAGGTGAAGGTGAGAAGAACAACTGTGGTCACGGTGCTCTAGGTATCGATAACATGTGGCACGATACTGACCCTAAAGGCAACGAAATGGGCGCAGGTTCTAACCCAATGTGGCACGCGAAGAACCTAGAGAAAGGCATTTGGGGTTCCTATGCTCAAGCGTATGGTCTAGATCCAGTTAACGACCCTTCAGACCAATTGGTTGGTACCTACACGCGTAACTATGATGATGTTGCGGTAGCTCCATGGCTATGGAACGCAGAGAAGAGCGTATTCCTTTCAACAGAAGATAAAGCGTCTGTTGAAGTGAAAGCGGACTACGTTATCGATAAAGAGATCGGCGGTATCATGTTCTGGGAGCTTGCGGGTGACTACAACTGTTACGTACTAGATGCGAACGGCAACCGTACAACGATAGATGCAACTGAACAAGCGTGTGCTGCAGGTAATGGTGAGTACCACATGGGTAACACGATGACCAAGGCGATTTACGATAAGTTTAAGTCTGCAACGCCTTACGGAAACAAGATCGCGACAGGTCCGATTCCAACAGAAGCAGTAGACATCGCTGTTAGCGTTGGTGGCTTTAAAGTTGGTGACCAAAACTACCCAATCAATCCTAAGATCACGTTTACGAACAACACTGGTCAAGCGATTCCTGGTGGTACAGAATTCCAGTTTGATATTCCTGTATCAGCACCGGATAACGCGAAAGATCAATCTGGTGGTGGTCTAAGTGTGATTGCTTCTGGTCACACTCGTGCAAACAACATCGGTGGTCTAGATGGTGTTATGCATCGCGTATCTTTCTCTCTACCTGCATGGAAAGACTTACCAGCAGGCGGTACTTACGAGCTCGATATGGTTTACTACCTACCAATCTCTGGTCCTGCTAATTACACCGTAATTTCTGGCGGTAAAGAGTTTGCGTTTAAGTTTGAGCAACCAGATCTACCAATTGGTGACTTAAACTCTGGCACCGGTGGTGGTGGCGGTACTGAGCCTGGTACTTGTGACACTGCAGGATTAGTTACTTACCCAGATCTGCCACAAACTGATTGGCAAGGTAACCCAAGCCACGCTAACCAAGGTGACAAAGTGATTCACAATGGTGTGGTATACCAAGCAAACTGGTGGACTGCATCAGAGCCGGGTAGTGATGGTAGCTGGTCAACAGTATGTAATATCTAATCCAATTTGAGTGGATGACAAAAGCGCGCGATTTACATCGCGCGCTTTTTTATTTGGTGAGCTTGGTTTTTCTCTATTGATGATTACATGAGAGCAAAAAAGCTAGAACTGGTAACCTTCCGGAATAACTACGATGCCTTTTTCAGAAACATGGAATCGCTTTGCGTCTTCAATTTTGTTTATTCCAATTTGAGTATGAGGGGGAATTCGAACGTGCTTGTCGATAATACAACTCACCAACTGACAGCCTTCTCCAACTTCGACATCATCAAAAATAATGCTATCTACGACAGTTGCACTATCATGAATGCGCACATTTGATGCTATCACTGAGTGCTGAACAGACCCTCCCGAATTGATAACGCCATTGGCGATGATTGAGTTTATAAAGATACCTTCATTACCAGTGGCTGATGAAACGGTTCTCGCTGGTGGAAATTGCGCTTCATAAGTGCGAATCGCCCAGTTAGGCTGATACAAATTCATTGGTGGTACGGGTTCTAAAAGGTCCATATTGGCTTCATAGAAAGAGTCAATTGTACCTACATCGCGCCAGTAGCAATCTTTGTCTACACGACCTTTACTGCCACAGAATTTATAAGCGTAAACGGATTGAGTATCGATGAGCTTTGGGATTATGTCTTTGCCAAAGTCATGGTTGGAATCGTCGAGTTTCGCATCTTCTTCAAGAGCGTCTTGTAGTACGTCCATATCAAAAATATAGATACCCATAGAAACCAAGCTTTGAGTTGGATCATCTGGCAGAGTAGGTGGGTTTTCTGGTTTTTCGACGAAAGATTCGACCAAACCATTCTCTTTGATGCCCATGACCCCAAAGGCGGTTGCATCTTCAACAGGAACATCCATACAAGCGACCGTTAACTTCGCACCGTTTTCTTTATGCTCTTCGAGCATCGCTGCGTAATCCATGCGGTAGATATGGTCACCAGAAAGAACGACGACGTACTTTGCATCGTTTCGCGAAAGTAGCCACATATTGTGGTAGATCGCATCGGCTGTACCTTCGTACCATGCACCACCTTTGCGCATTTGAGGTGGAACAGCCGTTATGTACTCACCAAGTTCGGGATTAAAGATGGACCAACCATCTCGCAAGTGTTTCTGTAGTGAATGTGATTTGTATTGAGTGAGAACCAATATCTTGCGTAAACCAGAATGAAGACAGTTAGTTAGCGTGAAATCAATGATACGATACTTACCGCCAAAAGGAACCGCTGGCTTGGCTCTATCATCGGTGAGAGGGCTTAACCTTGACCCCATACCACCGGCTAAAATTACCGCGAGTGCATCTTGCATAATCTTCCCTTTCCCTTATTTTACGTGCCTCGAAAGCGCTCTAAAGCCTGAGGAGTTAGCCAACTGCTGATTGCTATTCGATGTGCACAGTGAGTGTCCTTTGGTTTTTAGAAATCGTTTTGTTATATACCCTAGTACAAGATTCGAGCCATAGAATTTTATCAATGAAATCAATATATTTTGATAAATGAAGCGTTAACTTTGCACTATATTAGGGAGTGGGGAAATATGTCGTGCACTAAATTGGTGAGGTCGGAGTGACCAAAGGTTGTCTATAACCCGATTTACAATGTAAAGCGGCGTTAAAACAATGAGGTAACGGGGAACGAGCAGAAATTAAAACAGGAGCTCAAAGGCTCCTGTCCATTGTAGAAAACAGCAGTGAGGTTATGACAGACCGATGATGTTACCTTGATCATCAAGGTCTAAGTTCATAAATGCAGGTTTGTCTGGTAGCCCTGGCATGGTCATGACGTTTCCTGAAAGTGCGTATACAAAGCCTGCTCCGGCACACAAGCGAAGTTCGCGAATCGGAACGTTAAAGCCACTAGGTGCGCCTTTAATTGCTGAATCTGTACTGAGCGACAACGGCGTTTTAGCAATGCACACAGCTAAGCCGTCAAAGCCAAGCGTTTCAAAGTGCTTGAGCTGCTGTTTTGCTAGATCGCTCATCTCGATATTTGATGCACCATAACCAGCTTCACAGACCGCCATCAGCTTTTCTTTCAATGATTGCTCTTTCGTGTAAAGAGGGGTGAACTCCGATGGATTCTCGCATGCTTCAACAACATGCTTAGCAAGCTCAACGGCACCGTCACCGCCTTTTGCAAATGCGGTGCTGATGGCAACTTTTACTTCAGGATTAAAGCGTTCTATTAAAGACTCTAATTCAGACAGCTCTTCTACAGAATCTTGCGGAAATTGGTTGATCGCAACGACAGCAGGAATACCGTATTTATGAACATTATTGATGTGCCATTTCAGGTTTTCAAACCCTGCTTCTAATGCCGCTTGATCGGGGTTGAAAATCGAACCCGGAATAGCCATGCCCGGACGCAAATCGTAGTGACCGGAGTTTGCTTTTAGGCCGCGTAATGTCGCAACAATCACAACACAATCAGGAGCTCGACCAGCCGCCGCCGCTTTTATATTACAAGCTTTTTCGAACCCCATGTCCGAACCAAAACCTGCCTCAGTGACAACGTAACTAGATAGTTTAAGAGCAATTTCGTCTGCAATGATAGAGGAATTACCGTGAGCGATATTAGCAAATGGACCTGCATGAATAAGGGTTGGCACACCTTCTAGAGTCTGCATTAATGTTGGAGCTATTGTCTCTTTGAGTGTGACAGCCATTGCACCTGCGACTTGCAAGTCTTCTGTGGTAACCGGTTGTCCCTCGATATCGTATGCTACGACAATACGCCCAATACGCTGACGTAAGTCTTTAAGATCTTTTGCTAGGGCAAGGATAGCCATAAGCTCAGAGGCTGCGGAGATATCAAAACCTTCACTACGTTCAAAACCGTTAATGGTCTTGCCTTCTTCATTCAGACCAATCTTCACCATGCGTAGTGCACGATCGTTGTGGTCCATTACACGTTTCCACGTGATTCGGTCAACATCGATTTTAAGTGCTTTTAGTCCAGTTCGTGTCTCGAACGCCGCGTAGCCTTCTCGTTGCTCGTGATAGAGACGAGCGTCAAGCGCGGCGGACGCAAGGTTATGCGCTGCGGTAACCGCGTGGATATCACCAGTGAGGTGCAGGTTCAATTCCTCCATTGGTGCAACTTGAGAGTAACCGCCGCCAGCAGCCCCACCTTTAACGCCAAATACTGGCCCCATTGACGGTTGACGAATACATGCCATGACCGATTGATTGATTTTAGATAGCCCCTGAGATAAGCCGATTGTTGTAACGGTCTTACCTTCACCCAAAGGAGTAGGGGTAATCGCAGTGACCAACACTAACTTTCCGTCTTGATTTGTATTTGTATTGAGGCGCTCAAGACATTGGGGATGAACTTTAGCTTTGTGTTTTCCGTGTGTATCAAATTCGTGCGGCAAAAGACCTGCATTTGCTGCGACAGTAGCGATAGAAGACAACGGTGTGTTTCGGCAAATTTCAATATCAGACTGCATGGATACTCCAAAAAAATGGCTAACACGTGGCGTTCAACATCAAGCAATCGAAAGACTGTATTGCTGTTGCGCAAACGTTTGCGCGAGAATAATACTGGTAAAATAAGAGGTGTAAAGCAGTTCGTGCGCCTTAGCGTGCTACATAATAACAAAAAACACTAAATACTGCGCTAGATCAAAACAAAAAGGTCACCAAACGGTGACCTTCGCATATTTTTCGCTCTAAGTGCTTGGTTCTTAGCGATCCCAGTAGGTTTCTTCTAAGCTATCTTCACGCTCTGGTAGAGCACGGGATAGGCGAGGAGAGTGTTGGGTTAGCACTTCGTAACTTACACGGTTAGCGTACTTACAAATTTGAGATAGCGAAGAGTAAGTCAGGCAACGTACTTCGTGTTTTTCTGAGTTAGGAACTTCTTTCTGGTGGAAAGAGTTGGCAGCCATGTCGTGCAGAAGAGCAGATAGCGCGGCATCACCAGCACCGTTGGTATTCTTAATCTCAAGTGGTCCACCTAGGTAAGGACCGATATGAGAGTACACTTTCATCGGCTGTTTACAGTCTTCTTTGCGCATAGCACGGCTAAATTCGAACTTGTTGAACTCATCAATTGAGCCTTCAAGGATATCGTGCGTTGTTTCGCGTTTCACTTGTTCTTCGGTGTAACCAGCCATGTATAGACCATCAGGACCAGCAGTACACAAAACAAGGTCTACCCACTCGAGTGCTTTGTCTGCGGCAGCAAGTGGATCAGTTTCTCCAGTAAGCGCAGCGCCTTCTTCCTCGTTCATTGCAACAACAGATACGTTGTCTCGAATGTACTCTTGCCACCACTCAGCGTTGCCTTCGATCACGTATTTTGTACCCAGCGTTAGTACAACAGGGACGTCGTGCTTCTTAGCAAAGTCGATCGCTTTTTGAACGGCTTTTGGCATTGGGTCATCTTCTTTACCGCGCATTAGGTAAGATGAAACGACAAGAGCAGAGGCTTTTTCAAACACCTCTTCAGGAATGCTGTCAGGAGCTAGTTGGTTCATGTGACCTTCGTTAATTGCGAAAGTACGTTCACCATCTTGAGAAATTAGGGTGTAGCAGCGACCAATAGGACCATCTACAGTTTGCAGGTGGTTAAGGTTCATGCGTGAAGAGGTGCGGCACAGGTAACGGTATGCGAAAGAACCGACTTGAATGTTCTTAGACATAACACCAAGTAGTACAGATTTGCTGTCTGCCAATACAGAGTAGTTGTGCAGAGTGTTACCGATAGTGTCGCCTGGGTATTGATGAGTAATCAGACCTTGCTCTACTAACTCTTCATATAGTGCGTCTGCTTTGCTCTCTTCAAGAACGAGAGAATGACCTTTGCTAAGGTTGTATTTTTCTAAAAACGCATCGTCTACGCGCGCTTCGATATCTACGATGGTTTGACCAACGCCGACAATCGTAGGGCGGTACAGCTTAGGCGCCTGTCGAATTTGGTTGACTAATGGATCTCGAGCGTGAGTTGGGAAGTAGTGTTTAGATTTACGCTGTCCAGGAAACTTCATGCTTGTTCTTGAGTGAGAAAAAAAGAGGCGGGATTGTATCACAAAATTTTGAAAATCGTTGTGTTTTATTACAAAGAAATTCGCCCGCTGAAAAATGCAGCGGGCTGGTGTTTTTAGCAGCGATTTGGGGTTAATTTGTAGGAGTTACAGTCGGTTCGACGTAAGCTTTCGTGCCCCATAATGGCACCGTTGACAAGCTATGTTTGAAGCTGCCTTCGGTCTCTTTCGTGGTGTATGATAAGTAAAGTAACGTTTGATTCTCTGGATCGTAGATTCGACGCACTTTCATCGTTTTAAAGAAGATACTTTTCGATTTTTTGAATACCACTTCCCCTGACTTGCTCTTGTCTATTTTTGCAATCATTTCTGGTGTGATATCACCGGTTTGACGACAAGAGATTGAGCTGTCACTCGGATCAGACAAACTTAGGTTCGCTTCAATAGAAGCAATATGACAAGTTACGCCAGTTACGACTTCATCTTGTAGGTGACCAATTTTAATGTCTTTCATTGTGAACATGCCTAGTGAGACGTCGCCCACTTCATTATCACTACACCCAGCCAAGACCGTTACCAAACCTAAAGCAAGCAAGCTTTTTTTCATTTTTCATCCCTTAAATAGGCTAATTTATTGATTCAATTTATCAGACGCACACGATTAAAACAAAATTTGGCGTTACCTCAGGAGTTTAGCTAGGTTTGTAAGAGGCTTCATGCTAATGTACCGCTCCAGAGCAGGTGAGCACTACATTTCTAATCAAAGTCCTGTCTTTTTTACGCTGTCCAAAATTGAACTAGCAGCGCTTAAGGTAAGAAAATGAACGAACAACAGTTAGAAAGCATTAAAAGAAAAAACGAGTGGCTGCATGATTTAGTAGAAGTTGAATTCCCTACTAAAGAAAGTTTGGAAGGTCGTGAAATTTACAATCGTATGCTTGAGCAGAAAACCTACGAGGTGAGTCGTAATACGTTGCTCTTAGACAATGAGTCAAACTTATCGGTAGAAGACATATTCTTAGTTGATTTTCATCGACTTACCGTGATGTTTTCAATTCTTCAATCGCAGCGTTGGACAGACAAGCACGAACAAGAAATGATTGTTGAGTTCCTTACCCAAATCATCCTTACACCAGAATTTGAGTTGTATGTCGGATTTAAAGAAGGGGAACCGGTTGGTGCCGCGATTGTAAGTCAATATGAAGGCAACACCCTTATTTCTGATTTAGTGGTTTCTCAAAATTTAGATAAACGCCAGTTTGTCTGTGATTTAGGAAAAAAGCTGAACCACGATCAAAAGTTGAGTGAAACAATAGTCATTGAAAATTGATCGATATCGGTTCCCTGAAGGGAATCGATGTTTAGAATGTGCAAAATCTTCTTTTTCTCGGCTGGGTAAAACATGTTTAAGCGTTTGACGCGTTTATTGGGTCTTTTGTTGTGCCTAGGGACGGCCGCAGTCAATGCTGACAATACTGATTGGGAAATCGAACGAGTACTGGTGTTACACTCCTATGAGCCTTCATATCAATGGACCAGTGATATTCAAAAAGGCATAGAAGAGGGCTTCAAACAAACGAACAGCGAAGTAAAGCTGTCGATTGAATATCTGGATGCAAAGCGAGTGCATACCGATGGCTATTTTAGACGGATGGCCAATTACCTTAAGTTAAAATACAAAGACTATGAATTTGATGGTGTCATCATTTCTGACGATGCCGCATTGCAGTTTGCAAAGCGATACCTTGCGAATGATGAACGTTTTACCCCTCTCGTAGCGGTTGGAATAAATGACGCGGACGCCACGCTTGATACGTTGAGTTCTTCTGGTAGCGTGCTTTATGAACAAGACCGAGTCGCCGAAAATATTCTGCTTATCAACCAGCTACGTCCTCAAATCAAGAACCTTTATTACTTAGCTGATCGTAGCATGACGTCTGAGCTTATTCATGAGCGTGTCGTTGCGGAAATGAAAAAGTTTCCTCAGATCAACCTAATCGAGCTACGTGATGAAACCCTTGATGACGCATCAAAGCAACTAGAGAACATAAGCCCAAATGATGCGGTTCTACTCACTCATTTTAATACAGAGGCAGAGCAAGGGCATTACCACTCTTATCAACAAGTGGCGCATGTTATTGGTGCAAAAAGCGCCGCTCCTGTTTTTGTTCTGTGGGAAATGTACCTCGAAGAACCGGGCATTTTAGGTGGTTTTGTCAACCGCTCTGAACAATACGGCTACGAGGCTGCTGAGTTGATGGCTGGGAAATTGGGGTTGTCCATGACCAAAGTGGATGATGAGCTGATATCCGAGGCCGTTCTCGATTTTACTGCTATCCAAAAATACGGAATCAGCCGTTACGATATTCCTGAAAGCGCACACATCATTAATGCGCCACCACCGGCGATTCAAGTAAACATCAAATTGCTCTTGTTTGCTTGTGCGCTGATTATTCTGTTGTTTCTGGTCATCGTCAGTCAGTTTATGACCATGCGCCAACGTAAAGTCATTGACCAAAAGAATCGAAAGATTGTAACGCTACAAAAGCGAACGTTGAGTGTTCAAAAGGAAATGATTCACATATTGGGCGAGGCGATTGAATGCCGATCTGGGGAAACTGGGCAGCACGTAAAGCGCGTCGCGAGACTATCTGCCACTCTGGCGGAATTTTATGGTCTTAGCCATCGCGAAGTGGAAATGATTGAAGTCATAAGTCCAATGCATGATGTGGGGAAAATCTCTGTACCTGAATCCATCCTAGATAAAAAAGGTAAGTTGGATGCAGATGAATGGGAGATCATGAAGCGTCACACTACGAAAGGCTTTGAGTTACTCAATAATCGTGAAGGTGAAATCACCAAACTTGCAGCCATCGTCGCACACGAACATCACGAGCGTTGGGATGGAACTGGGTATCCAAATGGCTTAAAAGGTGAAGATATCCACTTGTTTGCGCGCATTGTTGCGATTGCAGATGTCTTTGACGCTCTATTTACCGAGCGATGTTACAAACGCGCATGGACAACTGAAGAGGTCGTCGAGCTGTTCAGGCAAGAAAAGGGCAAACACTTCGACCCTGTCTTGACTCAACTTCTGTTAAATAATTTGGATGATTTTATAGAAGTGCGTTATTTGTACCCAGATAACGAAGTTTAATGCTAATTACCACGCTAAATGAAGTTTCATCTTTCTTAATTTTGGGGCTTCATTCGGTGATCTTGCTTAAAAAAATGTTAATTGCTCTTTCTCATTTCTACGAAATGCCAAGTCTGTCGTTTAAACATTTCTAAACTTACCTATCATGAGTATACATATTTAGTACAAATAAATAAGTCAATAAGTTCAAACTTAATTGAACAGCAGAGTGTGTAATATTCGTTGGCGGGGGACTGGCGTATGGCTATTAACAATATTAAATGCGTCATATTCGATTGTGATGGGACCTTGGTAGACAGTGAACGTTTGTGCTGCCAAGCATTGGTGAACGTGTTTAGCCAGTATGGCGCTGAAATGAGCTTCGAGGAGTGTGTCGAGCATTTTAAAGGCGGTAAGTTGGCAGACATTCTCCGTGATGCGAAAGAGTTGATGAGCGTAAATGCCTCTATTGATGTTCTTGAACCGCAATATAGAGAAGAGTTACAAAAGCTATTTGTGCGTCACTTGCAACCAATGGACGGGGCAAAACGACTCATTCAGTTCTTAGATTCACACAACATTGAATATTGTGTTGCTTCTAATGGTCCTAAAGACAAGATTGAGTATTCACTAGAGCTGACAGGGCTATTGGACGCATTTAAAGGCAAAGTATTTTCTGCATTTGATGCGAACAGTTGGAAGCCGGAACCGGATCTCATTATGTACAGCGCAATGAATATGGGCTTTCTCCCTAGTGATTGCTTGTACATTGATGATACGCCTAAAGGAGTGGAAGCTGGTTTAAATGCAGGCGTAAGAACCATTCAGCTTTATAACGGCGCACCGATTAATCTAGTAAACGATGAGCGCGTTATTCAAATTTCACACCTTGATGAACTAAAAGAGCAGCTCTTAGGCTGCTCAGTTTAGTGACAAACATTGCTTAAACTATGGATGTGTTTGAATTTAGTTTGTAATAACGGGGTTTGATGCAAGCATTGGATAGATGAAAAGTTTTTTGTATGGAATCCACAAGAAGCACATGTGAATTTTTCGCCATCTGATGAAATCATATATTCATCGCATTGGCATAGGGGACACTGAAGATCATCAGTGTCTTTTGTTTTGTTGTAATTATTCATATTGTTCACCAGCAGCAAATTTTATTGGCAATATCTAGAATAGCGGAACGTCTAACCTTTGAACATTCTTTCATCAAGTTCAGAGAATTATTTCGATTCACTTCAAAGTAAAGTGATTTGATATCCAGATAATGCTTGATTAGCAAAATTTGTATACTCAAGTGCATCAAAGTTACAAGTGCATCAAAGTTACAAGTGCATCCAGGTTACATAGTACCTTGCGTTGTTTTCCTTGCTCTCGAATCAATGACAACGCTCTGAACCCTGCATCTTGAAGTCACTTGGGTATAACAATAAAATCCACAACAAATAAAAAGGGCTCCTTGCTCGGAGCCCTTTTTTGTCTTAATTTCGATTATGCTGTGCGGTAGCGTTTCAATACTTCACCAAGTGAGACAGACGCTTGCGTTAACGCAGCAACCCCACTTGTTGATTGTTCTGCTACTTCTCTGATCGTATTAGATTGAGAACGAATGTCTGACAGTTCAGATGCAATGTCGTTTGCTACTGCGCTTTGTTCTTCTGCAGAGGTTGAGATTTGAATACTCATATCCATCAGTGAACGTGCTGAGTCAGCAATTGCTGTTACATCACCACCGATTTCATCAATCAGTTGGCTACTAGTTTGCGCTTGTTGAACGGTACGATCTGTAATAGAAGCAATGTTTTGGCTCTCGACCTGGAGCTTCTCAATCATAGCTTGAATTTCAACCGTTGCCTGTTGGGTGCGACTTGCAAGTGTTCGAACCTCATCAGCAACCACAGCGAAGCCACGACCTTGTTCGCCAGCGCGAGCCGCTTCAATGGCTGCATTTAGTGCGAGTAGGTTGGTTTGCTCAGAGATCGCATTGATGGTGGTGATAACGTCGTTAATTTGCGTTGTGTTTTCGTTCAAGCTGCCAACAGAAGCTGACGCTTGCTCAATGTAGCTCGATAAAGTTTCAATTTCGGTGATAACACTCTGTACGCGGTTACGACTGTTCTCAATCTGTTGCGCATCTTGGTCTGATTGAAGCGTTGCTTGCTGAGAAACACTCGATACTTCTTTGGCTGATGCTGTCATTTCTTCCATTGCCGTCGCAACAGAATCTAATGTCTGGTATTGATGTGCGATTTGCGTTTCGCTTAGCTTCATATCTTGTTCGAAGGAAGCCGATGTTTCGCTTAGGGTATTTGCGTTATCTTTTACGCTGTTTACTAGCTCGGTCAGAGTCTCCATTGACTTATCGAGCGCACAACCGATAGTGCCGAACTCATCGCGCCCTGGATGAAAACCTAATCGTGACGTTAAATCGCCGTCGCCAATCTTTTCAGTTGTTGTGTACAACACCCACAAAGCACCACCAATAAAGGTTGCTACCCAATAAGAGAATAGGGCGAACGGTACAGCCCAAAGTAAGCTTAGAAGGAACGTAGTTAAAGCCCCTGACTTCGCTTGTTGATATTGGCTAGATAAGTTTTCAGTGAGTTGAATAGCTTGACCTGATTTTAATGAAGAATAAACGGTCACCGTACCGTTTTCAAACTTCGCATCGTTGACCGAGCTTACGTTCACAACGCCATTGATGCTGCGTAGGCTATCTGGTTGTGATTCGACCACACCCGAAAGCCGAGCTTGCGCAGCAATGATCGACTGCTGCTCAAATTGTTGAATGTCATTGAAATAGCGGCTGCCTGCCACTGAAGTTAAAGTCACTAGGAACAGAAGGAAAATGACCCACATTTTGTCGTTGATAGACATTTTGATAAACAATCTGTCTATCGTTCTAAACTCAACTTCTCTCATTTATAGCTCCATTTGAGATGAAAACGGTGTTGAACAAACTTATAGTTATATCGAAACAAAATATGCGCGGCTTATCAGCAAAATATGTAACAAGTGGCTAATCGATTTCAAAATATGAGATCTGAAGCCACCTATAACGGTACATCATATCCATTAATGACAGAAAACTAATTAAAATCTGACAATTGCATGCATATGAAATGGTAGTGCTTTGACGTTGGTGTCTGGTTTTTTGAGAATATTGACCGCAAACGTTTACTTATGATTTCTGTCATAGCTTTCCAAAACTTTACTTTTCGCTGTCATGAATGTGTCATATAAAGGCTATAAAAAGGAGTTGCTGTCATCGATAAAGAAGAAGTTATGGCAGTAGAATCGAAGCATGAATGCTTCAGGAGATGTAACACAAAGGAGGTCACAATGAGCGACCAATACCAAAACGACGAATGCCTAGAGATGCTTGATGCACTCGAAATCGGTATTATCTTGTCGGACTACATTGGCTCAGAAGAAGAAGCCGAATAAGTACAATTAGTACTCTCACCGCGTCACTACAGACGTTATACTAAGTTCATGTAAGACGAGCCAAAAGGCCACTCACAGCGTCTAATGAACTTTCTAGCCCACCTGCATATTGCAGATCACTGTAATAGCCATTTAATGGGAAACTTGCTTGGAGATTTCGTAAAGGGAGATCCAAGCAAGCAATATCAAGCTGATATTTCCAATGGTATTAAACTCCATCGTTTTGTGGATCGTATCACCGATCACCACGCTATTGTCGAAGAATGCAAACCACACTTTACTAGCGTTGCACGACGCTTTGCACCTATCGCTCTTGATATGTTTTGGGACCACTGTTTAGCCAAGCATTGGCATTCTTTTAGCGAGCAATCTTTAGATTCCTTTGTTCAATATGCTTATCTTCAAGTGAATGAACAAATATCAGAACAACTTCCTCCACGATTTTTGTTGTTACATAGTCGTATGTGGAGTGGTGGTTGGTTGCAGTCTTATCAATACTTAGAAAACATCGAATTTGCCCTTCATCGGATGTCGCAAAGAACGCCGCGTATGGCAGACCTCACGACGACGTTTGAGGTTCTGGATAATGAATATGAACAATTGGAAGGGAAGTTTGCTGCGCTGTATCGAGATGTGTTGAGTCAATCTGCTGAGTATCATCAACAGCTAATTAATTCATAACGCATTGACTGCTAAAGGTAGTATGCCCAAAGGCGCTCTGGTAAACTCTGCGCTCCAAAAATTAAGAGGTTTATCATGTCCGTTAATTTCGCTGATCTTGGCATTGAACAACCGTTGGTTGAGACCCTAGGTGGTTTGAATATTGTTACGCCGACTCCTGTTCAGGAAAAATCGATTCCACACGTACTGGAAGGTAAAGATCTGCTTGCTGCTGCACAAACCGGTACAGGTAAGACAGCGGCATTTGGCTTGCCAATCATCCAGACTGTTCAGCAACAGAAACGTAATGGCACGCCGCAAGCACTGATTCTCGTGCCGACTCGAGAACTGGCTCAGCAAGTGATGGACAACCTCACGCAATACTCAGCAAATACTGATCTTAAAATAGTGTGTGTTTACGGTGGCACGAGTATTGGCGTACAAAAGAAAAAGCTTGAAGAGGGCGCAGACATCCTTATCGCAACACCGGGGCGCCTACTTGACCATTTGTTTAATGGCAACGTAAACATTTCTAAAACAGGCATCCTTGTTTTGGATGAAGCGGATCGTATGTTGGATATGGGTTTTTGGCCTGATCTGCAACGTATCCTTCGTCGTTTACCACAAACGAAACAGACGATGCTTTTCTCAGCGACGTTTGAGAAGCGCATTAAAACCATTGCTTACAAATTGATGGATTCTCCGGTCGAAGTGGAAGTATCACCAGCAAATACGACGGCAGAAACAGTGAAACAAATGGTTTACCCAGTCGATAAGAAGCGTAAACGCGAACTGCTAGCGTACTTAATTGGTTCACGTAACTGGCAGCAGGTATTGGTATTCACCAAGACTAAGCAAGGCAGTGACGAATTGGCTAAAGAGCTTAAACTGGATGGCATTAAAGCGGTTTCTATCAATGGAGATAAATCTCAAGGTGCTCGTCAGCGTGCGCTTGACGAGTTCAAAGAAGGTAAAGTACGTGCGTTAATTGCAACTGATGTTGCCGCTCGCGGTTTAGATATTCAACAACTTGAGCAAGTCGTTAACTTCGATATGCCATTTAAGGCGGAAGACTACGTTCACCGTATTGGTCGTACGGGACGTGCGGGTAAATCTGGTCTTGCGGTTTCTTTGATGAGTCGTGATGAAGAGTATCTATTGCACGCCATTGAAAACCTGCTTGACCAACGCTTACCGCAAGAGTGGTTAGAAGGCTTTGAACCAAGCTTAATAGAAGAAATTGAACCTGAGCGTAATAGTGGTGGTCGTCGTAAGAGTCGTTCTGCTGAAAAACGTAAGATGAAGGCAAAACTGGCAATCCATAAAAACCGCGGAAAAAACCGAAAATAAAAAGGTGATTGCGATTATCAATAACCTTGATTACGCAGTCTTTGCTTCTTGGTACGCTTCAAGCGTTTGAGGCATCGCTAATAAGTAGCCTTGATACATATCGAAACCGAGTTTTTTCATTAAGTTAAGTTGATGCTCGGTTTCAATTCCTTCAATAACGGTTTTTGAGTTCACATCTCTCGCTAGCGAGAGTGCTTCCATCAAACACGAAAAGTCGCCATTTTCGTACCTCAATAGCAACGATCGATCTATTTTTATGATGCTCGGTTTTACGCATCTAACGCGCTCAATCGTTGAGGCATCAATTCCGTAATCATCAATGGCAAGCATATAGCCATTATCACTGAGCTCTTTCGTAGCTTTGTAGAGGAAGTTTTCATCACTTGCATCAAGTTCAACTAACTCCATGACGATTTGCTTTCGGCGCAAGCCGGCTTCGATGATGGATTGATTTAGCAAATTACTATAAGACACGTCTTTTGCCAGCATCTCAGCTGCTTTTGGTAAGACATTTAAGAACAGCTTTTTATTGCTAAACTTGGACTGACCGAAATTGCTGATGTGAATGAGTCGACTTAAGCGCTCAACATTGATTTGATCTTCACTGGAGATGCTCGTTGAGTGGAAGAATTGGTCTGGTCTAATCATGAGCCCATCTTGATTGCTGATACGTACCAGCGCCTCAAGACCGATGATAGAAAGATCTTTCTGATAGATGGGTTGAAATACGCTTCTCAACGTCAGTTGCTTATATTGTGCGACGTATTGTCCATCTAATTGTTTTGAAATGCAGCCCAGTAGCTGCGAGATACTCATCATTATTGTTTGTAACCTAGACCAAGATACTTTCACTGATGCCTAACTGATTGTTGTGCATCTAGTTTTACTTCAGTAAGTCGAATCTAATTGTGCTGAAGGGGTCAAGGCAAGAGAGTTAGCTTGTATTGAATGGAAATATCGATCAGCCTCAAACAAATAGATGAATAGGCTGATAATCTACCTGTTGCAATTTGATGTTACCACTGTAAAACCGCGTACAGTTGAAGGTACTTTCTGACCAGTTGTTGCTTGTTTGAGCGGCGCAAAGGATGTCCAAATTTAATGTAGCAAGGGCTGATACCAAAGCGCGTATCCAGGGAATGGGTAAGCTGTGACTCGCTGGTAAACAATGTGATGCCTTGCTCGGTATATTCATTAATTGGCTCAGGTAGCTCACCCATCCACCAATGTAATAACTCTCGACTGGTTTTACTACGGCTGATCCAATGATCGCTCACCAAAAATAGTAAGTCATTCGGCTGTAATGCATAGCCGTACTCACTTTGCCATTCAGTGATAGAAGAAAGTAGGTTTTCGCGGCATGAATTGCCTGCACTGACCATATGATGGCTTAATACCCAGACCGTACCAATTTCAGATGAGATGCGATAATGGTGAGGTAAATCTGGGGCATCAAGTACTTCAATTGGTTTGATGATACTACTGTAACCAAAGTGACGAAATGTGTGCTCCATACGTCGTGTAAATGCAAGACCGAGATGGTGTTCACTCATACCTTGGTTATGTACCGCAGGATAATGCTTCTCACACAGTTTGAGACAATCGTCCTGAAAATCATTGACACTTTGAATGACTAAGTCGAGTAGCAAAGAATATCCCTTAACGGTTAACAATATGAACGGCGAAAGGTTAGCATAGTCCTTTTAGGATAGACTAATTTAGATAGGCAACTTCTTGATCTAAACATCAAAATTGAGAATAGAGTTCCGTAGGTAAAATATGATCAAACTAGAAAGAGCACAAAAAGAAACATTGGCGACAGCCATTCAAGATTACATGCAGGACGAACTGAGCCTTGAAATCGGGCAATTTGACAGCGAATTTTTGATTGATTTCATCACAGAAAAACTCGCACCGATCTATTACAACAAAGGGATTGAAGATGCAAAAACAGTAATTGAACGGCGTATGTTAGAAATGAGCGATGAACTGTATGAAATAGAACAAGAAGTTCAGATCTAAGTTTACGTTTTACAAACGATTTTAAGTTCCTTCAAATTTTTCGAACAAGATGTTTTAACAAGCAATATTGGTTAGATGTAAAGGATGGTAAATAATCTGTTTCATACAAGGTAAATAAGTTAATGTTGTGTTTCTTGCTCAACATCAACTTAGGAACATATCTAGGAACGTGAGATGGAAACACTGGTAAAGAACTACAACCTACCTGCACGATTTATGCATTGGTTATCAGCACTTTGCATCATCGGTTTGTTTGCTGTGGGTTTGTGGATGGTCGACCTTAGCTACTACAGCGAATGGTATCGTACGGCGCCACATTATCACCGCTCTGTGGGCATTCTATTGGCAATACTTACTTTGGCTCGCATCGTGTGGAAACATGTGACGGCGTCACCAAAAGTAGAAGGTAAACCTTATGAAGTGGCTGCAGCAAAGGCGGCACATGGTGTGATGTACTTATTGCTCATCACTATCTTTATTTCAGGTTACCTCATCTCAACATCTGATGGTCGCGGTATCGAAGTTTTTAATTGGTTTACGGTACCAGGCGCAGGGGAGTTATTTCCCGGTCAATCAGATATTGCGGGTGAAATTCACTTCTATGCAGCTTGGGCTGTAATCCTAATGGCTGGTATGCATGCCGCTGCTGCACTAAAACATCACTTTATCGATAAAGACAACACATTAAGAAAAATGTTAGGAGCTTCAAAATGAAAAAGTCACTTTTCGCTACAGGACTAGCAATCGCTATGGCACTACCGTTTGGTGCTAACGCTGCAGATTACGTTATCGATACGAAAGGCGCTCACGCATCTATTAACTTTAAAGTAAGCCACTTAGGTTACAGTTTCATCAAAGGTCGTTTTAATACATTTTCTGGTGACTTTTCTTTTGATGAAAACAACATTGCTGATTCGAAAGTAAACGTAGTGGTTGATACAACTAGCCTTGATTCAAACCATGCAGAGCGTGATAAACACATCCGTAGCGGTGATTTCATCGATGCAGGTAAATACAGCGAAGCTACGTTTAAGAGTACAAAAGTTGTAGACAAAGGCAACGGTAAGCTAGATGTAACAGGTGACCTCACTCTTCACGGTGTCACTAAGCCAATCACAATCGAAGCAGAATTTGTTGGCGCGGGTAACGATCCATGGGGTGGTGAGCGTGCGGGCTTCATTGGTCAAACCCGTCTTGAGCTTGCTGATTTCGAAATCCCTGTAATGGGCTCATCGAGCTACGTTGATATGGAATTGCACATCGAAGGTATTAAGAAGTAATTTCTTGCTCTTGTGTGTATAAATAAAGAAAGCGCTCTAAATAGAGCGCTTTTTTATTGGTGCCAACTTTTGTTGTTAGTTGTTAGTTGTTAGTTGTTAGTTGTTAGTTGCTGGTTGTAATAGTTTTATGCTGTTTCTAGAACGTTATCTTCAACTAGGTTTAGACGCTCGCCATATACCGGACGAAGAGCTTTAAGAACTTCACTACGTGTCACCACGCCAACCATCAGACCGTTTTCTAGTACAGGCAGCACTTGAGGCTTGCTTACTTTGATACTTTTCGCGCGTTCTTCTAAAGAAAGAGAGGTAAAGCGAGTCGCCATGCCCATGCTCGTCGTTGGGTAAAGTTGTTCTTTATCGATACATAAGAACTCAACAACGTCGACTAAGCGGTCATTTGCATCAATTGCTACTACGTCACGGCTCATCAAATCGACAACTTTTTGTTCTTGAGCTGGGATGTAATCTTGGCACCATAATTCAACCATTACGTCGTGTGCTGAGAAGAAACCAACCAAACGGTTTTCAATGTCAACAACAGGAGCACTGATTAGATTGTTGTCCAACAGGGTATCTAGTGCAGTTGATACTGGCATTTCTACGCTCAGAGTAACTGGGCTCGGGTTCATGATCTCTTTTACAATCGATGCGTTTTTCATAGTGCGTTCCTTAACTGACGTGAGTGTTGTAGTGTTTGTAATTGATGCAACTTTTGCTGCTTTAAGTTCTGGTCGACGGTAAATGCACCAGTTAGCTAAACCAACCAATACTGCACCACCAACGATATTGCCTAGAGTCACTGGAATTAGGTTTGCAGTGATGAAGTGACCGACATTCAAATCTGCATATTGAGAAGCTGGTACACCAACCGCAGTCCAGAAAGATTCCGGTGCGAAGTTTGCGATAACGATACCTAGCGGTACCATGAACATGTTTGCCACACAGTGCTCAAAACCACTGCTAACGAACATCGCGACTGGCATGATGGTCATTGCTGCTTTGGTCATAGCGTTTGCCGAGCTGAATGTCAGCCAGATTGCAAGACAAACCAATAAGTTACATAAAATGCCTAATGCAAAAGCTTGTACCAATGTATGGTGTAGTTTGTGCTGTGCGATGTTGAGTGCGTTTAAGCCCCATTGACCTGCATCCATTTGGTACAAGCCCGCCGCACTTACCAATGCAAGTAAAAACATTGCACCGATGAAGTTACCTACATAAACCTTGCCCCAAATCGACAACATTTTGCCGAATGAGATTTGTTTGTTTGCCCATGAGATGCTCGAAAGCACTGAACTGGTAAACAACTCACCACCGCAAATGACGATGAGTATCAAACCCATACTGAATGCTAAACCACCTGCAAGACGGCTAAGACCCCAACCTGCATCCGCACTACCTGTTGTCACTGTGATGTAGAACAAGAATGCTAAACCTATGAATGCGCCTGCCATAATTGCCAAACCCAGTGTCATGCCGCTGGTTTTGTTTGCTTTACTAAGTGCAAACTTCTCAGCTTCAGCCATCATTTCTTTTGGAGAGAAATACTGGATATTTTGAGAGCTGGTCACCGCCATAATGACTCCTTAGTCTGTGGTTCCATATGAACTCCTTGGTTAATGAAATCGAGACGTTTTCTGTACTCGAAAGAGAAGGTGTTATTGTTTTTTGTTGCGGTGTTCCCGAACCGCATATCGAGATTAAGCAGGTCAGGGCTACAGGTAAAATTGATAATATTTAGAATCCTCATCAAATTATTTGATAAGTTCTTAAAGGCAGGTAAAATGAACCTCATTGCGTATCGACGCATGTATTTTGGGGTTGCGAGAGTATGGGGAATACTCGCCAATTAGGGAGGACACTTTGCGCTACTCACTTAAGCAATTAGCGGTTTTTGACGCTGTTGCAGATACCGGCAGTGTAAGCCAGGCCGCGGATAAACTGGCTCTGACACAATCGGCGACGAGCATGTCGCTTGCTCAGTTGGAAAAAATGCTTGGTAGACCTTTATTTGAAAGGCAAGGCAAACAAATGGCTTTAACACATTGGGGGATGTGGTTAAGACCAAAAGCAAAGCGTTTACTGCAAGACGCGCTACAAATTGAAATGGGTTTTTACGAGCAACACTTGTTGAGTGGGCACATTCGATTAGGCGCGAGTCAAACACCTGCAGAACACCTAGTTCCTGACCTTATCAGTATCATTGATAATGATTTTCCAGAGATGCGTATCTCCTTAGGCGTACAGAGTACTCAGGCCGTCATCGATGGAGTCTTGGATTACAAATACGATCTGGGCGTGATTGAAGGTCGCTGTGACGATAACCGTTTACACCAAGAGATTTGGTGTCGAGACCATCTTACTGTAGTCGCAGCGTCCCACCATCCATTTGCGCGTAACTCATCAGTGAGCTTAGCTCAACTTGAACAAGCGAAATGGGTGTTGCGAGAACATGGTTCTGGTACTCGCAAGATTTTTGATAGTTCGATTCACCATCTTATTGAAGATTTGGACGTGTGGCGTGAATACGAACACGTTCCAGTTCTAAGAAGCTTGGTATCCAATGGTCAGTATTTGACGTGCCTGCCTTATCTTGATGTAGAACGTTACATTGAAGCTGGTGATTTGGTTGCGCTGAACGTACCTGATCTGAAGATGGATCGAACATTATCGTTTATATGGCGTGCTGATATGGCGGAAAACCCATTGGTTGACTGCATCAAACGTGAAGGCTTACGCATGATGAAAGGCAAACCTTCAGTGCTTTAAGCGATATTCGAAACAAAATGATCGCATCTTAGTAAAGGCTCTGCATTGTGCAGGGCCTTTTTTGTCATCTATTGCTTATTTCGCCCAATTTATTGTGATTTTGTTATTTTCGAAATCTGTTGATTTATCGGTTGCGTCAAATTTAACGTGTAAAACATGCAACGTTATAGGATGTTAATGCGATCTTGATCACCGAAGTCAATGAGGGATGTGCCTAGTATTGACTGCCTGATTTCAATGTATGAAGGCAGTTTTCGAACCAAGTGGTACGAAACTAGTCAAGCGGGTAAGAATACCATGACCACACTTTTAGCAATTTCAATTACAACTGGCATTCTCTCTGGCGTATGGGGCTGGATCGCTATCTCCCTTGGTCTGTTGTCTTGGGCAGGCTTTCTTGGCTGTACAAGTTACTTTGCATCCCCGACAAGTGGCTTAAAAGGGCTAGCAGAAAGTTTGATCACCAATATGACAGGCGTATTTTGGGCGTTGGTAATCATTTACGGTTCAACTTACGTAGGTGTAGAGATTATCGGTTATGTAATTACTGCTGTAGTTGCGTTCTTTATGTGTATTCAAGCGAAACAAGCTTGGCTAGCGTACATCCCTGGCACTTTCATTGGCTCATGCGCCACTTTTGCTGCAGACGGCAATTGGCAACTTGTAGTGCCATCGCTGATTTTAGGTGGCGTGTTTGGCTACTTAATGAAAGCAACAGGACTTTGGTTACATGCGAAATCAGCCGCTACTTCTTCGCTCGCTGAGCAAGTACAGTAGTGAACCCCCGATCTTATTTGTATCCGCTGTGTGTTGAGACTTATCCCGCTCAATACAGTTAATCAAAATTACTGATTCTTGATACAAGCACACCAGGTTGGTGTGCTTTTTTTATTTATACGCTTGTTAGGTGTTTCCGTTTGCCATGGTAACGACACGTTTCAACGTCCAGCGCAGTAACACAGGGATGCAATCTACACCTCGTTCCTCACAATGAGCGACAATCGCTAAGGCGAGATCGGGTTTTGCTTGTTTCTTCAGAACGCGATTTACGACTTTCTTTGCTGGGATTGGGTGCTCATGAGGAACTTTGATAATGTCCTTAAAGAAAAGTTCGAAACCATTGTTATAGAGAAAATGCTCGATGTCTCTGTCAGGTAATTCCGTTAAGCGATGGCGTTCTTGGTCGTTATCCAAATGCGCTCTTACTGTATGAGCGTATTTCTTACCCGCAGGATCTCCGTCAGTGACGACGTGCCAATCTATCCCAAATTCTTTGGCGACTTTGATCAGAGACTTCAACCCAGACTGGGCAAATTCAACGATTTGTACGCCTTCTGCCGCTAAGTCATACCCGCATTGACGTGCCAGTTCGTTAAATAACCAAACTTCTGTTTCACCCTCAACCAATAGCCAGCAACGAGCAAATAGGGCACCAGCACGATGAAAACGAATGTGGAAGCCAATCCGACGGAGTTGGTCGACACTAAAGCGGTTTGTGTTGAGTGACTTTGCAATGGTTCGATCTGACAAACGAACTAATCGACGAATCGATGCCAACGGTACAGAGCCGAGTAAACGGGCACTGTTTGTGGTGAGAATCTTCTGCATCGGAAGCAGTTGCAACAAGCTCCAAGCGCGGGATAGATGAGTAGGATGTAAACGACCTTCTGGATCTTCAATGATCAAGATGGGACGTGCACAACGTCTTAAGTCTGTCGGGCCTTTGGCTTGTAGGTACGCGTTTAACAATCCCATAAGTAGTAAGCGAGTTTGCTTGTTATTCGTCTCTTTCAAAAACTGCGATAACCCTTTTTCAGCAGAAGGGCTGGCATAGAACAGACCGTCTCGCGGTTTTCTCGGGTGACCTTTCTTCACGCTTCGGAATGCAAAATAGTGCTCGACTAACGTGTGCATTGAATCAAGACTGCTGCGAACTTCACCTTTGTTCACATGACCAGGCATAGCAAACAGGCGACGGCAGGTATTATTAATGCGTTTTTCTATACGAGCATTTTTGTTGTCACCATTAATGTGATTGGGTTCGGGGAAACGGCGTGAGTCGCGTAATCGGATTACTGGGTGAAGGGTCATCAGTTCAATTGCGAGTTTCTCTGCATGATGCAGTTGCTTCGCTTCGCCATCACAGTCCAAGAATGCGTACTTGGTTGTGATGTGGTGACCATCTCTACTGGCACTTAAACGGTAATAAATGACGTGTTCGTTGTCTTCGTTGATGCACCATGTAGGTTTAATGCGACGATAACGTCCAGCATTCACTTCTTGTTTATCTTGAGATTTAAAACAGAGTACGATTTGAAGATGCTGTGTTTGTGGGTGCGAGATGGAATAGTCGACGTGGAAGTCCGTCATTTCAAATTGATAGAGAGAGCCATCTGCAGGTAAGGCGAGAGACAGGGCGTCGAGTAGGGAGGATTTACCCCAAGTGTTCTCACCGATTAAGGTCGTCAGTTCGTCAAAAGAGAGTGAAAGGCGTTTAATGCCTCTAAACCCAGAGATTTCGATGCGTTCTAGTCTCATCTCACTCCTCCTTGCAATTATTTGAATTATCGAGAGTTCTTTTGCTCCTCATAAGCATATATGAAATTGATCATGGCAAGTTAAGCTCAGTTCACAAATTTAAGAGCATTCATCCTATGAATAGAGACCGTTTAGGCGTAAAGTCACTTTCAAACTTGTACGCAAAATGAATCTTGATCACGTAAAAATGAAATGACAATTTCTCTGTTTCATAAAATTCATGATTCTGTCATGATTCAGTTCTAATAATGATGTCCAAGTAACCTCGAGATGCTTAGTTCAGCGAGAATGACTTGGTTTGTAGACTAGGCAACGATTTGAAAACCTAGTGGCCCTAAGTTAAAAAGCGTTAACAACGTATACAAACCAAGTCAACTCGCCCGAAGGGAGCGTGTCACTGATTCAATTTCTTTGTCAAACAATTGGGAAATAGATGACTATTACGCTGCATCGTTTTCCTTGAACTTAAATCAGTGACATCGCTCTGAATACTGCGTCTTGAGGTCACTTGGGCATTTCGGAATGAAAAGAGAGAAGATGACAATGAATAAAAATCATAAGCCAGTCAGAATCAAACTGGCACACATCAATGACACTCATTCCTACTTTGAGCCAACGTCATTACAGCTAAAACTCAATATTGATACCGAACGTACACTAGAGCCTTACGTGAGCGCTGGTGGGTTTTCACGTATCGCAACACGTGTAGAACAGCTTCGTGATGATGCCCAACGTCAAGGTCAGGGCATGTTGTTTTTACACGCTGGCGACTGTTTTCAGGGCACTCTGTACTTCTCGTTATTCAAAGGCAAAGCAAACGCCGACCTATTAAACGCGCTTAACATCGATGCGATGGCTCTGGGCAATCATGAACTTGATATGGGTAATGAACCGGTTGCTTTGTTTTGTCAGCGTACCAACTTCCCGTTGCTTGCAGGTAACTGGGACTTATCCAATGAATTGCCAACTAAAGATCACCGCATGGGCGATTGCGATAACGTATTGAGCTTCGACACTGAGACTCAAAGCGCGCAATATCTGGTGAAAGAATTTCACGGAGAGAAAGTTGCCATCTTTGGTTTGTCTATCGACAAGATGAGCGATATTGCCAACCCAGATGCCGACACACCATTTATCTCTGCAATAGAAACAGCAAAACATACTGTTGAAAACATCCACCAAGCGGGTATTAAAAACATCATCCTTTTGAGCCACTTAGGTTATGAAGGGGATCTCGAGCTTGCAGCTCAAGTGGATGGCATTGGCATCATAGTCGGTGGTCACAGTCATAGGTTACAAGGTAACTTTACCGCTATTGGCTTAGGCGAAGATGACCCATATGGCGTCAAGGTAAACGATACTTATGTCGTTCAAGCTGGTTATCACGCATTAACCATGGGGCATTGTGTTCTTGAATTTGATGAAAATGGCACCGCGACCATGTTAAGTGGTCAAAATGAATTGCTACTCGGAAGACGCATTTTCTGGGATTCGACACTAAATGAGCAGCTTGACCAAGGTGTGTTTGAAGAAGCGTGTGACTTTATTCATGGTCAACCAAACGTAGTTGTTTGTAAAAAGCACCCAGAGACACAAGCGATCTTAAATGATAAGTACATCCCAAGAGTGCGTAAGCTTCAATCACAAGTAATTGCAAATGTGGCAGAGAAGAAGCGCCATGTACGTATTCCTGACGAATTTGGCGGAAGCGAACTTGCTCCAGCAGTAGCGCATTCATTCTTGTATGCGCTTAACAAGCGTGGGCACAAGGTTCAATTTGCCATTCATAATGCGGGAGGTGTGCGTACTTCTCTCAATCCGGGAAATATTACCGTGGCAGACGTTGCCGGACGATTGTTGCCATTTGCCGTTCCTATCGGTTTTTATGACGTACAAGGCAAAGTTGTTCGTTTAGCATTGGAAGGCGCGATCAATAATGCACTTAACAATGGTGTTGAAGGCACTGGTTCTGGTAGCTACCCATACACACATAATTTGAACTTTGAATATCAAGCCGATGCGCCAAAAGGACAACGCATTAAAAACCTAGAAATTTTTGATGGTAAGCGTTGGTGTGAGATGGAAGATGAGCTTTGGTACCGTGGTACTTCGTCTGCTTATACTATGAAAGGTAAAGAAGGTTATGAAGCGTTGCTGGATATGAAAGGTGAAGGCTTTGTCAGTAATCTTTCCATGGCAGATTGCTTTGTTGAACTACTAACGGACGAACCAAACTGTTTGAACCAAAGTCACAAACTTTACTCGCAGAAGAATCAATAACCGTTATTGGTATCTTTTTTGCTCACTCCCTAATGCACATGCGATGAAGAGGGAAGAGAGTATGTGGAAAAAAGATTGGGCTGACGCAGCGGTTGTCGTTGCTTGGGTCGCAGTTTGGTCAACACTGGTTTACTTTGTACCGCTAACTGGTTTTTAAAGATCGACTATTCAACAAATGAGGGGCGCATAAGTGCTCCTTTTTTGTATCTGAACCGGCTTGAATTCATGATGTTGATAAACATTCTTCACAAAATACTTTGTTTTTATCGATAACGATTTTTTGTTGGAGATCGACGCAAGCAGGGGTATGATGGCGGCGTTTGGGGAGTAGTTAGCGCAAGTTTATTTATCGTCATCTCGTTAAGCATCAGCTTATCCGGTAAATAAAGGTGTCACTTGATTCATCACGTGATCACTTCAACGAGACCAACGCATTCATTGGCTAGCAGACACATGGGTAATGTGACTGCTGGTTTGTATTGTTTGCGGAAGGTCAGCCCGAATAATGTCCTTCCGCGTGGGAGGAAGCATGTCTCTTATCGAAAATACCACCCAATTATCCCAGTCTGTTCCACTACAAGAATCACTGACAATGTACGGTGCATTCGGTCTATTTACTTTGGTTTTAGTCGCCCTCGATATCTATCAGACTCGTGGCGGCGTGATTACCATGAAAAAAGCAATTGGTTGGAGCGTATTCTGGTTCTTATTAGCGTTTGTCTTTGCAGGCTCTATCTATTTCTTTTGGGATTATTACGCGCCTCATAGCGTTTATACACACGAAAAAGCGACCATATCATTCTTAACTGGTTACTTGCTTGAGAAATCGTTAAGTGTCGATAACTTGTTTGTGTTCGCAATCATCTTTGCGCAATACAAGGTGCCAGAGCATTTGCGTCCACGCGCTCTATTGTGGGGTGTGATTGGTGCGTTAGTTCTACGTGCAATCATGATCGCAGTAGGTGCTCAATTGCTTGCTCAGTACCACTGGGTGCTTTACCTATTCGCAGCATTCCTAATTTGGACTGGTATTAAACTGGCGCGAGATAAAGGCGAAGAAGAAGAGGTGAACCCATACCCTGAGCAGTTCATTCGTAAATTCTTACCAGTGACAGAAGAGTATCAAGGTAACCACTTGATCTTGAAACAAGCAGGTAAGTGGGTTGCAACGCCAATGCTGATCGTTGTTGGTGTGATTGCAGTGATGGACGTGATGTTCGCACTGGATTCGATCCCTGCAATCTTTGCGGTAACGCGTGAACCGTTCTTGGTATTAGCAGCTAACGTGTTCGCTCTGCTTGGTTTACGTTCTCTGTACTTTGTACTGCAAGCAATGTTGGACAAGTTTGTGTACCTAAAACCAGCGCTGTCAGTGATCATGATGTTCATTGGTGTGAAGATGCTACTGGTTGGTACGCAATATGAAATCCCAACGGTTTGGTCATTAACTTTCCTAGTGACAGTGATGACGACAGCGGTTATTGCTTCTATCTATAAGAACAAAGAAACCAATAGCTCTAGCGTTAAAATTACTAATCAAAACTCTTAAGTATTTTGTAAATTCAAAATCCTTTAAAAGAATATTTGGTTAATTAAATGTTGCAAATAAACTTGGGTTTACCTGTGTAAATCCAAGTTATTCAACTAAAGATTCGCTTTTTTGAATAAGTATGCGGTTAGTTGGATTTTGTATTCTTATGGTTTGTAACGGAATTGTTTTATAAGAAAAACTAATCTGAATAACCAAATTTTGTCATTTTTTGCTCAGAGAAAAAATGACTAATATACGACCAACAAAACAATTTACTGCTTTTAAAGAGAGGCAATCATGGCACAAGCAATGCAAATGACAAATGTAGCTTTACCAACCTCTATGGATAAGAAGACCTACGCGGTTAACTTCAAAGGATTGATTGCTCACTTACTGGATATTCTTTTCGTAGATAACTCTGCACCTCGCAGCTACTACGCAGAAGACCTATCTGCACACATTCAGAAAGACATCGGTATGTACCGTTAATCTGAATGGAAAGCGAATTCGAAATGCCGGCTTAATCGCCGGCATTTTTGTATCTGAAATCGCTACACCTAAGACCGCATTGAAAGCTATCTCTTGCTCGTACGGTCATAGTCAGTATCAAAGAAAAGGAGCTGCCTATGATTAACGCGATTGCACTTGCTGCTATTACCAGTCTTTCTGCATCACAAAGTTGGGTTCATGAAGGACAGCCCGCACAAGTGATAGAACTATTTACTTCAGAAGGCTGTTCAAGTTGCCCACCTGCAGACAAATACCTTTCTACGTTTCAATCCAGCCCTGATTTGTGGGAAAAGTACATTCCTGTCGCATACCACGTTGATTATTGGGACTATCTTGGTTGGAAAGACAAATTTGCAAAGCCTGAATTCTCTCAGCTGCAACGTTTGTATCGCGCTTATGGCGCGGTAGGGAGTGTCTATACTCCAGCATTTGTCGTTGATAGTGAAGAGTGGCGCGGCTTTTTTAATTGGCGCAAGCGCGTATTACCCAGCAACGACAACGTAAAAGCCCAATCATTGACACTAGAGCGCTCTGGCAACCAATTCTCTTTACGGTTTGAAGAGAAAGGCTCGTATGATGCAACGATTGTGTTTCTCTCAAGTAATGAAACCACACCAGTTAAGCGCGGTGAAAACCGAGGGAAAGTACTAGAGCATAATTTCGTTGCATTGGAGAAACAACAAGGGCGCTCAAAGAGTGGAGAGTGGACGTTTAAGCTCAATCAGCCCATCAACAACATTGATGCTGTTGCGGCGTGGGTGACTGAGCCTGGGACCTTTAATCGTGTGCAGACTGTCGCGGGTGAGATTCGATAAATGAACTAGAGGGATGCCTTCCAATCCGAAAGCGCTTTGATGTGTTCTGGTCCAATACCGCAGCACCCACCTATAATGGTAGCTCCGCGCTGATACCATTCTTTTGCAAAGGTTAAGTATTCGTCTGGTGAGAGTTCTCGCATCGCTTGTAATGCGCTGTTGGCTTCGTGATTAGATTTGATTGCGGTGAAGTTGTTCGCGTAAACCCCAATTTCAATATCGAGCTTGTGTTGGTCTAAAACTGCTTTGGTATCACTGACCGCTTTTGCCATTACTTCAGGTACCGAGCAGTTAAAGTAAACGCTGATGGTATTGGTGTTGTCTGCACTTTGTGCAATATGCTCAATGGCTTGGATAACGGTTTCCCCAGAGCGCAACAACGCGGTTTCCACTGAGTCATCACTTAAAGAAAAGGCATACACAGTAGGTTTGATGCTGCTTGTGAAGACTCTTTGTAAACACTTTAGCTCCTCTAAACTGCATATGGTCTCCGCTAGCCAAAGGTCTACATAATCTTCTTGAGCTTCAAACAAAGTCTTGAAAATGATTTCACCTAATTTGGGTTCGAACAGATCTGGTCGATAACTCCCAAACGCTGGTGGAATACAACCAGCTACTAGAACGCGTTCCGGTGACTTATCTGCACATTCACGAGCAATTTGGGCTGCAAAGCGTGCTAGTTCACTACCTTGTTGTTCGTAAAGTTCTTGTCCCAGATGGAATGGTACACAAGCGTAGCTGTTGGCAATGATGATCTCTGCGCCAGCGTGGATAAAGTTGTTATGCGCTTGGTAAACGAATTCTGGCGATTCAATCAGAGCTTGTGCGCTCCAAAGTGGTTGAGAGAATGGGGCTCCCATGCGTTTCAGCTCTCTTCCCATACCACCATCAAGGATGGTTAACTTTTTCATACTACAGTCCATCTTAATTCTTCCTTGTTGAACCTTAAATGAAAATGGCTATGAGCGAAAGTGACGAGCGGAAAAGGATAGGTCGTGTAGGTGGGTAGTAAGTAGTGAGCTAGATAAGACAAAAGGTGCAGGACTGCAGAAACGAAAACGGGGTTCCAACTGGAACCCCGTTCAATTCGAAAGTAATGTTGGGATTACTTCTTACGGCAGTACTCAGCGATCACGTACATTGACTGACCACCGTTTGCCTTACCTGAAACAAGTTTAGGATCATCACCAAGGCTGATACCGCGAATAACAGTACCTTGTTTGATTACTTGGTTTGTACCTTTAACTGGTAGGTCTTTGATTACTGTTACATCGTCACCTTTCTTAAGTTCAGTGCCGTTGCAGTCAACAGTTTTATCGTCAGCAGACATACCTTTCATTGCCCAGTTCATTTGCTCTTCTTCCATGTACATCATGTCAAGAGCATCTTGAGCCCAGCTTTCTGTGTTTAGGCGAGTAAGTTGGCGCCATGCAGTTACTTGTACTGCAGGAACCTGACTCCACATGCTGTCGTTCAAGCAGCGCCAGTGGTTAATGTCTTTAGGGTCTTCGATCTCACCATGACACTTATCACAAACCATGATAGCAGTATCAACCGTTACGTTGCCGTGTGGTGGCACAGCGTAAGCATTTAGTTGAGTTTCAGAAGAACACAGTTCACATTTTGACTCGCAGCGAGCAAGCAGAGTAGCTTCGATAGACATAAGGACTCACCTTAGTAATGTTTTTTGGTGGCGGTATTATCCACTTTATCCTGAGAAATAAAAGGGTGTTAGAGAATTAAAGGCGAGATTTTACAATATTCCAACCTGAAAGGAGTGAAGATGTAAAATATTGGCTAAACAAATAATATCTAGAATATAAATAAGGGTGTTGATTGTTTTGAATGATGAATCAGTTGCATTGATGAATGTTATCGATGGTAGGGAGATTGATTGAAAATGCCCCCTGACTTGACAGGAGGCAAAGGATCTAACGTTCGATAATTTGTACGATTTGGTCTTGTGAGATACTCATTTCTTTGCCATCCACGTCTTCATACTCGTACATGCCAGTATCTTCATTGAGATCTGGTTTGCCATACGAGGTAATGATTTTCCCTTCATTCGTTGACATAAGATATTGGCTGCTGCCGCAAGCGGCAAGAAGTAGTGCAGTGGCAATCACGGTCAATACGCGCATAGAGTTTTCCTTTTCAAACAAGTGAGTTAGACAAAGACATCGTTTTAACTATAGCAGAGGAAACTATGAGTGGGTCTGAAAGGCATAGAAACAAAAAAGCCCAGTAGAAACTGGGCTTTGAGGGGATGTACAAGATTATTTTAGTACTGTCGCATTACTTACTTTGCTTAGTGCATCATCCACTACAAAATCAGCATTCTCAGCCTGCATTTCTGCGTGGTGAGGAAGGTCTGCCAACGTACCTGCCGGAGAGGCAAACGTGCTGTGTGATGCCGTTGCGTTAAATTGGACAAAGCTTGCTGTTGCATTCACAGCAGTGTCTGAGCTGTTAACCGTTTTCAAGCCTAGCTTCTTCGCAAGTGGCTCGGTACCTGCAAATGGCGCATTAGGTACGTTGTTTGGAACGGTTGCATCACCATCTACTTCTGTCATGAAGAATGGTGTTGATAACGAACCAGTCTTCATAAGGTCAGCAGCATTTGTGAACGGGTCAACGGTATCAAGCGTTGTTTGCGCGGCATAGATAAAGCTAGAGAAACCAGCATTTAATTGAGCCAGAGCTTCAGGGCTTGCGCCTTTCTCAAACGTTTCGTAACACACTTTATCGCTAAGTTCTGCACAAGATGCATCTGCATAACTCGCATAGTCTGCGGACGCCGCGTACGCTAGGTTATGTTTGATTTGCGGACCAAAGTTGGAAGAGCCAAGCAGTAAGTTACCGATTTGACCACCAGAGTTTTGGATAGATGCACTACTGAAGTTGTACAACGCATCTGCTGATACTGAGCCCAGAGAGTTGTTTGCCGCTGCAACGGCTGACGTACCAACGATGCCTCCTAATGAGTGACCAAGCATCTTAACTTTTGAGCCAGTTGCTGGGTTAAACCCTTTAAGTGGGCTATTCGCAAGAAGACCCGCTTGAGCAGAAACCACAAGACTTGCGCGAAGACCTAATACGTCAAGGACACTTTGGCGAAGGTTATCACGCGCTACTGCCAAGTTAGACAAGTTCAAATATGCTAACACGTTTGAATTTGCAGAACGTTGGTCATCCAAGCTACGAGTGCCATGAATTGGTAAGTCGATAGCGATCACCGCTACGCCTGCTTTAACCATGTTAAAGGCAAAAGCGTAAGCATTTTCTTTTGCTGAAGTAATGCCATGTTGATAAATCACAACGTTGGTCGGCGTGCCAGTTTCTGGAGTGAACAACAGGAACTCGACATCTTCTAAAGACTTAACCGCTGGCACTGGTGAGTATCGAGTGATCACTCGGTCACTATCCAGTGGAGTGCCGTCAGATAGTTTTAGATTGGCGCCAACAAGTTTTAGCTGCTCTGTAGGATCAGTAGCGAGCTTGCTCACATCAACAGGGTCATTTGCAAATTCACCACTAGACAACTGCTGAATTATGCCTGCTTGTTCATCTTTGTTTGATAAGGCGGCTTGCAGTTTCACAAGGCTTGGCATTGCTGAAACCATTGGCTGCATGTTCCAGTCAGCACCTTTCTCTAGATAGTAAGGTAGTCTCACCACACCCTGAGTTACGTTGACTGAAACACCGGCATTCGCGTAAAGCCCTTTTATTGCGGTCTTTGTTGAGTCTAAGTCACTGATGTATTTGTTGAAGTCTTCATCTGCGTCTAACGCAGTAATGAAGTCTTGAGTCGCACCCAATGACATTGTGTATGCAGTCGCAAGGTCGACCGAACCTGGGTTAGTGTCATTCTTGTAAACCGTGTTGAGCGTGTTTGCACCGGTAGCAAAACCGGTTGCGGTTACGCCTTTCACTGCTGCAAGTGTGTCACCTACCGACTGTGTGCTAAACCATGACGAGTAGATGATGTCTGAAGGTACAACGTTTAGTAAGCCAGATTGAGTAGCAAGACCAAAGATTCCTTCAACCGCCGTTGTTGCAGCTTGTAGAGAAGCAAGATCACCAGATTCGTATACGACTTCTTTCGATTTTGCCGTCGCGTAACTACCGGATGTACCGATTGCGTCGCCATTTACATCTTTTACTGCTTGAGTCACTGCAAAAATGTATTCGCTTGATTCATCGAATGAGTCTGCGAATTGGATGTAAAGACTCTTACCACTTGATACGACTTGGAAGTCTGCATCAGCAGTTGCGCCGTCTTGGATCTTTAAAACTTTTTCGATTGGGTTTGTCTTACCATCCCAATCGGTGATGCGTTGATTTAGCTTAATAACGCTAATACCCGACGTTACTAAACCATCAGCGAAGCCTGCACCGTTGAAATTCAGAACGATTGGCATTGATGTTGACCAACCATCCATGGTGTTCATGGCGGCGCGAGGGTTGGTTAGCGCATCATCACCACCAGTCGGCAGACCGAGCGTGCCATCTGTTGTATCCATTAGCAAGTAAGAAGGCGCTGGTACATCAGCATTCGAACCTTGAACCGTGAAACTAACCGACGTGTTACGGTCAAGTAGTGCCTGAACCGCAGGTTCAAACGTTGCGGTATCTGAAGTGCCTGAGCTAGAAGTGTCGTCACCACAACCTGCAAGTAGGATTGCAGAACAAAGCAGTGATAATTTAAACGTATGTTTCATTGGTTTACTCCGTTAATCCTGATTATTTGAAGGTGTAGTTCATCTGTACAGCACTGATGTAAGCCGTACCTTCTGAATCAAATGTGATCTCTTGATCTGCTGCGTTTGTTTCAGTGAACGAGCCAGACTTACTCTTAACAAAGGCAAAACCAGCATCGAAGCTTAAGTTTTCTTGCATTACATAAGTCACGCCCGCGCTGTACCAGAAACGGTCGCTATCAGGAATACTCAACGTCGCTTTACCCGCTTGTTCGTCAAATGCGATACCAGCGCGTAATGTCCATTGATTGTTCAGAGTATATGTACCACCGAAAGAGTAGCGGTTATTGTCTTCGTATTTCTCAGGTTTAAAGAAACATTGACCAGCGGTGCCGTCGTTACATTGTGGGCTCGTCGCTTTTAGTTCTTTAAATGTGCTCCAATCTGTTTGCTGCCAACCGTAGTGGATAGCCCACTTGTCGTTTAGTTGGTGGAATGCAGATAGTTCGATGATAGAAGGAAGCGAAATTTGTAGTCGACCATCGACTTTTGGTGCCGTTGCGATGCCAGAGTCATAGCTACTGAACTCACCATTGTCGAAGTCTAAATCCACTTTAGAGCGATAGCCGAAACCAAAGCGGTTATTTTCGTTGTACTCATATAGCGCACCGATGTTCCAGCCCCAGGCAAACGTATCGCCTTCCATACCAATTAGGTTGTCAGACTTTTTACTACCAGGACCAAATAGGGGAGCTAGGGCACCTTTATGACGAGTCAATTCCGCTTGCGCGTAGACAAGGTTGATACCACCACCAACACTGAATTGTTCATTGATGCGGTAAGCAATGTTTGGGTTGATATTTACAGACAGCAAAGAAGTATCGCCTGCCATATCACCGGCAGAGATATCATTCGGGTAGTCAGTGGCAACACCGTAGGTTGTGAACATACCAAGACCCCAAGCCCATTGATCGTTAATAGGGCTAATGTAGTAGCCAGCAGGAACGATTTGCAGCGGAGCTACGTCTTTTGCATGTTCTTTATGGTAAGTGTCGTAGACGTTAACTTCAGGATCGACGATGGATAGCGCACCTGAAAACTGAGCTTCTTTAAAAAGTGTCATCGCAGCCGGGTTACGCGCTAAAACGCTTGCGTTATCCGCAACCGCGCCTTCACCTGAAAATGCTCTACCAAGACCAGATGCCGAGTGTTCAGCAACCTGAAAGCCCGCAGATTGGGCATTACACGCAAACAATATTGAAATTGTAAGCAGAGAGCAGTGCTTCTTGTTCATCCTTGACCCTCCTAGGGTGTCATTATGTTAGACCGAAGTCTTTGTATTTGTTATATGCCTTTTACACCAGTTGC
Organism: Vibrio sp. NFR; assembly: GCF_027587095.1. Taxonomy (NCBI): domain Bacteria; kingdom Pseudomonadati; phylum Pseudomonadota; class Gammaproteobacteria; order Vibrionales; family Vibrionaceae; genus Vibrio; species Vibrio sp. NFR. Next base: position 216,181 of record NZ_JAPPTN010000004.1, read on the forward strand.
TGTCGGTTAGAATTACAACTGCAATGTAAATGTAATGTTAATTGTATGTTTATTATCTTGTCAAAGATTAGACGTATATTGCGTTTTAAATTTGATGCATAGGTCAAACAGCAATTAATAAGGTCATGTATTATGGTGATATTTTTATAGCAAATGGTACGACCAGACTTGTTTTGTAAATCTTATGGTTAATCGCTAACCAAACACCTGTTGTTAACATGCTTTGCGTTCTATTCCATTACAGGCATAATTCCCACTTTGTGTTTATCGCATTGGAAATCTCGTTGGAATTACTACACATCGAATTTTTGGGGAAATCGCTTAGGCTGGAAGGTTCTATGGCGGGTTGGCAACAACTGTTTTGGGATAACACTCTGGTATCACAAATTGATGCTAGTGATGATGATTCCGGCAAGACGCAACATCAATTCAAACTTTCTTCTGGAGAGCAGGTATTGAACTGCCAACTGAGCTGTGAGTTAAATTGGCAACCTTTTGACTTCAAATATCAAGCTACGGTTAATGAGGCTCTTGTGGCTGAAGGAACTCGCAATGAAAAGGATATTGAGCAACAAGTTCCAGTTGAGCCGCCACCAACAGAAAAGCGCTTTAGCATCATTGGTCTTGTGTCGCTGGGAATGAAAGCGCTTAAGAGTGCGAAAGTGATTAAGGTTGCGTTAGCGTCTGCGAGTTTAGCTGCCTACTCATGGTTGTTCTCGATAGAGTTTGCGCTTGCGCTCGTTGCATGCCTGGTCTTCCACGAATACGGGCACATCCGTGCAATGAAATACTTCGGTATGAAAACGAAGGGGATATATCTCATTCCTTTTTTGGGCGGGTTGGCGCTAAGCGATGAAAAGATCAATACACGCTGGCAAGACGTTGTTATCTCGATCATGGGACCTTTCTTTGGATTGGTGTTGAGTATTGTATTTACAATTTTGTACTGGGTGACGGGAGAGATGATCTTTGCCGGCCTTGCGGTATTTAACGCCTTGTTAAACCTCTTTAACCTATTGCCGATTTTACCTCTAGACGGTGGACATGTACTGAAGAGTATTACTTTCTCCATGAACTCATGGATTGGTCTAGCCGGTAGCGTCGCGACTGCAGCATTGGGTATCTATATTAGCTACGCATTCGGTTTAACGTTGTTGGGATTCTTGCTCATCATGGGGATGTTGGAAGTTGTGGTGGAGTGGCGCACAAGACACCATAGTCATTTGTTGCCTTTAACTCGATATGGGCAGCTTTTCTCTTTCGCTTGGTATCTAGTCTCCATTGGAGGCTTCATCGCTATCATTTGGTATTTTGCGGGTCTTGGCGACAGCCTGTTAAGCCTGCCACTGCAAATCCTTGGTACGTAAAGGGCTAATGCGAATTAAATAAAAAGAAAGCTCCCAATGGAGCTTTCTTTTTGACTTCTATTTGCTCGTTTAACTCGTTTGAGAAAGCGAGCTAGAGAGTAGTAGGTTGCTTACACTAGATTGGCTAAGCAATTTAACCACATTTCGGTGCTTTTACGTTTGAAGCAGGCAGCGTTTTAATCGTCGCCTGCAAATCACGAATACGCGTGCTGTGTGATGGGTGAGTAGAGAAAAATTCTGGCGGTTGGGCGCCACCAGCTGCGCTCATATTTTTCCAAAGATCGACGCTTTGATTTGGATCGAAACCTGCTTTCGCCATGTACCCTAAACCCACAATATCTGCTTCGGACTCTTGCGTACGACCGTAAGGTAAAATTACCCCATATTGCACGCCAACACCAAGCGCTGCCATTGTCATTTGTTGGTATTGTTTATATTCAGATGCACCAATTGCGACATTGGCTAGAGACAATCCAGCATTTGCTAATTGGCTTTGAGACAGACGCTCATTACTGTGGTCAGCAAGTACGTGTGCAACCTCGTGACCAATTACGGTCGCTAGCTGATCTTGGTTCTTCGCCACTTTCAATAAGCCCGTGTATACACCAATCTTCCCTCCAGGAAGGGCGAAGGCGTTGACTTGGTCACTATCAAAAACCACCACTTCCCAATCTTTAAAGCCCGGCTGAGGAGGGATAGTGTCTGTGATTTGCTTCGCCACGCATTGAACATAAGCGTTGGTCTTTTTGTCTTTGCTAATCGGTATTTCTTTCTTCATTTGCTCGAAAGATTTGGCACCGAGAGAAGACATCTCTTGGTCGGAAAACATCAAGATTTGGTTTCGACCTGTCGGTGAAGCGCTACATGCTGTTAAGCCAGCAACGGTCATAAGAATTGAGGCTTTAATCCATGTTCTCATAATGGGGTCCATAAGTATTTTTTCTGTTTTGTACCAATAGTATAACGCTTAGTAAAGAAACTTTAAGTCATTCTCGCTTAACGACGTATCTCTAGGTTATTTGGGAATACATAAATCACATTATGTGAGGCGTTGCGCCTTGAAGTAGCGATGCATTCAGGTCTATGCTAGACGCACTTTTAAAGACTGAGCACCAGTGCAATACTGGATGAGATAAGAGCGAACAAATGAGTATCTGGAAAAAGCCAATCGACTTGGACATTCTTAACGCCACATCAAAAAACACCATGATGGAGCATCTGCAAATCGTTTACACCGATTTTACTGATGATTCGTTATCAGCAACCATGCCTGTTTGCAGTTTTACACATCAGCCACTGGGTATGCTTCATGGTGGTGCGTCTGTCGTCTTGGCAGAGACTTTAGGCTCGCTCGCTGCAAACTTTTGTGTTGGAGAAGGCAGTTATTGCGTTGGATTAGATATTAATGCTAACCACGTCCGTGCAATGCGCAGCGGCTATGTCATTGGCACTGCAAAGCCCGTTCATCTCGGAGTCTCAACTCAGGTGTGGCAAATCGACATCGCTGATGAACGAGGTCGATTAGTTTGCACCAGCCGACTGACGATCGCCGTGAAACACCAAAAAGAAAAGTCACATTAACGAGTACAAGACGAACATGGTTATTGAATTTTCTCTTGGTAAAATCATCGCAACGCAGCGAGAAGTCGTTATTAAACTCAATGGTAACGGCATGGTTACAATGCAAGCACAAGTCGATGCGATTCAGTTACTTGGTCGTGGTGCAAACGTTGTTTTGGCACATGGTGCAGAAACAAAATGGTCGATCAAACTCGATGATGAAGATCAATTACGCCAACTAGAGCAAGAAATTGGTATCGACATTCAATAATTTGCATGTCTAGGTTTGCACTTTTTGCAAAAAATGAGGAAACTTAGTTTATCGTTATGAAAACTAAAATTTCCTCTTTATGAGTAGCCCTCGTTTACGTGTTCAATTCGAAACACTGTTTGAAAAATTCTCTGGTAATAACACGGAAGTTCAACTCGAAGATATTACCGATGCACTTTTCTGTACTCGCCGAAACGCTCGAATCGTCCTCAATAAATTAGAGGAAGAAGGGTGGATTGAATGGCATCCTGCCGCTGGTCGAGGAAAGCTTTCTACACTCATTTTTAAACGTAATCGCAGTGATGTTAGCGAGAACCTCGCACGCCGTTATCTAGATGAAGGTAAAATTGGTCAAGCGTTGGAGGCGCTAGATAATGACGCCGCCAAGCTTACCCAAGTTATTCAAGGTTATCTTGGTCTCCAACATCGTCAAGGTGAGCAAGTTGTGCGTTTGCCGTACTACCGACCACTTGCGATGTTGAACCCTCAAAAGCCGATGCGCCGTTCTGAGCAGCATATCGCACGTCAGGTATTCAGTGGATTAACTAGACTGGATGATAATGAACACCTCCAACCGGATTTGGCGCATTATTGGGAAGCGCTTTCAGACACTCATTGGCGTTTCTATTTACGTCGAGGTGTTCGTTTTCATAACGGTGAACTACTGACCACCGACTGTGTCATTGAGAGTATTAGTGCGTTAAGCGAGTTGAATCTTTTCTCTCATATCGAAAATGTAATGTCGCCAGAGCCTTGGACGGTGGATATTCATCTTGTTCGTCCAGATAAATACTTACCACTTGCTCTGAGTGAATCCCAAGCAAAAGTACTCTTACCGAGCACGCTGCGTTCGGAAGAATTCGATAGAAAGCCAGTAGGGACTGGACCATTCCAAGTTAAAGTAAATGACGACAAGCGCTTAATTTTGACTGCGTTTGATGGCTACTTTGGGTTACGTCCTCTGTTAGACCAAGTAGAGGTGTGGGTGATCGATGAAGCCTATTCGTCAATGGTTTACCCAAGTTTGACCAAACCCCAAATGGATAAACAAGCCTCTACTGACGAGGTTGAGCTGGATCCCGGTTGCACCTTCTTACTACTGAATAAAAATACAGGTGTTGCAAAAGACCCACGTTGGGCTGAGTTTCTTAGTCAAACATTAAACAGTTACCAGGTGTATGCTCATGTACCTCAAGACAAAATCATAGAGCTGGGTGTGTTACAAGCCTTTGGTTTGAAGCCGGGCTGGATCGATCTGAGACCAAGTGTTGCGGGTGAAGTACCTCAGAAAGATAAAGTCATTTGCGTCGCTTACCAAAAGAAGCACCCAATGTTTCCTGTTATTGCTAAAGCGATCAAAACCTTGCTAAAGCCACATGGTGTTGAGGTTGAGTTCATCCGTTATGACACGCAACCACCGTCACCAGAAGAAGTGGATATTTGGATCAAAGCAATGGGGATCGCCACCAACCGTAACGATGCGCTCGCAGGATGGTTGTTAGATTACAGTGACATTGACAAATTCAGTGCTGGATATGATTTCTCTGGTTGGGCAGGGCTGGTGGATCAATGGCGTGCTGGTCAACACAGCGATTTCCCAGCTCGTGAGTTAGGTAGGCAACTTGTGAAGAGCTGCCAAGTGATCCCTATGTTCCATTGTTGGCTAGGCGTAAACAAAGACCATAGTGGTGCGCTACAAAACGCCAAATGTAATGCACTAGGGTGGTTCGATTTCAGCAACGTATGGGTAAAACCAAAAATAGAGAAAGATGGCGAAACCGAATAAGAAGCAACCGACTAAAACCGTCGAGATATATTGCGCCAAATGTAAAGCGCAGCTGTTCAAGTACCGCAAGAGCGGCAAAGGTGCCCTCGTTAAATGTTTTAAGGAACGTATTGTCGAAGACTTTACCAGCACGCCTTGCATTTGCCCTGGTTGTGAACAAGAGTTTGCAAGAGACACCTTAGTAAGAGGAACGCCTGCCTACAAGATGATTGGTGGTAAGGTTACGATGAAGTAAGAGTAAGTTATGAGCGAACAACACGAATACTGTATGGTCTTGAGTACTTCTGGTACAGAGAAGAACCGGGACGAAATCATCAAAGGGTTACTGGAAGGGCAGTTAGCCGCTTGCATTCAGACGATGGCAATAGAGAGTCATTATGTGTGGAAAGGTGAAGTCTGCAGCGACAATGAATGGTTGTTGATCATCAAGACACGCAAAGATCTCTATGCATTAGTAGAAGATAAAATAAAAGACCTGCACGAGTATGAGGTCGCTCAAATCGTACAGGTCCCAATTGTCGAAGGTTTTAACCCGTATTTAGAATGGCTTCGCCAGTCGACGCTGAGTTGTCAGTAAAAGTAACGACACAATTGCTCCCATGGTGTCGCACAACATGTCTTTCTGGGCATCCCATATATCACCCTGTGAACCCAGAAAGGCAATACCCTCATCACCACCAGCTATTGCCGCATACCACCATTCAATGATTTCGTAACCAGCTGCGAGTGACATAATCGCAAACAACGCAAACCAAGATGCAAATCCGGAACTGATCCTTTTCTTGTTAATTAGATATTCAGCAATAGGATAGGCATACAAGCCGATAGAAAAGTGAGCGACGCGGTCAAAGTTATTACGCTCAGAGCCAATTAAGTTATTAAACCAATCAAATGGGACTTCTGCGAAGGTATATTTTGCGCCGATCGTATGAAGGCATAACCAAATAAACATCAGTACATAGGCTGTGTTACTAAACTGATAGCGAATAGACAGTGCCCAAATGGCAATAAGAATACCGATAGCTGGTACGATTTCCGCGAACCAAACTGCGCGTGAACTTGGCTCGAGAGCAGAATATAGAAAAACGATGGCGTAGAAAATGGTCAAACCCAACAGGGTAGAAGTGCTTTTCATACAGAAATTGATCCTTCAATTAAATACTGACTCTATGATTACACTTAATTGAACGGTGTGCAATTAATAAATTTAACAAGGAGATGATTACTTTTTATGTTGATATATTGCCAAACTGCTCAACAATAAAACGTTTGCGCGTAAACATTTCATTAAAGTTTGATTTACAACATACCCATCCATAGAATTCACCGTTCAGTCTAATAAAAAAGAAGTAAAGTCATGAAACTGGAAACTGTCGATTATCTTGCTGACGATGCTGCTCAACAGTTCGTCACCTCACTGCGCGAAACGGGTTTTGGTGTTCTTAAGAACCATCCAATTCCTCAAGAGCTGGTCGAATCTATTTACAAAAACTGGTACGAGTTTTTCTGCTCAGAGCAAAAGAACGATTTCCACTTCAATGTTGAAACACAAGACGGATATTTTCCACCATCAGTTTCTGAAGTTGCGAAAGGTCATTCAGTCAAAGACATCAAAGAGTACTTTCACGTGTACCCTTGGGGTCAGATGCCAGAACAGCTAAGAGAAGAGATTCTAGAGTACTACGAGCGCGCTAATGCATTCGCTCAAGAACTGCTTGGTTGGGTAGAAGAATACGCACCAAAAGACGTTCAAGAGAAATTCTCAATTGCGCTGTCAGAGATGATTAACAACAGCGATAAAACGCTACTTCGTGTTCTTCACTATCCACCAATGACGGGTGAAGAAGAGCCTGGCGCAATTCGTGCTGCCGCGCACGAAGACATTAACTTACTAACGGTTCTGCCAGCAGCAAACGAACCTGGTCTGCAAGTAATGAGCAAAGAAGGTGACTGGTTAGATGTGCCATGTGACTTCGGTAACTTGATCATTAACATCGGTGATATGCTGCAAGAGGCGTCTGGTGGCTACTTCCCGTCAACAACGCACCGCGTGATTAACCCAACCGGCGGTCGCCAAGAAAAGTCACGTATTTCGCTTCCGCTTTTCTTGCACCCGAAACCAGATACGGTACTTTCAGAGCGTTACACTGCGCACAGCTACCTGATGGAACGTTTAAGAGAATTAGGCGTTATTTAAGTTAACGAGATCTTGCTTCAAAAGGCTGATGGTTTATGACTGTCAGCCTTTTTGTGTTTATGGTACAAATTGACTAGCTTTATATAACAGGTACTTAAACGGTTAGGGGATACATGGACGAACAACTCAATGTTTGCCAAAACAGTCAGCAATACATGGAAAACCCATTATTGTGGCCCATTTTAGACATCCTCAGAAAGCAGCCTTCAAATTGGAAGGTGCATACTTTAGCTCATGAGCTCAGCCAAAAGGGCTACATACAACAGTTAGATGAATCTCCGGATAAAGATCTTTTCAAGCGAAATTTCTTATTAATGAACGCGCTCTATCAATTGCAAGAAACGCTTTATCCCGATGGTTGGTTGCAAGTCGAAGCAATGAATATTGTGCTTATGTCCGCCATAGAAGCCTCTCGCCACAGCGTTGATACCAATGATCCTCTAAGAGAGTATTACCTTGATTGGAAGAACTACGAAGCGGACGAAGGCGAGGTACGCCGACTACTTAATGATTTCTGGAGTAGATATCAACGTTACATCGGGGGAAATGTCTCTGATGACCTAGACCGAAGTAAAGCACTACATTTGTTTGAGCTAGATGCAGACGCAACCCGAACTGAGATTCGCCGACAATGGCGTAAGCTGGCATTACGTTGGCACCCAGACCGAGAGAACGGTAATGCAGATAGGTTTAGAGTGCTATGCAATGCTTGGAACGTACTTCGAAACGGATAATGAAGTCATTTTAAGTTACATTGTCACGTGTTGGGCGTCATGATTCGTACAAGATTAAAAAGGCAGCGTTTATCGCTGCCTTTTGTTAGCTGCTCGTTGGGTATTAACGAGAAGGTTTGAACTGAGACTTACGCATACGGTTCAGCGCTGCCATTACGTCCAATGTACGAGGTTTCGCTAAGTCGCCTTGTTTAGGCAAGGTCGCGTACCATTCACCAGTAAGCATGTCTTCGATTTCTTTTGCAGGGTGGTTACACCAACCCGGAAGTTGAGCAATTTGGAACCACAACCAACCAATCGTGTTTACTTCATCCGCTGACTCAAGTTGCTCAAGCGCACTTAGATCTGCGAACTCTTTACCGAAGCGAAGAGAATCTTTGCCTTTTGCATTCACACGGAACTTGCCGTCTGTCAGGATGTTCATTAGCGCTACACGGTTTAACGCACGAGGGCGGAATGTTTGCAAGCTTTCCTCTGACTCGTTGTGGCGCTGAGTCGGATGCTGTGCAATAACTTGCTTCGCTTTTTCTGTTACATCAACTGCTTGGTAATCGTGCATTTGGATAACGGTATCTGCAACGTCTAGGTAGTCACCTGAGCCACCCATAACGATGATGGTCGAGATTTCAAGCTCATCACGCAATTGTCCGATGCGATCTACCAAAGGTGTGATAGGCTCGTCGCCTTTGGCAACCAATGCCTGCATACGTTCATCACGAATCATAAAGTTAGTTGCTGACGTATCTTCATCAATAAGCAGTGAACTAGCGCCGGCCTCGATAGATTCTTGCAACCAAGCGGCTTGAGAGGTTGAACCAGAAGCGTCTTGCGTAGAGAAATCTGCCGTATCTTTACCCATTGGTAAATGGTTGATGTAGTTAGATAAATTCAAGTGATGAACGCAGCGACCATCTTCTGCACGAATCTTCATCGCGTTCGCATCAGTGACGATGTATTCGCGACCATCACCAGGGATGTGATCGTAAATAGAGCGTTCAATTGCATTTAGCAACGTTGATTTACCATGGAAGCCACCACCAACAATCAATGTGATGCCTTTTGGAATACCCAAACCTGTTACGTAACCTTTGTTTGGCGCATGCAAAGTTACTTGAAGTGACTCTGGTGCTTTAAATTCAACCGCGTCTTTCATCGGCAAGTCACAGTTACCTGCAATACGCGGAAGGATGCTGCCATTCGCCACAAAAGCGACTAGGTTGTTTGCTTCAAGTTGCTCGCGCAGAGATGCTTGGTCCTCAACCACTTTACAGTGCTCAATCAATGCGTCTTTGTTCAGCTCGCGCTCTAATGTTGCGCGACGAATAAACTTCGGCAAGTAGAAAGTCAGAATGTTATTCGCTTTTTTGCCAAGAACAGAGCGACCTTCGGCAGGCAGGTTAACACGGAAGCGAAGCTCAATACCTTCTTCAGTGAAAAGTACTGCCGTATTGTCCAAAACGGTTTGACCGCTAAGTGAGATAGCTACGGTATTCTCTTGCTTTGCAAACTCATCAAAGCTACGTGCAATGAAGTCACGAGCTGCACGCTGGAATGCTGGAGATTCATCTTTTAGCCATTCGAGACCGGTCAAAGACCACGCGCGAGTTGCACGTAGGCGAGAAGCAGATGCGTACGGGTCACCTTGTACGTAGTCGATGTACAAGTCGAAATCACCGAAGTCGTATTGACCTTTGATTTGTTGGTATGCGCGGTAGTTCTGCTTTTCGATTTTCTTAAGCGTGGCAGTCAACTGATCCATGAAGATAATGGCCTTTTTATTGGAAGCGGGCGGCGATTATAGAAACCACCGCCAACAGAGTAAAGGAAATGCTTAGGAAGAATAGGTGTATTGACCACCTAATAGGTTTTGATTAAACAAACTTTGTTCGAATTCATTACAAGGCATTGGCTTACCATACAAAAAACCTTGTCCGATATCGCAGCCTTCACCAATTAGAAACTGCTCTTGTTGGCTGGATTCAATACCTTCAATGACAACTTGGAGATCAAGCTTTTTAGCAATATGGATAATGGAACAAATAATGGCTCTGTCATCGTCGGATTTTTCCATCTGCTGAACAAAGCTTTTATCAATTTTAATCGCGTCAAAAGGGTATTTCTTCAGGTAACTGAAAGAGGCATAGCCCGTCCCGAAATCATCTAGTGACAGTGTAACGCCAAGCTTGTGTAGTTTATTCAACGTGTTACGTGCAACGACTTCATCTGCGATTAAAGCGCTCTCAGTCACTTCTAGCTCAAGGAAGTGTGCTGGTAGATGGAAGGTTTCAAGTAGATGTTCTATCTGTTCGGCAAAGTTAACGTTTTGCAATTGTATAGGCGAAACATTAACGGCAATTTTGAAGTTATCCACTAACTCAGACCATTGCTTGGCTTTGTCTATGGCTGTGCGTAAAACGAATGAACCCACCTCAAAGATCAAGCCGTTTTGCTCTGCCATATGAATTAGCGCTTCATTTGAGACATCACCTAAGACAGGATGACGCCAACGTAACAGCGCTTCTGCACCTATCCATTTGTGCGTGTGGGGAAGCACCTTAGGTTGGAAGTACAACATCAGGTCATCATTACGAACTGCCTGTAGAAGGTAGCTTTCTAGTTGATTGTGGTTGTTGAGATCTTGCGTATGACTTTCGCAGAAATAATTGTATGACTCGCCAGACTCTTTGCACAACAACATTGCATAGCAAGCATTTTGCAGCAGTTGCTTGGCATGGCTGTTTCGATGAGCTTGGACGACACCAATGTAGGAATGAAGATGCACTTCATTGTCATCGATATAAAAATTGCCAACACTCACATGAGTAATTTCGTCAAGTAAATGTTGGACTTTCGGCTCGATATCTTCGCCTGAAACAATGAGCACAAGATCGTTGGAGCTTGGTCGCCCTGTGACAAAATAACTGGATTCACTGTGACCAAGACGAAAGCGAAACTCCTTCAACACTTCGTCGAAAGCTTCGAATCCGTATTTGGTTTGGATGCTACGGGCGTTACTGAATCCAATGTTAATCACGACCAAAGATTGCTCGTCATGGTTGATGGACTCAATGACTTCGTCTAGTTGTTCTTCTAAAGCTGCGCGGTTAAGAAAGCCAGTGCCTTGGTCGTGAGTTTGTTGATAGTTGACTTGTTTCTCGGCAGCTTTGCGTCTGTCGATCTCTTTCGTCAATGAATAACTGAGTTGCGCAAGGTCGGTAGTGCGCGTTTCGACTCTGTTTTTTAGTTCGCTATTTAGCCTTACTAATTTGTGTTGCTGGAATACAACCGCAAGTTGTGCCTCGATAGATTCTTTGAAAGAACTTAATAACTCACGGTAGGTGTCGCTGTATTGGTTCTCTTTAGTATCTAGCATACAGATGGTACCGAAGGTTTCACCGTTCGGCCAGTACAAAGGCAGCCCACAATAGGAGATCATACCAAGTTTGATATCCGGGTTGTCTTTCCATTCCTGGTCTTTGAGTGCATTTGAGACCATGAGTTCGCGCTTGTGTTGAATGACATGTTCACAATACAGACCATGTCCAAGGGCTTCTTTGTCACCCACTTTATAGGGGTTATTTTCCGTTTCGCTAGAGGTATTGACTTCGATATGCTCTGGATGCACACGCATGATAAGCGTAGTGGGAACATCCGCAATGCGGGCTAACAAGTTGACGATGTTTTGCCAACTTCTCCGCATCGAATCGGGGATCTCATAATCCAAGGTTTGCAATGTGCCCATAAAGGTAATCCTTTCCCGTAAGTTCACGTCCTGTGAATGAAAGTCGTTGTAATTTTTATGTGAGCTTATTCTTGTTGTTGAGTAGTTATTTAACCATTCGTTTAGTTTAAGTATAGGGGCGGCAGAACCCGAAACAAAAAAAAGTCCTGAAAACCTTTCAGGACTTTGAAATACTTGGCACTATCTCAGTAGTGAGACGCTAGAATCCAAGTGCAAGCCTATGGCTTGAGCGCCTTGAGTGCTTTCATCGATATATCTTGAGAGTAATCGACGCCTTCAAAGTTGAAGCCATTTAGCTTCATAAATTCGTCTTTGAATCCAGCATAGTCACCCACTTGTTTGAAGTTATCTGCGTTCATTTGTGAAAGAAGTTCACTGACTTCTTTCTGAACTTGAGGATCTAACTCCAGATCATCGATTCGAATCAAACGTTCACCATCGACAGGTACTTTTTCTTGGTCGTACAACTTCGTCGTGAACAGACGTTGCATCTGCTCGATACAACGTTCGTGGGTGCCTTTTTCCTTCATCACACGATAAAGAGCGAGTAGGTAAGGACTGAGAGCAGGAATAAACACACTCGCTTTTGTGACAAGCGCTTTACACACGGTCGCGTAAGCACCACCACCAAAGTTTGCCATCTTTATGTTCAATGCATGACTGGTTTGGTGTAAATCGACTTTTGCACGACCTAGCGTGCCATCAAGATAAATTGGGTGTGTGACTTCGGGTCCCATGTAAGAGAAGGCGATCGTTTTGCAGCCTTTTGCCACCGATTCAGAGTTGATCAGCGTATCGATCCAGCTTTCCCAATCTTCTCCGCCCATCACCTTAATTGTTGCTTCAGCTTCTTCCTCTGATGCTGGAGCAAGAGTGGAGTCTATCCACTGATCGTTTTCCAGCATAATCGATGCACCAGTGACAGATTCACCAATAGGTTTGATGACACTGCGCCAAAACTCGTCAGATTCTGCCTTCGGACGAACACCAGTCGCCAAGCTGTAAATGACTAAATCTACTTCACCTTCAAAGTGAGTTTCGATAGCTTCGATTACTTGGTTGCGCACAGAATCAGAAAAAGCATCGCCCACGATGTTTACTGCTGTTCGACCGTGATGAGTCGCTTCTTCTTTAAAGTAAATGTTGTTGTACCAACCAGCACTACCAACGCCCTTATCAGATGGTCCACGCTCGAATGAAACGCCGATCGTGTCGGCCTCAGCGCCGCCAAAGGTGAGGGCGATGCGAGCAGCCAATCCGAAGCCGGAAGACGCACCGATGATCAAAACCCGTTTGGGACCATGTTGGATCTGCGGAGCTTGTTTTACGTAATTAATTTGCTCTTTGATGGAAGCGCGGCACCCATACGGATGTGCCGATCGAGCTACAACACCTTGAATTAACGGTTCTATTTGCATTGTTATTATCTAACCTTGGTGAATAAGATGCCGAGTAGAGTAACGTAAAGTTTGGTAAAACTTATTGAGCTAGACCATCAAAATTAGAGATGTTTAACCAATTCTTGCGCAACGAAGTCTGCGATAAAAGGCTGAGCTTCTGGTTTTGGGTGCAAACCATCATCCATCATCCATTCAGGTTTAATGATGACGTGCTCTAAGAAGAAGGGCATCAGAGCAACTTTTTGGTGTTCAGCAAGCTTAGGGTAAATATCGTAGAACATATCGCTATAGCGCTTACCGTAGTTTGGTGGCACACGGATTTGCATCATCACAACATCCGCACCAGAATCTTTGATCATGGTAATCATTTTCGATAAGTTCGACGTAATAAGTTTAGGTGGGAATCCACGAAGACCATCGTTGGCACCGAGTTCAATAAGGACGACGTCAGGAGTGTGCTGCTCAAGGAGAGCTGGTAAACGCGCAAGACCATTACCTGTGGTGTCCCCTGAGATACTGCCATTTACAACTTTTACATCTTGACCATGTTCTAGTAACGCATCAGGAAGTAAGCTAGGCCAACTCTCTTCGATTGGCATTTGATAGCCAGCGCTTAGGCTGTCACCCAAAACAAGCAACTTTTCGTTCGCCTGCGTAGAAGCGGAAAGACAGAAAAAAAGAACTAAGGAAAGTATACGAATCATGCAAACACCTGTACTTAAAGCACCCATTGTTCAAGCTAATTTAGTTTCTAAACAAGTCTCTACTAATCAAGAACATTTAACAATCCTTAAAAATGTAAATGTTGACATTAGAAAGGGCGAGAAGATTGCCATTGTTGGTACCTCTGGCGCGGGCAAGTCTACATTGATGACACTGCTCGCTGGATTAGATACACCAACCTCAGGCGAAATCACCTTATTAGGGCATGAGCTTTCAAAGTTAGACGATGAAGCTCGTGCAAAAATTCGTGCGGACTCGTTGGGCTTCGTATTTCAAAGCTTTCTTCTAATTCCAAGTTTGAGCGCATTACGAAATGTCACGTTACCTTGTCTTCTACGTGGTGAAGCTGAAGATGATGCAAGAGCAAAAGCATTGCTGACAGCGGTTGGGCTGGAAAAGCGTCTCGACCACTTACCAAGTCAATTGTCGGGGGGAGAACAACAGCGTGTCGCTCTTGCACGGGCATTTATGACTCAGCCAGAACTGCTGTTTGCCGATGAACCAACGGGAAACCTCGACCATCAAACCGCCGAAAGAGTCATCGAGCTTCTGTTTGATTTGAATGAACAGCATGGCACAACGTTAGTACTGGTTACTCACGACAGTCATTTAGCCAGTCGTTGTGACCGTGTATATCGAATGGAAGCAGGCGAGTTGCAGGAGGAGGTGATATGTCCGTGATCTCTTCAAGTGAGCAAGACTCAACTCAGATGCCTAAGCAGGCTAAACAATCGCCAAACAAAAGCATAGTACGTTGGAGTTTCGGTGAAATCCGTCAAGGAAATTTATGGCCGATCAGTGTTGCCTTAATTCTCGTGATTGCCAGTATCTTTGCGCTCTCGGCTCTGGCAGAAAGAATGGAGCAGGTGATCGTTAAGCAAGGTAAAGATGCGTTAACAGCTGATGCTGTTTTTGTGTCTGCTAACCCTATACCAAATACTTTGTTGGCTGCTACCGACGAGATGTCACGCTCTACCATGACACGATTCGCTACCATGGCATTCAGTGATACTGGCATGCAGCTTATCTCTGTTCGTGCCGTTGATGAGCAGTACCCTCTGATGGGTGAATTAGTCTTGGACAATAACTCAGCCGGCCACGTCAAAGAAAACCAACTATGGCTTGATGAACGCATCATGGCGCAGCTTGATGTCAAAAAGGGTGACGCTGTCACCATTGGCGATGCGGACTTTATCGTTTCAGGTGCAGTTTTGATGGAACCAGGTTTGAGCTTTAACCCATTCCAACAAATGCCTTCAGCCTATATTCATCAAAGCGACGTTGAAAAAACAGGGGCAATCCAGTTGGGGAGCCGTGTTCAATATCGTTTGTTTTTAAAAGGCGACGATGCAACATTAACGCAACTGCAAGACATTACTGAATTGTCACCAAGTGATCGCTGGAGAACGCAAGATACTGCAAGTCGAAGTAACGAAGTCTTCGAACGAACAACTCAATACCTGTCTTTGACGGTTGCTATTGTTATCATCATGGCGGCAACGACGTTGGTTTTGACTTGCCAAAGCTACGTGAACAGCCGAACGCAAACCATCGCAATGTTGAAAAGCTTGGGGGCGAGTCGCCGCTGGATTGAAAAGTGGCTTTTGATTCAAGTCACTATTTTGCTGCTTAGTGCCAGTATTGTTGGTCTGCTATTAGGTAGTGGTTTGGAGTATTTATTGCGAATTCCCCTCAGGGATTTGTTGCCTAATCCACTGCCTAGTTACGGCGTCACTCCTATCTTGATTTCAGTTGTATCAGCGGTTCTTATTACTGTTCCAGCGCTTGGGATTCCCTTACTCGGATTAATCAAAACACCTGCTCTAGAAGTTCTTCAACAAGGTTCTGGCAAACGCTCTTGGAAACGCATGTGTCTTATCTTAGTGCCCGTCGTGCCTTTGCTTATCCTTTATGCAAACAACACTCTGGTTTGGATTGTACTTGCGGGCATTGCGATGTTATTTGTCGTGCTTGCGGCAACGAGCGTTGCGCTCACTAAGTTATTTGCTCGAGTTTCTACTCGACCAGCAATGAAGCTTGCACTCAGTCGAATCAATCGCACACCAGTTACCAGTGGTTTGCAGTTTGGTGCTTTATCGCTTTCTCTGATGTTACTTTCGATAATTTGGTTAGTGCGTAGCGATATTCTTGCTGATTGGTCGAGAACACTTCCTGCGGACGCACCTAACGTATTTGCTTTGAATATCGCTGATTACGAACTAGACAGTTATCTAGAAACATTGGATAAAAACAACGTGACGCGGTCACAAGCTTTCCCAATCATTCGTGGCCGATTAGCAGAAATTAATGATGTAAGCGTTAAAGAGATTAAATCAGAGGGGCAAGGCTCAGATGCCGTGAGTCGTGAACTTAACCTCACTTGGGGGGAGACGCTTCCTGAGTACAACGATGTCATATCTGGTGAGTGGAAAAACAAAGCCAGTGTATCGGTAGAAGCACAGGTTGCAGATGAACTGGGTATCGAACTTGGTGACAAATTGCGGTTTGTTATTAACAGCCAAAACTTCGATGCCACTGTTGATAGCATTCGTCATGTTGAGTGGCGTGATATGAAGCCTAACTTCTATTTCATCTTTTCGTCTGACGTGATGGCAAGCTTACCAGGCTCTTATTTGATCAGTTATCGTATCGACGATGATAACAATGCATTGTTGACGTCGATGTCACGTGCACATCCGACGGTCTCCGTACTCGATATTCGAACCATGGGTGACAAAATCCAAACACTTATCCAACAAATTGTATCGGCAATCACCATATTGGCATTGCTTGGTGTAGTGGCTGGTCTTTTGCTGATATTTACATTGCTTCGTTTGAGTTTGTCTCAACGCCAGCAGGAAATTCGACTCTATCGAACATTGGGGTCAAGTAAGAAGCGTATCAACACTACGCTATGGGCTGAATACGGCATTATGGCAATGGTGGCGAGTGGCGTTGCAGTGTTTGCAGCAGAGGTCTGTGTCGCTGCTGTGATGAAATATGGCTTTGAGCTTAATGCGCAGATCCACCCTGAATTGTGGATAGCTTTACCTTTCGCTACGTTTGTTGTTCTTGCTTTAGTGGTAATGAGCCTTTTGAAAAGATTGTTAACGCCAGTAAACACTTAATTAGCCTCCGTTTAACTACCGCGGATGCACTCCATGACAGTTTTATTTTAGTTATCCACAAAAACGGTGGATAACTTTTGGGATAACTGAGTCGTTAGTAAAGTGGGGTGTTTCCGCAGGCTTTATGCCATGGGTGTTAGCGTAAAAATATTATTCACACAGGGTCAAAAACACGCTTTCCTAACAACCTCGTCAAGCACTTTTTTCGGAAATTTTTTGCTCTCAAAAGTAACTTTTGACGTATACCGTTAACAAACGCAAACCCATGAACTTTTTGTGATTTTAATCATACTCAAACCCGAGTAGAATCGACACTAAGTAAAGATTTCTCCTTATAAAATTTCAGTGAAGCAATGAAGTCTGAGTTTCCAAATCGTAAAGATAAACACATCGCTATCGTTGGTGGTGGCGTAGCAGGTTCAACTGCTGCGATTCACTTTGCCGAGTTAGGTTTTAAAGTGTCCGTAATCGAAAAAGGGGTATCGTTGGTGAATGGTCCCCCAATATGCCATTTGCATGCCGGCGGCAACCTGTATCGAGAGATTTCTGAACAACAATGTTTAGATCTTCTAACCCAGTCTATTGAGACGATTCGCTTGTATCCCCATTCACTGAATATTCGTCCGACTATTATTGCTGTTCCGTATTCAGACGGTGGTGATCCAGAAACTTTGTTACCACGACTGGAAGTGATTAAACGTGCTTACCAAACGCTGGTTGCCCAAGACTCTCGAAACCAAGTTCTAGGTGAACCTGATGAGTACTACAAACTCTACTCGAAGGAAGCGTTACTACAACTTGCGAGCCAAGCTCAACCAGAACAGCCTCAAAGCATTGATGAATGGTGCATCCCATTTGCTCAGCATGCCGATCTAGATGAGCTTAAATACCCGGTTGTGGCGGTTCAAGAGTATGGTTGGAGCGTATTCCGTCTTGCTGCAATCGCGAACATGACTTTAGAGCAGATGCCAAACGTCGATGTAATTACACAAGCGGAATTGGTGGAGTCTCATTGGAATGGTTCTGCTTGGACTTTGGCTTATACAAAAGATGGTTCTGAACATGCGTTGAACTGCGACTTCTTAGTGAATGCGTGCGGTTTTGAAACCGGAGTCGTGGACGACAAGGTAGGTGTCCGGCGTGAACGTCTTGTTGAGTTTAAGGCAGCATACGTCACTCGTTGGAACGAATGTACTCAACAATGGCCAGAGGTTATTTTCCATGGTCCTCGTGGTACTGATAAGGGCATGGCTCAATTAACACCTTATGGTGATGGTTATTTTCAACTACATGGGATGACCAAAGGTATTACGTTGTTTGACGATGGCTTAGTCGAAAGTTCACAGGCTTCTGCGCAGCCAGAACTACCGACAAGTTTGTTGTCGAAAATACGTCATGGTTGGCGTCAAGAGATACTTGATGAACGTACCGACAATGCGATAGCACACATGGCTCAGTTCATTCCAGATTATCACACGGCAGTAAGAGGTGGTAAGGCGTTATTTGGTGCTCAGCAGATCCCAGGGACAGATCCAGTACTGCGAGCCGCGGACGTCACGTTTGAAGAAAATAACTACGCGCGTATCGAAGTGGTTAAAGCGTCGTCTACATTACTCGCTGCGCAGAAAATGGCGCAATATTGGTTTGATATTGAACCTAGCGATAACGTCGAGCAGCAGCATCCTGTGACTGTCCATTGGACTGATCAAGAAGTAGAGGATTGTGCGATCAAACTGACCTATGAGCGTGGTTATCCGCAAGCATTAGCAGAGCGCTACGGTATGTAACATCCGCGCTTGATACTAAACTACTAGAAGGGCTCAATAACCAAAAAATTGAGCCCACTGACACCATACATCTTGTAGACCTTGTCTATCTCCTCGTATAAAGCTTACGGATTGTCCCGGTTTTGCCTGAGCCAAGCGCGGCAAATCAATCCTAGCGACGCAGCCAAACTTAGGATACCCCCCAATAGTCTGATGATCATTTAACAAAATGATTGGTTTCCCGTCGTTTGGTATTTGGATAGACCCAAGCGCAATACCCTCAGATAAAATGCCATCGTAAGGAGGAGTGATAGTTTCACCTTCTAGGCGATAACCCATGCGATTCGAGTTTGGCGATATTTCAAATATCGTGGAATAGAAACGGTCGATCGCTTCTTGAGAGAAGTCGTTGTATTGATAACCCTCAATAACGCGAAGCTTGATAGGAAGGTTATAATCAGGCTTAAAACGAAAAGTCATTTGCTTGGACTTTCGGCTAGGGAGTGCGTGTGGGTTGAAACTTAAGATGTCTCCAGCTTTCAATGCCAAGCCATTTTGTTCGATGCCTCCTAAGGATTCTCTTAATACTGTTGATGAACTTCCTAAATGTTTCTCGACATTAAAACCGCCTTTCACGGCTAAGTAAGCTCGAAGACCATTGCGTGGCATTCCAAACTTAAGTGTTTGTCCTTTTTTTAACGAAAAGTCAGACCAATTGGTGAGTGCTATTCCGTCAATAGAAGCGTTTAAATCGCCCCCACAAATAGAAAGGTGACAGTCTTCTAGTGCTTTGAAGCTGGCATTCCCAAGCGTAATTTCAATGACTGAGCAATTTACAGGATTCTTTAATAGATGATTTGCCCAACTGTAAGCGTAATCATCAACCGGACCGCCTTGCGTAATACCAATATGAGCGAGCCCAAAACGACCGAAATCTTGAATCAATGAGAGTGGACCTGGTTTCTCTACGATTAAACCTGAAAAGCTCATAATTTGCCCCCTAAATTGATGTATTCCTGTCTTGTGATTGAACCAAAAGTGACCTTGTCACCAACTTCAAAAGGAATAAATGGAGGCGTATCAGTGAACAACGAGATGGGTGTTCGACCTATGATGTTCCAGCCTCCAGGGCTATCTGAAGGGTAGACAGCGGTTTTACTGTCCGCTATCGCGACGCTGCCGGCTGGAACGTGAGTGCGGGGGGTATTGTGTCGTGGCATGTGTAATGCCTTTGGTAAGTCTGAAAGAAACGCGAACCCTGGCGCAAAGCCGATTGCTGATACCGTGTAAACCGTTTTGGTATGCAGCTCGATCAATTCAGCCAACGGCAAACCAGCATCGTTGAATCGTTCTAAATCGAGCGCGGTCTCTTCTGAGTAGTAAACCGGAATGGAAATGTAGTTAGGTTGCTTATTATCCATCGAGCGGACATCAAAACGAGTAACGAGTTGGTTCAATTCTTTGAGGATGATGGATTCGTTAATTCTAAAGGGCAGGTAATCGATCAAAATAGTTCGGTATGACGGAACAACATTCATGATTATGAGGCTAAGTTTATCGGCAATCTGATGTGCTAACTCCCCAATGTGTTCGACGGTCACCGCTTCATGAAAGCGAATCAGAATACTGCATTCAGAGATAGGAGAGATTGAAAACTGCCCTTGATTCATTAATTTCCTCCGGTGTAGAGACTTTGGCGAATCTTTTTAATCAATGCGATGGATTCGTCATTATCTCCGTGAACACAAATTGTGTCAGCTTCTAACAAAATATATTGACCCGATGCCGTTTTGACTCTTCCTGATTCAGCAAGCATTTTGACTTGTTCTAATATAGCGTGTTCGCTGTTTAAGACCGCATTAGGTTGTGTTCTGGGGGTTAGCATTCCATCATCTTGATACAGACGGTCCGCAAAGGCTTCAAATAACAGAGGTACATCAAAATCATCTGCTATTTCGAGATACTTTTCATTTTCTTGAGAGGCGAGGATCATTAGTGGAACTTTAAAAAGTGCCGCTGCTTTCACTACGGCGAGAAAAACGCCATCGCTTTGCATCATATCGTTATAAAGCGCACCATGGGGTTTGATATATCCTATGTCGGTATACTGCGCTTTGCACAAAGCTTGTAACGCGCCAACTTGATAAATCACCATGTTGGTAATTTCATCATTGGTCATTTTTAGGCTCCGACGACCAAAGCCTTGTAGGTCGGGATAACCAGGATGAGCACCAATTTCAACGTCGTGTTGGTTAGCGAGAGTAATCGTATCGTGCATGACATTAGGATCCGATGCGTGAAATCCACAAGCGATGTTCGCCATGTCAATGTGAGGCATTACGCTCTCATCGGTCCCCATTTTCCACGCGCCAAAGCTTTCGCCCATGTCGCAATTCAGTGTCAGTTGCTGGTTATTCAATGTCATACGTTTATAAAAGTCCAAAGTATGCTTTAAAAATGCAGGAAATTACGTTTAAGTTCAGTGACTAACTTCATTCTTCAAGAAGAAGATTATCAAATGAAGTGGTGAAAAGATCGTCGTGTTCTTTGAAATGATCCGAAATTTTAAGAAAATCATGACTAATCAGTCTAATAATTGAGATTTACGGCTTCATTTCAAGATTTGTCGTGTTAGTCTTGGGTCTTCTTTTTTGTGTGATAGTTTGCATAGCAATCCTTTCGTTATTTTGATTGCTTTCTGCGACAGGAATATATATGTCATTACGAGCAAAGCTAATATGGCCGATTCTCGCTTTCATCACGGTCATCTTTGTTACATCTCAAAGTTACACGTCATATAACACTTATCAGTCCGCCAAACATGAACTGGTCGAACAGACCAAAGTTCTGATCAATGATGCTTCTCACTCAATTAAAGATGCGCTTGCAACAAAGAACAAGCCAAAAGCGCAAACCATTTTGGCTGATCTGCTTAAGAAGCCAAACGTATCACGCGTAAAGCTTTACGACAAAGACAATAATCCATTTGCTGTATTTGCTTTGGATGGCTTTGCCGCACCTTCGCCGACAGTTAAAGAGCGAAGTCGTCTGCATGAAGTAGGATACGCACTATCTGCACACTTTCTCTACGTTTTTGAGCCTATTATTCACGAAGGACAAGTCATCGGATCGATTAGGGTGACGTTGTCACGAATTCCATTGTTCGAAGTACGAGATGCATTGCTACAAGACGGTGGGCTGTTCTTAGTCATTCTTTTAGCTGGTGGAGTTATGTTCTACTTTGGGGTTGAACGACGAGTTCTTCGTCCCATAGAGGAAGTCAATCGAGCGTTGCAAGATTTAGCTAACGGGCATCACCTTAGTGGAAGGATTCACCATAAATCAAAAGACGAGGTCGGTGCATTGGTCGCTTCTTTCAACTTTATGGTTGAAAAACAGCAGCGACTTGAAAAGCAGCGCAAACATAGCTTGGAAGTGCTAGAGCGCCGTAAGGTATTCGCCGAAGAAGTGATTGATTCTATACAGGATTCGTTAATAGTCACGGACAACTTAGGGAGAGTGATTCATTGTAATACTGCTACGCAACGTATTTTTGAACATACTTACCAAGGGATAGAAACGGCAAACATTTGCGATCTAATCCAGACCAAGACGCCAAACGAGCTTGGACAAATACTAAGCCGAGGGCTTGAATGTGATGATATCCACCTGGAAAGTGGTGAAGGGAAGCAACAGCTAAGTTTAACCAGTCGACGCTTAGCGAAAAACGGCTATATGCTTTTCGTAATTCAGGACATCACAGAGATTGAAGAAGCGATGAATCGCCAAAGAGTAGCGGGTCGTGTATTTGAAAGCAGTCAAGATGGTTTAGTGGTGCTTAACCACCAAGGTATTATTACCATGGTTAATCCAGCAGTGACGAAGCTCGTCGGTGTAGAAGCTGACCAATTAGTGGGTAAGCCGTTCATCAAATCAATTCGCTGGAGAAAGCTACAAGCTATGATGCCGAGCATTCAAGAATCTATTGAAAACTATGGTATGTGGCAAGGAGAAGTGATTGAGAAGAACCATCTAGGTCAACTCGTTCCAATGTTTGCAAAGGTTAATTGCATTAACAAGAGCGATGACCAAAATACTTATGACATGGTCATCATTCTAACCGACCTATCAAGTGCAAAAGAGATGGAGCGTTTGGAGTATCTTGCACATCACGACGCCTTAACCGGGTTGGCAAATCGTTCTAAGTTCCACCTAGAGCTCGAAGAATTGGTACAAAGATCAGGCTATTTGCGCGACGAATTCGCGGTACTTTACTTGGATTTAGATGGCTTTAAGAATATCAATGACACTTATGGTCATGATGCAGGTGACGAAGTGCTCAAACAAGTGGCAGACCGGATGGCTGCGGCAACTCGGCATAGCGATTTGATTGCTCGTTTATCGGGAGATGAATTTGTCATGTTGGTCAACCCAGCAAATCAGAAGGTCGTAACAAGGATTGCAGAACAGTTACTTGAAACGGTTTGTTCTCCAATTGAATACCGAGGCTCCCTGCTCAAAGTTGGCGTGAGCATTGGTGTGAAACTGGTTGGCGTTAACGAGCGTGACGCAACGCGTATTCTTAAGAGTGCCGATACAGCAATGTACCAAGCTAAGAAAGCAGGTAAAGGTCAAGCAATTTTAATGGGTTGCGAATCCCCAGAGACTGTTTAACTGTGGGCTAAAAACCTTTAGACTAGCCAGATTCGCGTCAGAAGGATATATAACATGAAAGTACTTGTTACGGGTGGTATGGGCTACATTGGCAGCCACACTTGTATTCAAATGATCGAAGCTGGTATGACGCCAGTGATCCTTGATAACCTATACAACAGCAAACCTACGGTGCTTGAGCGCATTGAAAAGGTTTGTGGTGCAAGACCTGAGTTTATTGAAGCGGACATCCGCGACAAAGCCGCACTTGTTGAAGCAATGAGAGCGCACAACATTGAAGCTGTTATTCACTTCGCCGGTTTAAAAGCAGTGGGCGAGTCGGTAGAAAAACCGCTTGAGTACTACGATAACAACGTTAATGGTACGCTAGTGCTTGTTGATGCTATGCGTGAAGCAGGAGTTAAATCCATCGTATTTAGTTCTTCAGCGACAGTATATGGTGATCCTGCATCTGTGCCTATCACTGAAGACTTCCCAACTAGCGCAACTAACCCTTACGGCCGTAGTAAGTTAATGGTTGAAGAGTGTCTAACAGACTTCCAAAAAGCGAACCCAGATTGGAGTATTACGCTTCTCCGCTACTTCAACCCTGTTGGTTCTCATCCAACGGGTGAGCTAGGTGAAGATCCTCAAGGCATCCCAAACAACCTAATGCCTTTTGTCTCGCAAGTCGCAGTAGGTCGTCGTGAGTTTTTATCTGTGTTTGGTAGTGACTACCCAACAAAAGACGGTACTGGTGTGCGTGACTACATCCATGTAATGGACCTATCTGATGGTCATGTCGCCGCTCTTGAAAAAGTTGGCAATAAAGCTGGTCTGCATATTTACAACCTTGGTACCGGTAATGGTTATAGCGTTCTTGAAATGGTTAAAGCATTTGAAAACGCATCAGGCAAAGAAGTGCCGTTTAAGTTAGTTGATCGCCGCCCTGGTGATATCGCGGAATGTTGGGCTGACCCTTCAAAAGCTGCAAACGAACTTGGTTGGAAGGCTGAGCGCACGTTAGAAGAAATGACAGGTGATACTTGGCGTTGGCAGGCAAATAACCCTCAAGGTTACCCTGACGCTTAAAAAATCAAGTTTTACATATTAATAACAAAAAGGCGCACTTCTGCGCCTTTTTTGATCTAAATCGGAAAAATTCGTAAATTACTGGTTAAAAGGTAGCTTAGATAAATAGAACTGCTAAACTATGTCCGACTCTTAATTTAGGTCGTAAATTTTCTTAAGACTATCGGGGTAGTTCATGGAACTTGGTCTAATCATCGCTTTCATCGTGGCAGCAGCAATCATGGTGAAAAAAGAGATGGCAAAGCAGTAAGTTTTCATTTTTCATTCTTTTCTTAACATTTTTGAAATGAAAACGCGTAAAAAAGTCAGCATATTGCTGGCTTTTTTGTTTTTGTAGCGCAAGTTCTTCGTTTATGACTCATTTATCAATCATTTTCGCGATGTCGCTGCAGATAGTTAGCTTTGCTTGAAAGTGGAAAAACAAAAAAGCACCCAACTAAGCGGGTGCTTTACGAACAGTTTTATAAATTGATGTCGCTTAGAACTGGTAATCTACAGAAATTGCCCAGTTACGACCCGGTAAGCTATGGAAGTCTTTGTTGTCCGTACTTTCGAGACCGCGAACATCTTGGTATGTCCAGTATTTCTTATCAAATGCATTGAACAAGCCTGCTGTCAGCGTTAGGTCTTTGATAGGCATGTAATATGCGGTTAAGTCCATTACACCGTAACCTGCCGAATCAATTTGGTCATCACTAGACCAGTCGTCTTTCTTAGCTGCAAGCTTAAGAGACGCAAGACCACCAAAATGATGCTCGACGTTGTCGTAACCTAAACCAAGTACAGAAGACAAAGGAGCGACACTATCTAGTGCTTTACCTGTTGTTTTATCTTCACCATCTAGGTATGTCACAGATACTTTCGTGTACATACCTTTAGGGGCGTCAAAAGCTTCATCTAGCAAAAGTGTAGAACTAAATTCAACACCAGAAATATCGACTTCATCTCGGTTTACGATCGTGAATCGGTCTTTATTTGGATCGATTTTTGGTAGTTCTTCTGAGTCGATAAAGTCTTTGTACTGAGTGATAAAGCCTGTAAGTTCAAACTGCGCAAAGTTGTTTTGACCACGGAAGCCAATTTCGTAAGAAAGGCTTTTCTCGGCTTCTAAATCTGGGTTAGGAACGAATTCAGCACCAGTGTCGTATTCATAGTAAAGCTGCTCAACTGTCGGTGCCTTAAAGCCCTGACTGATTTGGGCAAAAGTACTTAGTTTGTCGTTAAGGTGGTAAACCGCGCCCAGTTTCCCAGTAAATGCGTCATTACTGTTCTTACCTCGTTCGGTAGTAAAGCCTGCGTCAGATGTTGGATCCGCTTCAAATGAATCGTAACGGATGCCCGCATTTAGTACTAGTGTATCGTTAAGTAAGAATGCATTGTCTTGAAGGAAAATACCCCATTCGGTGACGGTGGCATCAGGGATTGTCGTTGAGCCAGGTTTACTAGTCCCATTGTCGTGGTAAATATCCACATTCGTTAGACTAAAATCTGTCACCACAGAATTTAGACCGTAGGTCAGTTCGTGAATTGTATTTCCGGTTGTGATTACCTTGTCGAACTGAGCATCAAACTGAAGTGATTCGTCTTCAGCTTGACGTAGGCGAGTGCGATCCCCGTTATAGCCAATGTAACCTAAATGGTCAGTGACATTAGCGAAGTTAGAGTTTTCGCTCTCTGTGACCTGATAATTAAGGTCTACTTTCATTGAGTCGAAAGCTGCATTTGCTTTAGTGAGTTCGTAGTTTACGCCATAACGCGTACGTGTCATTTCATCACTAGCTTTTGCGTTAGCATAAGTAACGCCAGGTCTTGGACCAAAATTAAGTGTGTAGTTGCCACGACGATCGTTTTCATCGTAGTTGTAGTTATAGCGTTCGAAGACAAAGCCGAGTTTGTTGACATCGTTAATGTTGTAATAAGCTTTTGCCAAAATGTTATTTAGATCTTTGTCTGCTGGGTTCTCAAGACCACGTGCTGAACCATCAATGTCGGAACCATCACCGTAGGTTTCAAGCTCGCTGCCGGTAGAGTAAGTTCCCATCAATAGTGTTTCAAACTTGCCACGGCGCATTGCCCAAGTTAACGTGTTCTTGAATTGTTCGTCTGCAGAGAAGTAGCTCGATTTAATGCCAAAACGAGTCTCGTCACCGTCAGTTTTTAGAACGTCTGAAGGATCTTTTGTCTTAAGAACAACAACGCCACCCATTGCATCAGAGCCATATAGGGTAGAGGATGGACCCTTGTTAATCTCTATACTGGTCAGTGTGTCGAGTTCAATCGCGTTCGGATAAATTGCTTGAACCGCACCGCCACCTGGATTGAAAGGAGTAGCTTGCTGAACGCCATCAATCACAACTTTCACGCGGTCGCCTTCCATGCCGCGAATGTTAAAGCCCGAAATGCCAAAACGACCGGAAGTCGTTGCTTCCACGCCAGGGGTATATTGAACGGCATCATAAAGGTTCTTTGAAAGTGTGCGGTCAATATCTTTTGACGATACGGTCTCAACTGAAGCTGAAACATCATTAACGTTTTGTTCGGTACGAGTTGCAGAGACGACAACTTCATTGAAAGTTGAGCTTTCTTCTGCGTATGCGCCTTGTGATAGGGCAATGAGAATAGAGGCTGACAAAATTGATTTTTTATACATTGGCTTCAATACCTTAAATCCATAATAGGCAATAACAACGTGCGGTATCTTAGTTTATACAAATGGTAATTACTATCATTACTATTGTTATTTAGTGTTATTTTTGTCAATGGAAATTTGTGCTATGCGCAACCTAGTCTTTATTTATCAATCTGTTATATTGTTTAAAGTCATTTTCTAGTATAAATTTTTAAATACCACTACTGTGATTTAAATCACGCAAATAGGGAGCTATAGTGCAGAGCCCAATCACTTTAGAAGCACTTCATATCTTGGATGCTATTGATAGAAGAGGAAGTTTTGCTGCTGCTGCGAACGAATTAGATCGCGCGCCTTCTTCGCTTAGCTATCAAATTCAGAAACTGGAACAAGATCTCGATATCATCATTTTCGATCGTTCAGGTCACAAAGCACATTTCACAGAAGCCGGGAAGTTAATTCTTGAGCGTGGTAGGGCAATTCTGCAAGCTAGTGAGAAGCTTGTTAATGATGCAACGCTCCTGGCCAATGGTTGGGAACTTGATATTACGGTGGCTTTTGATGGAATTATTCCTATTTCAAATTTCTTCCCAATGGTAGATGCGCTATCTAACGTGAGTAGTACAAGGGTGAGGTTACAAGAAGAGATTCTTGCGGGAAGTTGGGAGTCGCTAAATACCGGAAGGGCAGACTTATTGATATGTCCGGCTCTCGATACACTTCCGCAAGATGTTAAGGCGGAAAAAATTGGTAAAATGAGTATGGTTTGGGTCGCCGCTTCTGATCATTATGTGCATAAGCGAAGTGGGGCGTTTGATGACAATGCCCGAGAAAAATATCGCGTTATTGCGATTGCTGATACGGCAAGAGAGCAGCCAGCGCTATCAATCAATGTAATGCAAAAACAGCCAAGACTCACAGTAACCAACTTCCCTGCCAAAGTTGAAGCACTAACTTCCGGGTTAGGTATTGGGACGCTACCAAGTCAAATCGCGGAACCTTTAATTGAGAGTGGCGTTCTTAAACGCATTGAAGGTACGGAAGAACAGCCAATTGATATTATTTTAGCGTGGCGCAGAAATACGATGGGCGAAGCCAAATCTTGGTGCGTACAATACCTTAAGAAAAATTGGCGTCTCAAATAAAAAAATCCCAGCATATGATGCTGGGATTTTTCGTTAAGAAGTGTGTTGATAACTAAAATTCGTACTTCGCTGTAATAGCCCAGTTACGGCCGGCTTGTGTTAGGTCTTTATTCTCAGTTTTCATTCCGCTTACATCATTCCAACGGTAGTATTCTTCGTCTGCCACATTAAATACTCCCGCTCGCAGGGTGAGATCTTTAATTGGCTTGTAGTATGCAGTTACGTCAACAACGGTTGCTGAAGAAATTGGTAGGATGTCATCACCATTGATATCACTGCTGTCTTTCGACGCAGTGTAGTTAACCGTTAGTGAAGAACCCCAGTTCTGTTCAGAGTCGTAGTTGAAGCCAGCAACTAGATTCCATGGGTTAACACTGTTTAATGGATCGTTGTTTCCGTCTTCACCTTCAGTATAGGCTGCAGCAACTCGAGAACTAAAGCCTTTTACTGGCATGAACTTATCCCAAGACAGTTGGTTGGAAAATTCAATACCTTTGATTGTTGCTTTACCAATGTTAACGTATTGGTAAACCGCAGGGTCGATACCTGGAATGAAGCTGCCTGAAACTTGTTGTCGCTCGATAAAGTTATCGTAGTCACTGTAGAATACCGCGACTTCACTGCTTGAAATATCGTTGTTGTGGCGCCAGCCAAACTCGTAAGAAATGCTTTCTTCTGCTTTCAAGTCTGGGTTTGGTTTGTTTATGTAACCGTGCATCGGGTTACCAAACGAGTAATACAGCTCTTGAAAATCAGGTGCGCGGAAACCTTGGCTTATCTGGGCAAACAAACGGTGTTGTTCGTTTAGTTTGTAGATCGTGCCTAAACGAGCAGTAAACGCGGAGTCAGAGAACTTTTTGTATTCGTTATCAGGGTTACCACTTGGGTTGTCGCTAGCGTTGCCAGGATCGGTTTCGAATGAGTCGTAACGAACACCAGGAGTGATGATGAAGTTGCCGACGGTAATCTCGTCTTGTAGGAAGACTCCGTAACGACGTTCACTTGCCGATGGGATGTAGAAGATCTCTTTATCCGTCCCAGCGCTATTGAACTCTTTGTTTATGTTCTTAATGTCTTTATCTAAGTAAGACGCACCATAAACAATGTAATGTTCAGTGTTACCAAGCGTTAGGTACTTATCTAACTGCATGTCGAACTGGAAGCCTTCATCGCTGTAGGTGTAATCTTTGCGTTGATTGTTCAAGCCTTTGACACGATGTGTTATGCCAGTTTCGTCTTTACTTAAGTAATCTAGTTGCCACGTTAATGTGTCAGCAATTGATGCTTGAGCATCCCAAATATGCTTAATACCGACTTGATATTGTTCAGTTGTATCTTCGCTTCGTCCATCCGTGTAGCCATCATATGATTGAATGCCATCACCTTCATTGCGAATGTAGTTACCGCTAAATTCAAGTCTATGTGCTTCGTTTAACTGATATTGTAATTTCACTAAAAGGTTATTGGCAGAGGTATCGGCATCCGCTAAATCACCAAAGTTATCAAGCTCGCTACCATCACGGCGAGTGTAAGCAACTAAAGACTCAAGGTCCCCAGTTTTGTTTGCAAGAGCTACCGATTCGCTGAATGTATTGTCTTCTGAAGAGTAGTTAAATTTCGCATGACCACCAAAATCACGACCCTTTAAGAAGTCCGAAGGGTCTTTCGTTTCGAAAGCTACAATGCCACCAATTGCGTCAGAACCATGCAAAGATGATGCTGCACCTTTTACGATTTCCACTGCTTTAACAAGATCGGTGTCAACTTCAACACGAGAAGAGTTAATAAAGTTATTGCCTGAATCGAACTGGTTACCTTGAGCAACACCATCAACTAGAACTTTAATTCGGTTGCCTTCGATACCACGAATGTTGATACTTTGAACACCTTGTCGAGCATTCGTCTCGACGGTAACTCCTGGCGTGTATTTAAATAGATCATCAAGACCGGTAATCATGCCATCTTCGATGTCTTGGTCTGTGACGACTGCAACTGACGCTGCAGTATCCTCGAGTTGGCTATTTGTACGTGTCGCAGTAACAACGACTTCTTTAAAAGTTGAGTGTTCTTCTGCTTGTGCACCGTGAGCTAGAGCTAATAAAATTGATGCTGACAGAATTGATTTTTTATACATTGGTTCTAACACCTTATATCCATGATAGGCAATAACAACGGGCGATATATTATTTCACGCAAATGATAATTACTATCATTATTGTTATCACTAAGGTGGTGGTTAGGTATGTAAGAGAAATGACCTTTTTGTATTTAGTACATAAAATTCAACAAGATAGCTTTTTACGACATAAGCTCGACGATAAGTTCTATAAAATTAGCAAATGAGATGTCGGTCACGTAAATTGCAGTTTGATGAAAAAGTAGGTATGCGCCAGTGTGATTTATTGGTGTTTACGTATTGTTGTAGTGTATGGGTTATGGCGGTAGTTATGCATGATTTGCGATTGGTTTATTATTTTATGAAATGTTTACTCAGGTTACCCAACAAAGTCTGAAGTTAGGAGAATAGGTAGGGCTGAAAACTTACAGCCCAAATCTTTGCTTTATCAGATATCATTTTCGCTTGAGTGGTAACACCATATCTGCAGTGCCATCTGCAAATTGTACGTCCAACTCAAATCCTAAACTTTGTGCGAGTGACAGCATGCCTCGATTGGTTGGCATTGTCATTCCGGAAATCTGCTTAGTGCCTTTTGCTTGGCAGTAACTAATGATTTTTTGCATCAGTACTTTGCCCAGACCTTTACCCTTTAAATCTGATCGGACCAAAATCGCAAACTCTGCATCACTATTATCCGGTGTTATCAGAGCACGAGATACACCAATAATGGAAGGTCCATTATCATCAAAGGCAACAGCAACAAATGCCATTTCACGGTCGTAATCAATTTGGGTTAAATTTGCGAGTGCCTCATGATTGAACTCCCCAACATCGGAGAAAAACCGATTGTAGAGATCTTCTTTAGATACGCTATTTATAAATTGAGCGTGAATTGGCTCATCCTCAGGAAGAATTGGGCGCAACAGAATAGGTTGCCCGTCACGTAATGTCACTGTCTCAACAAACTCTGCGGGGAAAGGACGAATAGCTAAGCGTTCCTGCGCATCTCCATGGTACTTTTTGAGTGTCACGTCTGCGTCGATTATGGTTAATTCACTACCTGATACCAATACTGGATGTATATCCAGGCTTTCTATTTCTGGTAGTTCAACCGCCATTTGAGATATGCGAACCAGAAACTTTGATAGTTCGGTCACATCAATCGCGTCTTTATGCTTTTGCAAGCGAACTTTCCCTGATTTCAACGCAATTACCACTAAATAACGAGCTAGGTTCATATTCAGTGGTGGCAATGCCGCAACCGCGTCTTGAGTGATGTTCCAATCTGAGCCTCCTTGTCCGAGCAAAATCACTGGACCGAATACTTTATCAACCGCGATACTAATTCTGAGCTCCTCAGCACTACCTAGTTTCGCCATTCCTTGGACCAACAACCCTTGTAGGTTCGCCGCTGGATAGCTCAACTTTGCGGTGTCGAGAATGGCTTGCGCGGCGCTAGATACCTCTTGGCTATTACGCAAATTGAGTGCAACACCATGTACATCAGACTTATGAGGAATATCGGGAGAGCGAAGCTTTACCGCGACCGGGTAGCCAATATTTTCCGCCATATGGACCGCTTCAGTAACTTCAGAAGCGATCCAAGTCGGAAGAATATTAAAGCCAAACTGTTCAAACAAAGGGCTGGTTTGATGCGTATCCAGCATTACTGTTTGTTTGTCCAGTAATTGTTCGTTTACCCATTCACGAGCTGAACTCACGCTACCGGAGTGTAAAGGTTCAGCGGTTGTTGGAGTTTCCATCAATTGTTTTTGATTTCGTCGGTATTCGACCAAATGCATGTAAGCAACGACAGCACTTTCAGGTGTTCTATAAGTTGGAATGCCCGCACGTGTAAAGGCTAGCCGAGCCTCTCTCGATGTCTGCTCACCAGACCAATTGGTTAATATATTGAAATGCTTATGTCGGGGATGAGCTTGAATTGCTTCAATCACAGCGTTCGCGGTTTCTAATGAATCCGACACCGCTGAAGGGCTATGCATTATTAAGATGGCATCAGCGCAGTCTCCGTTCATCAGCGCGTTTATGGTATCGACATAACGTTTCTTTGTTGCATCTCCTGCAAGATCAATAGGGTTAACACCACGCCAACTAACAGGCAATGCGGACTTTAGTTGTTCGACAGACTCTTCATTTAACGTTGCGAGCTTGCCGCCTCTTTCAAATAGAGTATCGACTGCCATGATTGCAGGACCTCCGCCATTGGTTACGATAGCTAGGCGTTCGCCTCGAAGCGGAACCGAATGTGTCAACGTTTCTACTGCCGCAAATAACTCGTGCGTATTACCCACACGCAGCATACCCGTTCTTCTTATCGCAGAATCGTAGATAACATCCAATGAATCAGTGTTGCCATCGCTAAATGGGCGAGCTTGTGATGACCTACCAGCTTTGAGAACCAAGATACGACGGTTTCGTGACGCTGCACGTGCTGCTGACATAAAGCGTCGAGCATCTTTAATTGAATCAACATAAAGAAGAATGGCTTCGGTCTTTGCATCCATGCTTAAATAATCAAGCAGTTCTGCAAAGTCGATGTCTTGCCCTTGACCTATTGAGATAAAAGAAGAAAAACCAATATTCTTGTCGTTTGCCCAATCAAGAACCGTGGTACACACTGCAGCGGATTGAGAGATGAACGCAATTTTACCCGGTTGCGCTGCCACGGGAGAAAAGGAGCAGTTGAAGTTATGCCAAGGAAGAATTATCCCGAGGCTATTTGGTCCTAAGACTCTTATGTTTAGATCAGAGAAATCGATACTTTCAACATCATCTGAAATGACGATGGCAAACTCCGTGCCGCGCTGATCCAATTCAACAAGTAGTTGTTTATTACGTGACACATTCGTACAAAGAATGGCGATATCTGGGGTATAGGGCAGGGAGGCGACGTTAGGGTATGCGATAACACCAGATACAGACTTATATTTCGGTGTCACGGGCATGATTGCACCACCGAAGCCGCTCTGAAGAAGATTCCGCATTACTATTTGCCCTGCGCGTAACTCTTTTTGAGAGGCGCCGATTACCGCAACAGAATTAGGTTTGAAGAGTTTTTGTAATTTATTCATTCTTTCTCCTTGGCCTCTTACGCCTAGAACGGTTGGTCACTCCTCATACAATCATAAACGAATAAGCATCTCTTTAAATATGGACAAAGCAGACATTGGCTCAAAAGTGAGCCAAGCGTACAGAGTTTGTGTCACTCATCACATGAAAATCACAGTTTATTGTGTTTGGTGCTTGATAAAATGACCTGCTATCGGCATGATTTATCGTAATATTTATTTAGAGCGTTTGTTACTCCATGAAAAAAATCGCAATCATCGGCTTATCAGTACTGCTTTCTGCTTGTGCTTCGGAAACTTACATCACAGATGTAACCTCAGAAAGCTACCGTGAGGACTACCAAACTCCTTCAGTTTCAAAACCTATTATGTCGTCTGAAAGCGCTGTAGTAGAGAAAGACGTAGAACCAACAGTTGTTAAAATGACTGCGAAGCCTGAAGAGAAAAAGGTAGTTAAGCTGACACCGAAAGAGCAGGTAAAACCAGTTAAGATCGTACCGCCAAGCAAGAAACAAGCGGGTATCCAGCGTTTTGGTTATACCATTCAAGTTGTCGCGGTTGGAAGCCAAGCTAAAGTGGATCAGTTCGCTCGCCAGCTTCCTCAAAATGGTCAGCCAATTTGGGAAAACTACAAAGTAGTGAACGGTACTAAGTGGTTCTCGGTACTTTACGGTGACTACGCAACAAGTGCAGAAGCAAAGCAGGCAATTTCTTCTCTGCCTGGTCATTTTCAACAGCTTAAGCCATTTGTGAAGAGTATCGATGCCATTAAGAACTCGGCATATCCTACGCTTAATAAGCTAAATTAATTTACGAAGAGAAGGGAGCGAAATGCTCCCTTCTTTTTTGGTCAAATCCTATTCGAACAGCATTCCTCACAGTAAAATAACTGTACGTTACTACTCAAAGGTTTATCATACTGAATAGTATCTTTTGGAGATCACGGAAAGATTGATTCATGATTAAAAATATCCTTTTACTATGCGGTGGCGGCTCTTCTGAGCACGAAATTTCACTGTTATCTGCTAATTTTGTTGAGCAGCAGCTAAACCTCATCGAAAACGTGAACGTTACGCGTGTAGAAATTAAAAATGAAGGTTGGGTGACTAACCAAGGTGAGTTGGTTTACTTAGATCTCAACACCAAAAAATTGTGTTCTGACAACTTAAGCTTAGAAGTCGATTTCATTGTCCCTTGTATCCATGGTTTTCCTGGCGAAACCGGTGATATCCAGTCTATGTTCGAAATCGCAGGCATTCCATATTTAGGTTGTGGACCAGAAGCAAGCAGTAACAGCTTCAACAAAATTACTTCGAAACTATGGTACGACGCGATTGGCATCCCAAATACACCTTACTTATTCTTGACTCGTAACGACGAGCAAGCTCATGCGCAAGCATTACAAGCGTTTGATAAATGGGGTAAAGTTTTTGTCAAAGCTGCACGACAAGGTTCATCTGTTGGCTGTTACAGCGTCACTGAAAAGAATGGTGTAATTCAAGCCGTTAACGATGCATTTGGCTACTCTGAGCAAGTTTTAGTTGAAAAGTCTGTGAAGCCGCGTGAGCTAGAAGTCGCAGCGTACGAAATGAATGGTCAACTGTTCATTACTAAGCCCGGAGAGGTCATTGCTCCAGATGGCGCGTTTTATTCTTATGATGAGAAGTACAGCAGCTCAAGTCACTCTTTGACAGAGGTTGAAGCAAAGAACTTAACAGCAGAACAAGTTAAAGCGATTCAAGTTGCTTCTGAAACCGTCTTTAAACAGATGAATCTGCGTCACTTATCTCGCATTGACTTCTTCTTAACAGAAGATGATGAGATTTATCTGAATGAAGTCAACACCTTCCCAGGTATGACTCCAATCTCTATGTTCCCTAAAATGCTGCAGAACAACGGTCACAAGTTCCACGAGTTTTTAGCAGATTGTATTAATACTGCAATCTAAATAACGTTACCGTCGTTTGTTTTGTGGTAGAAATAGGCATAACTGAGCGATATAACAACATTAATGTTTGATTATTGCTCAGTTGTAATTATGATTGTAAAAAAGCACTAAATAGATGGCTCAGTGGTATGGCAATTTCAAATTATAGAGGTTTTAACCTGCAATCAGGCGGACCTGATGGTAGCGTTTGGAAGGTAAAAATCAAAAACCACGTTTTACAAGGCAGTTTGACGGCGGTAAAAAAGAGCATAGATTGGTGGTGCGATACCGCGTCTATTATTGATCCAAAAGAGTTTGCAACTTTAGGTCAACGCGCACAAAGCACTAACAGTCCACAAACTGAAATATTTAACGGCTACACGATAAAGAACGACACTGGCGAGCCAAACGCTTGGTATTGTATGTTCAATGGCAAACTAATCAAAGGCGGCAAAGCTGCGATTCAACGCCATATCGAAGCGTATTTAGTTGCAAAACAGAAAGCGCTACAAGCTCAACAACAAAAGAAATAAGAATATGACACTCGTATATTCAACAGAAACTGGTCGAATCAAACCTGAAGAAGAGAAGATCGAACGTCCTAAAGGTGATGGTATTGTTCGCATTCAACGCCAAACTAAAGGTCGTAAAGGCAAAGGCGTTTGTATCGTTACTGGTTTAGATTTGGATGACGCACCATTAAAGCTACTGGCAGCTGAACTGAAAAAAGTTTGCGGCTGTGGTGGCTCAGTGAAAGATGGAAGCATTGAAATTCAAGGAGATGCGCGTGATAAGATTAAAGCGTACCTTGAAAAGAAAGGCATGACAGTCAAGTTAGCCGGCGGTTAATAGTAAAAAAGAAGCCCTTTGAGGGCTTCTTTTTTTAATTTCCAGGGATGCAATCTCAGTAGATAATCAATATTGAATACTGACTAGAACTCATACTTTTCTAAAAATCAAAGAGTGTGCTAATAGCAGAGCAAGCAATCGCAGATTGATAGATCCATATTAGCTATTTTATGGTAAATCGCGGTTATGTTTAATGACACTCATAAAAAGCCTCATATTTTAAAATCTGAGAGGGATAGGAGCCCAAACGAAGAAAGAATTTGCGTACGTTGATATTCTATTTAACATAACACATATAATGCGCACTAAAGGTGTTAGAGCAATTTAGTAATGTCCGGTTTTAGCCACTTTAAAATGTCCTCCTAAGATTAACAACATTGTTTGCTTTTGAGGCTTTAACCGATGTTGATTACTAAGGTTCTGTCTGACGTCCGTGAAAAGCTATTACGTCAAGTTGATGCTGCATATCCGGCGCACAAGTCTCGTGATCGT
Organism: Vibrio sp. NFR; assembly: GCF_027587095.1. Lineage (NCBI taxonomy): Bacteria > Pseudomonadati > Pseudomonadota > Gammaproteobacteria > Vibrionales > Vibrionaceae > Vibrio > Vibrio sp. NFR. The sequence goes on from NZ_JAPPTN010000004.1 coordinate 252,850, forward strand.
CCAAGTAACCGACGTTACTCTGAAGACTTTAAAGTGGTTTATCTCATTGAACCAACTGAAGAAAATACTCACTTAGTTCACGAGCATGTCAAAGTCTTACACTATCCCAACGGAGACATTGCGATTGTGTATGGTCACAGAAAGTTGGAATTCAAAATTTTCGATAAACTTGAGCATATTCAACAAGCCCAAATTGTCGACAACAAACGATTAGGTCAAGTACTAAAAGGACATTTTAAAATGGGTTTGACAGTAAGTGTAAGGTTATTAAAAAGCTTCTGAATTAAACCTTTTAAGTTCCCCGTTAGATAACATCTCAAAATCAAGTTAATAAATTAAATTTTGGGCGGTCTTGCCGGAGTCGCTATTCCAGTGAGATGATTGAAAACGACGAGATTCTTATCTCGTAAAAAAGCCCCGAGCGGCAACTCAGGGCTTTCATTTTTCACAATAAGGAAACCTTATGGATCCGGATACGCTCCAAGGTGTTGCAGCTATTATTGGTTCACTAGCAACACTAATCCTTGCGCTTAAGAGCAAGCGCTAAACCTCCAAACCTTTGAGGTGATCACACTCACTTCAGAGGTTGTGGACCAAAAAAGTCCAAATTCAAATCAAGTGTAAGTAAGCTTACATATCAAGTCAACAACACTTAACATTGAAGCCTCGTGTGAACGTACCAAAGATGTTCCGCTTCTTCACTCTCAGACGTTTCGCTTATTCGAGCTGCGGCGAACGGTATCACTCAACATAAACACCGGATATAAGAGTGTTAAAGTGACTACCTTGCTGTGTATAGAGTTTCTAAATAGTCCATCTAACTTCAAACCTTGGCTCTCTAAAAGTGCACTATATGGCTTGCCAAGACTACTCTTGTATTTATAACCGTTAGTTGACTCAAACTCTGATTCGAAAGTGAATCGCAAATGAACAGGAAGCCTGTCGAGGTAGTTCAACCTGCCAAATGTATTGGCTCCCTGCCCGTTGTTGGAATCCTCTTTGACACTGAGCGAAAAGACTAAGCAACCAATTGAAGCTGACTCCCTACCCATCTAACGCACTGTTAACAAAGGTACGTTTAGGATTACTGCTCCTTACTATTCCTTACATACATCAATAAGCCTCTCCTATATATTCTTTCGCAGCTCTAAATAAAACAATATAAATAAGACAAGACAGGTAGGAGAACCATCGTATGGTTATTTTCACAGCGGATTCGCTAGCATTGATGCTGGATTTATTAAAACAGGCAGATTTCAAAACGAACCATTTTTATTTTAACAATGGTCATCAGCAAGATCAGGTTGTTGGGTTAGACATCCAATATGAGGACTTTGAATGCAATGGCTCTTTTCAACGCTTAGAGACTCGTTATCGCTTAAAGCTAACCAATGGTGAACGAGTTGAATTTTGGTTCAACCGTGGTCAAATGAAGATCAACACGATTAAAGCATCACAACCAATGACTGACATTGGTACCCCAACTCAAATTTCGCAATACAACTTCTAACTTTCTCTCTGCTTCATGCAAAAAAGCCGAACCCCATCGCCAAGGGTTCGGCTTTTTAATAGGCTTCTCACTGATCATTGGTACGTAAAACTTAACTTTCTTGAAGCCTGTCTAGGTCAATAGACATGACAAAGGTAGCGAGTCGATTGCCAGTATGTAAATCATCATTAGTGTAGGTCTGAAGCTCGTCGCAAGGTTTAAGCTTTTGGCTTAATGTTTGTACATGATGCTTAGACGGGTAATACATTCCTTTCTCGAAATAATCTAACTCAAACTTCTTAGTCTCGTTTCTTCTCTTCCTGGTTCTTTTTTCACTGCTCCGTGTGACCATCTAGAGATGGTAGTAGCCTACTACGGCTATTTGAACGAGAGCGTGAATCTACACTTGGCTCTGTTCCAGCCTTTCGTTGTGACGCGGTAACTACTTAGTAAAACGCTTACCCCTCCATAGACACGCATAGATGTAACTTGAAGATCATTTACATTGATTCTACTGCTTTAGATTTTATTTCTTCATACCCCTAATCCGATTGTTTTTTGATGTCGCCTTATTTTAAGGCGGAAATTTGTGTCTCGATCAAATTTTGTTCGCAAGTGCTTACTGTTCTTTTATAGCCCGGTATCCAAAAGCTAAGTTCTGAAAATTTGTTGTGACGCTGTCTCTTTTAGATTTTTACAGCATAAATCACTACCCAAATTATTTACAAATAATTGGTCTGTAATTAAATTACATAATGGTTGTTTGGTATTGTTCGTTGTGGAGATTTGTTCTTTCGTAACTCATTGAAATATAGCCTGTTTGCTTTGTTTTTATGTGATTGCTATACATTCACCCCAACCTAAGTGTGCGATGGTTAATGTAAGTTAGTAAAATTTTACTAACTCATTACTTTAGTGGTAACAGTTGTTTTGCGCCTGTTTTTAGTGACGTGGTAACGTCGAATTTTAATTGATTGGCGGGACTATTGCTGCGGGAGGATTTGATTTTCGATAGATACAAAAAAGCAGGGTCATTGCCCTGCTCTTTGGAATTTTCTTAGCTTTGTTGCTTTGCTGCGTATTCGGCTCGAATCTGCTCTGCAACAATCTTGATTGCTTCTGCTGTGCTCGTCCCTTTCGTCATCAATTCTTGGATGCGCTCAACAGCTTGTTGTTGTTCTTCGTGGGACAGAGGTGGTAAATCGTCAAACATAAAAAAAGCTCCTCATTGTGAGGAGCTGACTATAACGATTCGCTTAGTAGGTCGCAAGGAAATTAATTGAAGCCCCCATTGCGTCTTCGTTAGTGTACTGTGCGGCGATATCTACTTCGATTAGATTTAACGGTGACAGTCCGATACCTGCAGTAATTGTGCCTTCGTCATCTGAACGCGCTAGGTTTTTCATGTAACCGCCACGCAGAGCTAGTTGACGCAGTACATCGATTTCGAAACCGGCACGAATCATTTGAGTGTTGTCATCGAACGTAGAAAACTTTTTCTCTTCATTCAAATCGTAGTCAACGCTGAAGCTAAAGTAGTCCGCTACGTAGCCTGCACCCACAGTGTAAAGCGGACGCATGCTGTACTCATATGAATTGATGTTGTAATTATTTCCGCCCTGAGTGAACGTAAACGCTTTTGTTTTTACATCACGACCAATCAAGTTTTTAGCTGAAATACCTAATCGGTAAGGACCGAAGAACCACAATGCACCGGCATCTAGGTTAAACATGGTTTCTGCGGTTTCATTTTCGCGAAGATCTTTGGTATCGAAAGAAGCAAAACTTGTAGCGTATGAGTAAGTGTATATACGCTGCAGTTTTGGAGTGATACCAAAGGACAAGTGTTGATTCATGAAGTTAGCGTATTTCGCTAAAGAGATCCCCGCCTCTGCTACACCGATTGAAACGCCTCGAACATAGTTTTTGTCGATGTCCGTAACGTCATTAACTTCCGGTTGAACAAAGGATTCTGTGTAGAGCTTTCCGTAAGCGGTCGCAGATAGGAATTTGTTAGGGATACCAACAGCAACAACACCACCGATATCGAAATCCATTTTTTGACCGTTGATGCCATTCAGACCTTTTGCGATCTCTGCTGGATCTGTAAGTTTGCCGATTCTTTCGATTTCATCAATCAGACCGTTTTGGTCGTTATAATTGATACCAAAACTTGGCACGATCATGCCTGCATCATCGTTACGACGATAGATTGCGGTCAGTGCTGGGTTAAAGAATGGCGCGGTTAGGTAAGAGGCAGATACAGTGCCCACTCCACCCATCGCATCACTGCGTGCTTCAATTGCGTAAGTTGCTGCAGAAGCAGCGCCGGAGAACAGCGCTGCAGTCATGGTGGTGGCTAAAATTTTGAATTGTGTCTTCATACTACACTTGTGTTTTCGTTCTTCCTGAACTTATATCGGCACAAATGTAATTTCTTTAGCTATTCTTCGAGAGAAACATCATAGGTTCGGCTAATAGTTTGAGCTTGCTCAACAATAATGTCACCTTGCCAACGACGACTGTTGATACTTACAGCTAAAACATAGCGATCGTTTGGTATTCCCTCTAACTCTAATGAGTTTGGATAGTTCGACTCATACGTTTTTTTCCACACTTGTTCATACTGGCCTTCAACGTAATCGTAAAGTCCGACTTCAAGTTGTGGTAGAGGACAATGTGGGTTGCGTAGCGCGCTCTTTTCTACTTTCCAATTTTCTTTGGAGGTCCAACGAACATATTGTGAAGAATTTGAATCACCTAATATGACCCAAGTTCTGTAAGTGCGTTTGTCTTTTGTCGTCACAGATAGGTGGTATAAGCCAGCGTCTAGTTTACCCGTAAGGTTATAGCGCTTGAGGAAGTTACGTTCGTTGGCTAATTCCGTCCCTTGTTGGGGCTCTTCGTAGTTAAAAGAACTATCCGCCGAGATTGAGCTATCAACCCAACGACGAAAAGAAATGTCATCGATGTCGGTTGTTGCACGTAGCTTAACGACTAAGCGATAGGTATCACGCCCGGGGCTTTGTATGGTTTGACGGATAACGTTAATCCCGCTTATCCACTCCGGTAGAGTCACTCCCGTTAAAGATTTTCCACAGTCTTTTGATAGTGATTGAGCAAGCAAGTCATTAAGGTGTGGTCTTAGTTCTTTATTAGGTTCACTTTGCCAAAGTTCGACAAGAGAGTTGAACATGCCACCGAGGTCATCTTCTAAAAGATGTTGGTGTGCTTGTGTCAGCGGTGTGTTGGATTGAAACCAGTCCGTTGCATGGACTGGCTTCACTAACAGTAATGATAGAACTACAGGAAGTAGTGTTTTCATTCTTGTTCTTACGCTTTCATCTTGTAACCAACACCGCGAAGCGTTTCGATTTCAAGACCTGGTAACTTCTGGCGAAGCTGTAGTACGTGTGTGTCTACAGTACGTGTGGTTGGGAAATGGTTGTAACCCCATACATGGTCAAGTAGCTCATCACGAGTAAAGACACGACCTAGGTTTGATGCTAAGAACAATAGCAAGTCAAACTCGGTACGAGTCAAAGTGATCATCTCCCCTTTGAAAACGACTTCGCGTGTTGCACGGTCGATTTCTAGGTCTTTAGTCATGACTTTATCGGCATTACCTTGTTCTGCTGAATCTGGTGCACGCAACTGTGCACGAATGCGTGCAAATAGCTCCGCTTCAGCAAAAGGTTTTGTTAAGTAATCGTTCGCGCCAGAGTCAAGACCCGCAACTTTATCTTTAACTGTCACCAGTGCAGTCAGCAGAATAACTGGGACATCTTTAATTTTTTTCCATTCAGGAAGTGATTGTACCGAATCACCATCAGGCAGTTGGCGATCGAGAATGACTAAGTCAGCCTTTTTCCATTGTGGCTCAACGTCTGAAATACGCTCCACATGTAAACACTCATATCCTGCTTGTTCCAGGCTTACTAACAGGCCGTCAGCCAAGTTTTTATCGTCCTCAACGAGAAGCAGTGTCTGTTTCACAAGGTATCTCCAATATAAAGGTTGTAGGTGGTCCCATTAGGGACATTTTTCCGCCCATGCGGCCTACCATTGATTCAACTATTGTTAATCCAAGCCCTAGTCCGCTCTTACTAACAAACGGTTTTCTTAGGTTTGCCCAATCTTTTGCAGTCAAGCTGCCGGCATCTATGACTTGGATAATGATTTTTTCTGCACTGGTTTCAACACGAAGTTCTACCGGTGCTTCGCCATACTTCAATGCGTTACGCAGCAAGTTATCGATACAGGTCCCGAGCCAATACACGTTAACTTTAGCAGCTACATCTTCATTAATTTTGAAAAGTACAGCGTTATCAAATTCTTCTTCAATCTTATATTCTAGCCATTCTGCAACGGATGGAACCCAGTCTGTTGCAAGCATTTGGTTATCAGATTGCAAATAATCTTTACTTGCTTCTGCTAACTGGCGTAATCGGCGCGTATCTTCACACAATCGACGGAATTCATCGTAGACACTTTCCGGAAGGTGTTCAAACTCTCGACGAAACCCTTCTACAGTTAGCGACAATGATGCGATCGGCGTTCTCAGTTCGTGCGTTAAAATTTGCAGAACCAACATACGGCTGCGCATTTCTTCACGCTTGCTATTCCAACGATATACCGCCCAACCGATCACCAACAAAATGTTGGCGATGACGAGGATGATCATACTGATCCGCAACACTTGCGAGTGATCTTCCACATCCCAACAAATGTTGCCACGTTTTACGAAGCAGCTTCGGCTTTCTGATGCTAAACCGTAAGACAGACCGGCGTTTGCAACGTTCTCCTGCCATACGTTTTTAGCGAATACAAAATAATGGTCGCCACGGCGAAGCCACAGTTCTTTGCCTTCAATGAACATACTTGCGCCAGCGATGAGTGCATTAATTGCATCGTCATCCATGTTTTGCAGGCTAGAAAGCAGTTCATCCCCTTCATCATTACTTCTCTCTTTGATATGCATGTACTGAGCAAGTTTGTTACGTAGCTCAGGATACTTTTCCGCATAACGCGCTGCGTATGTACCACCACCTGGGTGGATCAGACCGCTTCGAGAAAACCAACGTGGTGTAAGCTGCGTCCCTTTACATATGGCACGCGTAAACACCAAAGGTTCAGTAATTAAAGGGCTTAACGGTAATTTTCCGCGACATGTGTTCGCCAAACGGTACAACTGCTGGATGTCTTTCAGCGGGTAATCTGCGGTTTGTGGCAGCATTGAATCCGGAGAAAGCAACTTAGTTGGGTAGTTAGATTGCAGTATGCGTATATCATACGATTTAAGAGCCACTTCATAATTAAATAGCTCTGTAAATGTATCTATTCGTTCTGGTAATGAATCTGCAAATGCGGGTGCCGAAAAAAGTGGCAGCATTAGAGCAGAACGGAGCAAAAACTGTTTAATCAAACTGTTACCGTTACTTGTTATATTAGCCAGAACTATACATCAATAAACAAGCAAATGACATTAGACGGCTTAAGGATTTGCAGTACTATAACATTGAAAGAGCACAAAAAAAGGCCAGCGAATGCTGACCTTGATTAGTTTTAAAGCAACTTATTTTAAAGTGCTTTGAAAATCGCCTCGACACTTTCTTTCGCATCACCGAATAGCATTGAGGTGTTTTCTTTAAAGAACAATGGGTTCTGAACACCTGCATAGCCAGTATTCATTGAACGCTTGAATACGACTACGTTTTGCGCGTTCCAAACTTCCAATACAGGCATACCTGCAATTGGGCTATTTGGATCTTCTAGTGCTGCTGGGTTAACTGTATCGTTCGCGCCGATAACAAGAACCGTATCTGTTTCTGGGAAGTCATCGTTGATCTCGTCCATTTCTAGCACGATATCGTAAGGAACTTTAGCTTCCGCTAGCAGTACGTTCATGTGGCCAGGTAGGCGACCCGCTACTGGGTGAATACCAAAGCGAACTTCGATTCCTTGAGCGCGTAGCGTTTCAGTAATCTCGTGAACAGGGTATTGCGCTTGAGCTACTGCCATACCGTATCCCGGAGTGATGATCACTGATTTTGAGTTCTTCAGCATTTCTGCAACTTCTTCAGCAGACGTTTCACGATGCTCGCCCTGCTCTTCATCACTGGAAATCACAACTTCTTGACCAAAGCCGCCTGCAATTACACTCACGAATGAGCGGTTCATTGCTTTACACATGATGTAAGACAGGATGGCGCCTGAAGAACCAACCAGTGCACCAGTCACGATCAGAAGATCGTTTGCTAGCATGAAACCAGCCGCTGCTGCTGCCCAACCTGAGTATGAGTTCAGCATTGAAACGACTACTGGCATATCTGCACCACCAATCGATGCAACCAAATGGTAGCCGAATGCAAACGCTATCAGCGTCATGATGATCAATGCGAACATGCTGCCGTCGGCTTTTACGAAGTAAATCATAAGAAGCGTAGAAACGACGATCGCCGCAAGGTTCATTTTGTGCTTGTGAGGCAAGTTAAGTGGCGATGATGAGATGATGCCACGCAGTTTACCAAACGCTACGATAGAACCAGTAAAGGTCACTGCACCGATGAATACACCAAGGAATACTTCAACAAGGTGAATCACATGTTCAGCGTGCATACCAGCGAGGTCAGTTGAAACTGGTGCTGGTGGCTCTAAGTAGCTGTTAAAGCCAACAAGTACTGCTGCCATACCTACAAAGCTGTGTAGAATCGCAACCAGTTCTGGCATTTCAGTCATTTCTACTTTCTTCGCGTAGTGGATACCGATACCACCACCGATCACCATTGCAATAATGATCCACGCAAAACCTTCCGCATTTGGGCTGAAGATCGTTGCGATAAGCGCGATCGCCATACCCGCAATACCGTAGTAGTTACCGTTTCTTGCCGATTCTTGTTTAGAAAGTCCCGCGAGACTCAAGATGAAAAATAGCGCAGCAATGATGTATGCCGCTTGTACTAATCCTGCAGACATTGGTTACTCCTATTATTTATCTTTGCGGAACATTTCAAGCATACGTTTGGTCACGGTAAAGCCACCAAAGATGTTAATGCTTGCAATGAGAACAGCAATGAATGATAGGAAGGTAACAACGCCATTACCCTGACCGATTTGTAGCAGTGCACCTACTACGATAATGCCCGAAATCGCGTTCGTTACAGACATTAGAGGAGTATGCAGAGCATGTGTTACGTTCCACACTACGTAGTAACCTACCACACACGCCAACACAAACACGGTGAAGTGAGACAGGAAAGCTGCTGGAGCGACAGACGCTACCCACGCAAACGCACCAACGCCTACTGCCAGTGCACCAAACTTCTTAACCGGAGACGTTGGTTCTTCAACTTTAGGTTGTGGCTTAACAGGTTCTTGTGGTTTAGCTTGTGGCTGCGCAGACACCTGAATCGGTGGTGCAGGCCAAGTAACCTCGCCTTCTTTCACTACAGTGACACCGCGAAGAACAACATCTTCAAAATCAATGTTGATGTTGCCATCTTTCTCTTTGCATAGCAGCTTTAGAAGGTTTACAAGGTTGGTCGCGTATAGCTGAGAAGATTGCGTTGGCAGTCGACCTACCATATCGGTGTAACCAACGATTTTCACGCCGTTAGCCGTTGTGATGACTTGATCTTTTACAGTGTATTCACAGTTACCGCCGTTTGCTGCTGCAAGGTCAACGATAACGCTACCGGCTTTCATACTATCCACCATCTCTTTGGTGATTAGCGTCGGAGCCGGTCTACCCGGAATTAGTGCGGTGGTGATGATGATATCAACGTCTTTAGCTTGCTCTGCGTACAGCTCAGCCGCTTTTTTGTTGAACTCATCTGACATTTCTTTCGCGTAGCCGTCGCCTGAGCCCGAGTCTTCTTTGAAGTCTACAGTCAGGAACTCTGCACCCATCGATTCAACTTGCTCTTTTACTTCAGGACGAACATCAAAAGAGCGAACGATAGCACCAAGACTACCAGCAGCGCCGATCGCCGCAAGACCCGCAACACCGGCACCTGCAACCAACACTTTCGCTGGTGGAACTTTACCTGCTGCCGTAATTTGACCAGTAAAGAATCGACCAAACTCATGTGCAGCTTCAACCACGGCACGATAGCCGGCAATATTAGCCATAGAAGAAAGTGCGTCTAATGCTTGCGCACGAGAGATACGAGGAACGGCGTCCATTGCCAGAACGTTAATGTTCTTGCTAGAAAGTTGTTCCATTAACTCTGCATTTTGAGCAGGCCAGATGAAGCTTACTAGTGTTGCGCCATCTTGTAGTAATGCGATTTCGTCGATGCCTTTCTCTTCATCCACGAGCGGCGCATTGACTTTAAGGATTAAGCCTGATGTCCATACTTCTTCACTAGATACAATTTTCGCCCCTGCGGCTTCATAAGCTGCATCGTCGAAACTGGCTAGCACCCCCGCTTGAGATTCGATAGCGACATCGAACCCCAACTTAATTAACTGCTCAACCGACTTTGGTGATGCAGCTACTCGCGATTCACCTGCGAGTATTTCTCTAGGTACACCGATTTGCAAAACGCATACTCCTTGTATACATATCAATAATTAGTCCCAAAACAGAGCGTAGCTCTACTCTAATTCTTTTTTATTTCTATCTGTTTACGACGCAAGATAAATGCAAACGAATGATGGTGTTTGGGGTCACCCACTTGCATAGTCACATCTTGACTAACAGCCCTGTTATTATTCTGTTTTTATCTAACGTCAATCGTGACTTCAAGTGTTTTGTAATAAAAATACTAAATTTCATTACATATAACGCCACGGAATGAATAATTCTCCACTTCGCGCTGAAAAATAACAACGATTAGCATGACTAAGCAGAGGTCTAACCAGACACACTCTAACTGCTTATTTAACAGATATTTAAGCCTAAAAAAGAAAGAGAGCCATCAGCATATACACTAATGGCTCTCTTTAAGATGATTCGTATCAAGTTGCAGTGAATTCTTAATCGAAGATCTTTTCACCCATTTGGTCAATAAACATCTGCGATTTTTTGAGCATCAGTTCATTGGCGTCTTGCTCTGAACCCAATAAATCAGAACGGATAAAACGATGTGACTTCACTTCGCCATCAAAGTCTTTTTCGATACGTCCAGCAATACGGTACTGACCGCCTTCTGAAACGCTTTCTTGATAGATTAGGTACCCTTTGTACTCAACTGGTTCAACCGTTTTTACTTCAGCAGCTTTTTCACTGCCACCGAACAAGCGTGAAAAGAATCCCACGGTTCCTCCTTGGGGATGCCCACTATCTGTACCTTCTCTTAGATACTAATGAACATCGATTATTTTATGTTGACGTTGAGGATCGGTTTTTCGAACCAATCCAGTTCTTTGTCTTCATCATAACTGGTATGGGACAAAATTACAGGCACATCATTGTTACGATTTTTGCGTCTGTCTTCTAGGATCATTGCCGCTGCATTTTGGACTGCGATATCAACACTTTGCTTAAACTGAGCCAGCTTTCGCTCAGGGAGTGCAGAAAGAAAATCGATGTCGTGTCGAATATAAACCGGTTTTAACTGTATGAGCGCGAGGCAGGCAATATCGGCGAGCTGCTCATTGTCAAACTCATCGATATACTGCTCTGAAGCAAGCACCTGTCCTACCAAAGTTTCCATGTAATTGTGTACGTCTGAACTGATCTGCATCGATTTTCTCCTTTGTTCAACACTTTGAAAGTATAGCACCCACAAGTTACATGCAACTTGTTGATTGCTCTTAATTTAATCAACCTCTCTCTTTTTGTAAGCATTGACTGTAAAATGCTTGGAAATTTCCTAAATACACGTATTCTTGTTAGTTTTGAAAGCATGTGAATTTATACTGTTCACACACGGTATTAATTGAATGCTTAATGTAACTCATTAGATATATTCAACTATTTGAAGGTAATTTGTAGTAGATGGCTTCATCTTTAATGACCTCCCCAGGCTTTAGGTTTCTATTCCCAATTTTGTTATTGGGTATGGTCAGCGTGGGTATGGATAGCATTATTCAGATGACTCAGTCGAACTGGGGAATCGCTGCAAACTTGCCGTATATTTTGCTCGGCTGTGCACTACTAATGTGTTACTCGTTCAAGCAAGGTCGCGAGTCCATGGTGTGTATCGCTATGCTCCTCGCTTATTTTGTGATTCAGCACCGCTTACAGGTACCACTTCAAACTGGCACAGCTCTTTTAGAGCTTACCATCCTCGCAAGTTTGCTTCCTGTGTCTTTCTTAGCTGTTTTTCTCTTCAATAAAGAAGGCTTCGATTCACGAGCAACCCTAACGTACATGTTGATGTTGATCCTGTTTGTGTTTTGGTCTTACGTAACATTGACGTATTACGTCGAAGGCGGCTTTGAACAGTGGACTAATGGTATCTTGTTTATCGTACCGAGTATCTCCAAGCTTCCTTTGGTCTTGGTGCTTTACTGCATTGGCATTGTTTGTTTTCTTGGAATCCTGGTGCTTAAGAAGAACAAGATCATCCATGCAATGACCTATTCTGCAATGGTTCTGGCATCAGCAACGTTTATTTTCTTCGATGTTCAATACATATCTAGCACCATGTTCACGCTAACTGGATTGTTGATCATCATCTACTCAACATCAGCAAGTCATCAACTGGCATTTACTGACAGCCTGACGCTCATCCCAAGCCGCCGCGCATTAGATTTAGACTTAAAACATATGGGGCGAAAGTTCACCATTGCGATGCTCGATGTGGATCATTTTAAGAAATTCAATGACACCTATGGGCATGATACTGGTGATGATGTATTGAAGATGGTGGCTTCTCGCCTAATGAAAACCCAGGGCGGCGCCAAGGTATACCGCTTTGGTGGAGAAGAGTTCACGATCGTTTTCAAAGGCAAGTACACCGAAGATTGCGAAACGCATGTGGAAGAAGTTCGCGAACTGATTGCACAATATGAAATGATTCTACGCGATCAAGACAACCGTCCTGAAGATAACAAACAAGGTCGTAAAAAACGTGGTAATGCCGTTCCGAAGAAGAAAACCGTGTCAGTAACGGCAAGTTTTGGTGTGGCAGACAGCCGCAGTGCTCGCAATCCTGCTGATGTTATTAAGTTAGCGGATGACGCCTTGTACAAGGCGAAAAAAGCAGGCAGAAACTGCGTTAGGTTCTGCCACGCTTAATCCGTATTACATCAATGTACGGACATTATGCTTGGTTGAAGAAAAGCACCAAGCTTCCCCCCTTGAATGCACTACCATAGTTCAGGCTCATCCCCACACCGATGTTAACGACAAACGGAATTTTGACTGGAGGAGTCATCAACCAGCCCATACTTGCTTCGTAGTAGTGGTCTGTGTTTAACGGCTTTTTCGTGTCTCCACCAATGTCTACACGATTAAAACTGGTATAAAACGATTGGACCATATTTTGCCAAATAGCCAACCGATGGAAGACTTTCACGCCATTGACCCAGTACCAACCTTCGGGATTAATAGCATCATCTCCCTTCCCTAGATTGATGCCAAAACCATTGAAATAGTGCAGTGAGGACCAAAAGTACCACTGTCCAAAATGACCGTAAGGGCTGTATTTTACAGTCGCGTTAAGTTCACCAACCATAGCTACAGAGCTCGTGTTGACATAAACGCCATCAATCTGGTCTCTATAGTCTTCTAATGTATCACTCCGGTACGCATAATTATTTTGGTAATACATGACGTGTGTACCTGCCGCCGCGCTTAACGTTACATTTCGGTTGAGATACGCTTCCTGTTCGACTTCTAAGTAGCCACCAAAAGTCAACTCATCCATTTCGTCGGGTGTACTCGACTCAAATGCGGATATTTTTTGTTGAGCAGACAGTAAATACCCCCTTCCATTTACCTTAGTTTGATAAGGAGAATAACGATAATGGTTAACGGGAACACTGAATGGTAAAGACATCACAGAGACTTTTTTTCGTAAATCGACGGATTCACTGTCACCCAACAATTCATCATCAAGGTTAAGGAACTCATTAGGGTCGAAGTTTGAAAATCCAAACGTGAAAACGTCGCTGTCAGAAAGCACAATGCTGGATGCAAAGTTATAATCGAACTCTTTTTGAAGTTGTTTTTGAACCGTACTGGAATAAGAAGAAGTAGAGGCGAAAACCATCGCCAGACAAGCCAACTTACGCATAACTCTTATGTGTTTGCTATCGCCGTTCCATGACTTGGTTTATGTGCTTATGTTCCTATTAAGCAAAATGGGGCGCGATTTTGGCTTGGAGAAGAAATAAATGCAAATGTTTTCTTTATGCCTAGGAGCGGTTGCGTTTTCAAGCGGTTTTATGCTGGTTTATTAAGCAGTATTTGTTTGGAAGGCTAAACGACACAGTCCTTGCCTCGCCTAAAATAATTTTGACTATACCCAAGTGACTTCAAGATGCAGGATTCAGAGCGTTGTCATTGATTCGAGAGCAAGGAAAGCAACGCAGTGTAATAGCCAGCTCTTTCCAAGTTGTTTGACGCAGCAATCGGGTCAATGACACGCTCCCAAAGGGCGAGCTGCCTTGGCTTGTATACTTTGTTGTCGATTCTTGATTTAGACCCACTAAACCTTTAAATCGCCGCCGCGTCTACAAACCAAGTCAGTCTCGCTGAACCTAGCATCTCGAGGTTACTTGGGTATAGGCGTCCCTCATCCGAACAAAATTCAACCGCGAGAGATAGACTGACTCTACTCTTGATTAAAGAACAAAACCAAACTGCCGCCTTTGAGTGCGCTGCCGTAGTTGATCGTCAGACCTAGTCCGACATTGTCAATCCAATCGGATTTGAATGGCGGAGTCATCAACCAGCCGACGCTTGCTTCATAATAGTGTGAAGTATTCATCGGTTTACTGGTATCGCCACCTACGTCTACTCGATTGAAGCTTGTATAAACAGACTGAACCGTGCGACCTACCTTAGTAAAATCATAGAAAAGCTTTACGCCATTGACCCAGTACCAGCCCTCAGGGTTACCCACATCGCCATTATTACCTTCGCCCCAGCCTGCACCGTAAAAATAATGCGGCGAAGACCAAACGTACCATTTCCCCCACTTTTCATTTTCTAAGTATTTGAGCTCAGCATTAACTTCACCAACCAATGCCCACGCATCGGTATTGAGGTAAATGCCTTCTAGATAGGGCTTCAAGTTATCGAGAGCATCGCTACGGTAATCATAGTCGTTGCGATAATACATAAAATGGGCACCTGCTGCGGTACTTAGCGTGAGGTGTTCAGAGAGAGTGTCTTGACGTTGGAGTTCATTGTACGCGCCAAGAATCAATTCTTTGTTTCGGTCAGGTCTTTTATCATCGTTTACCGTGACATCTTGATCAATACTAAGTGCGTACAACCTGCCTTTTAAGTTATATCGAGCCTTCGTTTGTTCTTTGTCAGTCAGTGAAAGGTGATAAGGTAGCGTCGAAATTGCGACCTGTTTTCTCAAATCAATCGAATCTTGGGTACCAATATCCTCATTGTCGATATTTAGGTATTTGTTTGGGTCAAAATCGTGAAATCCTAACGTAAACACATCACTATCGGATAAGACGATGCCAATTGCGAAATTACGCTCAAACTCTTTTTGTAAGGTTTGCTGTACTTGCGCTGAATTTGCAAAAGTAACAGTCGAAATAAGTGACAATGTCACTAGTGTATATCTCATTCTATCGTATTGATTTAACTTGCATTTACTACAGTATACGTATTGCGACCTAGCGACTTTGATGTGTAAAGTGCTCTATCTGCAGTCGCATATAATTCAGCGACATTATCCTTACCTGTTGGCTGAAATGCAAACACACCCTGTGACACTGTCACTCTATTTGCAACGCTAGAGTATGCATGTGGGTAATCTAAGAAGTACATCGCTTCTTGGATTCGCTCCGCCTCTCTTTCTGCGGTCTGGGCGTCTGTACTGTTCAGTAAAATGACAAACTCTTCACCGCCGTAACGACCTACATATTCTCCTGAACGGCAGAATGTCGCTTTGAGTTGGTTTGCGATTGCTTGTAAGCATCGATCCCCTTCTATATGACCGTAGTTGTCATTAAATGGCTTAAAGAAGTCTACATCGAGAAGAATTAACGCCATCGGCATATGATGGCGACCATGCCACGCGATCATGGTTTCAAGTTTATGATCGATATAGCGTCGATTATACAGCTTTGTTAAACCATCTTCGTTCGCCTGTTGCTGCAGACGTGAATTCATTTCTTCAAGTTGCGCGGTTGCTTGCTTCAATTCACGACGCATGTGGGCAATACGCTGCATTGCCATAAGTTTGGAATTGAGCACCAATTTGTCGACCGGCTTTATCAAATAGTCATCACCACCCGCCTCTATCGCTTTCGCGATCATTTCTGGCTCTTCATGACTACTTAAGAAGATAATAGGAATCCAATCCGGGAAGGTTTCTCTGATATGAAGCGACACTTCGAAGCCATTCATGTCGGGCATCGCAATGTCGAGCAATACGAGCTCTGGGTCGAAGCTTTCATAGGTATTGAGTGCTTCCAGCCCGCTTCCAACGGCTTTAACTATATGACCTTGTTGTTTTAATCGGATAGCCAACTGCATTCGGTCTAGTTGAACATCATCAACTAACAGAATGCGCATCGATGTCCCTGTCGGTTGCATAGCGCGTTCCATTCTTTTATCAGTCTTTATTAAACATATATCATACTCACAGACTTGTTGCATTACGCGACAAATTTAGTGCTATATTTTTTTGTTGAACGGTCACGTAATCAAATAGTTCTTATGGTAGCTATTTGATGCATTTGGTATTAATATTCCCGCCTTTTGTAACGAGAGCCACTGTAATCTGGTTACACTATGCACTAAAAGTAATGTGCGCACTTATGTACTAACAGGACTTACCATGTCAGAAGCAACTAACAACGAAAGTAAAAAAATCGATCTAGAAACTATTTCTCCAGAACTGCGCAAAGTTATCGAGTTTGACGAAGTTCCTGAGCAAATGTTCGAGATGGTTACCTCTATCCATGAAGTGTCTGAAGAAGCTGTTCGTGCATCTTGGGATGAAATGCCAGCGAGTGCACAAAACATTCTGGACAACTTCGAGCAATTCCACGCTCTAGTATCTGTTGGTCAAGCTTTTGCTGGCCTAAATGTAATGGAAGAATTCCCGACACTAAATCTGCCAGAAAACATGACAGATGAAGACAAAGAAGACTACCGTGCTCAACTGCTAGACAATGTTCTACACAACTGCGTGAAAGACATGGTTAAGCAACTTAAGAAAGCACGTCGCGATCCTCTTCTTAAACGTGAATTCAAAGAAGTATTCGTGAAGTAATTCCGAAACTCTTCAAAATAAAGGCCGCAGATGCGGCCTTTTGTGTATTTGAGGTTCTGGTAATCAGTGATGAGCTAACGCAATATCTCGTTGTGTAACACTTACGCCTTTTATCTGAACGTAGACGGCATCGCCGACTTTTAGGTTCAAATCGTCCAATGCCCATGGCGTAATCGTTGCCCACAAATGGCACTCTTCATCTAGTTTGAGCGAAACGGTAATACTTTGCTTGTCTTCACCTGTATTCAGCTCTTCTATGGAAGCAACTGTTGCGGCTAAGACGTTACGAATAGAGGTGCCAACAGGCTTCTCTAATGCAATAGAAACATCGTTCGCACGTACTTGAAGACGAATAGGCGTATTAGGTTCACCATCCACCTTTTGAACCCACAAACAAGCACATGGCGCGAGTTTTACACACGTCAACGCGTATTTCTCGTGATGAGTCGCGATCTTTCCTTCAAACAAGCTACTGTGGTCTGAAAACGACTGCCAAGGGCGCATGGCATGAGATGCCCACACATCTTCTAACTTGCCAGACGTCATGATTCGCCCCTTGTCTAGAATCGACAGGTGCTGCGCTAAACGTAAGATTTCTTGCAAGCTATGCGTAACGTAAACGATTGGAATATTGACTTGCTCAGACAGCTCTTCCAAAAATGGCATTACTTCACGCTTACGCGGCATATCTAGAGACGCCAAAGGTTCATCCATCAAAAGTAGATTAGGCTTGGAAAGAAGCGCTCTTGCAATAGCGACACGTTGCTTTTCACCACCGGATAAAGAGATTGGAAAGCGTTTCAGTAGCGGCTTAATAGCGAGCAGTTCTGTCACCTTATCAAAATAATCTTCATCTTTTTCCACGACACCGTAGAGTAAATTGCCTTTCACGGAGTAATGCGGGAATAAACGCGAGTCTTGGAAGACATAACCGATTCTGCGTTTATGCGTGGGTAAATTAATGCCAACATCGCTATCGAAAAGAACATGTTCCCCAATGGACACTTTGCCTTGTTGGGGTGTGACCAATCCGCTAATCACATTGATTAACGTTGTTTTTCCTGCTCCTGAGCGACCAAATAAGGCACTTATTCCGTTACCCGGTAACGTCAGATCAATATCAAAGTCAGTTTCGCCAAGTAATTGTTTAAATTGAATTTTGATACTCATCGCTTAGCTCCCAGACGTGAAGCCGCTTTACGATTTAACCATTCAGAGATCATTAAGGTCGACAGTGCTAAAGCAATGGAAATAACGCACAAACGAGCAGCTTCTATCTCTGCTCCTGGCGTTTCTATGAAGTTGTACATCGCCAAAGGAATGGTTTGGGTTTCGCCTGGTATGTTAGAAACAAAGCTGATTGTGGCACCAAATTCACCAAGGCTACGGGCAAAAGACAACATCGTTCCGGTAATAATTCCAGGAATGGTTAAAGGCAATGTGATCGTAAAAAACACCTTCAAAGGTGATGCGCCTAACGTCGATGCGGCATGCTCAAGTTTCGGGTCAACATTATCTAAACTCAGACGGACGGAACGCACCATCAAAGGTAGAGCTACAACAACACAAGCAACCACCGCTCCCTTCCAGTTGAAGCTGAATACCAAACCAAAATGTTCATATAGCCAATTCCCCAAAAAGCCTTGACGACCAAGCGAGATCAGCAATAGATAACCAATTACCACTGGCGGTAAAACCAATGGCAGATGGATCAAGCTGTCTAGAATAGACTTCCCGATAAACTCTTTTCGTGAAAGTAACCAAGCAAGAGCAATTCCCAAAGGAATCAACCATAGGACAGCATATGCTCCAACTTTAAGGCTCAGTATTAAGGCTTGGTATTCAAGTTCTGTCACTCTGTGCCCTTTTTATTGAAAACCGTATTGTGCAAACACTTTTTTAGCATCGTCCGATTTCAAATATTCGAAGAATTGCTCGGATTGCGTAGAGTCTTTAACAATCGCTGCTGGGTAAATGATGTCCGCGTGAGTGTCATTTGCAAACTCGCCCACCACTTTTACTTTATCTGTTAAAAGTGCGTCCGTCTTATACACCACGCCCAATGGGGCTTCGCCACGTTCAACAAGCGCTAAAGCTAAACGAACGTTCTTTGCAGGTGCAATTTGGCGTTCTAGTTTCTTCCAAACACCAAGGTTGGTGAGCGATTCTTTCGCGTACATACCAGCAGGAACAGATACAGGGTTACCTAAAGCGAGACGATTACCTTCTAATGCTTGGTTCCATGCATTTGCATCTGAAAAATCAAAAGGCTCGATTGTTGAGGCTTTTGGTGCAATCAAAACTAGGCTATTTCGCACTAAATTAGTGACACTGTCATTTTTCACTGCTTTTGATTTTACTAAGTAATCCATCCACTTAGTGTTTGCCGAGATAAAAACATCTGCAGGTGCGCCGTTTAAAATCTGGCGAGCGATAGACGAAGACCCCCCATAAACAGGCGTGACCGTTACGTCATACTTTGTCTCGAATTGTTGTGCAATATCGTTGACCGCGTTGGTCATTGACGAAGCTGCATAAACTTTTAATTCAGTTGCTGCGTTTGCTGCTGATGAAACGCTCAATATTGCCACTAGGCAAGCATGTATTTTCCATGCTTTCATAAAAACACTCCGGTTCTAGGCAGGCAGAAGTTGAAACTGTGGAGCTATCTGTCCACTTTTATTTGTGCTTCAAACAGTTAAAAACTGGTTTTATTTGAACAGAAAGTCAAGATTCATATGTTGTTCTATCGCATCCGCAATGCGATTAATGCCCTGTTCTTTTAACTCTTCAAAGTCTTGTTGTTTGATTTGAGTGCCGTTTACCCACTCTGAAACCAAGCTCAACACGTCTGCCTCATCGAAGAACCCGTGTAGGTAAGTTCCCATAATTTGGCCACATTCACTCAGCGATCCTTCTGCCTCCCCTGAATTTAACTTGAGAGGTTGAGCGCTCTTAACTTCAGTTCGACCAACGTGAATCTCATAGCCTTTCACGTCTGCTGTCTTACCGTTTAGGCAAAGCTGCGCTTGTGTATGCGTTAACTGTTTACTGTCGGTTAGAGTTGTAGTGATGTCTAACAAACTAAGACCTTCACTACGACCAGGCTGACCCTCTACGCCATTTGGGTCGTCAATTACGTTGCCAAGCATCTGGTAACCACCACAAATGCCAATGACTTTGCCACCCAGACGGATGTGACGTTGAATGTCTTTATCCCAGCCTTGGCTACGTAGATAATCCAAATCGTCTCGAACTGACTTAGTACCCGGCAAGATCACGAGGTCGGCTTTGTCGATCTTTTCGCCCTTGCCAACGTAGCGAAGGTTAATGTCTGGATTAAGACGCAACACATCAAAATCGGTGTGATTACTAATGCGGGTTAATACTGGTACCACAACATTGAGTTTCACTTGTGAAGACAGCTCTTGCTGTGCCGTAATGGCATCTTCTGCTTCGAGGTTTAGCCCGTGAAGATACGGCAATACACCCAGTACAGGCTTGCCCGTTTTCTCTTCTAACCAATCCAGACCAGATTCAAGCAAGCTGATGTCGCCACGGAAGCGATTAATCACAAAGCCTTTGACGCGAGCTTGTTCAGATTTGGATAGTAACGCTAGCGTCCCATACAGATGGGCAAACACACCACCACGGTCGATATCCGCGATAATAATAACGGGTACGTCGGCTTCTTCTGCAAAGCCCATGTTGGCGATGTCATTTGCTCTTAAGTTAATCTCTGCCGGACTGCCTGCTCCTTCAATCATGACGGATTCGTATTCATCCACCAGTTTTGAAAATGAGTCCAATACGGTTCCCATTGCCACTTTTTTGTAATCATGAAATCCGACAGCATCCATGTTCGACAAAGCTTTACCTTGTAAGATGATCTGTGCACCTGTATCGCTGTTCGGTTTGATTAGCACTGGGTTCATGTGAACGGTTGGTTCGACATTACACGCTTGCGCTTGCACTGCTTGAGCACGCCCAATCTCCCCACCATCTTTGGTTACTGCACTATTTAAGGCCATGTTCTGTGGCTTGAATGGGGCAACCTTTATCCCTCTACGGGCTAGTACACGGCATAAACCTGCCACAAGGACGCTTTTTCCGGCATCAGAAGTCGTGCCTTGTACCATTAATGAAGGGATTGGTGATTTCATGAACGTTTAATAAGAGAAAAAAGAAGGTGAACAATCATAACGTTATCTCAGTATCGGACTCAAGAAAATGAATCGAATATGAATGTTCGAATCAGTAATGGTTCAAATACGGTTTGTTTTAATAGCACCATCAAAAACGAACACCTATATAGAGAAACCAAATTATGAAAAATACTGTAATCGCTACTATCGCTGCACTTGCTATCGCTCCTACTGTTGCAATGGCTAAAGACCACAACCACGGTCAATCAAGCATCCAATTTAATGGACCTGTAACGGTAGAAAAGGTAGATGCGTTGATCAAAGACTCAAGCATGTTTACAGAGAAAGACGTTGTCGTAGAAGGCAATCTACTACGTCAAACTCGTGCTGACCGATTTATTTTCAGCGATGGCTCTGGCGAAATCATGGTTGAATTGGATGATGATATTCGACTAACAACTCCTATTGACCAAACCACAAAAGTACGTCTATTCGGTGAGTTTGAAGGCGGAAGCAAACCGGAAATCGAAGTCGAACATTTAGTTGTGATGTAGTTCTGCCCTTTCAACGCCAATTTGGGCAATAAAACATTGATCATGCGCACTTTGTCCTAGTGCATAGGGTGACGGGAAACACCTATAATGATATTTTGTAAATCTTGGTCTGCATTTTGCAGACCTTTTTTTCGTTCGTATTATTTTTTGCCGGAGACACCCATGCTAGGTAAAGCTCTAAAGGTAGCAACCTTTGGTTTGTGCGCTGTTTTGCCACTTGCCGCACACGCTAACAATTTCAATTACAACATGATGGAATTCCGCATGGGTACAAGCCCAGGCACGTTTGGCGGCGAAGTCACAACATACTTTACAGAAAACACGCATTTTATTGGACGCGCAGACAGTGAGTTCAGTGGTGACTGGGACATCGCCGGTGGTATTGGCTTTAATGGTCCGGCAGGTCAGTTTGCTGATATCTATGGTCAAATGCTGGTTCACAACATTAAAAAAGACAGTGGTGATCTTGTCGGTGACGAATGGAAGACCGAAGTTAACATCGGTACTCGCGTTTGGTTTATGCAGAACATCGAATTGCACGGTCGAATTGGCCAATTAATCGATAATGATGATTCAAAAACGATTTACAACCTTGGTGCAAGGTTCCATTCGACCCAACAGTTATCTTTAGGTGCTGATTTGAAAGATAACGGTACTTACGGTCAACAACTTGTGTTGTCAGCGCGTTTCGCTTACTAACTTCGACAGGTTAACCAAGCGAACTAAAACTCGGTTAACTGATTGAAAAAATCAAAAAAGCCTCTCAGTTGAGAGGCTTTTTTTTGTTTCAGTTTCCAAACGATGAACTACTTACCGCTTGGTTTGTTTTGAACGTATTTTTTTGATACATCCACAACAGCGACATCTCGGAAAAAGCTACGTCCTAAGAGCATTGGAAACTTCATATGTCCACGCTCTGTTAGAGTAAACTCGGTTTGCTCTTTTAGGTCGCCTACCTGGATGTAAGCAACAACAACTGGACGTTTATCAACATCTTCCGAAGAAGACTGACGTATCTTTGCCCAACGCTCTACTGGAAGTTTAAATTCTTTACTTGCTTTACCGTTGATATCGATTTTGAACTGAACCCAATCTTTACCATCACGCTCGAACGGAACCACTTCGGTTGCGCTGATAGAAGACGTTGTCGCTCCTGTATCAATGCGAGCTTTAAATGTGCGGTCAATCGCTGGTACGTAAACCCATTCTTCTGCACCAAGGACCAGCATGCCATCAGGCGTTTTTTGAACCTTAGCTGGCTTTTCTGGTTTTGGCTCCGGCTTTTTCTCAGGTTTTGTTTCCGGTTTTTGCTCCGGTTTCACCTCAGGTTTTGGCTCGATTTCAGGTTTTACGTCCGGCTTCTCTACCGGTTGCTCCACAACTGGCGTTTCTGGCTCAGCAGGCTCAGTGGTTGTCGGTGTAGATGTACAAGCAATAAGACCGCCGCTCATCATTAGCGGCAGAATCAGTTTCCAGTTCTTCATTAACTCTCCCAATTAACGTTGAGATACTTTTTGGATCGCGTCAGCAACGTAAGGAATATGAGTTTCGGTCAAACCAGCGATGTTAATACGACCATCACCGACACCATAAATGCCATAATCTTCACGCAGTTGCGCCATTTGGTTTTCACTAAAGCCTAGCACAGTAAACATGCCTTTGTGGCTCTCGATGAAATCAAATTGATCTGTATTATGGTTGTTTCTCAATTCGTTACACAAAGTTTGACGAAGATTCAGCAAGCGTTGCTGCATTTCGCTCAATTCTTGTTTCCAAACTGAAGTAAGGTTGGCATCTTGAAGAATGGTTTTCACCAATGCTGCACCGTGATCTGGCGGCATAGTGTAAGTTGAACGTGCTAACGTCAGAAGCTTACCTTTTGCATTCGCCACGTCTTGCGTGTTTTTACCGATCACAATCGCAGCACCAGTACGTTCACGGTACAAACCAAAGTTCTTAGAACATGAGGTTGTGATCAGCATTTCTTCTACGTTGTCAGCCATAAAGCGGAGACCTTTTGCGTCTTCCTCTAGACCGTCACCAAAGCCTTGGTAAGCAATATCCACAAATGGGGTAAAACCGTTCTTTTGCGAAAGCTCTGTAATTGATTGCCACGCAGAAAAATCAATATCTGCACCCGTTGGGTTGTGGCAACAGCCATGCAGAAGCACGACATCAGAAGGACCTGCTTTAGAGAGGTCTTCTAGCATTTTCGCTGTATCAACTTGTTTCGTTTCTGGCGAGAAGTAATGGTAGAACTTCACCTTAAGTCCAGCCGCTTCCATCACTGGCTTGTGGTTTACGTAGCTTGGGTTTGAAATCCAAACCGTCGTATCTGGTTGTGCAACCTTCATTAGGTCACCCAGCATACGCAACGCACCGCTTGCACCGGGCGTTTGAATCGCTGCCACACGATCTGTTGCTGACGTACCCGTCAGAAGTAGATCGATCATGCTTTGGTTGAATTCTTCACAGCCTGCAAGCCCAACGTAGGATTTGGTCTTTTGGTTTTCGACAACCACTTCTTGTGCCATTTGAATGGCTTTCATGATTGGCGTTTCACCAGCGCTGTTTTTGTACACGCCAATACCAAGGTCAACCTTGTTTGGACGTTCATCGCCGCGGTATGCGACGGAAAGAGATAAAATAGGATCTAATACGGGAGTTGGTAGATTAGAAAACATGAAAGTCATAACCCTTTGAAATTCAAGTATCGAACCTCACGGTAACACTTTCGTTAAAAATGGCGAAATGATTTTTCACACATTTCGCCAATTAGAGTACAAAATTCTGGTGCCTAGGGAATTTTATGAACTCAATCGGTCATAAAAAGAACGATTCACTCATTGAAGTTTGAATCTAGCTTACCGTTTTTCCTAAATTCGCGCGGAGTCATGTTGGACCAAGCTTTAAATCGTGTACTGAAGTTTGCGCCTGTTGGGTACCCTACTATTTCACCGATGTGCTGAATTGACCACTCTGTTGAGCGCAACAAACGCGCGGCATACTCCATTCTCATACGAGTTAAGTGTGCCATTGGGCTTCGCCCAAACTGTTGCTGGGTCAAACGATGCAAGTGGGGTTCAGAACATGGGTACAGGGCTGCAAGTTGTTCTACCGTCCATTCTTTATGGAGTTGTCTCTGAACCAAATCGAATACGCGGCGCAACTTTAACTGGTTGCGTGATATGGAATCTGAGTGCGGCATATTCAGCATGAGCTCTAACTGGGCAACACTGTGTGCGCCGACTTCACCACCGTAATCGATAGGTAGATTGATACTTCGCAATAGAGTCTGAATGCAGAAATACATCACTTCTGGTGCTGGTGTAAGTTGATACTCAATCTCTTCATTCACCATCGACCATTCTTTGTCTTGTGAGAGAAACACCCATGCGATTTGCCACGTTTCGTCTTCCATTCCAAAGCCATTTTCAATACCTGCTGGCACGATCACCAACGATCCTGGCTCCAGTTCATAACGACATGCTCCGCTCTCCAACCAGCCTTTGCCACGAACCGTGTACAACAACATGTGTTTCTTCTGATTTTTGCGATAAACGGAAAAGAACTCTCGGCAAGTGGCGATTCCACATTGAACGATGCCTCTTTCTTCAAGAGCAAGCACGCGAGTGTGGTCGATGAACTCTTGATAGGTCTTTTCTGAAATGGTGTAACGTTCTTGCTTCTCTTCCATGATTCGATGGCTCACAAATGCACTCACGGCAAACGTGTTCTATCAAACCACCGATAAACACTGGATAGTTTGACAAAACTTTTGGATGTCTTCGAAAAATACACCGCCAAATCATACGGATAAACTACTCGCATTGTTCTTAGAGGAGAAATGCGATGCTCTTAACACGTCAATACATAGACAAAGCATTTTGGAAAAAACTGATTGCGATCGGCGTTCCTGTATCGCTGCAATCCATGCTGTTTTCGTTACTTGGTGCCATCGATATTTTTATGGTGAGTCAGTTAGGTGAATCGGCAACAGCGGCGGTTGGCGTTGGTAACCGAATCTTTTTCTTTAATCTCGCCGTGGTGTTTGGATTGTGTGGTGCAGTAACGGTTTTAGCCTCTCAATATTATGGCTCTGGAAACCTTTCTGGCATACGCAGAACACTCGCCCAATCCTGGTTTATTTCGCTGGTAGTTACTTTGCCATTCATTTGGCTGTACGTGGTTTATGACAAAGAAATCGTCTCTTTTATGGCGGACGATCCTGAGTATGTTGGTTATGCGAGAGAATACTTAGTCGTCACAGGTTTGAGTTTGATAGGCACAGCAGTTGTTGTTCCTATTGAATCGGTGTTGAGGTCCGTCGGTGAGGCAAAGATGCCAACTTACGTCAGTATTGCCGCTATCGTTGTGAATGTCTTCCTCAATGCCGTTTTGATCTTTGGCTTGCTAGGATTTCCACAATGGGGAGTATTTGGGGCTGCAGTCGGTACTTTTATCTCACGCTTTTTCCAAACTGCGGTGCTGGTTTATTTCTTTTGTCGCCGATATTCACATCTGCTTCCTACTCGCTCAGATTGGCTTAAAGGCACAGTAAAGAAGTACCGAAACAAATATTTCAAAGTTTCTATGCCAATGCTGATCCACGATGCGTTGTGGACTGGCGGTTTGATTGTCTACAGCATCATTTATGGTCAGTTGGGCGTAACCGAACTGGCAATTATCTCGTTCCTATCACCAATTGAAGGCGTATTGATTTCAACCTTTATGGGATTTGCTGTTGCCGCTTCTGTACTGCTTGGGAATGACATTGGAGCCCAACAATATGACCGTGTAGAGAAAACTGCGTGGTGGTATGTATTAACGAGCGCGGTATTGGCGACCATTTTGTTCTTTGCCGTATGGATTTGCTCGCCTTTGATTTTGAATTTGTTAGAGATGAGCCCGCTCACAGACAAACAAATGGCGTTGAATGTATGTTTGGTGCTCGCATTAGGCATGATACTGCGCGTGTTTAATATGGTTGGTATTGGAGGCGTATTAAAGAGTGGCGCTGATATTCGCTATAGCATTTTCATCGACACGTTTGGTCAATGGGCGATTGGTATTCCGCTTACCTACTACACCGGGATGGTGTTAGGTTTACCACTGCATTGGGTGTTGATGTCCCTACTGGTCGAAGAATTAGTAAAAGGTATTCTAACGACTCACCGAATTCAGTCTAAGCGATGGATTAATAACATGGTTGATGATGACTCCAGTGTGACGGCGTAACTGAAACGTTGTGCTATGGTTGTTGAATTAAGCTCAAAACAGAACGATTTCATCAATCAAAGCTTAAAAAGAACTCACACCAAAAGGGCACATTCGAAATATCCGAATGTGCCCTTTTTATGTTTGGCTTTTCTTGAGTTGGAACGCTTAAAGCTCAGTGAATCGATGGATGATTTGATTCGAACTGCCTCGCCATTCTAGGTTGAGGTCTCGTTTATCTTGCTCGTATTTGCCATCGATTAATGTGTCGATGTATTGCGTCACTTCACGCTGCGCATCGTCGAGCTCTTCAAGCGTGTAACCTGTCCAAACCCAAATATCTTTGCCTGGGCACTCTTCTCTTACGCGTTTTACAAGCTTAAGAATGTGCGGCACGTTCGCTGGATGCAAAGGATCACCACCGGACAGAGATAAACCACGGCGTTTGATGCGTGTGTCGTTTAGGTCTGCAATGATTTTGTCTTCCGCTTCTTGCGTGAAAAACACACCAGAATCCAAGCGTTGCGTCGACTGGTTATAACAGCCACGGCACTGGTGTACACAGCCCGACACAAACAGCGTGCAGCGTGTACCTGGTCCGTTAACAACGTCGATTGGATAGTATTGGTGGTAGTTCATAATCGTGCCTTGTTTTGCTGGCTAGAAAAGAAAATCAACCCACCACAGGTTGATTTTCATTATTGGGTTTGAGCTTAAGTAAACCTTACAGGTGCTTAACTCGACGCTTCACTTCTTCTTGCTTACCGAAGTTAAACGGACGTGCATCTGGGCTGCCTAGGTAGCCACAAACACGGCGTGTCACTGACACTTTGGTTGAATCGTGGTTGCCACAGCTTGGGCAAGTGAAGCCTTTACTTGTACAGTCAAACTCACCGTTGTAGCCACACTCGTAACACTCATCAATTGGCGTGTTTGTACCGTAGTAAGGTACGCGGGTGTAACTGTAGTCCCATACGTTTTCTAGTGCTTCAACGTTACGTTGCATGTTCGGGAACTCGCCGTAACAGATAAAGCCGCCGCTTGAGATTTCTGGGTAAGGCATCTCAAAGTCGATCTTGTCGTATGGGTTCACCTTCTTCTCAACATCTAGGTGGAAGCTGTTGGTGTAGTAACCTTTGTCTGTTACGCCTTCAATTACACCGAACTCTTTCGCGTCGATGCGGCAGAAACGGCTACATAGGTTTTCACTTGGCGTTGCGTATAGGCTGAAACCGTAACCAGTATCTTCTGCCCAACCGTTTACTGTGTCTTTCAGGTGCTTGATGATTGCTACTGCTTTTTCACGTAGAACAGCGTCATCATAAACGTGCGCTTCTGTACCGAATAGCGCGTTAATTGTCTCGTGTACACCGATGTAACCAAGAGAAATAGACGCACGACCGTTCTTGAAGATATCTGCGATTGAGTCGTCTGCTTTCAGGCGAACACCACACGCACCTTCCATGTAAAGGATCGGAGCAACACGTGCTTTCACGTTTTCTAGACGAGAGATACGTGTTTCTAGTGCTTTACGAGCAAGACGTAAGCGATCGTTTAGAAGCTCGTAGAATTTCTCTTCACTGCCGTTTGCACGGATAGCGATACGAGGAAGGTTCAAGCTCACTACGCCTAGGTTGTTACGACCTTCGTGAATCAGCTCGCCGTTTTCTTCGTAAGTACCAAGGAAGCTACGACAGCCCATAGGTGTTTTGAATGAACCCGTTACTTCCACTACTTTGTCGTAGTTAAGAATGTCTGGGTACATACGCTTAGACGCACACTCAAGCGCAAGTTGCTTGATGTCGTAGTTTGGATCTTCTGATTTGTGGTTCAAGCCATCTTTGATGCCGAATACCAGTTTAGGGAATACCGCTGTTTTACGGTTCTTACCTAGACCTGCAATACGGTTCTTCAGAATAGACTTCTGGATAAGGCGTGATGCCCAGCTTGTTCCAAGACCAAAACCGAACGTAACGAATGGTGTTTGACCGTTCGCTGTGTGTAGCGTGTTTACTTCGTATTCTAGAGATTGGAACGCGTCGTAACACTCTTTCTCTGTGCGCGCTTTTGCGAACTCTTCTGGCTCAGCAATGTTCCACTCTTTTGCGATCTCTAGATGTTTCTCGTAGCTTGTGATTACGTACGGTTCTAGAACTTCATCAATACGGTTGATGGTTGTGCCGCCGTAAATGTGGCTCGCTACTTGAGCAATGATCTGTGCCGTTACTGCTGTTGCAGTCGAGATTGATTTAGGAGTATCAATCTCAGCGTTACCCATTTTAAAGCCGTGCGTTAGCATGCCTTTAAGATCGATAAGCATACAGTTAAACATTGGGAAGAACGGAGCGTAATCCAAATCGTGGTAGTGAATGTCACCCACTTCGTGTGCTTGAACCACATCGCGAGGAAGGATGTGTGTCTTCGCGTAGTGTTTCGCAACGATACCAGCCAACAAGTCACGTTGAGTAGGAATCACTTTGCCGTCTTTGTTCGCGTTCTCGTTGATTAGGTCTAGGTTACTTTCTTCAATCAGACCTTCGATTTCGCGAGTTAGCGCGCTTTGCTTCTCACGAGCGATGTCGCGATCGTGGCGGTATTCAATGTAAGAACGTGCTAGGGCTTTGTAAGGACCTTGCATGAGTTCATTTTCGACTAAGTCTTGAATCTCATGGATGTGAACTTCATCGTGATCCTGAAGCTGTAACTCAACTGCCAGAGCGACATTTAGTGCATAAATGGCGACATCTTTGTCTTTGTTTTCCGCTGCAGCTTCTACTGCTGCTTGTATACGATCCCTGTTGAACGGAGCTCTTGAGCCGTCACGCTTGATTACGATTGGTTTCACTTTTTCTCCTTACCCCAGCATACTCACAGAGTTATCCACAAACACACTATATGGGGTTATTTTTTATTCTGCTGACACAATATATTGTGGCGTATTTAACGAGAAGCACCAATTGAAAACATTGATTTTGATCAATAAAAAATGGGTAGCGAACAAGAACAAATCGATCTTATTGGCGTTGATCTCACTTGCGAAGAAAACTGTGAAAATTGCAAAATTGGAGCGAAATCCACTTGCTTTTTTTCGAGGTCTTATAGGATAAAGGATGGAAAGGAATGCGCTAAATTATAGGAGTGCGATAGACCAAAATGCGATCACTTTTTGTTACGGTAATATTACTTTTTAGTTCTCTTTCATTTGCTCAAAATTCCGTCAAATTAACCAGCTGGAATATTGAATGGCTATCTATAGATGGTGGAAAAGTGTCTAGAACACCACAAGATTTTGAAAAACTGACCCACTATGTGGATAAAACACAAGTCGATATTCTCGCTTTTCAAGAAGTCGAAAGTGTCGCTGCAATCCAAAAAGCCGTTGGCAATGACTTCACTATTTATCTTTCCGATCGTTCAAACGCCTCCAACAGACACCTTCAGTTCAATGACACCAATCAATACACCGGTTTTGCGGTACGTAATGGTATGAGCGTGTTGGACAAACCAGACTTTTCTATCACACGAGGCAACAGCAAGCTCCGCTTCGCCAGCTACCTTGTCTTGAATCCAAACCAAGACAACGAGACTCACCTACTCTCTGTGCATCTAAAAGCGGGATGCAGTGGTGCGTATCGCAATAATCGCGATTGTAAGATCGTGAAACAACAAGGACAGGCACTAGCCAAATGGATAAAAGCGCGCGAGGACAACAAACAACAATATGTGGTGCTTGGCGACTTTAACCACAATTTGGGTTATCGAGGAGATTGGTTATGGGACGTGCTATCGGTCAGTACCAATGCAAAGCTAGTGACCAAAAATACCAAAGCGGAATGTAAAGTGCGTTCTAATCGTAATCCGAATAAAACCCACCAATTCCGCTCTGTGATCGATCACATCATAGTGAGTGGTGATTTAAAGGCGTCGTCAGGTGTTCAAACCGTTTTTAAAACACAAGATGTGCTCGACTACAAACTGAGTGACCATTGCCCGGTGTCTACGACGCTCTCCTTTTAACGTTTAAGTTCTGTTTTTAACGTTGAGATGCTCTGCGTTGAAGAACTCTTTAGCCACGAACCATTCTTTTAACGGTGAATGACCCAACCAACATTGCCGCTATAAAGAGCAGAACTTGTATGTTGCCAGTAAAAAGGCTGGCAACCGCAGGACCTGGACACACACCCAATAAGCCCCACCCAATACCAAACAGTGCTGCACCACCAACTAGCTTTTTGTCTATCGTTTTAGAAGTCGGACAGACAATCTCATCACCAAAAACAGATTCGCTTCTTGGCTTTATTAATAAAAGATAAGCAGGAACGAACACCGCAAGTGCTCCGCCCATAACGAAGGCTAAGCTTGGGTCCCACGCGCCGGTAATATCGAGGAAGCCGATCACTTTTGCCGGATCAGCCATACCGGAAATCACCATACCAATACCGAAGAGCGCACCAGAAAATGCAACGATAGAAATTTGCTCAATACTTTTCATTACCTGAGTTTTCATAACGACACTATTCCTTACGAGACTAGTAAGACGGTTAACATGGCGGTTGCCATAAAAGTACACGTTGCGACTACAGAACGGATAGAGAAACGCCCCATCCCACAAATGCCATGACCACTTGTGCAACCATTACCGATACGTGTACCGACCCCAACCAGTAAACCAGCAACGACAACCAAACCAAGAGAGCCGCTGTACTCAGTTGGTACATACCCGCCAAGAGCATAAACAGCAAACACACCGCCCAATGCCATCACAATTAAGAAGACAATTCGCCAAACTCGGTCCGCATTCTCAACGGCACCATTTAAGATCCCGCTGATTCCAGCGGTCTTGCCATTGAAAAGCATCAATACTACCGCTGATGCGCCAACCATGACGCCGCCCAAAAGCGACATCCAAGGAACTTCAAACATAACAACCACCCGTATAAAGTTTTGAATTACTGCTTACAGAAAACTTGGTTAAACGCCTCAATCAGCGGACCAACTCTTTCATCAGAAATCGAATAGAACACCTGCTGAGAAACCTTGCGAGCTTTGATGATGTCGTGTTTTCTCAATACGGTGAGGTGTTGTGAAAAGGCTGATTGGCTTAATGTTGAGCCTTCAAACAGTTCACCGACCCCTTTTTCGCCTTCAATAAGCTTGCACATCACGATTAAGCGCTCTGGATGAGCCATTATTTTAAGTAGCTCACTCGCTTCGGTCGCACTTTGTAGCATACTGTCGCCCATTCTTATGCCTCTTCATCAATACGTTAAGTTTTATTAGATATTACTAATTAATATTATTAAGTCAATGCTAATGTAGCCAAATTAACATTAGACATAACTAATTTATTTAAGTAAGGTGTAGGCGTTTTCGATCATTCAGTAGGAGAAATCCATGAGCAAAATCGTGATTATTGGTGGTGTTGCTGGCGGTGCATCTGCAGCAGCTCGCGCTCGTCGTCTTAGTGAAGACGCAGAAATCATTATGTTTGAACGCGGTCCATTTGTGTCATTTGCAAACTGTGGCTTGCCGTACCACATTGGTGGCGATATCCAAGAACGAAGCAAACTGCTTCTTCAAACGCCTGAAAGCTTTTTAGCGCGTTTCAATGTTGATGTTCGTGTGATGAACGAAGTGGTTTCAATTAACCGCCAAGATAAAACGGTTACGGTTAAGAACCTACTTGATGGTTCAGAATACCAAGAGAGCTACGACTTCCTTCTACTGAGCCCTGGTGCAGGTCCAGTTGTGCCGCCTATTCCGGGTATTGATAACCCATTGACGCACTCGCTGCGTAATATTCCAGATATGGATCGCATCATTAAGACGATCGAAACCAACAAAGTGGAACACGCTACGGTCGTTGGTGGTGGTTTCATCGGTTTGGAAATGATGGAAGCCTTCCACCAGCTTGGCGTAAAAACCACATTGGTTGAAATGGCGGATCAAGTGATGACGCCCGTTGACCGAGAAATGGCCGGTTTTGCTCATGCAGAAATCCGAGAGAAAGGCGTCGACCTGCGCTTAGGCGTTGCTCTATCTTCTGTTGAATTTGTGGCGAACCAATCTGTCGCTAACATAGAAGCGGGTGAAGATGACACACACCAACACCTTCAAGGAAAACTGACGCTGTCTCTAAACAATGGTGACCAGCTTGATACCGATATCCTGATCATGGCAATTGGTGTACGCCCTGAAACAAAACTCGCGCAAGAAGCCGGTCTTCAAATTGGTGCACTAGGCGGTATTTACACCAACGAATACATGCAGACCAGCGATCCTTCTATCTATGCCGTTGGTGATGCGGTTGAAGAGAAAGACTTTGTCACTGGCGAACAAACCCTTGTTCCGTTGGCAGGTCCGGCAAACCGTCAAGGTCGTATGGCTGCAGACAACATGCTTGGTCGCCAAGAAACTTACCAAGGTACGCAAGGCACGGCGATCTGCAAGATCTTTGATTTAGCCGTCGCTTCTACTGGTAAAAACGAGAAACAGCTAAAACGTGACAACATCACTTATGAAAAAGTGTATGTCCACACAGCCAGCCACGCGAGTTACTACCCTGGCGCAGAAACTGTGTCGTTCAAAATGTTGTTTGATCCAGCAACCGGCAAAATTTTAGGTGCACAAGCAGTAGGTAAAGACGGCGTTGACAAACGTATTGACGTAATGGCAGTTGCTCAGCGTGCTGGTATGACAGTAGAACAACTACAACACCTTGAACTCACTTACGCGCCACCGTATGGTTCAGCGAAAGATGTGATTAACCAAGCGGCTTTCGTTGCGAACAACATCATGAAAGGTGACGCAACAGCGATTCATTTTGATGAAATCGACAACCTCTCAGAGGACCAAGTTCTGCTCGATGTTCGTAATCCGGGAGAATTGGAATCTGTCGGCTTCATTGATGGCGCAATCAATATTCCTGTCGACCAACTTCGCCAACGCATGAATGAACTGCCGAAAGACAAAGAGATCGTGATTTACTGTCAGGTCGGCTTGCGCGGTAACGTCGCTTATCGTCAACTGGTCAATTCAGGATTTAAAGCACGTAACCTACTTGGTGGTTACCGTACCTATAAGTTCGCAAGAGCTTAATCTCTGAATTTTAAATATCTAAGGTTTAGGACTGAAAATAAAAAAGGGGCACGTAATGTGCCCCTTTCTACATTTCAGATTCGACCAAATGAATTATCTTGGTCGCTTTTTCGAAGTGATCGAGTTGATGAATTTGAATCCACCAAGTCGCCGCTTCCATCAATAACTCAGGATTGTCATTCTTATTAGCGAAAAAGGCATAAAAGGACACGCCAACATTGTCGCCTTTCTGCTCTATTTTCTTCTTACACACCTGAATGATTTTGTCTCTTAACGCGATGTTCATTGCCTTTCCCTTTCTCTTTGCGACAGCAAAATTAGCCCAAAAAATAGAATGACTGTATTTATATACAGTTATTCTTAGTAAGGCAAATAAACATAATCATCTAGATGAATATTCTCGCACGAAGACCTAATACCCAAGTGCTGCTTTTGTTCGAAAATGCTGGGTCTTTGATGTATTGAATATCCGGTGTGATTTGGATGTAGTCGTTCAACTGCATGTTGTAGTATAGCTCGGCAGTGAACTGTTCAGAGTCATCCACACCATAAGCGTGCTCTAGGTTATCGTTAACATGGCTCCAGTTAACCGCGAAGCCTAGGTTGTTGGTTGGTTTACCTAAACCAAAGTAACCAATCCCCACCGTTAGGGAACGATCATAAAGTGCCACATCGCCTTCCGAGAAGCCACCACGAACAAATGGCATTAATTGCTCTGTAGCAAAGTAGCTTGCTGAAAAGTTAATACCCTGCCCGCTGTCCTTATTCGTCAGGTTATGTTGCGTGTCGCCATCCAAATGCCAAGCGGTTAAATGAACATTATCGGTATAGATTTGATCTTGTGACGCCGTCCAACCCAGTTCGAACGTCGTAAACAGTTTATGATCGTTGAATAAGGTGTCGAAGCCATCAAATGGTTCATCTGAACGCCCTTTACCATCGACCACACCTGCAACCATATAGAAGTTATCAGTCAGCATGTGGCCGACAGCTAAGCCGAGAATCCCATCATCCGGTAGACCAATGGAACCACCACCAGTACTGAATGTAAGGTTACTGAATCCGGTCCACGGACTGGCTAAAGCGTATGTATCAACATAGTCAGTGGTATCTAAGAAACCCACCATGAACGAGGTTTTGCCACCATTGAGCTTTTGTTTCCAATATAGGTTAGTTAGGCGAGCACCTTGATCACTGTACGCTGGACCAATCATACCTGCATAACCTAACCCATTGCCGATGAAGCTAAACTCTTTTGGTGACAAATCACTATAAGCATGGCGGTGTTCGACTTTCCAAACCAATCCGCCCGTATTTCCAGACTCAAGACCAACCAGATTCCAGCTACCATAAAAACGAGCTACACCAGCACTTGCGGTATCTTCACCGCCACTTTGCGGGTCAGACGCCGTTAAGCCAAGCGCTTGGTAATCCAAACCAAACGTTAAGTTATGATCTTCCGCTAGTGACTCTCGCCAAGTGCGTTTTTCACGAGCATTTTCAGCAATGGTGTTGTCAACCGTATCAGGGCTACCAAAGTTCGCCGCGTTAATCGATGACGCCATTACAAGTGAAAGAGCGATAAAACTAAGCTTTGGAACAGTTACTTTCATGTCTGGTTTCTCATTAAATTGATTTCTAGAAAAAGAGTTTAATGATTCAGCGTTTTGAAAATTGCCATTAAGCGACAGCCCACTGCTTTTTGTATTTTCGGTGGTGTACTCTTATCGATAAGGTCGAATTGAAACCTCGTCCATCTGGTAGATGGTTTCTACGTTCGAAGCTCCGTCAGAATATGAAACATCCGCCTTAGTCTTTTTCACATGCAGATCCCCTTTCACCCAAATTGGCTCGTAAAGAGAAGTCAGTTTCAAACCTTTCGGATAATCGACCAAAACAATCTGGTTTGCAGGTGGCGGTGGTGTATGGATGCAAGCGCCCATAGTTGGAACAAGGAAAAATTTTGTGACAACGTCATTGTTAAATTCTACCGGCGTTACAAAGCCAGGAATTTCATAAGTATCTTCAGTAAGTGTTGTGTTTGGCATTGATGCCAACATACGACGATGCTGAGTAATCTCTTCGCGCTTTTTGAACAACCATTCAATGTCTAAGTCGTCAGCTTTTAAGCTGTCTTCTAATTCCTTCATGGTTTGTTTTTGTTGCTCATTAAGATT
Source organism: Vibrio sp. NFR (assembly GCF_027587095.1). Classification (NCBI taxonomy): domain Bacteria; kingdom Pseudomonadati; phylum Pseudomonadota; class Gammaproteobacteria; order Vibrionales; family Vibrionaceae; genus Vibrio; species Vibrio sp. NFR. Next base: position 288,892 of record NZ_JAPPTN010000004.1, read on the forward strand.
TTGAGCATCACGGTATCTTGCAAGAGAACCAAGTTCAAAAAGTTGTTGGTCTGTGAGTTTTACAAATGGGTCTTCAATCTGAGGAACATTCACCGGCAGCAATTGCTCCCAGCTTAATTGATCGGCGGATACATTTGATGAAGCCAGCAAAACTAAGCCAGCCAATAGGTACTTCTTCATACGTTCCCTTGAATAGTTCTTTGTCTTTTAGAGAAAAATTTGGGGACAATAGCGCCCCCAAATAGTCGAAAGAGTTTACTACAAGGTATTCTTGTGGATCTTGCCGTCTTTCATAATTACTTTGAATTTATCTTGGTAATCGTTAAGAATTGTGATGTCTTGCAGAGGATTCCCATCCACCAGCACTACATCAGCGTAAGCGCCCGGCTCTACAACGCCGAGTTTTCCGTATTTATATGGATTCATGCCACCCGACCAGCTTAGCACTTCTGCGGCATTCGATGTGCCCATCTTCATGATCTCATATGGTGTAAAACCGACTTTCTCCATCCAAACCATGTTGTCTGCTTGGCGCGTATTGTATGCAGGGCCAAACATATCGCCACCAGTAACAATCAACAGGTCATATTTACGCGCCCATTCAAACATTTGCTTCGCGCCTTCGTTTACTTTGGTCGCTTTGGCTTTTTGATCCGGGCTGAAGAAGGTGATCTTTTCAGGTTCAGCAAAGGCCTCAAGAGACATCACCGCTTGTGCAGAAAGTGCCACACCCTTTTCTTTCATTCGCTTAATGGTTTCTTCGGAAATTAAGAAGTTATGCTCAATCACTTTTACGCCAGCATCAATGGCACGGTTAACCGAACGATCATGATAAGCATGCGCCATAACGTAGGTACCGTAATCTTCTGCTACGCCAACAATCGCTTCCATCTCTTGTTTAGAGAATTGCGTCATGTGAATTGGATCGAACTCACTCGCAACACCACCGCCGGCCATTATTTTAATCTGCGTCGCGCCCGAACGTAGGTTCTGACGTGCAGCACGACGAGCTTCTGTTTCGCCATCGACGATATAGCCAAAGCCGTGGCGTTCAAGATCGTCAACGCGTCCTGGAACATCGTTAAAGCTACCAGTATCCGCGTGACCACCAGTTTGACTCAAGAAGCCCCCCGCTGGGAACAATCGCGGTCCCTCAAGCAAACCATTGTTGATGGCTTTTGCGATACCAAGAATATTACAGCCTGCATCACGAGCCGTCGTAAAGCCTTGGTCGAGATACTGCATCATGGAAACATGAGCACGAGCCCCCATCGCCATTTGATCATAACCATCTCTACCAACCAACATACCTTCTTGAATACACATGTGGGAATGCATGTCGATTAAGCCAGGAATCATGGTTAAGCCTTCGCCATTAATTGTCGTTGTTTGCTTATCAGCTTTAATTGGTTTCGGTGAGATTTCCTTAATCATGTTATCCACGACTAAGACATTTTGGTTTTGAAGTAGCTTTTCATCGGTGCCATTGAAAACATCAACGTTAGTAAACAGTGTCGATGCTGCATTCGCGTTTAAGGCAAATGCACAAGATAGCGCAACAAAAGAAAGGTTCTTCTTAGAAATTGTCATTATTACACCTACGTTTTTTGGATAGTTGGGGTCCATTTCCTATAACTTCCCTGTCAGAACAGCGGTGTTATGAGGGCATCTATTTCTGTGATCACCAAAAACGACTGATCAGGCAAAAAACATATGAAACAGACGGCTTACGTTAAAAACATAGAAGTCATCATGACGACTTTCAAGGCGGTTTAATTGCCTTTACACGACAACATGCGGATATTGTGAAAGAAATGCGAGTTTAGACAAAAACCTCCGATTATTCAGAGGCTTTATGTGTTACGTCTCATGTGACGGAGGGGCACAACAAAGACTGACGATACGCTTTAGGCGTGAGATTCATCATTCGCTTAAACGCGCGGGTGAAGTGAGCAGAGTCTGAATAGCCTGTTTTGAGTGCAATGTGCGTAATACTGAGGTCTCGGTCCGCTAACAGTTCCAGCGTTTGTTTAAGTACTAACCCTTCGATCACTTCTCGATAAGTTGTGTTCTCGCTCGCCAACCGCCTTTGTATGGTGCGAGCATTCATGTCAATCAACTCGCCAGCAAACTGGATAGAGATCTTTCCCATCGAGAGATAAGGCGTCAGCGCCCTTGCTAATGCATCACTAAACTTATCATTCTCACCACGAAAACTCGTGTTTGGCGCCGTTTGAGATGGCATGAAAGCAATCGGCTGGTTAATCCATTCGTTCGGTATCGAGATAGCAGTAACCGGTCTTCCAGTAAAGAACTGGGCACTTTTCATCCCAGGTAATAGATTGAATGGCTCGGCTTCTACGTCTTGAATCCCGACCTCCGCTAATCGCCACTGTGAACCCACAAGCTTTTTGAGTAGTTCATTCATAAACATGGCGGAGAACATTTCCGCGTAACGAAACCATTCTCTCTTTGCGTCCTGCTTTTCTCTGACGAGCCACCATTTACCGCCACGCGATACGACCGAAAGACTGACATTATCTGAGATCTGTTTTAGCAGTTGGGAGACTTCTTCTAATGCTGCTTTAAGTGAGTGCGTTTGGGTAATTTGATTGGCAAACCTAGGAACGTAGATATCGTGGCAAAGCGTCCAAGTAAGCAAAGCAAACTTCTCGGGCGATGCTCTTTCACCTAAGGTTTGAAATACCGACTTTAATGCACTTTCTGGCACAAACGCATTAGAGGATTGGCTGGATAAGATATCCTGTGGCATACGTGCGGTTTCAAGTAATGAATGAATATCACCATCAAGCTCATTGAGCATAGTGGCAAACAGCTTTACTTCTTCCGAGTGGACCAAAGGAATATCTGTATTGGGCATGCAAGCTATCATCTTAAAATACCAAGGATTATTTTAGTTTAAGCACAAACTTCCGGGCTGTCATTAGTCACAATCCAAGTGCAATTTGATAATGAGAGACGACTCACTCTGAACAGAAGAGCCAACGCACATTGGCATTCAACATAGACCATTGCCTGTTCAAGAACTTGCCAATTCACGCCACAGATACGTTCTATTCACTTTTAAAGCACTATTTAAAGCGCTATTTATACTTCTATGAATGTGATGATTTTCACGCTTTCTTAATCAGCAATCGTTTTCTAGGAATTTTTCCTAGTCGATCTAAGCCCTCCTCTCATGTAGTTAAAAAGAGGACTCTCTACAATCGCCAGCAGTTAAAAGAAAGCGAGCACGCAAGTGCATCACACTAATACAAGAGAGTTCACGATGTTAAAATTCCTTGAACAAGTCCGGAAGCCTACCCTAGACCTTCCAGTCGAAGCGCGTAGAAAAATGTGGTTCAAACCATTTATCCAATCTTACCTAGTGGTATTTATTGGCTATTTGACGATGTACCTGATCCGTAAAAACTTCAACGTCGCACAAAACGACATGATTTCTACTTACGGTTTGTCGATGACAGATCTAGGTTTGATTGGTCTCGGTTTCTCGATTACTTACGGTATCGGTAAGACCGTGGTTTCCTACTATGCCGATGGTAAAAACACCAAGCAGTTCCTTCCTTTCATGCTTATCCTTTCTGGTCTGGCAATGCTTGGTTTCAGTTTCAGCATGGGCGGTGGCAGCGCGAGCTTGTTCTTGATGGTAGCGTTCTACGCACTAAGTGGTTTCTTCCAAAGTACTGGTGGTCCTTCTAGTTACTCGACCATCACTAAGTGGACACCGCGTAACAAGCGTGGTTCTTACCTAGGTCTTTGGAACATGTCTCACAACGTTGGCGGCGCGGGTGCTGCAGGTGTGGCTCTGTTTGGTGCAAACTACTTGTTCGACGGTCACGTAATCGGCATGTTCGTATTCCCTTCTATCATCGCGATCATCGTTGGTTTCATCGGTATGCGCTATGGTAACGACTCTCCTGAAGCTTACGGTCTAGGTAAAGTTGAAGAGCTATTTGATGAAGCAGTCAGCGAAGAAGATGAAGCGGCTGAAGGCAATCAAATGACTAAGAAAGAGGTCTTTGTTGAGTACGTTCTGAAAAACAAAGTGATCTGGCTACTTTGCTTCGCAAACATCTTCCTTTACATCGTGCGTATCGGTATCGACCAATGGTCAACGGTTTACGCATACCAAGAACTTGGTCTATCAAAAGAAGCAGCAATCTCTGGCTTCACCCTATTCGAAGTGGGTGCGTTAGTCGGCACATTGATGTGGGGTTACTTATCTGACCTTGCGAATGGTCGCCGTGCGCTAGTGGCTTGTGTTTCTTTGGGTTTGATCATCGTATCACTTGAGTTCTACCAACACGCAACCAGTGAGTTCATGTACCTAGCGTCCCTATTTATTCTTGGCTTCCTTGTGTTTGGTCCTCAACTACTTATCGGTGTTGCTGCGGTTGGCTTTGTTCCTAAAAAAGCAATCAGTGTGGCAGATGGCGTAAAAGGCACATTCGCTTACCTAATTGGTGACAGCTTCGCGAAGTTGGGTCTAGGTATGATTGCAGACGGTACACCAATCTTTGGTCTAACGGGTTGGAAAGGCACGTTCGCTGCCCTAGATACCTCAGCAATGATTTGTATTGTTTTGCTTGCTTTCGTTGCTATCGCAGAAGAGAAAAAGATTCGTCAAAACAAGAAGAAGCTTGAACTCGCAGAAAACCAAGCTTAATCAAACAGCGCGCTTTGTTAGTCAAAGCGCGCTAGATCATTAAATAAACTTGGTCAATTTAGTATCATAGTAAGTTTTTATTGAGCTTAGATACCAATCAAAACAAATAGGTGTTTATTCTTGCTGGCTAAAATCACTTATAGCTTTGTTGGAAATTTTGTAGTTAGAGCAACTAGCTAACGGCAATCTCCGCCTCGCTCTAAGCGATTTTTTCTGCGCAATTTTCTAAACACTTATTTATCCCGATTGGTATTGAGCTCATTTTCGTTTGTGTATTGCTGAAGTTTGGTATTTAAGATGATTAACGTAGCGCTTGTTGATGACCATGTCATTGTTCGTTCTGGATTTGCTCAGTTGTTGAGCCTTGAGCCAGACATGAATGTTGTAGGTGAATTTAGCTCGGTAGCAGAAGCTCGAGTGGGGTTACCTGCGTGCAAGCCAAGTGTAGTTATCCTAGATATCTCGATGACAGACGAAAGTGGGCTTACCCTACTCTCCGAAATCCCTTCAGGCATTGCTTGTGTCATGCTTAGCGTGCACGACTCTCCCGCAATGGTTGAAAAGTCACTTAAACTCGGCGCAAAAGGTTACCTAAGTAAACGTTGTAGTCCTGACGAGTTGATTCAAGCCGTACGAACCAGTGCTTTGGGCGGTTGTTATTTAACGCCTGATATTGCGTTGAAGCTCGCGACACCAAGTGACAAAGCGGCAACGCTGACTCAACTGACTCGCCGAGAAAACGAAGTGTGCCAATTATTGGCTCGTGGTTTAGATGTGAAATCAATCGCCACTGAGCTTGGCTTAAGCCATAAAACCGTTCACGTTCACCGTGCAAACGCCATGGATAAGCTTGGCGTAAAGAACAATGTTGAACTCGCCAAACTGTTCTCGCAAGAGTCGTTTTAATGCGTAGCTACACCATCACCTCCATTTGCGGTTTATTCATGACAGGATGCTCGTGGTTCTGTCTGTGGGTGATCGCGTATTACTTTGTGAACGATGCAGAGCTTGCGATCTTGTTGTTCCCCTTCGCGTTGCGTTTGGGTCTAACACTACACACGCGCACAAAGTATTGGGCAACGATTTATCTCGCCGAATGGGGATTGACCGTTGCTCTTGCTCTACTTCTTGAACAGCCGCAATGGCTAATGGTGTTGGTTGCCAGTTTCCTGAGCATGCCGGTTGTTTACCTTGCTAAGCGTTATTACAAAGGCGATCAGAACCAGCATTTAGCGGTTATGGCGGTCGTGTTGCTCGTGACGTCTTGTATTAACGTACTAGCGGTTGGTTATCATGTCCAATCTGTCTACATGGCATGGTTAGCTAGCATTGCTGGCGGTTTGTTAGTTCTGCCAATGTGCTATTTGCTTTGGAACTATCTCTTCCAAAGCCCTTGGTCACCGCTGACCTCAAATTTGTTAGCCAACGAAGTTCAGTTCAAAGTTCGTCATATTCTGCTATACAGTGTGTTGTTGATTGCCAGCATTTTGGTTCAAACCAGCCTGCCGGATGAGTTAAAACGCTTCGCACCTTTCTGCATGGCAATCCCAATCATTGTGCTTGCGCTACGCTACGGCTGGCAAGGTGCACTGCTTGCGACCATGTTAAATAGTATCGCGCTGATTGCTGCGCGAAGCGGTGTTTCGAATCTGGAAATCACAGACCTTCTGTTGTCCCTTTCGGCACAAACCTTAACTGGCATCATGCTCGGTTTAGCGGTGCAGAAACAAAAAGATCTTAACCAAAAGCTTCGTGGCGAATTATCGAGAAACCAAACCTTGTCTCGACAGCTCATTCAAGCGGAAGAGTCGGTGCGTCGTGACGTGGCAAGAGAACTGCACGATGAAATTGGTCAGAACATCACAGCGATCCGTACCCAAGCGAGCATCATTAAGCGGGTCGATAACGCTGAAATGAACACTCGCTGTGCCGACATGATCGAAAACCTATCACTCAATGTTTATGACACCACCAAACATCTGCTGAGCAAACTGCGTCCGAAGATGCTCGATGATTTGGACTTAAAAGACTCCGTTCACCAGTTAACCCGTGAAATGGAGTTCGACAATCATGGCACTCGCGTTGTGCTTGATTGGCAAGGTGACTATGAATCTTTGGGCGACACGCTAAAAGTCACCCTATTCCGTTTATGCCAAGAAGCATTAAACAACGCAGCTAAATACGCGAATGCGACGTCTATCGTTATCGAGCTCTCTATTAAGGAGAACATTTCGTTGAACATCGCTGACAACGGCATTGGTTTCAAAACCGAAGACTGCATGAAAGGCATGGGCGTTCGCGGCATGCAAGAACGTGTACAAGCGCTTGGCGGCAAAATGTATATCTACTCTTTGAACGATCATGTGGATGGCACGCAAATCGCCATCACATTACCTAAGGTGTAACGAGCATGTTTGGATTATTTCAGTCTCCGAGCTACAACCAAGCTCCCCTTAGCAAAGATCAAGTGGATGAACGCTACCGCTATTGGCGTCTACACATCATGCTGGGTATGTATCTTGGTTATGCCGGCTTTTACTTCACTCGTAAAACGTTTAACTACGCTGCACCCGCGATGATTGCTGATTTAGGTTTAGATAAAGCCGACATCGGTATGATTGGTACGCTTTTTTACATCACCTATGGTTTATCGAAGTTTATCTCGGGCACCATTTCTGACCGTTCTAACCCTCGCTTTTTCATGGGTGTCGGTTTAATCGCGACGGGCCTTATCAATATCGCGTTTGGCTTCTCTAGCTCTTTGGTTGCACTCGCTGCACTTTGGGTGATGAACGCTTGGTTCCAAGGTTGGGGCTGGCCTTCGTGCTCTAAGTTACTTACGACGTGGTATTCGCGCTCAGAACGTGGTTTCTTGTGGGCAATTTGGAACACCGCCCATAACGTAGGCGGCGCTTTAATTCCCCTACTCGTTGGATTTCTTACATTCCATTACAGCTGGCGAGAAGGCTTTATCGTACCGGGCGTTATCGGCGTCATTCTTGGTGTCATTGTTTGTTGGCGCTTGCGCGATAAACCGACCACTCAAGGACTGCCAACGGTTGGTCAATGGCGTGATGACAAGTTAGAACTGGCGCAAGAAAATCACGGGCAAGGTCTGAGTTATAAAGAAATCCTCAAACAATACGTGTTCAACAACAAGTACATTTGGCTGCTCGCATTTAGCTATGTACTGGTTTACATCGTGCGCACCGCCATCAATGACTGGGGGAATTTGTACCTGACAGAACAACACCACTACAGTCTAATCAATGCCAACGCAGCATTGTCGATGTTTGAAATCGGTGGCTTTGTTGGTTCTCTAGTAGCTGGTTGGGGATCGGATAAACTGTTCGGTGGTAACCGAGGTCCAATGAACCTCTTGTTTGCTGCAGGCATATTCCTATCTGTCGCCGCACTGTGGTTGATGCCATTAACCAACTTCGCATTCCAAGCTGCTGGGTTATTCTCGATTGGTTTCTTCGTATTTGGTCCACAAATGTTGATCGGTATGGCAGCAGCGGAATGTTCACACAAAGATTCCGCTGGTGCAGCAACGGGCTTTGTTGGTTTGTTTGCCTACATGGGTGCCGCACTTTCTGGCTACCCATTAGCATTGATTCTTGAAGAATACAGCTGGACTGGATTCTTTATCACCATCTCGGTATGCGCAGCCGTTATTGGCTTGCTGTTGTTACCGTTCTTACAGGCTCAACCTTCAAGAAAGCCGCTCGCTCCCAAACTTAGGTTGTAGACACCTGATTGTAGAAGCGACTTCTACACCTCTTAGGGTGAGTTAACCGCTCACCCGCCCAATCTCCACTATTTTTTGCTTCCGATTCAGTTCGGAGGGTTTTCTACGGGTAAAATTCATGAATTCGAATACTATTTCATCAAAATGCTTCTTCAAAATGGACAATAAGATCCAAAACTACGACTGGGGAAGCCGCACGGCTATCCACGATTTATTTGGCTTTGCTAACGAAGCTCAACAACCTCAAGCCGAGGTTTGGATGGGCACGCACCCGAATGGTTGCTCTATCGTTAAACAAGGAACTAATACTGCTTCGAGTACAATTGTTTCATTATCAGAATTGATCAAACAAGATCCGTCAGCGTTTCTATCGCAAAGCACGGCTGAAGCCTTTGGTGACTTACCTTTCCTCTTCAAGATTCTTGCCGCAGATAAAGCGTTGTCGATTCAAGTGCATCCAAACAAGCAAGATGCAGAGCTTGGTTATGCAAAAGAACAACAGCTAGGTGTATCGCTGAATGCATTTAATCGTAATTACAAAGATGCCAACCACAAGCCAGAACTGGTTTACGCCCTAACGGAATATCAAGCAATGAACGGCTTTCGTCCGTTTGATGAAATCATCGCTGAGTTCCGCCTGTGTGACATTCCTGAAATCAACGGCTACTTAGAACAACTTGAGCTCAATCCCAACCAAGATGGGTTGTGTCAGTTCTTCGTAGAGATTCTTTCCATGGAAGAAGCACGCAAGGTTAACGCAGTGGATCACTTATTAAGTTACGCAGCAGCCAACCAAGTACGCCCTGTGTGCGAATTGATTTTAGACCTTGCAGCTCAGTACCCGAATGACGTGGGTTTGTTTGCCCCATTACTGCTGAATGTTATTACGTTAAAACCCGGTGAAGCCATGTTCTTAAGCGCAAGAACGCCTCACGCGTACATTAAAGGTACTGGTCTGGAAATCATGGCGAACTCAGATAACGTACTTCGCGCTGGTTTAACACCAAAACACATGGATGTGGAAGAACTGGTTAAGTGTACCGACTTTATTCCAAAACCGATGAACACGCTGCTAACCAAAGCAGAAATCAAAGGGTGTGAGCATCACTTCCCTGTTCCTGTACAAGACTTCAAATTCTCTGTGTTCCAAGAGCCAAAAGATCAACAAGTTGAGATGAGCAGTGCGGAAATCTTAATGCCGATCGATGCAGACGTAACGCTTCTTGCAAAAAGCGGCGAAACATTAGTGCTTGGTAAAGGGCAATCGGCTTTCATTCCTACTTATGTGGGTAGCTACACAATCCGTTGTGAAGGTCGCGTTGCCCGTGCATTTAATGGCTAAGTTCATTTTCTCTTAAAACAAAAATGGCGGAGACTTTTCACCTCCGCCATTCAGACCATTCATTTGTTTGCTAACTCTGTGCTTGAGCCAAACGAATACTCACCAGACTTGCCACCATGATGGCTAAGTAAAAGCTCCCGACTATCGCTTCAAAGAAAACGAAGAACTGAGCCACTGGAACCGTTGGTGAAATGTCACCATAGCCCACTGTCGTTAATGTGATAAAGCTAAAGTACAAAGCATTAAACAAGTTCGACAGCCAAGGTTTTGCTTCTAATCCAGTGAAAGAGCTTGGGAAAAACTCCAACACCAACAAGTAAATCACCGCCCACGCAAGCCCTAGTAGCAGATAGATACAAATCGAACCGATGATGTGGTTTGTCGTGACCGACTTGGTTAACACCACCTGCTTTAGCGCCGAGTATATATGTGAAAACAAGAACACCAATAACGCACCTAGCGTCAAAATGGACAGATCTAAATGCTCTAAAAACGACATACCATAGGAGATGACGGCAACAATCAGTAGCACGCCATACCATGTACGATTGGATTTGTTCTTCTTGTTGATGCCTGCAATCGAAGCGCCTAGCGTCACCACCAAAAGAGCAAGAACAAATTCCTGCCCATCTGGATAAAACTGATGCATCACGGCACAGCCAAAAAACAACGCAATAAGTGCAAAGAACAAAAAGTAAAAGTTATCTTCCCTGGTCATCGGTTTCATGATGCCACCTCTGCTTTGTCTTCCTCCTTCGCTTTTTGGTCCATGCTCAGTGCTTTGTTTGCTTCAGTGTCATCTTCATCTAACCAGTTCACCATCAACTGGTAAGTCAGGCTCAATACCACAGCACCAACAAACAGACCTACGATACCAGACATTGCCATACCACCCAGTGCACCCAACAGTGTCACAAGCATCGGTGTGTCAGAACCACGGCTTAGAAGTACTGGTTTCAGTACCGCATCACTCGCGCTCACCAAAATACACCAGACTAGGAAGATGCCAGCAACCAGTGTCGATTCGACGCTAAACACGTAAATAATCGCAGGAATCAATGCCAGAATCGGAGGCAACTGAACAATCGCAATCAGAATCACAGCAACCATCCAAAGCGCAGCAGCAGGAACGCCAACTGCGACCATACCAACACCCGCCATGACAGATTGAATCAGTGCAACGCCAATCACACCTTGAACGACACTGCGAACGGTCGATTTTGAAAGGTCAATCAACGCTTCGCCTTTCTTGTTGGTGAGGCGGTCTGCTAGCTTGGTAAAACCTTTTTGGCAAACTTCAGCATTGCTCATGAACGCACCTGCAATCATGGTCGAAATGATGAACTGGATGAAACCACCACTTACCGAGCCAACAATAGATGCTGCTTGAGAAAGGAAGCCTTTCACTTGTTCGCCATACTTAACCAAGAAGCCTCCCATGTTGGTCGATGCGTAGTTAATCGCAACGAACATTTTGTCGCCCACGACAGGGATCTCTTTTAAGCTTTCTTGTGGCTTAGGTACAACTAAGGTGCCGTCTTGCAGCCCAGTGACGACCTCGGTACCACTGGTATATAGACCGGATGAGAGCGCGATAAGTGGGATTAAGAGTAACAGCACACCAATAGTGCTGAGGAGTGCGCTCGCCTTACCTTTTGAAATACCTAAGCGATTATGAAGGGACATCATGACTGGGTAGAGCGCGATGGCAATAATACCGCCCCACACGACCAACATAATGAATGGACTGAGGATAGAGAAACACCACCAGATCAGTAACGCTACGGCTCCGATCTTGATAGCGGCGTCTATCGCCTGTTTAGAGAAATCATTTGAAGCTTTCATAGCGTTACCTTTTCACTGTCTGTTAAGTGTTATGTTTGCAAAAACTTCCATTGTCGGGTTTCCAAAAAGAGTGATGCGAGGATCATGTACGTCCCAACCAACACCAATTGGAAGATTCGGATAAATGTATTGCTGTCGATATCTCCGGAGCTCATTAGCGTGCTGCCGATCAAGACAAGCAAGGTACTGAACGCCGTAGCGAATATCGGTGCCTTCTCTGGCACGGTGTAAATCTTCTTCCCTATCAATACCGCCAATAACGCAATAAAGGCGGTGTAAAAGAATATGCTTGGCACAATGGCGAGAATTGAGAAAGCCAAGATGGCAAGTATCCCGCCGATACCGTTACTGATGATTAAGAACGCGCTTAATTTGACTGACTTCTCTGACGTAATCATCAAAGACAGCAACGCGACAAACATCATGGTGAGCAACGCTTCTGAAATCTGAAAGACAAAGAAGAAGCACACCACAGGAAACGAAATCAACATGGCTCGAAATGACGCATGCCAACGTTGTTCTTTACCAATTGGTGGAGCCGCATAACCAGCGAACTCACTATCTGGCTCTGGTAGATAAATATGAACCAGAGCAAAAATCGCCACCGATACCGCACCAGAAATCGCCAAGCCACTCGCGAGCACTACAGAAATCGCTGGGTTATTTATTGCCATAAACGGCAACATCAACACCGCAATCAACAAAATGGTCGCGAACAGATTCCATTTGGGGTCAGTAAACAAGTAGTAACCCCATGCCATCATCAAACCGACGGCAATCAGTAGAACAATTGGGTACTGAGTAATGCCTCCTGAAAGAAGCAGCCCCAACCCCATGGTGGCAATCAATGCCAGCAGCAACTCGTAAATCGTTTCTCTATGAAGGTTTGGCTTATCGACCAAGAACTTCGCGGTAAATACCGGCGCGACAAACGCCAGTTGCCAATTAATCCAAGCAGCGAGAAACACCGCCAGACCTACACCAATGGTGAAGCGCAGAATCCGGCGTTGAGTTGCGTTATCAATGCTCAGATTATCGGACATAAGACAGTACGCTCAGTAGACGAATCCAAAGTTTGCCAAGGGTGTTGAACACGAAGTTGTCACCACTGTAGACAATCACGTCTGCTTGCCCGCCAACACGTAGCATTCCTGTTACCTCTTCACGATCAAACTCGATAGCGATCGGTAACATTTGCGTTTGGCGTAACCAGCCTGTTTGCTGGTTGGCTTGCGCTAGCTTACCCGCTTGTTGGTTTTGCCCCCAATCGACACCCCAGTCGATGCTGCTGACTTTGCCTTTGATGACTTTGCCAGGAACAAAATCGAGGGCGATTTCTACCTCGTCACCAATGCTGACGTTGCCTAAACTGTTTTCACGGAAGTACGCTTCAATCCAAATGTCTTCTGTCGACACAAACGTCATGATTGGCTGACCTGCTGAAGCGTAGAAGCCTTCGGTCAAACTGAAGTTCGAAACACCACCTTGAGTTGGCGCACGAATCACAGTACGTTCTAAATTCAGCTGAGCTTGCTCAAGTGCCAGCAATGCCGCTTTAACTTGGCTGTTTTCTTCACCTTCAGCACCGAGTTGTTGTTTCGCTTTTTCAAGATCCGCTTCGGCATTTACGACGTTTGCTCTTGCCGTTGCCAATGATGCTCTGGCTTTGTCTGCATCCGATTTAGAAACCACACCTTTCTCTGCCATGGCAAGTACACGGTTGGCTTGCGCTTCAGTGTTTTGGCGTTCAACAATCGCAGACGTTAACCTTGCTTGAGCCGAAGCGATTGATGCGGTTTGCGCGCCAACGTTTTGCCCTGCGATTTCAAGATTCTCTTCGGCTTGCTTTACCGCGATTTCATAGTCAGATTTATCGAGAACGGCGAGCTCATCGCCTTCTTCAACAAGTTGGTTCGGACGAACATTAATATTGAGGACATTGCCAGAAACCTGGGGCTTTATTGGCACGATATAACCTTTAACACGAGCATTGTCGGTCACTGGAATGATGCGATCTGACACAATGCTGAAGCCGAGCATGACAACAATAAATAAAAGCAGATAGTTGGTGACCGTCTTTACTTTATCTTTTTTATTCGTCTCTTTGTTTTCCGCCACTTCCGTTGGCTGTTTCTCGTTTTCGTTCTCGGACATGTTATCCCCTTGCCATTGAATAGATTGAACATTTTAAGAATATACCGTCCTGTCCAACCTGCCATTAATTGAAGAATAAATAGCGAGCTATATCAAAAACCGTGCGTTATGCGCTAAGATTGGTTGAAGGTCACTTGGGCATACATGGAGTATTCGCTTGATGCCAAATCAAACATTTCATCTACCCGTTATTCAGACTAACTATGCTCGTATTCTGGTAGAGGTCTTTGCTGACTATGGCTTGGACAAACACAAATTGCTCAGTGATGCCGGTTTGCCTGCGGACTTATTCCAGACCGAGAGTGACTACATCCCATCTGAATCGATAAAGCGTTTGATTCATTTAACTTCTTCTCAACTCGGCATTACAAAATTTACCGATTTATTAGTGTTGGTCTTCCGCCGCCGCGTTATACCTAATGTCCTGCATCAGTTTGTGTCGTTTCAAACCATCGGTGAATCAATGCAACACATTGATGAGATATTCAGTTTAGACTCCCCCGGCAGTAACGTTTGTTTCGAAACCCATCATGGTCACGCTTGGTTCTGTCGTTTCTCTGAACAAAAAGACACACAAATTGCGGACTGGTCTGAAGCATTTGCTGTCATTTACATCACGGAACTCATCAGCATTTTGACCAAAACCACTTGGTATCCAAGCAAGGTTCGCCTACAAGGAAGCAACAGTGACATCGTAAAAAGTGTTGTACCTAGCCAATGCCAGATATTCGTAGGTCAAGAGAAGACTGGTGTTTACATTCCCGATGACATTCTTAACGTACCCATTCAAATATCAGACTCACAGTTAGGCGCAGAACCGAGTCAGATCCAGTGGCATACGAGTTTTACCGATAGCGTGTTTGAACTCCTGCGCCCTTATGTGCGAGAGCGTAATTTGTCGATAGAAGAAGCGGCTCAATTGCTGAGCTATTCTGTTCGAACCTTTCAAAGAAAGTTAAAGAATGAAGGGACTTCTTTTCGACATATTAAGGAGTCATTGATGTTCTCTGTTTCTTGCGAATTGATGGAAGAAGGACACTCTCTCACTTATATATCCAATCAACTTGGCTACACCAGTATTTCGCACTTTTCGCGCGCCTTTAAAAGAGTGTCCGGGTTATCTCCTAAAGTGTATAAACAGTCTATTGCGCTGAACGCATCCAGCACTTCGTGACGTTATACTGCTCAGTCCATTTGAGGCTTGGTAATTGCTTGAGCTTGGCTTGCATCAGTGTTGCGAGGTCTATCTCATCACACAGCACTTCTACGTCCTGAACTCGAAAGTAAACAATCATACGTTACCCTCAATTGAAAACGTGGGGCTATTATGCCGTGGCGCAAACCAAGTTATTTACCATTTTACGCCACTCAAACACATTTCAATCCAATCATTTTGAAGTCTCAAATTAGAGTAATTCATCCACTTTGCACAATCTTTACAATAGGAAGAATTTACCGACTTGCCCGTTTCTTACCTTCCTACGTCGACGTTATGCATGCTTTATAATGCCGTATTTTCAATGCGTTATATTAATACCCCATCGTATTCCTTATTTGTTATCTGATCGATATCAAGCAATCTTCCGCTCAAGCCGCGCATTGTTCAATTTGAAGCTGAGCAGCCTTTTGTTGCAAAACGTATACACGGGATTGTAATCACGTTTTGTATCACTACAATTCCAAACCAAATGAATAAAGAAACGTTTGTATGCCGAAATTAAATTTAGACAGCGCAAGGAAAAGCTCTGCACTTTCTGAGAATGGAACCTGCGAAAAAGTACAATCGGCATTAGAACCGAAATACCACAAGCCAGGAAAGAAACTTTGCCTCAGTGCAAGTCTGACGGAGAAGCACATTCAACGCCGTTGGAACGTGCTGGAATCGATGACAGACAAAGATCTTCTCTTAGATCCTTTCACGCAATCGCATTACCACCAATACGCCAACAACATTGAGCACTTTATTGGCACGGTAAACGTTCCTGTTGGTGTTGCAGGTCCTTTGCGTATTAACGGTCTGTACGCAAGCGACGACTATTTAGTACCACTTGCAACAACGGAAGCTGCATTGGTGGCGTCTTACAACCGCGGAGCCAACTTAATTACTGCTGCTGGTGGTGCGAGTACCCTTTTGATCAGCGAAGGTGTGAGCCGTACTCCCGTGTTTGGTTTCCAATCACTTGCAGAAGCAGCGCAGTTCGTCAGTTGGGTAGTGACTCAATACGATATCTTCCGTAAAGAAGCGGAATCAACCACTACGCACGGCAAACTCAAAGACATCAACGTTAACATTGAGGGCAATCATGTTTACCTCGTGTTTGAATACGTGACGGGCGACGCGTCTGGTCAGAACATGGTGACCATCGCGACGCACAAAGTATTCCATTACATTCTTGAACACAGTCCAGTCACTCCGCTTGATGCTTACCTAGATGGCAACTTGTCTGGTGATAAAAAAGCCAACGCACACACGTTGCGTTCAGTCCGCGGTAAAAAAGTATGCGCTGAGGTTACAATCCCTGCGGCATTGGTTGAGAAATACCTGCACACGACACCAGATGCCATGGTGAAATTTGGCAAGATGAATACGGTCGGTGGATTACTAAGCGGCACTATCGGTATTAATGCGCACTATGCCAATGCCCTCACCGCTTTGTACATCGCATGCGGACAAGACGCGGCTTGCGTTGCAGAATCAGCAGTTGGTATTACTCGAATGGATGTGGATTCTAACGGCAATCTATATGCCTCCGTAACTTTACCAAACATCATGGTTGGAACTGTTGGCGGCGGTACTGGCTTACCAACTCAGAAAGCGTGTTTGGATATACTTGGCTTGCATGGAAATGGCAAAGCAAAAGCGTTGGCAGAAGTGGCAGCTGGTCTGTGTTTAGCGGGTGAGCTTTCTATTGTTGGTGCTTTCTGTGCCGATCATTTCTCCCGCGCGCACCATAAGCTAGCAAGAAAATAGTCTCACGAAACCCAATAAAACCACTCTTTTTTAGGCTCTGTTAACCTTTCGAACTGATTTTTGTAGCGAATTGTTGGTTACTTTTACAAGGCAAAGACTTTGCTGTGTAGCTAGCCTACACGAGAAGTTGATAACGCAATACAAATGACCAACAAACGCTGCCCGAAGGGTTCGGTTAGTCGCTCCCGGCGAAAGTCGTTTTATGCTTTGTTTAGGAATATTTGCTTAGAATGACTAGGCGTTCCAATCCGAACAAAATTTAACCGCGAAAGAGCAACAGATCCTCATCGTAGAGTGGTTTCTATTATTAAACCCAAGAAACTACTGTTGCAGCGCACCACTGTATAAATACACAGAACACCTAAAACCCTCATCTTTCGTGAACGGTTTAACTCGTCACGCTTGATGGCTTCATTTCTTATTCAAAATTTCTTTAAAAGCTCATAAAACCACAACTAAGTGTTATATCAACTTGCACTTTTCGGTCAAACCTGACTCAAACGTTCTCGTTCTCAAAGTATGAATTCAAAAAAGTTTCATATTTTATTTGAGATGGCTCACATCACATTGCTCGCCGATTATTCAGTCACTTATTATTTTTTCTCATTAAAAATTAACCTTCAGCAAGACTATTTTCTGCAATTAACAACTTTGATAGTGATTTTTACCGTCTATAATCCGTTCTGCAGCTGCTTGATTTAACTGAATTTATTAATTAGCTCATTAAGAGCTTCATTACTCCCGTTAAATGGATTTAAGTCGTTCCTTTGGGTAAGAGAGTTAACGATGAAACGTCAGAAGCAAAATGAAATTTCTTGTTGGGTATTGGGCTTTGTTGCCATGCTGCTGTTCTTTGTGGGACCAGTGTCGGCTGACGAAGACGACCCTGACCAAGCGACCGCACGATTTTTATATCAAACGACATTTGGTCCAACTCCTGCTTTGATAGACCAGATAAACCAAACCAGTTATGACACGTGGATTACAGAACAAATACTTCTCCCACCCACCTATCACAGTGATCTTTACTTCACTCCTTTCAGCAAAGGAGCCCAAGCAAATAGAGAAAACGCTTGGTATCAAATTGTTTTAACCTCCGAAGATCAACTGCGTCAGAGAATGGCGTTTGCATTAAGTCAGATTCTGGTGGTCTCAAAAAATGGCGGTTTCTTATCGAGCAAGCCAACCGGACTAGTCAGCTATTACGACTTACTCGTTGAGAATGCGTTTGGCAACTATAAGGATTTGTTGCTCAAAGCGGCTAAACACCCTGCAATGGGAAATTACCTATCTATGATGGGGAGTACGAAAGAAAACCCAACAACCGGCGCACTACCTGACGAAAATTTTGCTCGCGAACTGATGCAGCTCTTCACTATTGGGTTATATCAACTCAACCTCGATGGCAGTGTTAAGTTTAATCATGACACCGGGCAACCCCTTGCTACCTATTCACAAAACGATATTCAAGAACTCGCTCGAGCTCTAACTGGCTGGAATAAATCGGATGTCGACTTTGTGTTACCAATGCGAGTGGTAAACAGCCTTCATGATACCAACGAGAAAGTCGTGCTTGGGTCCACTATCCCTGCTGGTTTAAATGCAGAAGAAGAGCTCGAACTTGTCATTGATATCTTAATGGCTCATGACAACATCGCCCCTTTTGTTTCTAAATTGCTCATTCAGCGATTTGTCACCTCAAACCCAACGCCAGAGTACATTGCTCGCGTTGCTAGTACGTTCAATAACAATGGCAAGGGCGTGAAAGGCGATTTGCGCGCGGTAATTAAAGCAATTCTTCTCGACGACGAAGCTCGAGGATTGACATCGAACCAACCAATTAAAGTTAAAGAGCCAATCTTGGTCATCACTAATTTCCATCGCGCTGCTGGTTTTACTCTGACAGCGGCACGTTACGACAACGCAGTATCCTTGATGAATATCGCGAATCAAGGACCATTGCGCTCTCCATCCGTGTTCAACTTCTACTCTCCTGATTATCAGCCGTCAAAAGACTTTGTCTTTAATGGTTTAGTTGCACCGGAATATGAACTGTTTGATTGGTCGGTATACACCGAACTGGTGAACTTCATGCTTTATAGCGTGCGCAAAGGTTCCGAATCGACTTACACGCTCAATATGGATGAACTTTATCAACTCCTCGATGACCATAACGCTTTGGTTGATCGTGTCGACATGCGTTTCTTTGCCGGAACCGCTTCACCAGAGCTAAAACAACTCATGATTGAGGTGCTCGATAATTACCAAACCAGTTACGTACCGAAAACCAAACTTGCTTTAGTGATTTTCACAGCAATTTCGGGCAGCGAATTCTACATTCAAGATTAGGAGCGGATTATGAAACTCTCACGACGCAACTTTATGAAAGGTACCGCTTCTTTGGGTGCTTTTGCTTCTGTCGGCTTATCAGGCTACGCACTCGCAACACCGAGCAATGACTTCCGTGCTTTGATCTGTGTTTATATGGATGGCGGTAACGATGCAATCAATACCTTCTTGCCACTCTCCGACTTTCATTATGATCAATATGCCAGCGTGCGCGGTAAGTTATCGGTCGCAAAAAATACCGTCATTCCGATTGGCTTAAACGCCAGAGATAATCGAGGAAATGACGTGCCTTTGGGGATGCACCCTAAGTTGGCTCGATTAGCGGAGGTCTTTGAAAATGGCGATGCGACGGTCGTCCTGAACAGTGGCGTACTTGAACAGCCAATGTCAAAGCAGATGATCGAGTCTGGCGAAGTGCCCTTACCGGATCAACTCTTTTCTCACAACTCGCAGACCAAAACTCTGATGCGTGGCGGTATGGATACGTTTTCAAACCTTGGTTGGGCAGGACGTATGCTCGACATAATGGGACGAACGTCTGAGATTACTCCACTCTACAGTGTTCATGGTGACTCCTTATGGTTGCGCTCACTTGAACATAGGCAAACAGTTTTGAAAAAGGACCGCGCCGTCCAGTTGAGTGCGATTGGAAACCCGCTTTACAAAGAAGTGTACGATCAGTTGTTAGCCACTTCTCCCGATAATCCATTCAGCGGACATTTTAATCTCATGGTGGATGAATCAATGACTATGAGTGGTGTGTTAGCTGAGCAACTGCATAACGTCGACAATGCGCCACTTTTTACCTCTACAACGCTAGGGAAACAGATGCAGACGGTTTACAAGCTTATCGCAAGCCAGAGCCCATTAAACCAACAACGACAAGTGTTCTTTGTTAAACATACCGGTTACGACGTTCATGATTCACAGCTTTCAAAACATCCTGCATTGCTAGAAGACTTGGCGACTAACCTGTTCGCTATGTATCGCGCTATTGATGCACTTGGAATGCGTGACAACGTCACTACATTTACCATGTCTGACTTTGGGCGACGCATGACAAATAATGGCAATGGTACCGATCATGGCTGGGGTGGACATCAATTTGTGATGGGAGGCGCGGTAAATGGTTCTCAACCAATTGGAACTTGGCCCGAATTGATACTAGATGGTGAAGATGATTACTCTAAAGGACGTTTGATTCCAAGAATCGGCACTGATCAAGTAGGTGCAACCTTAGCTCAATGGATGGGCATTACTGATGGGACAGCAATGGATTACGTGTTCCCAAATATACGCAACTTCCCTTCCTCTAACCTTGGTTTTATGTCATAGCTGCTGCAATCCAGTACGCAAAAAAGGGAGCATTATGCTCCCTTTCATTTATTGAGTTTGTTATCTCATTTAAGCATCTTCGCCGCGTGGTCGTTCATTACATAGCTTGATTGCACGCTCTAGAAGTTCTAATGCGGTCTTATCGCTTTCTGGTAATGCCGCTTCACTTTCGCCAATTGGCGTTACGCGGTCACCCCATTTCAACACAGCAGCGCCCCATGTCAAACCAGCGCCAAATGCAGCCAATAACATGTTATCACCTGGCTTCACGCGACCTTGCTCAAGAGCTTCACACAATGCGATTGGCACTGTTGCTGCTGATGTGTTGCCGTAGTTTTGAATATTCACGAACGCTTTTTCTTGTGGGATACCAGAAAGGTCACACAGCGTTTGGATGATACGGATGTTCGCTTGGTGCGGGATTACCACGTCGATTTGATCTGTAGTTAACTCTGAAGCTTTCAGAACCGTTTTCGCAGCCAGCCCCATGCCTTTAACTGCGCGTTTAAAGATCTCTTGACCAACAAAGTTGAAATCCCAATAACCGTTGTCTTCAGCGAAGCGGTCCATGCATGTACCAAACTTAGGAACAGAGAGAATGTCTCGCCCTTTTGCATCACAACCAATTTGTGATTGCAGAAGACCCGTTTCTTGCTCTGTACGTGTCAGAACGACTGCACCAGCGCCATCACCGAACAATACTGCCGTATCACGCATTGCCCAGTCGATGTAGAAAGAAAGACGTTCCGCACCAATGATGATCGCATTACGGTAGTTGCCCGACTGGATCAAACGCGTACCAGTTTCAAGACCGTAGACAAAACCCGTACACGCCGCGTTTAAATCGAACGCGGCAGCAGAGCGAATACCAAGGTTTTGTTGCACCTTAGAGGCAATGTTTGGAATAAGAGAATCAGGAGAGCATGTCGCAACAATGATAAGGTCGATGTCACTCGCTTCCACGCCAGCACGAGCCATCGCATGTTGCGCAGCTACCGTTGCCATGTCCGACGTATTTACGTGGCTAATGCGACGGTTTTCAATACCAGTACGGGTGCGAATCCATTCATCTGAAGTTTCAAGGAAAGTGCTAAGGTCGTCGTTAGAGAGCGAAGCTGGTGGAAGGCATTTTCCCCAGCCAGTAATTTCAGCGTAGTAATTTGTCATCGCAGACCTATTTATTGTTGTATTTTAATGAAATTTCTTAGAACCTGTTCGGGTCCAAATACAAACCTGTCATATCGTATTTCGGCAGGCTAAAAAATAAGTATACAAATTATGAAGCAGACTGGTAAGTCATGTTTTCATCAAGTTGTCATAAAGGAAGAAGTCATGTCATCGTTTAAAACTCGTTGCCCGTCTTGTGGCGGTTTAAATCGTGTCCCTAATGAGCGAGTTGCAGAAGCTGCAAGTTGCGGTAAATGTAAGAACGCTTTATTTGATGGTGCGCCTGTAGAAGGCACCATCGATAACTTCTCAGCACTACTAGAGAGTGACACTCCAGTTGTGGTTGATTTCTGGGCGCCATGGTGCAATCCATGCGTTGGTTTTGCTCCTGTTTTCTCGGATGTCGCACAAGAACAGACCGGAAACGCTCGTTTTGTCAAGATTGATACTGAAGCTCAACAACAATTGGCGGCTCAATTCGGTATTCGTAGTATCCCTACTATCATGGTTTTTAAGAATGGACAACGCGTTGACATGATCAACGGAGCATTACCAAAAACTCAATTCGATCAGTGGCTAAATCAAGCACTTAACAAATAAACCCCGTCGCCAGCCTCGCTCTCGGGCTGGCGTTTTTATGCAGCATTTCCTCATAGAATTTCGATAAATAACTTTTGTCGAAACGACTCAAATATATCGTTTTACTTGCCTATTAATTAGCCTCATATTCGCGCCGAATAACCCCTGATTTTTACTTAACTTATAGGCGCAAAACATTGGAAAACACAGCCATTCCTGCAGCATCACCACGAGTCACAGTTCCTGTCGTAGCACTGTCTCTTTATGCAGTGGCATCAGGCTATTTGATGAGCTTGATCCCTCTTATGCTTGGTGAATACAACATCTCTGCTGATTACGCGAGTTGGTTGGCGAGTGTGTTCTATGGCGGTCTATTGTTTGGCGCCATGTTCTTTGAGCGAATCGTTCGCAGCGTTGGGCACCGTAAAGCGTTTGTCGGTAGCTTGGCAGCCTTTTCTCTGACAATCATCGTTTTGCCGATTATTCCTAATGGTATGGTATGGCTATTTGCACGCTTTATTGCGGGCATCGCAGTAGCGGGCGTATTCGTCATCGTAGAATCATGGCTAATGTCTGGCGATGAATCCTCACGCGCTAAACGTTTGAGTCTATACATGCTTTCTTTGTACGGCGGTTCTGCGCTTGGTCAATTTGGCATTGGCATTCTTGGCGTAAGTGGTGGCGTCCCTTTTGTTGCCATCACGACACTGATCTTGATGGCGATGCTAGTGCTACTATTCATCGACTGTGAACAACCAAACAGCCATGAGTCTACTGCACTGTCGTTCAAACAGATTTCAAAACTAAGCCACGCAGCAATCATTGGTTGTGTTGTTTCTGGTCTTACTCTGGGAGCAATTTACGGTCTGATGCCAGTAGAGCTCGCAAACCGTAAAATCAGCCACCAAGACATTGGGACTTTGATGGCGTTAGTGATTCTGGGCGGTATGTTGGTTCAACCTATGGTGACAACCTTAAACAAGTACATGGCACGTACTGTACTAATGGCGTTCTTTTGCATCCTTGGCATTTTCTCTATCGGACTGACTTTCATTTCTTCGTCAGCGGTGGTGTTGGCAGTGGCGTTGTTCCTATTGGGCATGGCGACATTTGCTCTATACCCAATAGCGATTAACCTAGGTTGTGAAGGCTTAGACGAGCGTTTCATCGTGTCTGCAACGCAAGTCATGTTGTTTAGCTACAGCGTGGGGTCAGTAGCAGGTCCAGTGGTTGCTGATAAATTTATGGGTCAAATGCACGGTTTGTTGGGCTACTTATTTGCAGCATTACTTGCAACTTGCATTTACATGCTAATCGCAGCAACTAAATCCAAGCACCAAATGGCGGCAGGTTTGTAATTTTTAACCTGTCCCAACCAGACAAAAGAAACGAGGGTTCATGCCCTCGTTTTTTTGTTTCTGAAATACTCTACTCTTTAAATCATGGGGGAATTAAACCGGCTCATTAGTTTTGATTCTCCAATAATTTCTTGCGATAACGTGTTGGCGAACTGCCGTAGAACTTTTTAAATCGGTGCGTGAAGTTGTAAGGATCACGATAACCCAATCGGTTTGCTATCATGACAACCGACCAAGCTGGATACTGTAATAAGTCCACCGCTTTGTGCATGCGAAGCTCAATTAACTTGCTCCTCGGACTCATGTTGAATAATTGTTTGGACAGTCGGTTAAACTGCTCTTCACTTATAAAACATCGCTTTGCCATCTCGGCGACCGTCCAAGGTAGGTGCAGTTGCCCTTCCACTTCATTAAATAATGTTTGAACGCGAGAAAGCGAGCTACTGATAGGCGTTTCGACGCTTTTGACTAAACGTTGTACTTCGCTGATCAATAACTGACGAAAACCAGTACGACCGCCTATCTCATTGTAGAGCAAGGTCATTAACGCCCAAATTTGCTCTGAACCTTGGAAAGGCATGACCGTCTGACCAAGATCCGACAGATGCCGCCAAGAACCTGCATTCTGAGGTAGTAGCCAAACCATTTTCCAATGATCTTTGTCAGGATTCATTTCAAACCGAAAGCACGTATCGACAGGCAAAATGGTCAGCGTATAAGGTTCTATCTCTTTGACAGAATCGGGGGTTATCAGAACGCCACCACCTTCAACCGTAAACAACAAAGTATGCACACCAACTTTGTTTCTTTCGACATGATAACCATCACGTAACTCAGCCAAGCCTGCCATAAAAATGTCTGCACGATGCCACTCAGGAATCTCTGTCAAAGTGAGAAAGCGTTCCTTACATGCAGGAGCCAAGTACACGTCATCTTGCCATTCCGTTTTGGTTGCAAATTGCCCAATGACGGATTTGCACAGCTTTTGTGGTTTTTCACACATGTATTTCCTTTCCTATACGCTTTATATTCCTCTCAAAATTTGAGGAGTGACTATGGCAAACAACATTGGTATCAAAAATAGTGCTAACCCTTTATATAACGGGCTACTTAAGCAGATTGTCCGTTTAGGTTTTCCTGTCGCTATCCAGAGTGCTTTGGTAGCAATACTTGCCTTAGCCGATGTTCTCATGGTTAGCGATTTTGGTAAAGAAGCAACCGCAGCTGTGGGAATTGCATCAAAATGGCATTTTGTCGCCATTATGATCATGGCAGGTTTAGCATCTGCAAATGGCACACTTGTTGCGCAATATTGGGGACGAGACGATGCCGTAAGTGCAAAAACCGTCACTGGTATTGCGATTCGTTTTGGTCTAAAGGTGCTTATTCCTGTCACTCTAGTTATCACAGTTGGCAGCGAAGTGATCATGCGCCTACAAACCAGCGATATTCAAGTCATTGACCTTGGTTCTACCTACCTTTGGTATGCGTTCCCTGTGTTGCTACTGACTCACATCATTATTGTATTAGAAGCCAGCATGCGCTCTTCTGGTGACACCGTCACTCCGCTATTAATGGGAGCAATGACTATTGTGCTCAATATCGCTCTGAACTTTTGGCTCATTAAAGGCGGGCTAGGTATACCTGCAATGGGTGTTGCAGGTGCGGCATTAGCGACGACGATTTCTCGCTTATTCCAAGTACTAGCCATGATTGGCTATATGCGTTGGCGTAAACATTGGTTATTGGAAGTAAAAGAAGGGGCTGAACGCCCCTCTTTGTGGCTCTCTTATCGCCGTTTGGCATTACCAATGACCTTAGGCGCGCTACTTTGGGCCATTGGTACGATGGTGTATCAAATGATTTTTGGTCACATGGGCACGACAGAACTCGCGGTGTTTAGCATGTTAGGTCCATTCGAATCTCTGTGTTATTCCATCTTTTTTGGAATCTCTGTTGCGTGTTCAGTGATGATTGGGCAGTCGTTAGGGCGTGATGAGTTTGAACAAGCTCAGCACATGGCAAGCTTCTTCATTAAAGCGGTGTTTGTGTTTGGTATTTCGATTGGCGCATTACTGCTACTAAATCGAGAGTTAATCATTGCAGCATTGAACCTAGATAACTCAGAACTTTACCCACTCGCGGCACCCGCAGTCGTGATTTTATGTAGCGCGATTTGGCTCCGCATGCTCAACATGATCATCATAAACGGCATTATTAGAGCGGGTGGCGATAACGTCTTTTGTTTACGCATGGACTTTATCGCGATGTGGATGACTGGATTGCCTTTGTGCGCCGTCGCCGCGTTCGTCTTAGACTGGGAGTTTAAATACGTTTACGCACTAATGATCGCAGAAGAAGTAGTGAAATTGGCACTGTGTTATCGTCGATACACGCAAAAGTATTGGATCAAGAATCTCACCGTTGTTACGACTTCTTAGTACGTTTTTAACTAGGCTTCTTGGCTTCGCGTTCTGCACTCATTCGTTTGTGGCGATTCGACACATTTGCAGCTGGTTTATTTGGAACCTCACGCTTCTCATGCACCAAGTGCCGAATCGCTAAGATCGGATGCTTGAGTAACATTCTCGGTCCTGAATAACGCATCACTAAACGCATTTGCTCTTTAGGCTCGGGTTTGTAGCAATGTATTGGGCATTTATTGCAAGTCGGCTTGTCTTCTCCGTAAGGACAACGATCAAGCCGAACTTCCGCATATTCTAACAATTCGCGACATTCCGCGCATAGCTCACCTTTTGTGCCATGGTGGTCTTTACAGTAAACCTCGACCATCGCCTTAACGGTTTTAAATTCAGTGGCGAGTTTACCTAACAAAATGTCGCTCATTTTTTTCCTCCAACTAAAACAGCTTCATACCCAAGTGACTTCAAGATGCAGGATTCAGAGCCCTGTCATTGATTCGAGAGCAAGGAAAACTACGCCGTGTAATAGCAAGCTCTTTCCAAGTTGTTTGACGTAGCCATTTGTTTGACTAAAAAACCAAGTCATTCACGCTGAACCTAGTATCTCAGGTTACTTGGTATAACCCAGAGACCTTAACAATAAGGCTTTGACTAAAAGGACTTTAGTTACTTATCTGGTTACAACTCCATCGTATAGAGCTGTAAAGTTCGACCATTATCGTAAGTCTGCTCAACGCGTTCAAACTGAAAACCCAATTTTTCTAGCAAACTTATACTGCGAATATTGTCATTATTGGTGATAGCGACCAAGTTTTCTATATTCATTTCCTCACGAGCAAAATCCACGACGACACTTGCGGCTTCTTTCGCGTAACCTTTGCCATAAGCGCTAGGCAGATAACCGTAACCAATATCAAACGCTGTTAATGTATCGCGTTTAACCAAACCACAAATGCCAACTGGCTGTTTATCATGGTTGGTTTCAACCACCAGCAAACTGACACCCTTAAGTTCCTGCATTCTTAACATGTTATCTTGGATGTAACGCTTGGCTTCTTCTAGGGTTCGAATTTGTTTGTCACCGACGAAACGATAAAAGTCTGGCTGGTTGTAGAGTTCTAAAATAAACGGCGCATCTTCTACACTGACAAGACGCAGTGTGAGGCGCTTGGTAGTAAGTGTTTTCATAGGGAATCCATTAGGGTTGTAACTTGGCGGAAAAATCACTATCCTGCCCCGCTAAATTAAAGGACCAACACCATGAACCGCAAGAAGAAAATTAATTCGATTTTAAAAGCGAAGCAGAAAAAACAAAATGCAAAGCTTCATAAGAGCAATAAGCCTCGCTACATCTCAAAAGCAGAACGCGCGAAGATGGAAGCGGAACAGCAAGCTAATGAGCAAACTTCACAAACCACTGAAGAAACTCAAGCAACAGACGAAGCATAAAAGAAAAGCCGCATAACGCGGCTTTTTTTATCCAAATTTAACGTGCTTATTTGTATCTTAGATACGGACTTTTAGTACTCAAGGCTGTAGTTAAGCGTGAACGTACGACCTCTTCCCTTATAGTCATAAGCAGCAGACTCATAGTGAGTTGCGTATAGGATTTGCGCACGTTGTCCCCACACCGTGGTGTAATCCTCGTTAAACAGGTTTTGGATTCCGAATCCTAATTGACCAACAGGCAGTATCACGCTGCCTAGCAAATCAAATGTTGTGTATCCATCTAACTTGTTGTTCGCATCATCTTCGTAATCGAACATAGTTTGGCTTTGTAGACGCACAGAGTAATCGTTTTGGTACCATGCTGCCCAAGCGTTCGCTTTGGATGTACTTGCCTTACCAGCACTCAAATCTTCCCACTTACCATTGGTCTTCAGTTCAGATACGACATAATGACCAGAAGCACCAACAAGAATATCGCTGGTTACCCAGTAGTTGATGTTTGCTTCCGCACCATACACACGTTGCTCGTCATCCACACTGGTAATCAGCAAAGTTTTACGGTCGTATTTGATTGAGTTATCTGACAACGAGTAATAACCCGCTGCTTGAAGAGACAACGCTTCCTTATCTAAACGGTAACCAATTTCGTAACTGTCCGTTTTAATGCCTGACAATTTAGAATCAGATACATTGATGCTGTCCTTTAGTGCGTAATGACCATTTGCATCTACTGCATCGTAACTGCCCTGACCATAGTATTTCGCTGGGTCCGCCAGTTGGAAACCTTGGGAGAAGTTAGCCCAAACTTGCGACTCATCATTCAACCGATAGATAGTGCCAAGGTTGAATAGGTTAACTGAGTAATCTGTACTGCCACCTGGTACTGAATCAGCCGACGTTCCCGCTCCTGCAGCAATCTTCTTCTGCACACTATAAGCGACAAAGTCATCAACTTTGTTATCCATGTATTGATGGCGATAACCTGCTTGTACAGACCAATCCGAAGTAATTTGGTAGTCCCCTTGAATAAACAGTGCGTAAGAGGACACGTCTACACCAGGGTAACGACCAACTTGTACATACGTCTTGTTTATCAAGTTTCCAGAATTATTAGCAATCGTCGAATCGAAGAGTGCTTGGTTACTGTCGAAACGATCAAGATAAGCATCAATACCATAGATAAGATTAAAATCGTTCCAATTCTTCGCTAACGCCAGACGCCCTGCAAAAATCTCTGTTTCTTGCTGAGAAGCACTTTGGAAATATGGTGTGAAAGTTTGGTCTTCACTTCGATAGGACAACTCACCAATCAATTGATGACCTAATACAGACTCATGGCTGTAACTTGCACTAAGAAGAACACGTTCTGTGCCGTGTTGGCGATCAGATTCAAATCCTTTACGTACATCGACGAAATCGCGCCCCACAATGTACAGACCATAAGGCGAGTCTTGTTGACTATCATAGTATTGCGCAACTAGGCTAAGCTGGCTTTCATCTGACGTTTGAATCTCCGCAGAGCCCATCACATCAAGCGTTGAATTGTACTGCAGTGAACCTTGTGAGATGTCCGGCGTGACAATGTCACCATTACCATCATAGAAACCCTGAGTTTCGCCGTACACCACCGAACCACGCGCACTTACTTTGTCGTTTCCGCCAGAGACAGATTGGGCAACCTTATAATCAAAATCGTCACCACCATTAAAACCGGTCGTACCGCTCACGTAAGATTCAAATGCAAGTTCATCTGACGTCGCTTTCTTTGTGACAATATTTATCACACCACCCGTTGCGCCGGCACCGTATATCGATGTCGCACCGGATAACACCTCAATACGTTCAATATTGAATGGGTCAATCGCGTCGAGTTGACGACTGATTGGGCGTGAGGATTGTAATGACACCCCATCGATCATAACCAACATTGCACGCCCACGGAGGTTCTGCGCGTAGTTAGTTCGACCACCCGTACCAACGTCTAATGACGGAATCGTTGCCGATAAGATGTCACCAAGGTTTTTTCCTGCTCGGTATTGTTGAGCGATCTGCTCTTGATCAACGAACCAAACCGTACCCGGAATGTCTGAAATGGACTTAGGCATAACACTGCCAACCACCACTACTTGTTCATCCGCATTACTCTGTTTGCTTATATTAGATTCTTCTGCAAGTGCTTGAATTGCATAGCCACTGCTCATCGCAAGCATGATGAGATTTAAAGAAAACTTCCTTTTTATCATTGTCTTTATCTTTTTATAAATTACAGAGTCGACAATAATACTCATTCTCAATCATAGATCGAGCACTGTTACATATGTTATATGTTTGTTAATTTACGGTACTTCGAGATTTGACGAGTTGCTTATTTTCCTCTGTTCGAGGGCAATCTTCGCACAGTTTTCGCCCTTCACATTTGTAGACTAAACAGCAGCTTTTTCGGACTAATTTCAAAGGACGCTCGTCTGAAAAAGCGTACAGGGATGATGTATTTTCAGAACTTAACCCAAGCGCTTCCAACCACAACTTTGCATGCTGGTGAATGAGCTCGTCACTAAATTGAGGAAAATGTTGCTGGAGTCGGATCAAGCATGCCATCACACCATCAGACATCAATTGATGAGTAAAGCCCGGGCGTATGCGAGTCCAATCACTCATTTGAATCTGATAGAAGTCATAAAGTGCACGTATTTGCTTACCAGCTTCGACAATCAGTTCTTCAATTTCACCATGAATATGCTGTTCATCAGCAAAGCGGTAACCCGTGACAAACCCTTGTTGCACGTATTGCCCCATCCCCCGTAGATTTGGCAAAGTGTGAAATCCATAGATCGAAATGAATGCCACATACATAGGCTGCCAACAAAGCAGGTCCCATGTTCGAGTTAGCCAATAGGCTTTACCCGCTTCAGGGTGCGCTTGAGAAAGCGATTGATAGAGTGATTGTACAATTGGATTGATGTTGTTATCGATATGGATTGCACTAGCACCAATCTCACCAATACTGCCGTGTAAGAATGGCGTGACTTCCTTTGAGTAATGGAAGAGTTGCGGAAAAAACTGCTCAGACATTGTTGTGTTTACGTACGTTTTTGTTTGAACGCAGTTATACGCAAGCCAAGCACTCAATGCAAATAATTATCAGTAATGTTTACACTGTGTCACTTTGACGTGCCACAGGGCATTAAAATCAATAAAAAGCCGCAAATAAACGGCAGCAAAATAAACCATTAAACCGCGAAGATGCACCAAAATGGTTCGGTTTAACGTCAGAACTAGTGGATAAAAACATTCCAACAACACCAGCTCAAAGGCAGCGTAACACTTTGGCTCCGTAGCGTGAGTTATTCCCAATTATTAGACATTACTATTTCCTATGAAATGGAATGTGAACAAGGCTAAGTATTTTTTTCTTGAATATAGAAACAATAAAAGTCCCTGTTTCTAATAAGGAAATTAAACATGTTGTATCTTGAGTTTCTATTTTTGCTCGTGATGCTGTATATCGGTTCACGGTATGGCGGCATTGGTCTTGGTGTTGTTTCAGGTATTGGTTTGGTCATTGAGGTTTTCATCTTCAAGATGCCACCAACCTCCCCACCCGTCACTGTAATGCTGATCATCCTTGCGGTGGTTACTTGTGCTTCCATTCTTGAAGCCGCTGGCGGTTTGAAATACATGTTGCAGGTAGCCGAGCGCGTACTGCGTAAGAACCCTAAGCGCGTTACCCTCATTGCACCGTTCGTCACTTACTTTATGACCTTTCTACTTGGTACTGGTCACGCGGTATACTCCATCATGCCAATCATTGGTGACGTTGCGTTGAAAAACGGCATTCGCCCTGAGCGTCCGATGGCTGCGGCATCCGTTGCTTCTCAAATCGCAATCACGGCATCACCAATTTCAGCCGCTGTGGTTTACTACCTAGCACAGCTGTCTGACATTCAACACGAAATCACCTTGCTATCTATTCTTCTCGTAACAGTACCAGCAACTTTGTTTGGTACGCTGTTGATGTCGCTATACAGCTTAAAACGCGGTAAAGAGCTTGAAGATGACGAAGAGTACCAAGAGCGTCTAAAAGATCCGGTTTGGCGTGAGAAAATCTTAAACACAACGGCAACTTCTTTGGACGAAGTGCTTCCAGCGAGCGCACGCAACTCTGTTTTGCTGTTCATTCTGTCGATTCTTGTGATCGTCGTTATTGCGATGTGGCCGGAAGTACGAACCATCGTCGATGGCGCGAAGCCAATCAGCATGGCGGTGGTTATTCAGATGATGATGCTCTGCTTCGGCGGTATTATTTTGCTTGCGACCAAAACCGACCCACGTGACGTGCCAAACGGCGTTGTTTTTAAATCCGGCATGGTGGCAGCAATTGCTATCTTCGGTATTGCATGGATGTCAGATACCTACTTCCAATACGCGATGCCTCAATTCAAGTCCGGCATTGTTGAAATGGTAACCAACTATCCTTGGACGTTCGCACTCGCGCTATTCATCGTATCAGTAGTAGTGAACTCTCAAGCAGCAACAGCGCGTATGATGTTACCTGTTGGTCTCGGACTAGGCTTGGACCCTGCACTGCTTATCGGCTTAATGCCAGCGGTTTACGGCTACTTCTTTATCCCTAACTACCCTTCTGATATCGCGACAGTAAACTTCGATACTTCAGGTACGACTAAGATTGGCAAGTGGTACTTCAACCACTCATTCATGTCTGTGGGTTTAATTGGTGTGATTGGCGCTTGTTGCTTGGGTTACGTGCTAGGACAAATGATCATTCCTTCGTAACTAACCAACTTATAGTTTGGGGCGAGTCATTGTACGTTAATGTACAGCCTGAAGTGACTCGCCCTTTCTTTATTCTCAAAGCTATACAGCGAGAAGAAGTTAAAGAAGAAAGTCGTCATCGACAGCAACAAAATGGTCCGCGCAATCAATCAAGGTTTGGGAAGTTAACTTTGGTACGCCATACACTGTGACTTTCTTGTTAAAGCGTTGCCGAATGCGTTCCACCAACAAACTAAAATCGCCATCGCCAGATACCAGAACCACTTCATCCACTTCCGGCGCAATCTCAATCGCATCTAGTGTAATACCTACATCCCAGTCGCCTTTCGAGCTCCCATCACGACGTTGAATATAAGGTTTAAGCATCACCTCAAACCCAACACCACGCAAAATATGGTGGAACTGACGCTGTTTTGGGTCATTGCTCGCAATGGCATAGGCACGCGCACTCACCACTTCTTTTCCTTGTGTCGCGACATACCAAAACTGGTTGTAATCAAAATTGCTGCGGTACGCTTCACGACAGGTGTAATACACGTTCTGTACGTCGACTAAGATTGCGATCTTTTGTTTGCTTTCAGAGTTCATCTATTTAATACGCTTTATTTGTTTGCCGCATACCCTATGCCACTTTGGACCAAAGCACAATGAGCTAATTCCACTAAACTTACCGTATAACGTGATAAACGAAGTCTCGCGTTTCAAGGAGGGAGCCATGAACAAGTCGACGTTAGCCCTTTTGCTTGCATGCCTCATATCAGGCAATGCGTTTGGTTATCCAGCACACTCACAGTACTGGCCACATCGCAGTGTCCTATACTTTGCCCCTGCGAATGACGACCACGTAAAACAGTTTTTGCTCGAAGCTTTGATGAATGAATGTGAATTGGAAGACCGCGATGTGATCACTTTAGTGATTGCAGAGGACGGTTTTACTGAACCTTCATGGTTAAAAGAAGAGTTCGATTTGAAAATGCTGGCTGCTCTCTACGAAGTCAAAGCAGGTCAACACACTGCGATTCTTTTGGGTAAAGACGGAGAAGAGAAACACCGCTGGGGTGCGAAGACTGATTGGCAGTTCATCAACGATTTGATCGATGAAATGCCAATGCGAAAAAGAGAGATGCAACAGAAACGCAGTCCTTGCGCGATCTAATGCTTAAGACTAAGTCTTCAGTTATTTTCCAAACCAATCCAATTTGTTGTGCAATTGCGTCACGCTGCCAACCACAATCAACGCAGGGCTCACTGCTTGTTCTGCCATATTAGATAGCTCGTTCAGCTTACCTTGGAATACACGTTGCTCTGTGCGTGTGCCGTTTTCAATGATAGCGCATGACATCTCTGGGTCTAATCCATGTGTGATAAGCTTATCCATGATATGACCGCTTTGTTTCAACCCCATATAGAACACAAGCGTGTTGTTTGACTGCGCTAGCGAGTGCCATTCAATCTCACGACCATCTTTTTGTACGTGGCCAGTAATGAACTGAACGCTTTGCGCGTGGTCACGATGCGTTAATGGAATACCTGCGTAAGCCGTTGCACCCGCAGCAGCTGTGATACCCGGAACCACTTCGTATTTGATGCCGAATTCTGCTAGCTCTTCTAGCTCTTCACCGCCACGACCAAAGATAAATGAATCGCCGCCTTTTAGACGTACAACGCGTTTACCTTCTTGCGCTTTTTGCACCAAGATTTGGTTGATTTGATCTTGAGGCACGCAGTGAAAGTCCAACTTTTTACCTACGTAGATCATCTCTGCTGATGCGTGCGCCAATTCTAGAATGTCTTTCGACACCAATCGGTCATACACCACAACTTCGGCTGCTTGAATGGCTTTTAAGCCTTTTACTGTCAGTAAATCTGGGTCACCCGGACCTGCACCAACAAGAGAAACAAAGCCGCTGTTTAAAGATGAGTTAACAGTTGTCATATCAACGCCTATTAAAAAAATTTAGATATAAAGAGAGACTCTGACAAAGAAACGCTTTTTATAACCAAATAGCTTATTAGTATATGGGAACGAGGTTCCCTGCTCTGAAGTTCCTTCATCTAAGGAATGACAGGCTTTTCGCTTTGCTTGTTATCGCATTAGATGAGCAGTATTTGTTGAATTGCCCCTATATGAGTCATTCCCGAAATCGACGAAGGAGCGTAGTCGGGAATCTCTCAGTTCAAGCCCAAAGAGAGTCCCGACTTGTTCATTACCTAATATTGGTAATAAACCTCAATTACTTAGCCATTGCAGGCTGTGCTTTTACTTCTTCTTCAGCATTGATAGAAGGCGCAGTTTTAGCGTGAGTTAGGTACAGTGGAATACAAGTCATCACTAGACCACCAACGATGTTACCTAGGATGGTTGGGATAAGGTTGAAGTTCAACCAAGTCGCAATACCGAAATCAGCACCTAGAATCATACCTAGTGGGAATAGGAACATGTTTACCACTGTGTGCTCAAATACTAGTGCGAAGAAGATGAAGATTGGGAACCACATCATTGCTACGCGACCAGATACTGAACGCGCTGTCATGTTGCCGATAACGCCTAGACACACCATTAGGTTACAGAAGATGCCGCGAACGAAACACGTGATCCATCCGTCCATACCCATGTTTTCGAAACCAAGACTACGTGCTGTAGAAACAGCGACGAATTTCTTCGCTACTGCGTTCAATTCTAGAGAGAAGTTACCTGTTAGAGAGATAGCCACTAGGTAAGCAACGATTAGAGAACCGATTAGGTTACCCAAACCAACCAAACCCCAACAACGGAAGATACGACCCCAAGTGATACCAGGACGGTTTGCAAATTTAGCTAAAGGAGCCAGACCAAAAACACCTGTTACTAGGTCGTAACCCATCACACTTAGAATCACGAAACCAACTGGGAAGACAAGCGCACCCACAACGCCCACGCCCGTTTGTACGATAGTCGTAATAGCCACAACCACCGCCAGTGACAGGATGATACCCGCCATTGTACCGCGGAGTAGCAAATCGCGAGTACTGGTGTTGGTTTTCGCTTCACCCACGTTGATCATGGTTTGAACGAATTCTGCAGGCTTAAAATCAGTAGACATGAATGTGTCCTTATTCAAAAAGTGAAAGTTAAAAAATTAAAGATTGAATAGAGAAAGGCTTCCCGTTAACTCAGTAACATCTCGCTTCCCTGTCCCCCGCAGATGACTCTGGAAAGCCTTTACCTATTAAATCTAGATTTCGGTTCATTCCCTCCCCCTTAGAGGAGGGAATGGAAACCACGCTTATGCAGAAATCTCTACTTCGCCGTTGGTTACGCGCGTTTTGTACGCTTTCACGCTAAAACGCTCGTCTTCCATGCACGCACCTGTAGTCAGGTTAAAGCGCTGCTTTTTAAGTGGGCTTGCCACCCAAAGCTCGCCTTGGTGCTCACAGATCAAACCGCGAGAAAGCACGTTTGATTGGAAGAACGGATCTGTGTTGCTGATCGCCAGCACTTCTTCTGCTTGTGTTGGGCGGAATACCGCAACTTGCTGACCATCAACCAGTGCACAAACACCCGTGCCCGGTACGATGTCGCTGATTTGGCAAATCTTTTCAAATGACATAATCAACCTTCCCTTATGCTTCAGTGATCGCTACGTGTAGGATGTCGCCTTTCGCTTCAGGGTGTTTTTCCGTGAAGGTTGCTGGGCGGTGCTGTTCACGCTCTTGTACAAACACGACGTTTTCATCGCGCTTGTCAGAGTTGATGAAGTGCGCGAAACGAGTCAGTTGTGATTCGTCGTTGATAGTCGCAGTCCACTCACACTCGTATTCGTCGACAAGCTTCGCTACGTCTGCTTCTAGTTGCGCGTTGATGCCAAGTTTGTCTTCAACAATCACTTCGCGTAGGTAGTCAACGCCACCTTCCATGTTTTCCATCCAAACTGATGTGCGTTGTAGTGGCGCAGCAGTACGGATGTAGAACATCATGAAGCGGTCGATGTACTTGATTAACGTTTCTTTATCTAGGTCACTTGCAAGTAGGTCTGCGTGACGAGGTTTCATGCCGCCGTTACCACATACGTACATGTTCCAGCCTGCATCAGTCGCGATGATACCAAGGTCTTTACCTTGTGCTTCCGCACACTCACGAGTACAGCCAGAAACACCGAACTTCATCTTATGAGGTGTACGAATGCCTTTGTAACGGTTCTCGATGTAGGAACCTAGACCAACAGAATCTTGAACACCGTAACGACACCACGTTGAGCCAACACAGGTCTTCGCCATACGAAGTGCTTTTGCGTACGCTTGACCTGTTTCGAAACCAGCGTCGATAAGCTTGCGCCAGATCTCTGGAAGATCGTCTTTTTGAGCACCAAACAGACCAATACGTTGAGCACCAGTGACTTTGGTGTACAGGTTGTATTCAGCAGCAACGTTCGCTAGCGCACCCAGTGCTTGAGGCGTTACTTCACCACCCGCCATACGTGGGATCACAGAGTAAGTACCGTCTTTTTGGATGTTACCTAGGAAGTTATCGTTCGTGTCGTGCAGCTTAACCAGTTGTGGCTTAAGAATGTGCTCACCCCAGCAAGAAGCCAAGATAGAACCAGCCAATGGTTTACAAACTTCACAGCCGTAACCTTTACCGTATTTTTCTAGAAGCTCATCAAACGTTTTGATCTCTTCAATGCGGATTAAGTGGAATAATTCTTGGCGTGAGTATGCAAAGTGCTCACACACGTCGTTCTTCACTTCGATACCAGATTTAGCAAGCTCAGCATTTAGAACAGAAGTGACTAGAGGAATACAACCACCACAGCCTGTACCTGCGCCAGTCACGGCTTTGATGTCGCCCAATGTGTGGTGACCATCAGCAACCGCTTGTGCGATCTTGCCTTTGGTTACGTCGAAACAAGAACAGATTACTGCGCTTTCTGGTAGAGCGTCTGCACCTAGTGCTGGTTTCTCAGCGCCTGCGTGTGCAGGAAGGATCAACGCATCCGGGTGCTCTGGCAGGTCGATTTCGTTCAACATAAGTTGAAGTAGGTCGCCGTAGTCCGAGGTGTCACCGACCATAACCGCGCCAAGCAGTTTCTTGTTGTCTTCAGAAACGATAAGACGTTTGTAAACTTCTTGCTCTTCGTTTTGGTAAACGTAACTCTTACAGCCTTCGGTACGACCGTTTGCGTCACCGATTGAACCTACTTTTACACCAAGAAGTTTCAGCTTCGCAGACATGTCTGCGCCTTCGAATTTGCTTTCTGTGTTACCTAGTAGATGATCAACGGCAACTGTCGCCATCTTGTAGCCAGGAGCAACAAGACCGTAGAACATTTCATTCCAAGACGCACACTCACCGATGGCGTAGATGTTCTCATCAGAAGTCTGACAATGGTCGTTGATAGCAACACCGCCACGAGGTGCCACTTCTAGCTCCATTTGGCGTGCTAGTTTGTCTTGTGGACGAATACCTGCGGAGAATACGATGAAGTCTGTTTCTAGCTCTGAACCGTCAGCAAAACGCATAACGTTGCGTGCATTTGTGCCTTCTGCCGCGATCTCAAGCGTGTTTTTGCTAGTGTGAACGTTCACGCCCATGCGCTCGATCTTTTGACGAAGTTGGTTACCACCAGCTAGATCAAGTTGCTCAGCCATTAGCTTTGGTGCGAACTCAACAACGTGCGTTTCTACACCTAGTGCTTTCAATGCACCAGCTGCTTCAAGACCTAGCAGACCACCACCGACAACAACACCTGATTTGCTCTTCTTCGCACACGCTTCGATCGCTTTAAGATCTTCGATAGTGCGGTAAACAAAACAGTCTTTGCTTTCGTGACCTTTGATAGGTGGAACAAATGGGAATGAGCCAGTAGCAAGAATCAGCTTGTCGTATTGAACTTCACGACCAGTGCTTGAGTAAACAATGCGGTTTTCACGGTTGATGTTAATCGCACGCTCACCGATCAACATGTTAATGCCGTGTTTCTCGTAGAAGCCTTCTTTCACTAAAGAAAGTTCATCTGCAGTATGGTGAGAAAAGTAAGAGGAAAGGTGCACACGGTCGTATGCGACACGAGGTTCTTCACAGAAAACCGTAATGTCCATATTAGACATATCAGCTTTCTCGACTAAGTCTTCGATATAACGGTGGCCTACCATACCGTTACCGATGACTACTAGCTTCAACTTGCTCATTGTACTTCCTAAGGGTTAGGTTCTTATAACTGAGCGCATTGTTAAATGTGAAAGAAAATTAATACATGATGTAAATCAATTACGGAATCAAACTACCCTAAAGGGGTAGATAGGTTAAAACCCTCGATTTAAAAGGGTCTAACGGTAAATTTGCTACATCTTTGTGTGGTAATTCATCACCGAGAAGATAAACTCTTAACATTTCTTCATAAATGAAATGAATCTATTTGGCTGGTACGTGTTGAAAACGGTTTAGCAGTATTGAATTTGTTTGAAAAAATTCAACATTTTATGATGCGATAGAACTAGAGCAGAGTAAGCCCTACTCTTTTACACCATTAGGCTCTGCTGATTATATTTCAATTGGTTTGTCCATAATCACAACGTTGCGTCCTTTATCTTTGGCTAGGTATAAGTTTTTATCCGCAACCTCAAAGGCTTGTTCGAGTGCTTTCTCGCATGCATCCACACTCGGATAAGGCGTTATTTTTGTCAGAGGCACCGCCCCTACTGAAATGGTCACAACTTGTGATGGAAGATTTTTGGCATGTGGAATGGCTAAAGCCTCTACGGCTTGTCTTAAATGTTCTACTTTTGCTTGAAGCACATCTAAGGTATTCCCGTAAACAAGCAAGGCAAACTCCTCGCCGCCTAATCGAAACGAAGGTTGGTCTTTACCTAGAAACGAGCGAAAGAGTTCAGCAACATCACATAACGCGTTATCCCCTTCGATATGTCCGTATGTGTCATTAAACTTTTTAAAGTTATCGATATCGCACAAAACGAAGCAGGCATAATTCATACTACCTACCGTTTGCTGAACAAACAGTGGTGCAGTACGTTTATACAAGTAACGCGACCCTAATCCCGTCAAGGCATCAGCATCAGTTTGTTGACGAAGAACGCGCAACTGGTTTTTGATTTTCGTAATCAAGCTGGAATATGAACGAGCTAAGTCACCAATTTCATCCGATCGCTGAATTTCAGGAATATACGATTGGTCGATCTTTTCAATGTCTTTTTTCATCGACATTGAAAGACGCTTGAGTGGGCTAACAATCCACATGGTGACCATGTATATCATCACCATAGAGATTAACGAAGCGATTAACGCCTCATTAAGCAGCTCTTTAATTAGCGTCGTTTTGATAGTGTCGAGTTTACTTGCATCTAATACCGCCCAAATGTAGCCACCGTTTACGTTTCTTAAAGGCAGACAAACATGGAGCACCGATAGATTGGCATCGTAGTAGAAGTCGGTTTGTCGAAGATAATCTTTTGTCCATGGCAGATTGGTATCTTGATTGAGCCCCTTACTGATTTGTAGTGCCTCTAAATCAACCTTTGCTTTGTTGATAAGGTATTGGAGCTTATTACGCTTAATTTCATCTGTGTCAGGCGTCGCCGCCAAGATGTGCTCAAGGTTCCCCTTTTGCGCTTGGAGCGCCCTTACCTCCTGATCGCTGACATCAATTCGCCACACTTGATTGGATTGTGCCAAATATCGAACTGCCACTTTTTGTTCTTTGTAATCTGACGTGCCGGAGACCTCAACAAACAGTAGACCATCGATGGCTCTGAAGTTCTCTTTGGTCGAAGGCATCATCAAGTTTGCGTAATTACGACCCGCTATAGAGCCGGAGAGAAACGTCATTTGTGAAGACAGATGCGTTTTCGCCATAATCACTGCATGCTCGATACGCATATCCCATTCACTTTGGAAGCGCGTATAGGACAACCCAGAAATAATGGAAACCACTAAGACCAGATGCGATAAAAAAAGCATCTGGTTTATCGTCAACCAACCGAAAACTCGATTACTCACTTTGGACTACTGCTTATCTTTGTACACATCCAAAACGGGCTCTGCGCAAGTACCGTTTATACAGATGTCCTGATAAGTAGTATGGCAACTTTGACAAAACGAAGGCGCCAATGAAGGATGTGAATGGCTGATGTCTTTTCCTTTACGGTCATAGCTGCCATAAATTGCCATACCTCCAATATGTTCTGTCACCCACACGATACCTTCTACTTCTGAAATCGCCACCGCAGTCGGTCCATCTGTATACGGACCGTGAGTTTTGTATTGCTCTATTTTGTTCGGATTCACTCGGATAGTAAGTGGTGACCCCTGACCATTGTTGATCCAGCTGTAGGCTCTTACGGATTCTTGAATAAATAGTGAAGTATCTGGCGGCAGGACAGTATCTGCAGGTAGGTTTTGTGACTCTTTAACAACGGGCCAATCTTGCCACCCTTCTGGGTAACTTGCCATTGACGCTGCAAAAGCAGTATAAGATGCAGTGCTCATCATCAAGACTACGATTTGCCTGCTCAATTGTCTTAACACGTGTGTTTCTCCATAAACCGAATACGCTCTTCCTGAGCAAAAAGACTAACACTTTCATATATTAACAAGTGTTAATATATGATGTTATCAATTAGCCCTTAGTAATGCACATAGTTTATAGACAACAACGTTCTGTTAATACAGTTGAATGATCAAATTGGGATCGTTGAGCAGTTATGCCCAGTCGAAAATCAGGGTGAAATAGAATTAAGAGTTAGATGTAAAGGTTATTGATACTTTTATCGAAGAATCACAACGAAAAGGCGAATTCTCACGACCGATTGGTCAGAGGTCTGAATTGAAACAAGAAAGAGAATGGAGGCGCCTCCCGGAGTCGAACCGAGGTCCACGGATTTGCAATCCGCTGCATAGCCACTCTGCCAAGGCGCCATAGTGTTTCGTATTGAAACTTTGAAAGGTTCGTAAGAGCGTTTGCTCTTTCGATTATCACCACGTTACTAAACCGAGATAGAGTCGTTTATCTTCAACGCCTTCGTTTTAATAAGCAGCAATTATACAGTAAACATTCAATAGATATGTAATTGTACTTTATTGAATGGAGGCGCCTCCCGGAATCGAACCGAGGTCCACGGATTTGCAATCCGCTGCATAGCCACTCTGCCAAGGCGCCTCAACTGGAGCGACACACGAGGTTCGAACTCGTGACCTCAACCTTGGCAAGGTTGCGCTCTACCAACTGAGCTAGTGTCGCATAATTTGAGATGGTGACCCGAGCCGGAATTGATGGTCCGACACTCGGCCGGTCAACTCGACGGCGGGATATTAAATTCACCCACTCAATTTTCGGATGGTGCCCCGGGCCGGACTTGAACCGGCACAACGCGAACGTCGAGGGATTTTAAATCCCTTGTGTCTACCAATTCCACCACCAGGGCAACGCAATCAATGCGATGGTAACACCACCTGCTCTAACGACCTGCGCCGTGAGAACGAGGCGTACTTTAACGGATTAAGATTTTAGGTCAACAATAAATTTTATCTTTTTTATTCATGCGGTTAAAAAGCAGACTCAGGCGAATACTCCGCACCCAATTCGACCGTTCCATGTACACATCCATCACTCTTACATGATGTTTTTTCTCAACGTACTCTCCATGAATGCCCTTCAACAGAATAGTGGTCCCCGAGAACGAGAGGATAAAATAATGAATTTATCAACAATTTTATAAACCACTTCGGCAAATGCTCTCATTTATAGCAAAAAAAATCTTCATTCTTGTACCTCGCTAACATTTCACTGATCCGATGTGTTGTTAGTATTTATTCATGGCGCTAATCATACCATTGAGCAAAAGTGGTTTTGATGTTTGTTTTTTGCTTATTAAACGTTGCTATTACTAGCAAGTCTAAACATTCAAAGGTTAATAACATCATGAATAAAATGACAAAAGTTGCCTCACTCGCAGTGGCGATGGCATTTTCCGGAGTTTCCAACGCTGCCATTGGGGATTACAAAGTAGTCCTCATTCACGGTTTCCAACCTGATCAATTGCAAACTCAACCTTCGCGAACGCAAGTTGAAACAGAAGGAGCGGATTATTGGAAAGATTATTGGATGCAATACGCCGATGCGCGGATTGACTGGCCTTCGCAAGAGCGCGTCGAAGGTAAAATTACCAGTGATTACGTTTGGCCGAAGCTTCAAGAGTTGTCGAGAAATGGGACATGCCAGCCGGGTTGTATCTTAGTGACCCACTCTACCGGTGATCTTGTCGCAAGGTATCTCCTTGATAACCAAGAGAACTGGCTAACTAACGCAGGGCTTACTCCCCTCAACGTCGTTGCCACCTTCGACTTCGCAGGTGCCGGTGGTGGCTCAGAGCTGGGTGATATCGTCATCAATATTACGGAAGGTGGCGGCTGGACAAACAGTGCCATGCGCTATGCTATTTCGCTCTGGCTTGGTGATACTCCAAACAAAAACAACACTGGAGTGTTAAACGACCTTAAAGTCTCAAATGCTCGCCAAATAGCGATGCTGCCTGATCACCGAATTCCTCGCATTCGTTTTGTCGGCAATGGCAGTGATTATTTTAAAGCAACAGCAAGTTTCTTACCGGGCAAAGACGATGGCGTTGTAGCCGCACACTCATCCTGTGGTTCTTCTAGCTCCGGCAGTTTCGACAGTTGTTCGACTCACTTAGCGATGGACGGTAAAGTATCTTCACAAAGTAAAAGCGTAACAAGCTTGATGCCTAACCATTACCCTTTCATCATGGGAAATGGCTACAGCCACAGCGAAGTGATTGGCTCAAAGCACAAAGGGAAAGTGACGTCTAGCAACACTTCTGTTGCACTCGCGGACGGTCACTCAGTCAAAGTCGATAGCTATCAACAAAATGGATGGTTCGGCAGTAAGTACATTTATGTTCAAGGTTCCCAACAAGATACAATGTCTGAGATTGCTGCAGGATTATAACTAAGTTCAGTTTAAATCCGTACAGGAGCCAAGCAATACATCGTTTGGCTCTGTTTACCCACAGTGGATGATTCAAGAGATTGAATATGAACAACAAAAAACTTATTGCCCTTGTTGCGTTCGTAACGCTCGGTGCTGTCACACTCTTTATTTTGAAAT
This sequence comes from Vibrio sp. NFR, assembly GCF_027587095.1. NCBI lineage: Bacteria > Pseudomonadati > Pseudomonadota > Gammaproteobacteria > Vibrionales > Vibrionaceae > Vibrio > Vibrio sp. NFR. The sequence goes on from NZ_JAPPTN010000004.1 coordinate 332,216, forward strand.
CCCCCTCCGACGAACCAGAAACGTCGACTCAAACTGCAATATCCCAAGAGCTCATGCCACATAAGCAAGCTTCTTCTATCGTTAAGCCAAGCCAAGTAACAACAGAGCCAGCCAACGTAGAGTATGACGATTCTCCGCTGATAGAGGATATTACTTCTTCGCAAGATCTCGAGTTAATCGCAGTGCGTCACGAGCAAGTTTTACAATACCCCTCATATTCCCAGCCCATCCTTGGAGAGAATAGTCCTTATTTAGATTGGAACCATTTTGAGGAAGTGCCCGTTCCCGTATTAGATGGAAAAGACACAGCGACACTTAGTTTAACCAAGTATCGCCACTTCTTCCCAGACGATATCGAAGTCAATTTGAAATCCTCTAGCAATATAGTGACAGCGTCACTAGATGTCGAAGATATTGAGCAGCAAAAGACACTCGCCACTTTTACGATGGAAGAAACCGGCTGGCGTATATCCCCAAAACCTGATTGGCCAGAAGAGTTAAGGCTGGTTGCACATATCACTTTTGAGCAAGGCGAAGACGTCATTAGTACTGATTTACGTCTCTTTCATTCTGTCGCAAGTATTGTCAATGTAGGCAGCGGCACGCCAAAAAATACTGATATGATCATTCCTATTACGTTACAAATTGATAAAGCTGGTATCTATCGAGTAAGGGGGAACCTGTATCAATCGAACGGCTCCGCGATTGCGTCATTGGTGCACAAGCAGCGTTTATCGGAAGGAGAGCAAACCATTGAGCTTAAGGCTTTCCATAAAGTCCTTTTAAAAGGCAAAACGGATTATGAACTGCATGACATCATGATAGAACGCATGTCTGGATTTCCGGGAGAAAAAGCGCAATACGGTCAAAGCGAAAGCGAAAGCGAAGTATATCCAATCGGCGCGTTTGATTCCGGTCTTCTCTCTGATGAGCCTTATGAGATGAGTGATAAAGAAAAACAACAACTTGAGTTTCTTCATCAAGCATCAAACTAACTTTGTCCGCACTTTATGTGTCCGTACTCAAGCGCTAAGCTCGCTTGAGTACAAACAAAAAACCTTCACTTCACTTATCAAATTTCACCCTGAATTTAGTCCTGCTCATTTCATCGGTTTTTCATATTTCATGTCTAGAGTTTTAAATTGACAAAGACTAAGAAGAAAAACGTGAAGCCATTAAAACGATACCAATACGAACGCTACGCCGTGCTGTGTAATCTCGCCTACCCCAGAGTCTTTAAACAGACCCGCTATGGGTTTGACCCTAATGGGCAGCGGATCATTAAAAACGAATTTGGCAAAACCATGATCCGTGTTTTGTGGAGTAAAAAACGTACAGAGGTCGTTGTGGTTATTAAAGGCTCGCACAGTATTACTGATTGGTTGCTGAACTTTGTTATGTGGACTCGCAGCTGCAAGCGATTAGGACTTAACTATCGCATCCATGCAGGTTTCTACCATTTGTTGTTTCAAGAAAGCCAACCTTCTCGAAATGAAGATCGTCTTGGTTTGAGTGTGATTGAACGACTAGAAGCCACCATTGTACCTCTGATTCTACAGGGTAAGCGCATCACCATTACTGGACATTCGTCGGGCGGCGCAATTGGCAGCGTGTTTGCCGACTATATCGAACGTAAGTACCCAAAAAGCATCAAACGAGTGGTGACATTTGGTCAACCAGCGATTGGTGATTGGACATTCAAGAAACGCTATCGTTTAAGCCACAAAACCTATCGAATCTGTTGCGACATCGATATTGTTACTTTTATGCCTCCGGTACCTTTTCTTTATTGGCATGTAGGTAAAATGTTGTGGCTTTATAATGGAAGAATTTATGAGAACACGCCAACGTTAATGCGCCTTGGGCGTTCTTTGGTAAGTTGGTTGATCCGCCCTTTTTCCTATCACTTAATGAGCAAGTACATTCGCAACAAAGACTTCTTTGATGAGCGTTAATCCATTACTTCGCTTTCTTGTGATTCAGCGACAGATACAAAAAGAGCCAGTATTAAACTGGCTCTTTGTTCTTGGTTCAGAATTACAAAGACGCAATTTCTTTATCAAGTTGGTATTTGTTGTCAGTAACGATGCGCTCTAATACTTCGACGCGCTGCTTCAGGTCGTCTATTTGTTTGTTAAGACCATCTCGCTCTTCTTGATTCATCAGTTTACGCTCAGAGATTTCGAGCGCTTTTACTTCCTTGCGATGATTAAGAATCAACTTAACGATACCACCACCGAATATTGCACCGAATATAATCGCAATAGTTGTAACTTCCTGCATAGATTCCTTTCCTTAATCTGCCTACTGATAATGCTCAACAATAAAGTTACGCATTTGTTTCATGAATATCAAATAAGACATTGATTAAATGCATGCTATTTTCGAAATTGGTCACACCTGTAACTCTGCACTCGAGATTATTTAACGCCAACCCAAACAGAAACCGATCCGCCGTTCACTGGGAATTCCGCCCATCCACTAGCGTTAGTCCATACTTCTTCGGTACGAATACCTAGTTTATCGACATAACGTGTGCTCGGTGAACCCGTGTACATCCACTTTGTTCCGCCAGGACCATCACTCATGATAACCGCCATAGAGTTCGGATGTTCCGCATCCCCTTCTCGTGTCCAACCAATCACATCCCAGTGGTCAAGGTAAGAATGTTGTTTACCATAAGCATAATCTTTACGTGCTTTCACCAATTGCTCAATGTAAGGCACTTTCACCATGTTGATGTCGTGCCCTTTATCGCTGTATTGTGCACCGTAGTAATCTGCGTAGAAGACTGACGGATAACCTTCCTCACGAAGCAAAATGAACGCGTACGCAAGTGGTTTGAACCACCAATCCACCGGAGACTCTAAGGCCTGTAGTGGTTGCGTATCATGGTTCTCAACCAGTGTTACTGCTTTCACTGGGTTGTCTTTCATTAAGGTGCCATCCATGATTCGGCGCATATCGAAGTTGCCACCAGAGCGTGAAGCGTTATAGAAGTTCATATGTAACGGAGCATCAAACAATGACATGCTGCCAGAAGTCTTAGTGATAAAGTTGTGCAGATTGTTCACGTCGTAGTTCCAGTACTCACCAACGGTAAAGAGCTCTTTACCCGTTTTCTTACGCAAGTAATCGATCCACTCTTGTAGGTACTGATATTTGATGTGTTTAACCGCGTCCATTCGGAAGCCATCAACACCTGTCATGTTTAAGTACCATTCACCCCAATCTTTCAGCTCTTGCTTTACTTCTGGGTGATCCATGTCTAAGTCTGCGTACATGAGGTAGTCATAGTTGCCTTTTTCAGAACTGACTTCCCAATCCCATGCTTTACCATCACCTTTGAATTTAAAGATCGCTTTCTCTTTACCTGCGTCATCCCAATCGACGCCATCAAAGTGATACCACGTCCAATGGAAGTCTGAGTATTTATCGTTACGTCCTGGGAAGCTAAATTCAACCCATGCTTCAATCCATTTATCGCCAAGTTCAATATTGCGGTTATTCCAATCCACACGCTTGGTATCGACCCACGACTTGCCATCTGCACCGCCACGATGGTTGAACACTACGTCACCATAAATTTGGATATTGTTTTTGTGTGCTGCTTTGATGGCATTTAGATATTGGTCTTTGGTGCCGTACTTAGTTCGTACCGATCCTTTTTGATCAAACTCCCCTAAGTCATACATATCGTAAACACCGTAACCAACGTCGTTGCTACCACCTGCGCCTTTATATGCTGGTGGCAACCACAGCGCTGTAAAACCGTTGTCGGATAGTGCTGGCGCATTGTTTTCAACTTGTGTCCAGAGTGCGCCGTCATTTGGCACATACCAATGGAAATACTGCATCATAGTTCCATTTTGTGCCGCCAATACCGGCGAACTCAGCAGCAAAGTTAAAGGTAAAAGTGTGGGTTTAAGGTTGAATGTTTTCATTATTTTTCTCTCACGTTTTAGAACGAAGTTCGAACTTAGAGAGCCAACATGACGACTGGAAGAGATCCAACTAACCGTCTGTTGTACAACAAAAAGTTCGGACTACAATCGTGGAGAAATTATCACCAATCACCCTCTACAATTATTGAGTTGTGTAACATTTATAAAACCAATAACTAATTGAGCGCAATTATTGAATCACGATCAAATAATCAGGGAGGAGATAACCAAAAAGCGTAGCGAAATTGAGACTTAAGCGATGAATTATCATGCTTTAAAACGAAAAAAAGCCCGTCATGATGACGAGCTTTCGAAAATAATGGAGGCGCCTCCCGGAGTCGAACCGAGGTCCACGGATTTGCAATCCGCTGCATAGCCACTCTGCCAAGGCGCCTCAACTGGAGCGACACACGAGGTTCGAACTCGTGACCTCAACCTTGGCAAGGTTGCGCTCTACCAACTGAGCTAGTGTCGCATAATTTGAGATGGTGACCCGAGCCGGAATTGATGGTCCGACACTCGGCCGGTCAACTCGACGGCGGGATATTAAATTCACCCACTCAATTTTCGGATGGTGCCCCGGGCCGGACTTGAACCGGCACAACGCGAACGTCGAGGGATTTTAAATCCCTTGTGTCTACCAATTCCACCACCAGGGCAACGCAATCAATGCGATGGTAACACCATCTGTTCTAACGGCCTTCGCCGTGAGAACGAGGCGTACTTTAACGGATTAAGATTTTAGGTCAACAAAAATTCTTATAATTATCAACCAAATGAACAATAATCACCCTTTTTGACTGAAACGCAATCGTTAAGTTCAATAATCACCCATTAATATTGAGCTAACCGTACCATCTCACAGTGTCAACCAACCTGTTAACCATTGCTTCACAAACAAACGACCACACTAACCGCTATCTATCAGATAAACATCAGCTTTTATCCTTCTGCCTTCCGCAGGTGAACACTGTGTACACCTCTTAACAGTTATTTTTGAATGCGCATTCTTTAGTTAATTCATATTTTCAATGACTTAAGGTTTGGTTCATTTCTTGCTCTCAAGTGGGCAACCAACGCACAGTCTTTTGGGTGAATAATGCTAGCGTCACCTTAGAAGCTCGTTTGGTCAAGGAATGAGGGTTCTGCTCTTAAGTCGCTGATTAAGTGTCAGTCATACCGTAGACACTATGGTGTGTTCAGCCGCTCATATAACCCTCTTGTTCAAACTTTCGAATAAAAAGAAGGTCAATGATGGAACGATTAATACACAGCCGATTAAACAAGGTAATGAGTGTCATCCTTGTCAGTTCGGCAGCATTGTATGGCGTAACGAGTCATTCTCCTGCTCAAGCGGAAGCCTATAACCTCTCACCAACAGAAAAACTCTGTATGGCAGACGCTTATTTGCAAGAGCCGGGAAACTCATTACCAAGAGATGCTTTAAACTGTACCGCTAATGACGTCGAGATCACGCAAGTGATTCCCGTCGATCCGAATGCAGAATGTAACCTTGGAGATACCTTCTCTTTCCAAGCTGACGTTACCGTGCGAACCAACGCAAACGAACGATACGACACCACCTTTTATCTTCCTTTAACTGAAGCCAGCCCTCAGGTCGTTCAAGGTAATTTTAGAAACTGTAGCATGATCCTACCCGTGCCAGGAGGAAGTGGTGAGACTGCTGATGCTCAATTGGATGGCGACGCATGTGGTGACATCACTAAAGCTTTAGGTCCAGACGAATATACACTGCTTAACGAAACCATTACCATGCTCTGTTCAGATAACGACGGCGACAACCGAGCCGACTTTACCTATTGTGCAGCATGGGATAATCAAGAACGAGATAACTGTACGATCGATGAAGATCCGTATGCTGGTCAGATCCCAAACACCAAATCTAAATGTAACTGTGACACCTTTAATATTGATGTGTTCATCAAGCCATCACCACCAGATATCGTAAAATCTGAAGGTGCGCCTAGCTCTCACCCAGAAGCAGGCGGCGAGTTTACCTTTAACCTAAGCTTCACTAACCCTAACGCCCAAACATCGTTATTCATTAGTGCATTAACCGATGAAATCGACATCAACGGCGATGGAACTTATGACGTTAGCTTCGATCTTTGGGGTGCGACCTCAAGTCCTGCAATGGCTGACGGTGTTTACCTTACATCGACTAACTGTCCAGTCGGAACACCTCTGTATGAAGTGGCTCCTAGCGCAACCTACAGTTGTGAGTTTAAAGTCTTTGTCGTAGATAGTGACCTTCCGGATATACCAAATCCTGAGCTCTATAAAGACGTTGTCAAAGTAACGTTGCTAGACAAAAACGGCGATCCTGTGGTTAATGGCGATACTTGTCCAATTGGGGTTGGCAACGCGGCACTTGGCGATCGTTGTAGTGTCGAACGACAAGTACAGATTACCAATGTCCCACCAGCGATTAGCGTTGTTAAGTCAGCTGATAAAAATGAAGTACTTGAGCCTGGAGAAAATGTCACATTTACGTTCGAAGTCACTAACGACTCCGGTACATTTGATTCTCCTATCGAACTCGTGAGCTTAGTCGACACCATCTATGGTGATCTAAGCGCAATTGGGGCTGAGAGTGACTGTCTTGATAACCCTGTAACGATAGCATTTGGTGCAACATACAGCTGTACCCTAAGTGTCTATGTTGCTGGCGATGCAGGTGATAGTTTCACAAATACAGTAACAGCAACTGCGAGAGACAACGAGAGTGATACCGCGACAGACATGGATTCTCACACTATTTTGGTATTGGATGTACCTTCTATGATCACTCTAGAAAAAACAGCCAATCCGACATCAGTGTTTGAAACGGGTGATAACCCAACCTTGTTCAGAGATGTTGATTACACCTTCTACTTTACGGTCAAAGACACGATAGATGACGTCTCAACATCCGATACTGTGGTCTTCTCTAGCCTAAATGACGACCGTTTCGGATCACTCACAGACGAGTGTATGGTAGACATGAAAAATGGCGGCGCTATAACGCCAACCGGGTTAAACGGGTTTGAGTTAGACCCAGGCGAAACAGCAAGCTGTACCATCACATTACAAGTCCAAGGTAATGCCGGTGATAGCCACGTTAACGTTGCCACTATTAATGGTACTGACGAGGACAGTCTAGGCGTAAGCGCAATGGATGATGCAACAGTAACGTTTGATCCACTTGCTCCAGATACGGATATTGCCTTCGCACTTAGTGGTTTGATCATTATTCAACTTACCAACGCGTCTGAAGTGGACAATGTCACGTTAACTGGTTTGACTCTGCGTGGCATTGATATTATCGACGGTAATGGCAATGCCAATTTTACCATCTTTAATACTCAAGGCGGCACCCACAGTGGTATGACATATCCACCTTGTAACATCGGACAAGAGCTCGGTTACAGCGGTTCTGGCAACAACGTTTACACCTGTGCGTTTACTGTAGAACTTCGACCTGGTCTGGAAAATACCGACCCTATTACCTTCCAAGCGCAAGGTGTACTTGACGGTATTGTAGCAACGGTTGAAGACGATGATGGTGATGCGTTAACCAACTTCGTATCTATCGAAGTCAACACTGTCGAGTAACCAACACATAGAACTTGACGTTCTTAACATTAAAGGGGCAGCGTCATTGCCCCTTTTCTCAGTCCATACAAGGGGATATCACTATGTTGAAGTATGGAAAAAGCATTTACGCTATGCTGCTGTCGGTTCCGCTGGTCGTTGGTTGCCAACCAGCCAATGATGAGAAAGTTAAATCCGAATTAGCGGCATTAAGACAAGAAGTAAAAGACTTAAAAGCACAGGTTGAAAGCATTAACTCAGACATTGAGTTAGCTAAAGAAAATGCAGCCAAAGCAGCCAAACCAAAATTCAGGACTTTACCCGATCAAAAAGACTTTGATGGCAATGGAACTATTCCGTCTATGGGTGATGACAACGCGACAATCGCGATCATCGAGTTTTCTGACTACCAATGCCCTTACTGCAAACGCTTCACCGACAACACATTCGCAAAGATTAAAGAAAACTATGTCGAGTCAGGAAAGGTTAAGTACTTAACAAGAGACTTTCCACTTGGGTTTCATCCACAAGCTAAAGGTGCCGCAATTGCTGCCAATTGTAGCTTTAAGCAAGGTGAGTATTGGCCAATGCGACACGCTTTGTTTTCAAATATGCGCAACTTAAATACCGCTTTGTACCAAAAAACCGCAAGTGACTTAAAGCTGGATATCGACAAGTTCTCTGCATGCCTTGAAGATCCTCAAATGGCAAAAGATGTAGAAAACGACATTGCCCTTGCATCCACTCTTGGTATTCGGGGGACGCCAAGTTTTGTTGTCGGACGTATTGAAGAGGGTCAATTAGTCGGCGCACAACTGGTTGTTGGTGCACAAGATTATCGCGTGTTCGCCGCACTGTTTGAAGATCTTCTTAAAGCGCCTAAATAGCCGTTTCACTTAGCGCTAATATAAACCAAAAGAGGCAATAGCTTTTGCTATTGCCTCCTCTATCGCGCAGATCTGCAGATTCTATTTACTGTTTCCTTTTCCCTTATGACCGCCGCCCTCACTCGTGCTGCTTAACTGGATGGAAACCATTGCGGTCGCTGTATTTTGACCATCAGATATTGTGTAGCTAAAGCTATCGCTCCCTTTAAAATTCTTCGCCGGTGAATACACTAAGCGCCCAGAACTGTTTAAACTGACTGATCCCTTAGAGCCTTGAGTAAAGCCAACGACTTGCAGTTTATCTCCATCAGGATCACTGTCATTTGCAAGCGCATCAATCTCGGTCACCTCTTTTGCCGTCAACACAACTGAGTCGTCGTTAGCAATGGGAGATAAATTTGCGATCACTAGGATGCGATATTCGACAACGCCATTAGCCACGCCTTCACCGCTTTCCGTTGATAACGCATGAACTTGAATCGAATACTCACCCTCGGTTGCATTCTCTGCAGAAGTAACCATCACCTCAACATTCGCCTTCTGCCCAGACTCAAGCGATAGTTGGCGAGTCGAGCTATTCCATCCGCTTGGTACATCTGCAGAGATTGTGTACGACACAGAGTCGCATTCAGGACCATTCTGGCTCGTCAACGTCGCGGAATACACCAAGGTGTCACCGGCGTTCCCCTCTTGAACCAAAGAAGAAAAGGTTAACAACGGAGGGCTTAGCTCACAAGTAGGCGCCAAGTCAGCTACTTTATAAACACTGCTCGCTCGTGCATTATAACTAGCGTCTCGTGTATTGGTTGCTATCGCGTCAATGCTGTAACTTCCTGCTTCGGCCGAAACGTCAGAAGTAACACTCAAACTAATAGATGTCGTTTCACCCGAAGCTAGTGAAGCAACGCTGTTAGTCGTAACCCACCCTTCAGGCACATTGGCATTGATTTGAAAATTTGCTGGCTCACACGCTTGACTATCATTATTGGTAATCGTTGCGGTGTAGTTAGCTATTGCTCCCGGTTCGAACTCCGCCGCTGAGTTTGCAACGAGCGTTAACGTTGGATTAGCCATCTCACACGTCTGAACGCTTGGTTCAATTTGATAAACCGCTGGAATACTGGTGACCAATGCTAAATCAGTGCTATTTTCCGCCTTCAGCAGCATGTCGTAACTGCCTTCTTGTGCTGAATCACTCGACGTTACGCTAATTTCTACCGCTTTCGTCTCACCAGAAGCCAGCGTCAAAGATGCATGCGTCGATGACCAACCAGATGGCATATTTGCGCTCACATTAAATGACGTTGTCGAGCAAGCCTTCGTATCGTTGTTCGTCACGTTCAACTTATAAGAGGCTGAAGAACCAGCAACGCCGCTCACCACTTGACTGGAAGCAAGAGCAATTGAAGGGCTTGCTTGCACACACTGTTCATTATCAAAGGTCACATGTACGCTAGCTGCATTGGCATTTGCCCACTCTGTCGTAATGGTAATACCAACTTGAACATCAGTATATGTTTGGCCGACAAGCAGAGCGGATTCATCAAGATCTCTCAGACCACTATTTGGAATCATATCTAGCATCAAGTTACTTTGTGGGTCATCTTCTGTCGCTAAGTGGAAAATTACCCCTTCCGTAATGCCCGATTTGCCTTCAAGAAAGCTATCAAACCCAATCGCTTGGCGATACTCAAGGTAATACCACAATGGTTTACCCGTTACTTCATCTGTGCCACGTCTAATTTTCAATCCTTTGGCACCACCACTACGCGGTGTTTCAACAGGTTCAAGTAAATAGCTGCCGTCAGCCTCAACAGAAACAACGTTTCCTGAGTTTGTACTGATCCAGCCTAAGAGCTCCTTGCTAAAGGCATTAAAATGACCAGTGATGCCCGACATACCCATGATATCAAGCGCATCACCATATTCTGCCGATGCACATCGATCACCAATAATGTCAGAACCACAATCTAGATCTTTGGCGTGATGTAAGCCAAAGTTGTGTCCAAGTTCATGCCCTACAGTGCGCAGAGTTAAAGAGCCATTCACATAAGCTTTTGATGGATTACCGCCAACGGTTCCTTTGCCTGTCCAACCGCATGTAGAGTTTTCAGGAAACACGTAAACAATCCGAGCATAATTACCAAAGTTAACGCCATTGTCTCGAGCAACATCTTCAGCGGCAGTGTGAATTGTCCAAGTGTCACACGTAGCATTCATCGGCAAGGTATAGTAACCAACCACGTCGCCCGTTAACCATACTTGGTTATCTGAGTTTTCTTTATAAAAGTCATTAACTTGGCCGAACACAAGCTCTCGTGTTTCTTCGACTGACCATGGTGTCTGCGTGTTATCTAGAAAGTTCAATAACATCACCAAAGTAAGCTGTTCACCAAATGAACTCGCGGTTACTTGTGTCGAGCCAGTCCCGTCTGTAGAAGTCGTGTTACTACCATCAGCCAAAACCAATACATTAGATGGGTCCTGATTCAATGCCAACACATCTAATTTTTTACCCGTTTGCTTGATGTTGACCCCGCTAACGCGTACGTTGTTGCCATCTCGCAACCCCTTAGCGACCGCGTGATTGGGAAATTTGACTTCGATTCGCGTGTTTCCAGAATTCAAGATGTAACGAAGACGACTGGAGTGCGTTTTCTCATCATCTTCATAAAACACTTCCAAAACGCCTTCTAACTGCTGCTCTTGCTCAACAAAGCCTTGAAGCTCTGATGGAATAATCTTGCGTTGCTTGTTGTTAAAAGTGACTCTTGTTGCAAGGTCTGAGTCGATGTCAGCCAATTGTGCAATAGTTTCCTGTCTCGACTTGAGCAACATTAATGCTTCTGAAAAATAACGTAATTTAGCTTCGCCATCATTATTCTTGTAATTATCAATCGCGACCAATAGCTCTGAGTTCTTCTGCTGTATTTTTCTTTTAAAACTTCTTTTATCAACAGAAATTTTCTCTTTTGATTCATGTACATCAAAATGTGTATGGTGGTGTTGGTGAGTATTTTTATTAGTTACATCATTTACATATACAGCCAAAGTGTTTGACGAAAATATAGCAAGGGATATAACAGCAAGTTTTAGAACGAATCTTTTATTTAAATTAACACCATTAACTGGTAAATAATTATTAAAATTAAACATAATTATATTTTAGATTTATATCTTATTATGGATAGAGAACAACAACGTCTTATGACTTATGATTCAAGTCAAAACGGGTTACTGATTTGCTTGCATTTCTACTACAGAAAGCCGTTCGACCAAGTACGACATTGCTAAAATCAATGAGCAATAATACCCTCACCTATTTTTACAGAATTCAAATCTACATAGAGTGACGCACATTACTATAACTTCACATGGCGTATCTATGCGCATATAAAGAAATAGAACTGTATTAGGTGTTAAATTTAAAGTACAAGTAACCCAAGGTTAATCTGAGTTATATTTAACCTGAACTTTAATTTTGGAGGACGCTGTAAGTAACTAATGCAACGATGTGGATATAAAATCCTTATAATTATTAATTCAATTTCATAATTATTACTTCCTTTAAATATCTCTCGAAGGAAATATTACCAAACAGAATGATTAAAAACCAAACAATTCATAACTCAACCTAATAGTTTTTAAAATGCATTTTTAAATCATAATGATAGAAAGCAACACAATACTGTCTTATTAATTCGATAGACTGGATTCCATGTGATCTACCTCTAAACAGACGTTCTCTGTAGGATTACAAGGTAAAAAACAAAAAGAGCCGCATATGTCAGCGGCTCCTAGAGTCAATACTCTTACCTTCTAAGCACAACAGTTACAGTTGCGCTTATAGCGGTCCATTTTACCTATGCCTGGGTTAAAGGTGTTGGTCGGGTCAAGTTGATGATAGAACTTTTGTAGCGAGTTTTCTGCTTCATATAAGTGACCTACGTTGTGTTCTGCTGGGTATTTCGCGCCACGACTATTTAGGTGCTCCAGCATCAGTTTCTTCATCAGCTTGGTGTCTGTACCCTTCTTAAAGATGTAGTCTTGGTGGAACACATAACACATGAAATGCCCATAATAGAGAGACTTAACGAGGTTCTTACTTACTTCCTCAGGTAATGTTTCTAACCATTCTTCATCGTTACGACGTAACGCAATGTCGAGAGCAACAATGTCTTCCACTTCCTTGCGGTGAATGGTTTCGTAACGAATTGCTGCACCTGCCGCTGCAAAACGGTGTAGATACGCTTTCTTACCCTCTTCTGGTGTACATTCGAAGAAGTCACTATCGTGCTCAGCTGCCCAAACCTCTTTGAGGTATTTCTGCGCTTCGGCAATACCGCCGTCACTCATTTTAAGTACAAGATGGTGCTCGTACTTATCACGGTATTCCAACATGCGCTTAGGAAGGTGCTCTGGGAATAGCTTGCTTGCGTAGTAGAGAATAGTATCTGGCAGGTATTTACTGACTAACGGTACACGCTCTAAGAAGTTTTCAACCTTAGCTTTTAGCGAGAACATCTTAGGCAGATTGTCCGTGCCTAATAAATCGATAGAAAGGAACACATCTTTACCGTATTTTTCCGCCATGTTGAAGATATCACGGTGAAGGTACTCACCCATTTCTGGTAAGTTTTCGAATTGAGTAAGGAAGTCTTTTCTCAGCTTGGTCAATTTCTCTGGATCGTTAGTGCCTAAATAGAACACCTGCTCTTTCTCTGGGATTGGATAGCTGTCGACTCGAACCGCAAACACGCCCAGTTTACCCGCACAACCGCTCGCCTCGTACAGACGGCGTTCGTCGGCATTAAAGCGTGATGGAATATCAGACGTCACATCACGGACACGTTCATCGTATTCTTTATCCGACGCCATACGTTCATCATGAATCACTTTATCTGGGTCGAAATTACCATCTTGGATGTTCTGTAAGATCTCTTCAGGCGTCGAGCCTAATCCTTCAATACCAAGGTGGTTAACAAGATTGAGCTTACCGTCTTTGTCCACCTGAGCGAATATGGCTAATTCTGTGTAAGCAGGACCACGTTTAACCAAAGCGCCACCAGAGTTGTTCGCAATACCACCTACAACTGTTGCTCCAAGAGAAGAAGAACCAATCACCGAATGCGGCGCGCGATTAACTGCTCGCAACTCTTTTTCTAACGAATGCAGACTCGCCCCCGGAAGACAAACAGCTTGCTTACCCCCGTCTAACAGATAGATTTGCTTCATCTTGGTGATATTGATCACCACCACATCGCGGTCGTAATCACTACCACTTGGCGCTGAGCCTTCGGTCAGACCCGTCTTAGCCGCCTGCATGATGATGATGCAATTATTGTCGACACATTGTTGGATGACCTTCCACTGCTCTAGCAGAGTCTTAGGAAAAACCACCGCCAACGCCGTGCCGCTTCCTGAGCGAAAACCGCTGCGATAATACTTGGTTTTGATTTGATCGGTAAGGACATTTTCTTCCCCGACAATGGTGACAAACGCGTCGATGAGCTGCTTCTGTTTCATATCCGTATCTCTAGTTATTATGCCCAGCCAATATAAGTAGTCCGAATCTGAACGTCCATGCCACCAAAGTCCGATAACGACGCCCAGATCAAGTTAACTACATTAATTACCCATACATTCAATCACTTAAAATTCTTAGAACTGTAAAATCAACAAAGAAACTTATCGTTTCCAAAAAGAAACAATAGCAAAGTACATTGTTAACAAATGTACACGATATCGAAGAACAAGAAAGTTAAAAGGGATGACAAGGCTTTGTATTCCTGACCTTGTCAGAATATTGATTCAGAACAAAACCACAACATGTGAATACCATGACGTTATAGCAGCGTTATATGGCTGTGACATTGCCGATCAGTGAAGAAAATAGTTAGAGTGGAGAGTTTAAAATTTAGAGCAAATCCCTTCAATCAAAGGAGAATCACTCCTTTGAGAAAAGTTGAGTCACTAGAATTGATGGCTACGACTTTGAAAGCACTGATAGAGATGCTCGATAAAGATCTTAATCTTTTCTGGTTGCTGGCGGGTGTATGGGTACACGGCATAAATACCCAAGCACTTAGCCGTTTCGTCTTTAAACAACTGAATCAGTTTACCTTGCTGTAAGTCTTCATAAACCAGCACCCGAGGCACATAAATAATACCTTGCCCTAGCAAAGCGACGTTACGTAACGCAGATGAGTTATTGGTACATAGATTCCCATCTACCTTAACCTGATACACCTCATCATCACGCTTGAAAACCCACTCACGTGCACCTGTTTCTTGATAGGCGTAAACCAAACAGTTGTGCTTAGTGAGATCGTCCGGCGTTTTTGGTTTGCCATGTTTGGCTACGTACTTGGGCGATGCACACACAATCCAGTTTGCATCAACAAGCTTGCGTGCGATTAGGCTTGAGTCTGGTAAAACCCCAGTACGAATGGCTAGGTCAAAACCTTCGTTGACGATGTCAGCAAACCGGTTGTCCAGTTCCATATCAATGTTGATATCAGGGTAAGCTTGGTTGAATTCAGAAATAACCGTAGGAAGGATAAGTTCACCAGAGATGGTCGGAACGGTAATCTTGATGTTGCCGGATAGGCTCTTACCTAAACCAACAATGGATTCTTCTGCAGTTGCGACGGCTTGGTAAACGCTACGCGCATGTTCGAAGAAGGATTGCCCTGCTTCTGTCAGTTTTAGCGTGCGAGTGGTTCGATAAAGCAGTTGAACGCCTATCTCCTGCTCTAATTTGGCAATACGCTTACTGACGACCGACTTAGTAAGTTCCATTTGTCTTGCTGCGGCGCTGAATGAACCTTGCTCAATCAAATGATAGAAAATAATGTAGTCGTCGGTATTTCTCATGTGTCTTCACTGCTTCCTTGTTGAAGAACATATTGTAAAGGGCTTTAAAGCTAAATGCTGGCTGAGAAGTCACACTTGAGAAGCGCATCTTTCTGTATGCAAACACTCAACGAGTGCTTGTTCAGCTTGCCAAGCATCAGATACAAAAAAACCAGCTTTCGCTGGTCTATTGGTGATGCTTTCGCATCTGGATATCGCCATTGCCATACCCAAAAATATGGAGGCGCCTCCCGGAGTCGAACCGAGGTCCACGGATTTGCAATCCGCTGCATAGCCACTCTGCCAAGGCGCCAAATTTTTTACGCTTAAAGGCTCTGCCCCGCTGCGTTGGTTGCTACTTTACGGATTCAGGAAATATAGTCAAACAAAAATCCAAAATTTCTGTTTGTTTGCTTTGTTTTAAACCAATCCGATGTTAATTCGACCTAAACCGTCCAGATTTACTCGCTTTGGTTAAAGCAAATCAAAGATAGGCAAAAGAAAAGCGGCAATCAGTGCCGCTTTTCTCTCTTAAATCTCGTGGTTAACCGTTGGCAACGCGTTTAAACAAGCGTCCTACTACGTTTGGATGGTAAGACCAAGTGTGGTCAAACATCGACATTAAGGCTGGGTTGCCGTACTTAGATAAGCTAATGGCATGGAAGCGGTTCTTCTTCGCTTTTAACGCATCGACTTTTGCAAGCAGTTCATCTTGCTGTTTTGGCGCAATGAAGTCTGAAATAACAACCATATCGGCGTTTTTGTATTTGTCGCTGTTCATCAAATCGATGGATTTAATCAACGTTGGCTCCAAATCCGTACCACCATGGAAGCTGTAAGTTAAAAAGTCGGCGGCTTCACGTAAGCCATCCTGACGAGTTAACTCGTAAGTAATGTGCTCCGTGGAGAAGATGATCACGTAGCAATCTCGTTGTTCAGCCAGAGCGATTTGCATCAGTGCATAAGCCATAGCTTTGGCACATTGCTCTGGAAAGCCACTCATCGAGCCTGACGCATCAACACAAACAATAAACGGTCCTTTTTCAACGTCTACCTCTTTATGATCGGGTTTGTGCGCTTTCACTTTACGCAGTGTGCGAGACTTACCTTGCGTGCGGTAGTTCATCAAGCGTTTATCAACCAAATGCTTGTAGAACACCACTTCCAGCTCTGGGTACGCCAAAAACATGGTTTCGTTAGGTAGCAGTTTGTTGAGATCATCACTTTCATGAATACCGACGATATCGTCTGTCGCTTCGTCACTCTTTTCCTCAACCATTTGCAGCTCTTCTGCTGGCGCGCGGTTGAGGTCAGGATCATTCACTTGCCCCGCCATGCGACCAAGCTGTTCTGCGATTTCTTGCAAGCCTTTGTGCTTTTTAAGGAACTCTGCGTGACGCTTCATCACGGTTAAGTCTGTTTTACTCAACTTAGCTGACGCCATATCCCATAAGCGCCCTACGCTTTCTTCGTCACCAGACTCCGTCACTTTATCCATGTTACGCATGGTTTCCATACGCTGATAAAGGTCGTTGAGGACTTTTTCTTTGTTCTCTTCAAGCTCGGAAACTTGTGCTTGTTTGATTGCTTCTGCAAGGCTTTGATACCACTGGTCACAGAAGTAATGAGGGAACATTGGGTTATTCACGCCCTTGTTCTTCTCCATCATGCGACGCGCTTGCATGTAAAACGCCGAGTGCCATTCAAGCTTCTTGATCACGTCATCAATGCGTTCAAAGAACTCGTTCTCATCCCAATAGATGACTTCTTGGTAGAGTGCGAGTTCCTGTTGAAAACGCTCTGTCTCACAGACTTTCGTCATGCGCTTTTTCACGTTGCCACGCCATTTAAGCAGATGGTTTTTCACGGAGGATTTCATGCCTCGGTTTTCTGCCATCATCATGACTTGTGAACGCGCCATTAAATCGTTAACCGCACTATCAATGATGCCTGAATCCGCCACCATGAGCGCTAAGTTGAGTCCGTCTGCACCTAACATGTCGTCTCCTTAAGAGAAAAACTGATGTAAGTTTTTGAAGCGTTGAATGATCTTCTCGCTTTCACCTTGGATAGACTCAAGTCTCTGGCTCACCTGTTGCAGACTCGACTCCATTAGACGTGGTAACTCTGGATCCACGAAACTGTGTGGTAATGCGCCATGGAAGTTGGCTTTGACCTTACGCATATGATGTTCAGCTTCACTCAATTGGCTGACTGCTTTTTCGCTTTCTGCCAACCATTTTTGGTAAAGCTCAACGTCTAAACCTTGTTGGGTAACCAAGCTCACCAACACGCCTCGGTTAGCAATGTCACGGATCACTAGGTTGTTGGCTGCATCGACATCAAAACGCAGACGACACATATTGGTGTTTTGGTTCACGTAGCCATACACATCGCCATGACCTTCTTTGATCACTCGGTCAAGTTCGTCTTTTGGAACGTATACCCAACGGCTGTCACCCTTCTCTGATTCAGAAACCGACATGTTACTTTGCAGAATAACCAGCTTAACCAGATTCACCGCCGCGCCTACTTTGTAAATTTTCGCTTTGGATGTATCGAAGCTCATGGTTTCTTTGCGAAGCAGACCTGTTGCCGCTTCTGCGTTTAGCGTCATGCGATATTTGTCTTCAAGCTCATGCTGTACATCAACCAAAGATTCACGACAGTATTCGATCTCTTGTTCTGCTTCTTGCTGGTCGAAGGCATGCTTAAGAGCGAACTCTTGAATCACACCGCGAACGACATCGCGTGACTCAGGGCTGTTCCATAAACAATCTTGAAGTAGCAGAAGATCAAGTGGATTGATCTCGTCACGCCCATTAAAGAACGCACTTGCTTTAAGCAGCTTGACCGCTTTCTTCCAACGGCGGTCAGACACGTACATGTCTGTTAATGATGCGTCGCCAAACTCAGACTCGACTTTGGTTTCCAACATCGTTTTTAGTTGGAAAAGCTTTTCGAATGCGTTGTCGGTCAGAGTGAGTTTGTCGAGCTGCTGCTGCCAGCGGTGGTATTCTTCGTCTGTGATCGCCAAGCCCTCTGGAACTTGCGCTTCTTGAGACGTACCCACTGTCAGCATGGATTTGAAGTTTTGTTTGTCCTGAATGCGGTTTACAAACACGCGTACCAACATACGGTCGTAAAGTGCGTCTAAGCCGCTGTCTTCATCTGGCAGTTCATTTGATGCAGAAACCAAAAGGCGCATCGGTACACGTTCGATATCGCTGCCATTTTTAAATGTCTTTTCGTTCACAACGGTCAATAGCGTGTTCAGAATCGCAGGACCCGCCTTCCAAATCTCATCAAGGAAAACCACTTGCGCCGTTGGTAAGTAGCCTTGAGTAAGACGGACATAACGACCGTTGTCTTTTAGCTCTTGAATGCTCAATGGACCAAACACTTCTTCAGGTGTTGAGAAGCGTGTCATGAGGTATTCAAAATAACTGCTATTATCAAAAGCTTGGATAAGTCGTTTTGCGATTAAGCTTTTTGCGATCCCAGGAGGACCAAGAAGGAAGACGCTTTCGCCGGCAAGAGCGGCAAGAAGACAAAGTTTGATGGTGTGTTCGCGTTCGTAAACGCCATCAGTTAACGCTTTCGCTAGCTTGTTGATACGCTCTGAAAGAAGCGCCTTTTCTGCATTAGATGCGAAAGATGGTTGAATCATAGAAGCTCCGGCTGTTGAACTGAGGCTGTATATATAATTTTATACATTTGTTATCACTTTGTTACAAGTGTATTTTTTAATGAACCTCGTTTATACCAGATGCTCTTCGCGCGCGTGCGCGAGCAACCATAGTTTTCATTTATGAGACATAACTCACTGAATGCGCTGGTTTCGCAAGAGTATGAAACCATTTTCTTCTTTTGTTTCTGGTGGTTTGTGGTTAATGTGCAAAACATGTCAATGCGCGGTTACAGCTAGGATCCACAACTGCATGAGCAATACAATTCATAAATGGAAGCAGATTTCTCTGGTCGAAGAGGAAGTTAAACTACCAACTGGTCGGATGATTACACATACCACTATCCAACACCCCGGTGCTGCCGTTATCTTACCTATTACTTCAGATGGCAACATCGTTCTTGTTAATCAATTCCGTCCCTCTCTTAACAAATGGCTGCTTGAATTGCCTGCTGGCACACGTGAAGGCGATGAAGATCCATTGCATTGTGCTGAAAGAGAGTTGGAAGAAGAAACAGGATACAGCGCCGAAAAGTTCACATCGCTTGGTCAAGTTACCCCTCTTGCTGGTTTCTGTGATGAAATCCAGTACTTGTTTGTTGCCGAACAACTGAACAAAACCAATCGATACGAGTGTGACGACGACGAAGTTATTGAAGTAGTGACATTGTCACGAGAAGAACTCGAACAACAAATTATTCAAGGCATTATTACGGATGCCAAAACTATCGCTTGCCTAAGCAAAGCTCGTCTTTGCGGTTATATTTAGGTCTTTTCGACCGAGGAGAGAATTATGGACTTTCGATCAGATACCGTTACGCAACCTACCCAAGCAATGCGTGAAGCAATGTTTACCGCTCCTGTCGGCGATGATGTGTACGGTGATGACCCAACCGTTAACGAGTTAGAGCAATTTGCGGCTGAGCTTGCGGGCTTTGAAGCGGCAATGTTCACGACCTCTGGTACACAGGCAAACTTACTTGGCTTAATGGCGCATTGTGAGCGCGGTGATGAATACCTATGTGGTCAGCAAGCGCATAACTACAAGTACGAAGCTGGCGGCGCGGCGGTACTGGGTTCTATTCAACCTCAACCGATTGAGAACAACCCAGACGGTACTTTGCCGTTCGATAAGCTAGAAGCCGCTATCAAGCCAGATGACGCGCACTTTGCACGTACTCGCCTGCTTAGTCTGGAAAACACCATCAACGGTAAAGTGATTCCTCTTTCTTACCTTGCAGAGGCTCGTGAGTTCGTAAACAAACATAACTTGCAGATGCACCTAGATGGCGCTCGCGTATTCAACGCAGCTGTTGCGCTTGATGTTCCAGTCAAAGAAATTGGTCAGTACTTTGATTCAATGACTATCTGTCTGTCGAAAGGATTGGCAGCTCCTGTTGGTTCGCTACTGCTTGGTAGCAAAGAGTACATCGCAAAAGCACGCCGCCTAAGAAAGATGGTCGGCGGTGGTATGCGCCAAGCGGGTATTCTTGCTGCAGCTGGCAAACTAGCCCTTACCGAGCAAGTAGAACAGCTAAAACAAGACCACATCAATGCAAAAACCTTGGCGGAAGGTTTAGCGGAATTGCCTGGTTTCTCTGTTAATCCAGAGTTTGTTCAAACCAACATCGTCTTTGCCAAGCTTGATCCACAAGTGGATATCGCTGGTATTGCAGAAAAGATGAAGGAGCAAGGCATAACAATTACGCCAGGAAACCCAATCCGCTTCGTGACGCACAAAGATATTTCGGCACAAGACATCGATACCTTCCTATCTAGCCTTAAATCTCTGCTTTAACTTGATTTTGATCATTGAGCTTCCCCTAAGGGGAAGCTTTATTCTATGCGCTTTAAAGAACTACAATGAGTGCATTTCATGCTTAGATACGTGCTTCTAACGTCTCTTCTTATCTCTTCCTCTGTTGTGGCGAAACCTTTTGGTGACGTTGATAAAGGCAAACTTAAATCGCCAAGCTGTGTTTACTGTCATGGCTCGAACGGCATGACGACAAACGACGCTTACCCTAACCTAGCCGGTCAGAATGCTCAGTACCTGTATGATTCTATGAAAGCCTATCAAGATGGGATTCGCTTAGGTCCTTTGGCAGAAATGATGGCAGCCCAGTTACGCATGCTGAATGATGAAGATTTGCGCGATGTTGCCGCGTTTTATTCAGAACAAACTTCTCATGCAGAAAAGTGAATAATTATGGGACTTGTGAATCACCACAAGTCCTAATTCCGTTTTCATTCGCACAACATCTAATCAAAACAATTAACCATTAAATCATTGATAAGCAACTCAACCCTCTTCAGATCAAATTATTGATGAATTTATAGTTCATCAACTCAGTTAATATTGACTTTTTATTCTATTTTATCGATATTTCATGCTTTCTATAATTCGACGTGAAATAGGTTATGTCTCACACACACGCTCAGCCATCGGAATCGGCGGCAACCCCTAAATCATGGCAGATGCCTGATACCCTCATTTTGATCTTCATTGTTGGTATTCTTGCTGCGATTCTTACCTACTTAATTCCTGCTGGTCATTTCGATAGCCAACAGGTGACCTACATGGTCGACGGTGCAGAAAAAACTCGCACAGTTATCGATCCATCTTCTTTCTCTTATGCAACCGACGAAAACGGTGAATTGGTTTACAACAAAGTTGGACTGTTCGCTTCAGGCGGTGGCATTGGTCTAATGAACTTCCCATTCGAAGGTCTGGTTTCAGGCTCTAAATGGGGAAGCGCGATCGGCGTGATCATGTTCATGCTGGTTATCGGTGGTGCATTTGGTGTGGTAATGCGCACAGGCACAATCGATAACGGTATCCTTCGCCTTATCGATAAGACCAAAGGTAACGAAGCGCTATTCATTCCAGTTCTGTTCTTGCTGTTCTCTTTGGGCGGCGCAGTATTTGGTATGGGTGAAGAAGCCGTTGCATTTGCGATTATTATCGCACCACTAATGGTTCGCCTTGGCTACGATGGTATTACTACTGTAATGGTGACCTACGTTGCGACTCAGATTGGTTTTGCAACGTCTTGGATGAACCCATTCTCGGTAGCGATCGCGCAAGGTATTGCTGGTATTCCGGTTCTGTCTGGTATGACTGTACGTATGGGTCTGTGGGCTGGCTTTACACTTATCGGTATTGCTTTCACTATGATTTACGCAGCGCGTATCAAAGCAAACCCTGAGCTTTCTTACAGCCGTCGTACTGACAAATACTTCCGTCAGCAAGAGCTAGGTGACCACGATTCTCGTTGGAACCTAGGTGACACCCTAGTTATCCTTACGGTTATCGCAACGACAGTATGGGTTGTTTGGGGCGTAGTGGCTAACGCATGGTACATCCCAGAAATCGCATCTCAATTCTTCACAATGGGCTTTGTTGTTGCGATTATCGGTACGATCTTCCGTCTGAACGGCATGACGCTTAACTGTGCGGCTGACGCATTTAAAGAAGGTGCAGCAATCATGCTTGCCCCTGCTCTATTGGTTGGTTGTGCGAAAGGTGTATTGCTTATCCTAGGTGGCGGTACTACTGATGAAGCGAGCGTACTGAACTCGATCCTGAATAGCGCTGGTGGCGTAATCAGCGGTCTTCCTGACGTTGCTGCGGCTTGGTTGATGTATGTTTTCCAATCTATCTTCAACTTCTTCGTGACTTCAGGTTCTGGTCAAGCAGCGCTGACAATGCCTCTATTGTCTCCTCTTGCAGACATCGCTGGCGTTACACGTCAGGTAGCCGTTCTAGCATTCCAACTTGGTGACGGTTTTACTAACGTTATCGTTCCAACTTCAGCGTCGCTAATGGCAACACTAGGTGTATGTCGTATCGACTGGGGTGACTGGGCGAAATTCTGCTGGCGCTTTATGCTATTACTCTTTACCCTATCGAGCATTGTCGTCGTCGCAGCTCACGTGATGGGTTTTGCGTAAACTAATTACCAATATCCCCAAGCAACTTAAACGCGAAAGCGGAGTTTGGGTATAAAGAATAAGGCGAGACAAGGTTCTCGCCTTTTTTAATTCAAGCCGTATGGCAAACAAGCATCGAAGTAAGATGTTTTGGAGTGACAACTTTAATGGCAACACAATTTCTGGATGACGTAATTCAAGGTCATCAAGTCATTCAATCTCTTGACGTAACAGACTTGCCTGCAGGCGAGCATAAGTTTTGGTTCCGTATCGCAACCAACGCCCTCTCTCAATGGCAACATTTGCCTGTGTTGGTTTTCAAAGGCGAAAAACCGGGTAAGAAAATCATGATCACAGCAGGTGTTCATGGTGACGAATACAACGGTGTTTTAGCGGCGCAAAAGACCGCTCGTGAACTGATTGGTAAAGACATCGCAGGTACTGTAACTGTCGTTCCGACCATCAACCTGACGGGTATGCTGAACCACAGCCGTGACTTCTTCTCTACGGATCCAGATGCATCTCCTGCAAACTTAAACCGTTTCTTCCCTGGTGATGCAAACGGCAACGACGCAAACCGCTTCCTATTTGCTTTGTGGAATAACCTTCTTAAACCGAACGCAGAACTGGCGATTGATTTGCACACTCAAACCACTGGTGCTGCTTACCCGCTGTACGTGTTTGCCGATTTCCGTATTGAGCAATCTCTAGAAATGGCTCGCCTCATTAACCCAGATGCGATTCTTAACGATCCGGGTGACGCTGGAGTACTTGAAACCGTCTGGAACAACAGCGGCATTCCAAGCATCACCATCGAGGTGGGCATGGGTCGTTACACAGAACAAGAGCTGATCGACCGTACCATGACTGGCATCTTCAATATCCTTGCTCGTCATGACGTAGTGACTAGTGAAGTTGCAGAAATCACTCCTTGCTTAGAAGGCAAAGACATCATCAGCATTCGCGCTGAATTGGGTGGTTTTGTACTACCACAAGTGAAGATGATGGATAAGGTAGAGCAAGGTCAATTGGTTGCGATTCAATACGACAGCTTTGGTGATGAGATTCAGCGTTACACAGCGCCAACAGAAGGCACGGTACTGAGCCACAACATTGAATCGATCCGAGCGCCAGGTTCTTTGGTTGTTCGACTGATTAAGTAATACCTTTGAATTTAACAGTTCACAAATTCAAACTGTTAGACTCAAACCAATAACACAAAGCCCTGCATAACTTGCAGGGCTTTTCTTTGTTGCTCTCTTCGACATGCTTCAGCTAAACTTTGCGTGACAATGTCACTAACAAAACCAAAGCTGCACACGACATAAGAACAAATCCAAGGTTTTGAATCATTCCAGCTAAACCTAGACCCGAACCAATCATCAAGTAGTACATCAATCCTAGCAATGCCCCTGCACTGCCCGCTTGTTGCTTGTAATCAACCAAAGCGGTACTCAGTACATTTGGAATGGCGATACCAAATGCCATCACAATAAATAACATTGGCGCCAAGAACCAAATCGATGTTTGCAACATAAAAACACCGAAGCCTCCGATGATCAAAAATGCTGATGCGATCCAAAGCAGATGCGTTTGTGAGCGACCTTTTGCTAGCAATGACTTGTTCATCAAACTGCCGATTAAGGTACCCACGCCCAATATCACACCGCTGTATCCGAACTGCTCAGAACTCAGTCCGAGCTGCTCAAAAGTGAATGCGCCCAATTGGTAGTATGCGAATAAAGCAATGTTGTAGAGCGCAACCAACAACGCAGATTGCCAGATTTGAGCATCTTTCAACATTCGTCCAAGTAATGAACCTATGTTTAGCGGCTGCTTTTGAGTTTGTGTTTCAGGTAGATTAACCGCGTTATAGCACAGCAACACAAGCGCCAAAATAAACAACGTAAAGAACACAACCTGATAGCCACCGAGTGCTGTTAACTGACCACCGAGTAACATGCCAATCACTGGGCTAATGGAAATACCCATGCCCATAACGCTAAATACTTTGCTTAGCTCATCACCTGAAAAGCTGTCTCTTAGCATGGTTTGTGTCACGACCGACCCAACCGCGATACCAAAAGCACTGAACGCGCGAGCCATCATCATCACATCAAAGCTTTCTGTTTGCATAGCGACCAAAGCAGATACGCCGTAAACAAGCAACCCTGCCAGCATGGTTGGGCGTCTTCCCCACTTATCTGCCAAGATTCCCCAAACCACCACGCCAATAGCAAACGCAGAAAAATAGATAGATAGGGTTTGCGCCGCTTGCGAATACGTCACAGCAAATGACTGAGCAATGTTGCCAAGTGCTGGGCTGTATATGGTCTCCACAATTTGCGGAAACATCAGCATCACCACCATCAACCCAATAGAAGGTTTCGTTTTCATTTTTACCTCTCTGTCCCACCCCTGCCGATATTTCGTGGCTTAAGTGGGTAACGAACTTAACTTGGCGTGCAGTATAGAAGGCGTTATGCTTTACCCATTAACAACATTAAAACCAAAAACATCAAGATTCGGACAAATGGCAATTATTGAAGATAATACTCGATTCGATGCGGACGCGATTGCCGCGAGTGTAGTTGGCATCGCAGCAGATGTCGGCCAACATGATTCCGGTATGCACGAACACAAGAAAGGACAATTGCTTTATGCGCCACAAGGCTGCATGACTTTCGCACTCGATAACTCTATTTGTACCTTACCACCAACTAAAGCAGTGTGGATTCCTCCGCAGACTTCTCACAGAGCCGTCATGACCAACGTTGTAGCTTACCGTTCACTCTATTTCGATTGCAGTAAATACACCTGCCCTGATGAGATAGTGATGATTGAGGTGAACGATCTTTTAAAAGCACTGATCGACAAAATGGCATTGTGGGAGTGGGATATTGAAGAAACGAAAACCCAAGCAACGAGCGCTTTGTTTTGGGAAGAGTTTTACCAAGCGAAGCAGTTTGAGTTCTCTTTACCCTTGCCTTCTGATAGGCGTTTAACAGGGTTTCGCAAGGCAATGACCAAGGGTGATTTTATAGCTCCTGAGTTAAACCAACTGTCACAAACCGTTGGCGCGAGCAGCAAAACTATCACTCGCCTATTTAAGGCTGAGACTGGCATGTCTTATCAAGATTGGCGTCAACAATGGCGGCTACTTAAGGCTATTGAGCTCTTATGTGAAGAAAGACAAGTCAGTGATGTTGCCCATTGTTTGGAGTTCTCATCAGATAGCGCATTTATTGCGTTCTTTAAGAAACAAACCGGACAGACACCACTGAGTTTTATGAAGCACAGATCGTTGTTATAAGGCGATCATTTCGTGTGTTATTTGGTTTGGTCTACGAGAATTAATTCGTCCAACACAAAGCCTTTCTCTTTTGCTACTTGTTTGAAACGCTCGACCGTTGCTTTATCGACAGTTGGTGTGCGTGACAGTAGCCATAGGTAGTCGTGATTGAAACCAGAGATAAACGCGTAGTCGTAGTTCTCACCTAGCTCAAATACGATGTAAGACGAATAAAACGGACCGAAGAAAGACACTTTTAAATGCCCTGTGTTTTCACCATCAACGAAATACGCTTTGCCGTCTGCTTGTGTCCACTCTTTATCTTCTTCTGAATAACCTCGGTTGATAACCGTTACGCCACCATCCTCACGGAGCTCGTATTCAGCCGTCACATTTGATAAACCGCGCTCAAAAGAGTGATCAAGACGCGCAATTTCATACCACTTACCTAGGTATGGTTGAAGTTCAAAGTTGTTGACAGGCTCCACGCCGTCCGGTTTAGACGTACAGCCAAACAACGTTGCAAGGGACAAAAGTAAAAGTGTTTTAAGAGATTTCATACAGCAACCTGAAATTAATTTAGTGTCTGATTTTACTATAGAAGATAAAAATTCGATCAGAAATTAATGTATCGAAATTCTCCACAGGACAGTCCTACGTCTTGGAAACCTTGTAGTGCTTCAAACACATTAAAGTGGCTCACGACAACAACCTTTCGATATTGGCGGTAACGATCCAGCACCAACTCAGCCCGTGCTTTTAGCTCATCAACATGTTCGTAGCGATTATCGGTCATTGGAATACCCGCTTTTAACAGCTCTCGGTATTCGAGCCAGCGTCGGTCTCTCTCATTCAATGTAATGTAGCCGCCTTCTTTGTCAGCACGCCACTCTCTCAAGTCATGCTCAACAAACAAAGGCAAACCGCGGTGACGATTGAGAATTTCTGCAGTTTGAAGAGTACGCGTATAAGGTGAGCTGATGATGATATCGGCATCGTCAAATGCTACATGATTGAGTTTTTGTTGCAGCACGGGCAAATGCTCTCGGCAAAGCGGCGCATAATCCTTCTCAAGTTGGGTCATCTGTCGCTCATCCGCTAACGTAAAATCTGGCACGCCATGCCTTACAAATACAATATCCATATTGTGGTGCTCGTCCTTGTTAAATTGCTATTGAGAAATTGGAGTCAGTTTTAGATAGGAATGAACTTCTCCATTTTTGTATTCAATCGCAGAGTGGATCGAAGGTTCACGGTTTCCCACAACAGAAAGTTCATAAGTGTTTTCACCTTTGTAGATCGTGATATGAAGTACACCAGCCTCTAGCTCCCAATGTCCTTTGGTATGAAGGCGTCCAAACAAGGTGTATTCATCAAGTGAACCATCTGCATGCAAATGTACCTCTGTGATGTAGCCACCCGTGCAGCTCTTGATCCAGCAACGATCACTGACTTCTTCGAGGCGTATTTCTCTTTTGCTTGCCTTCCATTTTGAGAAACGTTCCGACTCAGCAAAAGATGCTTCGATATCGGAATGTTCTTTTATGGGCGTCCCTTCAAGCTCGCGCAAGCAAAGCTGAATCCAACTAGTTATTTGCATGGAATATCCTTAAGGTTTCAATTGCCCTTTTTACGCCTAAACGTGGGCTGCTTAATACTGGAATGTCGACATCAACTAATGATGCAGCACCTGACATCGAAGCTTGTGCCAGTACGATTACGTCATAATCACGAGCCTTTTGCTCTATTACCGCTTTTATCTTGTCGTAATAGCCTTGGTTATCTTGGTCGAGAAAACGCTCCCAAGCCCCTTCAACCACAAACGTATCTAACTGACGGATACAATTGCCCTCACTTGTCTCAAGTAACGCCAAGCTAGGTTCAATGGTTGTCGATAATGCCGCGAGTAACAACACTCGCTCATGAGTGACAGCTTGGTCACCCATCGCGCGGTCGATACGCTGAACATTGGTTCCCTGCTCCGTAAGTGATTCAGCAAAGCGACCAATTGAGGAGCAGGTACAAACCACCAAGTTTGCTTGTTCAGAAAGCTCGCGTACTTTGCCTTGTACGGATTGTTCCACCTTAGATTCGTCCTCCCCAGCAACCAGACGCTCTAACAAGCCAGCATCGGCAAAGTGTGCGACTTTTAAATCAGGTGCGAGCTCTGTCATCAGTTCGGAGAAAGGTGGAATGTGTACGGGTGAAGTATGAAGAAAATATAGGTCGTATGGCTTCATGCTAAGTTGTCGATTTTTAGTTCAATTTCGACAACTTAGCACAAGGCGATGGGAATTAATGCGATCAGAGTTACTGTTGTGCTTCCCAAAGACCAAGAAAGTACTTGCCGTAAACCACTTCGGTTTGTAGATGCATAATCAGTAAAAATGCAATTAAAGCTAATATAAAGCGATTGAAATAACGACTGACTTTGGTACGGATTTTTATATCGAATACACCGATATGGATACCAACATAGGCAAAGGGGTAAACCAACAAAACAGCGAGTAACCAACCTAGGTAGCCGGATATCGCCATTTCTTCGTAGCCGATCATAATACCTCCACAATGAATACGACGGGAACGTTATTGGGGTCTTTTAATCTCTCGAGCTGATTTTTGCAGCGAAAGGTCAACAGACCCTAGTATTCATCATCTAACGGAGGCGGAATGTCAGGATTTACACAGCTGCGAGCCGTTGCCAAAAAGTCACTTAAATAAGTTACTTATCTATTTATAAAATCTTGAGAACCAAGAAAATCTTGTGCCATTTTTGGTGAAGTGATGTGGATGAACTCGATAGGCGAACCTTTTAAGTCATCTTTCAATTTTAAATAACGCTTCCGATTCTTTCGGTAATTCTTAACCGACCACCAAATAATCGAGTCTGTACTCAAAAACGCTTTTCTAAAGCTTTCTCTATTGCCAGTTCCTTCCCAAAACTCTTCTTGAGTCCATGCCCTTTTAATAGCACGAATTATGGAACGATAAGTGGTGATAGAACGTGAATAATCGAGCCAGATGATGGTATCGACTCTTTGCCATTTGTATGGTTGTGTTCGGCTGTAATTCCCGTCGAGTACCCAAGCGTCTTGTTGAGTTACGTCCACGACTTTATCGAAGAACGTCTCATCATCGAGTTCTTTCCAATCGGGAAGCCAGAACAACCTGTCCATTTCTATGTACGTGACACCTAATTTCATTGCGAGTTGCTTTGAAAACGTCGATTTACCGCTTGCACTGCTGCCTACTACATTGATCCTTTTCATTAAATCCTCCTAGGTGACCGTACCAAATTGACAAAGAGCGACGCATTCCAACTATAGGTAAGTCTGGAAAATGCGGAGGCGGGATATTAATGATTACGCTTTAAAGTTCTAGTGTAGGTTCAATAAGATGTGAAGTTACGCGCATAAAAAAGCCTCCAGTGAAGGAGGCTTGCAAATGAACTAATTACAACTTATCCCATGCGTCTGACCAATAAACGGTTTCACCTGGCGCATAAGAAGGATTTGAACACCACCCCGTGTATGGCCATGGTTTACATTGATACAAGTTGCCATCTGAACCTGTGACAATGTCACCTGCTTCATACGCTTTTCCAGATTCATACGGAGGGTAACTGCTGCCATCAGAAACAATCACAGAGCGTTGAGCTGTCGTAGTTTGATTAGCACTGTCCGTTACGCGGTAAACCAAGTTGTAGACGCCTAGAACGTTCACATCTACACGGCCCTCTACACGAACTTGATCAGTCAAATCACCGTCTTCTGCATCCGTGGCTTTTACACCTGCCATTGGGTCAAATGCATCACCAAGCTGGATAGTTGTATCCGCGACACCTTCAAACTCAGGCACAAGACTGTAAACAACAACCGTTCTGCTTTGCTTGGTTTCATTGTTGTCGCTGTCTTTTACACTGTAAACCAAAACATAAGTGCCAACGGTGTTCACATCAACTGAACCTTCGACAGTAATGCTGTTAGTTAGGTCTCCATCTTCTTTATCAGATGCGGTAACACCTGCATACGGATCAAATGCACTACCGTGATGCACTCGAACATCGTTGATGCCGCTAAACACCGGTTCGCCTTCACTTGGCGGTGGTGGAGTCTGACCGTGGATAAACGGACCGTAATCCTTCACAAATTTTTCACCGTACGCCTGACCATTCTTGTTGGTGCCCATATCCCAGTTAACTGACCATGTCATTACGCCACGAAGTGCCTGCCCTTGCGCTTTAAGTTGGTCAAACGCGTCGTAAAGATCTTGAGGATCTTGTACAAAGCCCGTTGCTGCTGCATCAATGTTAGATGGAATACCAAACACCAATTTGTCATGCGGAATTTTATGGAAACCACGTGTACCGTTCGATAGAGAGTCTGAAATGTAGTAAATGAATTCTTGTTTTAGCGCATCATTGTTTTGTGCAATCCAACCCACACCTTCAACCCAAATACCATCACCACCTTGGTTGTAAAATTGAGGGTTGATCCAATCGTAGTACCCTTCTAATCCAGTAATATAAGGAACGTATTTGCCACCTTCTGTTAAGTATGGAAACTCAGGCGCCATCGTAATTAGGAAGTTTTTGCCCTGCTGTTGATAGTGTTCTTTTACAAGGCGAAGTGCAGCTGGGATTACTGTTTGGTTGTCTGACGCGGTTACTGCAGATTGCTCTAAATCGATATCCAGACCATCAAAGCCGAACTTATCAGTAAGGCGGATGATCTCTTGTGCGAATGCTTGCTCATCGCCAGTTTTCAGCTCGACGTGCGCATCTGCACCACCAAGCGCAATAAGAACGGCGCGTCCTTGTTGGTTTAGTGCGCTAATTTGATCAATAAATTGTTGTTCTGAAACACCAATATTTGGATCGAGCTTAAAGGTTGGAATGCGACCTTCGCTGGTATTGAACACCTTCATGAAGGAGACGTTAACCACATTGTACATTGGGTCAACTTCATCCAGCGTCACACACGGCGCATTACCGCCCTTGTAACCAGCCCCATCGCACCAGTTATGCCAATAACCGACTACAACACCGCCATCTGGATTCACCATTTCATTAGCGGATGCTACGTTTGAAAGACCACTCAAACCCAATGCTACTGCTAGATATAGCGCTTTTTGCTTCATCGTGTTACCTCTCATCCATTTTGCTTCATCACAACAATCATTCAGCACTTTATATTAGTGCCTAATGAATTTTTATTGGATTATATGGCTGTATTGCGAAAACAGATACACGTGCAAAGTTATGTTTTCCAAGTCTATTTTATAATTGTGATCTTAATTCACGACGCGAAATGAATAGGAAATTAGCGTTCGCTCTTAAGCGTGACTTACTAGCAAAATTAGGCAAAAAGTTAACCAAAATCTATTTTTTGGAGCTCGCTCGCAACGATTTAATCAGGATTTAACCCTGTTCATATAAAAAGTTTGCACAACGTAGACATTGGGCTGGAACGCCAACTTATATAATGCGGGCTTACATAAATAGAGGTTATTTTTATGAAATTAAAAACAGTGTCAGCTTGCGCAATCTTGGTTTTGCTTGTCGGATGTCAGCAAAAAACTCAAGATGAAGCGACACAGTCAACAACCTCGGCAGATGTATGTAATACACAAGGAAATATGCCAGGTGGGTGGAACGAATTCGATGCTACCCCAGACGCTCAAAAGGCAATGGCCTTTGTCCTAAACAAAATGGAAACTCTCGCTTCGTTTAAACAGATCTTGTCCGTTCATGCACAAATTGTGAGTGGTGTGAACTACGCGATAGAGTTTGAATTGAATGACGGATCGGTTTGGAACACGGTTGTTTATCGCAACCTTGATGGTGAATATGCGATTACGCAATCACCGAAAGAAGGTCGCTTCTGCGAACAATAAATGCTTCGAAACTGAGAACCAAAAAGCCCCGCTATTTTACACCGTAATTTAGTGGGGCTTTTTGTTTATTCATATTTTCCAGTACTGATTAAGAATCAAATGCCATCTGAGACTTCACAGAAACTGTAGAACCAAGTCGCGACGGTTCGACATCAATGCGTTGCGCCATTTGCTCTTTCAGCTCGGAAACGTGAGAAATCACGCCAATCATGCGACCCGTTTGTTGTAAGTCGACCAAGGTTTGAATCGCAAGATCCAAAGATTCCGGATCTAAGCTGCCAAAACCTTCATCAATAAACAGCGTATCCAAGCGAATACCACCACTGTAAGACTGCACAACATCAGATAGACCGAGCGCTAATGCCAACGCTGCCATGAAAGATTCACCACCTGATAACGTCGCAACATCGCGCGTTTTACCTGTGTAGCTGTCCTCTACTACCAAATCCAAGCCTCGCCCTGCCGCACCTTTGAAGCCTTCAGTTTTACGAGCCAAGATATAACGGCCTTTGCTCATCAGGCTTAAACGCTGTGACGCTTGAATCAACACGTCGTCTAATAACACACCAAGGACAAATCGGTGCAAACTGATACGGCTACCCGTTTTACCGCTTGCAACGTCATACAAGGTACCAAACACTTTGTATTCGTCTTCTAACTTAGTGTTCTTGTCATGTAGCGTCGCGATGTCATTACGGACTTTCTCTAGACGTTCAAACAAAGAGCGCGTGCTATCAAGCTGATTGCGCGCTTCAACGTAACTTTGCTGGACACTGTTTAATTTAACGTTAAACCCTTCTAAATCAGGTAACGACAGGTCTTTCAACGTGGAGCTCAAGTCTGCCAAGGTTTGTTCTAGCTTGATTTGAGTTTGTTTGAACGCATCAATTTCTTTCTGCCAAATCTGCATCTCGGCTTCATCAACTTTACTTGCTAGGAATTGTGCTTCATCCTCGAATGCGCTCGTCTGCAACGCTTGCGCCCAATCAGTTTTGGCTGCGTTCAAACGCTCTAGTGCCTCATTCAACCACTGTTGATTGGTTGTCAGTTGGCTTTCAATATTGGTCTTCGCCAGCACGGCTTGTTGTAAATGGTTTTGTGCAGACTCGAATGCGGTATTCAACTCCGTAATCTGTTTTTGAATCGCAACAATGTCTTGCTCAAGAACTTCAAGAGATGAGTACTTGGCATCTAACGAAGCAGACAGTTTAGCCAGTTGCTCTTGGTTCACTTTTATGGTCGATTCATTCGCTACCATCTGGTTTTGCAGATCATTGATCTTACCTTCCCCAGTAACACAACGCTGGTTTAACTCATTGACGCTTTGTTCCAGCTGAACCAAGTTAATCGATGACAATTGCTGTAAACGTTCATTGAGCTGCTGCATAGACGCTTGCAACGCGCCTAAATCCATTGATGCGTTTTGGCCAAGCTCAACGGATAGTTGCTCAATCTGCTGCTTGTATTGTCCGACTGCGATATTGTGCTGCTCCAATTGATTGCTTAATTGGTTAAGCGCAACTTGCCCTTCTCGCTCCGTATTTCGAGCACGCTGAACTTGCTCTTTTGTTACCTCTTCACCAACAAATTGAGCGGGCTGAGGGTGTTCTACACTACCGCACACCGGACACATTTCACCGGCTTGTAAGCGCTGAGCTAAAACCGCAGCTTGAGCATTGTGCCAGCTCAATTCAAGTGTATCTGCTGAGCGTTGAAGTTCTACGTATCGCGCTTTTGCTTGGTCAACCAAAGCTTGTTTGCTAGGCGTCAATGCATCCAATTTCGCTAGCTCTTGGTTTAAGCCAGTGAGCTTCTGTAGGTCTTGCATCAAACGTTGTTGCTGTTTTATCTCTGCCTCTACGGTGCCAATACTTGCAACATCGACTCGAGCTTGATCCAGTGACTTCTGACCTTGTTGCGCCTCTAGCGTTAACTTCTCTTTCAGAGCGATATATTTTTTAAGCGTTGCCTCAAACTCAGATTTTTGCGTCAAACCTGCATTAATGGCTTTCTCTAGCTCTGACTTTTCAACCAACTTTCCTTTCATACCTTCAAGTTGGTATTGCTGCTCTGTCAGTTTTGGCAATTGTGCGGCTTGTTCTTTCGCGGTTTGCAATACGCCTTCTTTGGATTTTACCGCGTCATTTGCCACAGTAAGATCTTGAGATAGCTTAGCTACTTTTTGCTCAAGTTCTTGCGTTTGCTTGGAGGCGCTTTGTAACGTGACATAAGGCAACTCAACCTTGCTTGCCTTCTTCGCATTG
Source organism: Vibrio sp. NFR (assembly GCF_027587095.1). NCBI lineage: Bacteria > Pseudomonadati > Pseudomonadota > Gammaproteobacteria > Vibrionales > Vibrionaceae > Vibrio > Vibrio sp. NFR. Next base: position 366,568 of record NZ_JAPPTN010000004.1, read on the forward strand.
TCTAATTGCAATTGACGTGATGAGACAGCATCGCTCTGTTCCAAATGTTGCTTCAATGCAATTTCGGCTTGCTCGCGCTTTTTAAACTCATTGCTCAGCGCTTCTGCTTTTTGCAGTTCAGTTTTTAGAGCATTTAATTGCGCCAGAGATTCTTGCTCTTGCTTTTGTACAGATTCAAATTGAACAGATAAGGCTTCGCGCTGCTCTGTCAACTCCGCTTCAGAAGAAACACCAGCCACCTGCAGTGCGCCTCGAATTTGGTTATCAAACTCGTCTTTGGCTTTACTAATAGCACTCGCTTTATCTTTCAGCGCATATTCAATTTTCTTGTAGATATCCGTTTGGAATAGCTGACCAAAGATCTCTTCCCGTTCTTTGGACGTCGCAAGTAACAACTCTCGGAACTTACCTTGTGGTAACACCATCACTTGGCGGAACTGAGTTTCGTTCAAGCCAATAATATTGGTCACTTCTGTCTTTACTTGCGTTGTTTTGCTAGTGATGAGCTTTGCTTCGTCCGTAATCTCATACAATGCTGCGGTATGCTTACGCACCGTCATGCCCTCACCACGCGCTTTTGGCGCTTCTTGTTCTGGTGAGCGAATCACTCGATAAGACTTACCGTGCAACGAGAACTCTAGTGTCACTTCAGTCAGTAACGTTGGTGCTGCCATATCGCAACGCATTTGAATACCTTGGCGCTCATTACCCGTCGTTTCACCATATAGAGCAAAACAAATCGCATCGAGGATCGAGGTTTTACCCGAACCAGTAGGACCGTTGATGAGAAACAAAGGGTTAGTTCCCAGTTTGTCGAACTCAATCGTTTCTGTTTGAGCAAACGGACCAAAAGCCTGCATTGTCAGTTTAATGGGTTTCATGTTTGGTCCTTACTGAGCTTGCTGAGAAAGTTGTTTGATGATGTCACTGATCGCTTGATCTTGTTCTTGCGATAATTGGCTGTCTTGCGCTTCCGAAAAGAAGTCTCGGAACATGTCTATCTCACTTCTCGCCAACTTCGCTTGCGCCATCCCCTGCTCGACACCAATTAACATGCCCGGTTTTTCTAGGTGCAAAACATTCGGGTAAACAGTACGTAGCTTTTCCATTGGGTTTAAGATTGCGTGCTTATCCATCAAACGTACCAACAAGTAGTCTTCGTTTTTCGGGTCGGTTTTGCCCTGCTCTATTACTTGTTCAAGTTCACCTTCAACGATTCGCATCTCATGAGGTGCAGTAAGGTTAAAGTGCTCTGCCGAGACAAACCCGTTTTGGTCAATTTCCACCAGCGTGAAACCTTTCTTCTGATTTTGTTCACCAAAACTGTATTTCATCAATGAGCCAGAATAACGAATGTATTCTTCGCCTTTTTTCTGTGGCTGATGCAAATGCCCCAACGCCACATAGTCAAAGTTGAGGAAATGCTCGTGACTGACGCGGTCGGAACCGCCAATCGAAAGTGGACGCTCAGATTCAGACTCAATGGCACCATCGACAAAGCAGTGGCTGACTAACACGTTGCGTTGCTCTGATTGGAACTGCTCAGCGATTTTTTCTGCAAGTAACTTGTGCGCTTGATCGTGGGTCGAAACGGGTTCTTGGTAGGCAAAACGGACTTGCTCAGGGTCGTTATAAGGCATGCCATAAAAAGCCACTTGCCCTGCGCTTTCGGTTTCAAGAACAACAGGGGGAAGCATGTCTTCGAAGTTACTGATAATGTGAAGGCCCGCATTTTTCATCTGCTCAGAGCCAAATCCCAAGCGCTCTGCACCATCATGGTTACCAGAAATCAAAATCATCGGCGTGTTTAGCTCACCACAGATTCGCTTTACTACTTTGTTAAGTAGCTCAATCGCAATGGTTGGTGGGACAGAACGGTCATAAATATCACCAGCAACTACCACCGCATCAACAGGGTTGTTTTCAATGTATTGGATTAACTGGTCAAGAACGGCTTGCTGATCGTCAAGCAAAGAGACGTTATGAAACTGTCGGCCAAGATGCCAATCTGAGGTATGGATAAACTTCATTCGAATTCACTTTCTGCCATCTACATGGCGTTATCTTATTATCCCCCTAGGATATCGTGAGTTCGTAAGCTTTTCATGTGGTTTGTGGCGTATGCTGAAGTTAAAGTATAAACGAGCTAATTGTGCGTTCTTCAAATCTACCAACCATAAGCATCTGAGATTTGGCGATATAGTTCCTCATACGCATCTTCTTCATTTTGACATTCAGTTACAGACGTAATTCTTCCTTGACTGTTGTATACAACTTGCCAAGAATCATCTCGATTGACCACACACAAACACTCACCATTTTTTAGTCCATCTAGGCTATGGGATTGATGAGGTACTTTTTTCAATTTATCAGCATTCATAACAAAGCGAACTAGTGTAGAGTTTTCATTATTCATTTGCGTTTATATCCTTTGCCTAATTTATTTGCACAAACCCGCTCATTATTTAGGGGGAAAAGACATGCCCTAAGAACTCGGTTTACCTATCTAAAAATTCTACGTCCAACCGCTCGACACAGAGGCAAATAAACTGACCATCCAAATATGCATAATCAGACTCTAAAAAACCATCACAAATCTTAAGTCCAGCGTCTATGGTCCCACCGCTTAGTCTACCTAATAGCTTATAAGCATAGGTACTATCGACCCTTGTCATACTAGTTTCGTCTGCACTTTCCTGCTCTGTTAATTCAAAGTCCAACATTTCAAATGCAACGGGATATTCTTGCCCAATATACAATTCATAGGGGCACACCCCGGCAAAACAGGTTAATTCGACACCATTAACTTCAAGCGTAACTTCTTCTTCAATATCTGGGTTTAAGCTAAGAACTCTTGCCTTGTGTGTGATCACTATTCAGCCAAACTGATTGTTTAAAAGATATCTATCTAGATCGATACTGGGTAAACAAAAGAGCCCACAAAGCGTGAGCTTGAGTTTTGCTATGCAGGACGGGTTAATCTCTGTGACTTTTAAGGACATTGCCGACCATTGACGCCATATCGATAATTTCGGCTCCCCCTAAATCCGCCATAACCTGTAAAAATACATGTAGATCTTCTTTGGTCATAGCATCTGCGGACTTCTTGCCCCCCATAAATAGGTAAGGGGTAAACACCATCACTTCTTCTTTACCCACTGGACCATGTTTTTTAATCGCAGACGGAAAGAGAGGTTTTGAACTAACTTCTACGTCTATATATTCTTTATCTTGAAAACCGAAAAAGCTTTGAATTGCAATATTAGCATCGCCTTTAGAAATGTCTTTTGCGTGTCCTTGATTTGTCATTATCCAATTTAAGTGTGTCGCTATATCGAGTGACGCACCTGTTCGCTCTCCCCACAAATAGAGTTGACCATAGGCGCTTCGAGCGATCACATGGTAGTTGTCATAGTGTGCGAACTCTGTATCGTCGAGAAAAGATTCAAGCACATCTTCAAATTCTGCGGGATTAGTGATCCAGAATAGACCATCGTTAAAGCCAGAGAAACCGACCATTTGCCAGTATTTAAGTAGCTGATCTGGAAGTATGCCTCGATATGCTTCAACTTGTTGGTCAGTCGCCTGAATATGTTCGGTCGGCTTGCCAAACTCTTCTATAAACATTTCAAAATATTCGTCATTCAACTTATTTAATTCCACGTAATGGGCAGCGATCCAGCGAAACATTCATTTGGGTATCTGGTCCTAAAGTTTCGAATGCACGTTGCGCTTGCTCATCCGCCTGAGATAAGCGCGATTTTGTGCACCACTGAGATCCCCGCCGGATATCGTGAGTTCGTAAGTTTTTCATGTGGTTTGTTTTGGACGCAACTTTAAGAATACAAATTATTTCCCCGAAAGAAGTGGTATCCTGATTATCAAAATTTTCGCCCAGACACTGCTCGATTCAATTACACTCCCTTCCTAATTTCTTCTTTAAGCTGAACTAATGAGTTTACGTTAGCTAACTCCAGATGAAATGAGTAATCCATGTCAACCACTTGGAGAGGTATCATGAGCAGAGTTTTCAATTGAAGAACAAAATCTAGACTATTATCATCAATTCCATCGACAGTTATTGTTTCGAGGTCATCACTCAATCGAACAATGTAACTCTCATTATTTACAGCGTACTCTGCCTCAAAAACAGAGCCAATAAAATTTCCTTCTTTGTCATTTCTAACACCTACTATCTTTCTAATTTGTTGAACAACGGTATCTTTATCAAATTGTTCATTTTCACCAATAAATAGTAATAGTTTACTCATATCATCCCCCTCCTGACTCTTTGATTGATGTCCTAACAACCTTAACATGCCCTGGTATTTTATATTTTTCGATTAGTGACTGAAAATAAGGCTTTGCTAGAGGCTCATTAATTCTCACCTCCAACTTGTTAAACGGAACCTCAGAATCCTTTAAAACAGCTTTCAATCGTTCAAATTCATGTGCTTGCTCCTTGCGAATTTTTTCACGCAAAAATGGCGGAATCTTAGAGTCTTCAATAAAAGGACTTCTGCTCTTTTTATCAACAAACTTTGCTTCAAGAATTACAGTTCCTTCATAGCCATCAATGTCTATTGATGTCCCCCCTCCAAAGACTCGATAATTCCGAGGCCCAGTCTGTTCTATTTCAAACAGATTGGCAGGTCGGTTTGAAGGCGTGACTTTACTATAAAGCCGTGACACATAATCGTCTATATGCGTACTTACATTATCCGCGATATTATTGCCATGACCTTCAATTTTGTCGAGCTCACTGACATACTTAGTCGCCATAGCCCCTTGCCCGACAACAGGAACCATTGCAGAAAGTGACATTCCCGCGTTAACAAAGTCACCAGTTACTCCATACAAAAAAGTATTAACTGCGTCAGGAATAATTCCGACTCCGGGCAGCATACCCGCGGCATCGAGTGCCATATGAACATCGTTAATACTTAAAGCTGAATGATGCGGGGACGAATACGCATGTAGCTTGTAACTAGGTGAAGCTTGAGTAATTGTAGCTTGATAATTCCCCGAGCCCATTGCGTAGTACACCGACTTCTCAGGCGAATTATCGTTGCGCCCCGCTAGAACTGTATGCGACTCCTCTTTTGCACATAAACCCAAAGGATCAACCCACGAGACAGGGTTTGGTGCGAATTGATAGTGGTTAGTTCCACCAAGCAGCCCTAGGGGATCGGGTTGGATAAATCGACCTATTTGAGGATCATAATAGCGTGCTAAATTGTAATGCAGACCAGTCTCAATATCGAAGTACTGCCCCTGTAAGCGAAGGTTGTTTTTAACCGTCTCGATTTCAACGTGAGCAAATCCAAAGGTATCGTATGTTGCTTGCCAAACTACCTGCCCTTTAGAGTCCACCAAACGTTCTGGGGTTCCGATTTGATTACATTGGAAAAAATAACACTTGCCGTTTTCAATAAGAGCAAGCGGAACTACGCTGTTTGGTTGATATAGATACCACCGATAACCCGAACGCGAATACTCGCCGACTAGATGACTTCCTTGCCAAATAAACTCGGTGGTTCCATTTTCGCTGATTTGCTTCGTTCTGCGTCCTAGTGCATCATATTCAAATTGACACAACCGCCCTTCAGTCTCGACACTGATTAACTGTCCTTTTGCATCATAAGCACAATGCTGTTCCCACCCATTGCCTTGAGTGCGAATTCTATTGCCTAGCTCATCGTAGTCGTACCTTACGCCGTTATATTCAACCAGCCGATCATAGTCTAGCTGTGCACTTTCATCATTAAAATTACCAAAACTGTCAAAGGAATATGACTTTTCTAAAGTCTGTGTTTTTACTCTTTCTAATTGCCCAAGTTCATCATAACGGTAATGCAACGCCCCCTTTTCACTATCAACGATAAGAGACAATAAATGCTGCGCGTTGTAATGATACTTACGCTCGAAACCAGTCCATATTTGGCGCTTCAAGCGACCTATTCCATCGAACTCTCTTAGCTCTTTTCCCGCGCTATAAGTGATTATCGATAAACGTTGTAATTCATCGTATTCAAACTTAATTGAATCTTCTCTCTCAGAGCCGTTTGAATGAATCGTTAATCCACATACCGTGCCAAATTGGTCATGCTCATATAGCACCTCTGTTCCATCGTCATAGCGTTGAGAACGAAGTAAACCGTTATCTTGGTATTGATTGACGAAAGAAAAGCGTCCCTGCTCCTCACTCACCAATTTCGTGCCAGAATACGTATATGAAATATTAGAGAAACGGTTGTGCGCGCGAGTTAATTTACCACCTAGAGTATGTTGGTAATGGTTCTCTACACTTCGATTTTTGCCACTGGCTTTAACTTTTGCAACCTGTCCAAGCTCATCATATTGAAACGAGATCAGAATAGAGCAATGTGATATTTGACTTAACCTTTCAGCTCGGTCATAGGTGTAATTGGTTTTAATTCGATCGAAGTTAATTGTCTGGCTTATATGACCGTCAGGTGTGTACTCAAACTCATATTTGCAGCCATCCGAGCGCTCAATGCTCGTCAGGTTTCTTTCCGAATCATAAGAAAAAGAAAAAGCACTCTGATCTTGTTTCACTATCGCTGTTGGCTGGGCTAGATGCCCCCAAACAATATCTATAGAACCTCGTGGCGTGCAGATCTGTTTAACTCGACCAAAATCATCATATCCGTAACGATGCTCTCGAAATGTTTGATCTTTTTTACTTTGAAAATATAAACGGGTAAGTAAGTTGTTTTCGTGTCGCTCAAAACCAGCAATCAAATCATGGGGATAAGAGATACCATTGATACGTTCATATTCGTCATAGCTATAACGAACCAAACACTGGTTTACTTTCTTTGCTAGCAGCTGGTTTGCCTCACTCCACCACCATTGAGTACGAGTTCCAACATCGCTGTTCTGCTCTACTTGTCGACCGTGTTTATCAAACAACGAATGTTCTTTTAGCCCGTTTTTGTATTGGTGCATGACCAACTGACCTAAAGCATTAAACTCTCTTATCTCAACTTCACCGTCAGGAAAACAATGCTTTATACATTGACCAAATTCATTGTATTCAAAATCTTCGATCGCCCCTGAAGAATGCACTTTTTGCTTCATCAAGCCAAACTCATCGTAGAAGTGGAAAGTGTAGCTTTTATCCGGATTAGTCGTGCACGCTAACCTCCCCATAGAATCGTGCTCATATGCCATAAGTCTGGATTCAGGGCTTATGCATTCAAGCAATTTTCCATTTTCATCATGCTTATATTGCCATCGGTTTCCTAACGAGTCCCAGTAAGTTGACTCGTATAACCCGATATCAAACCGATAGTCATAGACGCCTTCATCCCCCCAATTTCGAACACATTTTGCATCTTTTCCTTCACCCAACCATTCAAAATAATGAGAAAAGCCAGTCGCTCGCGTTCGCTTAACCAGTAGGTTCGAGTCGTTGTATTGATACTTTTCTATGAGACCGTTTTCGTTCTTGGCACAGATTAAGCGACTACCTGCATCGTAATCATATTTTGCTAACACGTGGTTTGTTTTGGGGGTTCTGATTTCTACAAGCAATCCATGTTCGTCGTACTGAAGTTCAAGTTTTGGTTTCTGGTTGACACTGACTCCAACCACTCTGTGATTGCGAGAGTATTCAAGGTTCACGGTTTTCATGTGACCCAGACGAACTTCACGTGCGACCCACAACTCGTCTTTCAAATAAAACTTAATTTGAACTTCGTTTCTCAATGACACGAGTCGATAACCATTTTTGTGGAACAGGCAGCTTGCACCAGAATAAGCTTGACAACTAATTCCGCCGATCTCCACACTAGGAAATTGAATCGTGTCTCCTACTTCATCCATAAAAAGCCAACCTACCACGTTAGACTTTTCATCTAATACATCCATTAGCTCGTATTGAAATATATGCCTCCAGCCAAAGCCTAAAGATGTACTCGTATCACAGAGAGAAGAGCGATACGTACGTAACCACGTCAAATGAAAAGGTAATCTAACATCCACTAAAGATAAGTGTTCTTCACCTGTCACCATCGACACGGGATCGCCAGCTTTAACATGACGTTTACTGCTTTCATCTTGAGGAGAGAGACTTACAGAACTGCTCGCATTAACACGTTCAGAACGCGACAATACCCTCGCACCTTTTGACGCCTTTAGAGCGACAGGTTGTGGGATATTCGTTGGTGGATAGAATGTTTTAGGGAGTAACTTAGGCAGTTCTGATACAAACAAAACACGATCATATAACCCTTTAGCGAGTAGCTGGTCGAGCTCTTCTATGCCTTTATCTTCATACTCATGAGCAAATGACACTTCTTTACTCGTCCAAGAGGCGATTTCTCTTAGGTCATCCAATGATGCAAAATGAAATTGCTCAATAAAAACCGCTGCACAGTTTTCGGTGCCAAATTCTTTTTCAATACCAACATTTAAACGTTGATGAGAAAAGCAAAATACGGCACCACTTAACGCTTTAAGTTTGACAATCCGTTGTAAGTTCATCTCTTCAAGTTACTCATTAACCCAGCGATACAAAACGCCTACGGCATATCCATACCGTTCAACGTCAATTTGCAATCCGCAATAATTTGATATGTTTCTATTTGCTTGCTGCTGGTAAACACAGAGCGCTTTTAATAAACCATTACAAGGACCTAAGGGACCCGTGATCGAATCTATTAGCTGATAGGAAGCATCCGCTGTTATCCAAGGAGATAAGAACTGAATAGACTCCAGCCATACTGGCTCTTCTCCTTCTATAGACAGAGCGAGTTCGTCTAGAAGATGAGTACAAACAAGCCCCAATTGTTTGGTGATATTTGATGTCGCCGTATCAGTCCCTTCAAAGTCCAAATCAACAGCAACCTTGTAAGGACGTAGTCCTCTATGCCCCATGGAACAACGTGCCATAACTAACGAATCAAGACCATATCCAGAATCGATTGCGTTTATAGCGACGACCCACACTGAGTTATTTTTTTTGACCGAGCGTTCAATACTGTTAAGAGCCATCAAAAAAGAGGCATTACCATATGGATAAAGGGCAATTTTATCCGCCTCGACTTTGCTAAATATCGACAAAAACGAAGCGATAACTCTTCGCAGAATGTTCTTATCGGTGATATTTGGCAGCAACAAGAAAACATGACCTGAAATATCCCGCTTGCTCAGATAGTTAGAATAAGAATCAAGCGTATCAATAATAGAGAGAGAGTCGATCTCTTCAAAGTTCGATACAGAGAATTCTGACGGCTTTAACGTATGATTAGTGAGCTGCGATATTAAAAATTCTTGGTCTCCCAATAAACACAAGCTTGGCTGAAACATAAGCCCCATCTATCCACCAATGACTACCGTTGGGTTGCCGACTAAAATTTTACCGCCGTGAGATGTCGAATCCCCTAGCCGTGCTGCCGGTTTCCCGTTGATTTTCACGCTAGAAGACCCCGAAGAGATACTATCTGGTGGGCCAACGCAAATTAGCTTATCGCCTTTTCGTGCTGCAGGAAGACCTGTGATTTTTACGTTTGGAGACCCCATTATGACAGGTCCTCCGACGTGAGGAATTTTCCCTGTCTTTTTGGGACATATGTGAAAGCTACCTATTATTGCTGCTGGTTTTCCCATTTCTTCGCGCCTTAATTAAGAGAAATTTGCCCGGCTTTTAGTGCGATGGCAGAGCCATTAATCGAGATCTTATTGCCCTTAATATTGATCTCGCCAGAACTCGACATTTGAATCGACGCCCCACCAACCTTAATTTCAATACTTTTTCCTGCATTAATTGATAATGCCTTACCGACATCTAAAGATTGATTCTCACCTACTTTAAGGTCGGCACTTTTACCCACTTCTTGGCGCAATTCATTGGTGACTTTTTCTTTTTTATTGTTCTCTATAGAAATATCTGCACAGTCTTCGACTACCATTTGAAACAGCTTTTCTGCGTGTAAGTAGACATGCTCATCACCAGGCTTGTCTTCAAACCGAAGCTCATTGAAGTTATTTCCCTCTTTCTGTACAGAGCGAGATTTGTAACCACTTTGAGAAGCTTGGTCCGGTAATTTGTATGGTGTCTCTTGAGTTCCATTGTAAAGAGAGCCGGTAACTATAGGCTGATCCGGGTCGCCATTAACAAAATCGACAATGACCTCTTGACCAACTCTTGGGTGGAAAATACTACCCCAGCCATTACCCGCGCTCGCGTGCGCAACGCGAATCCAGCATGAGCTGTTAGCATCATATTTACCTTGTCTATCCCAATGAAACTGAACTTTAATTCGTCCATGCTTATCAAGGTAAATCTCACCATCCTCATTTCCAGTAACAATCGCGGTTTGAAGACCTCTAACTTGAGGTCTTCGAATATGAGTTTTTGGACGAAGCATGGTTTTTGAACCGACGCAGTGGAAAGACATTTTAAAACCTTGAGCTGACGTCCCACCTTGCCCGGTTTGATTGAGCACTGATGCAGACATGGAAATCGAAGAAAGGACAAACTCTTTACCTACACGGCTTACATCTTCATGTTTTTTAAATTTAAATAATTTACCAACAGTAAAGGTTCTGCAACTTGCTTCACCACTACATTGATAAGCATCTTGTTGTAACGATTCAATTGCATGCTTATTGCGTAAGGAAAAATCATCTTTAGTCTCAGTTTCCGCGAGATACTCATAGTGCTCACTAACTGGTACCGAAAAATATTCACTCTTTCCATTCGCTTGGTGCATCGGATGAGACAAAGGCTTAAGCATATCAAAGCCTGCTTTACATGTTTTTTTAGTCGTCAGTGTTTGGGTCTCATTCCATGAACTAATGTGGCTTACTTCACTCGTACCTGTTGAATGATTAACAAAGAACTCTTCCCCTGACTCGTAGTAATCAGCGTCATCAAAAAATTCAATAACATGGGAAGATTCTGTATGCGAAAAGCAATAAGCAACTCCCTCTTCAGACAGTAACCGCTCTATAAATGCCAGATCAGTTTCGTCATATTGAACTTTATACGCATACTTGGGGTAACTTCTTAGAGTTTTAAAACTGAACTCAACATCATGTTCTGATAAAATCAATGAAATTATTTCTTCTATGCTTTTATTTTGAAAAATACGGCAGTTAGTGCGGTAATCAGAAAATCGAATTTTAGGCTCGATATACAAATCTATGTTTTTGTAATTCTCACCATGCTCAACTGTAGTAACCCTTGAACCAGTTAATCTGGCTCTAGATACAACCCCATGAAAATAACGAGGTTTAGCGCTAACAGATGGATGATTATCCATCGTGATCAAGACCTCTTTTCCAATGATGTTATTCAATTCCTCATGTTGGTCGTTAAAATAAGCATGAGCATACAATGAAAAAAGTTGGGATGCAGTCTCTTTATATTCAAAGGAATTAAGAATTAACGTATCACTCCCAAATGGTGAAGAAATTCGTATAAAGTTATTTTTCTGAGATGCTTTTTTCATTAGATACTTCTTTATAAAATAGCGGGAAGAAAGCTCTTCCCGCAATACAATTACATTTGCTGACCTTTAACACCGCTGTAGCCATATACTAATGGCGCAGATGTGTTGTTCTTATCGTCAGTAGGTGTAACTGTCATCATCATTTCAGTGTAAGAAATAGTGATTGTTTCAATTGGACGATCGTCCTGGATTGACACAGAGTAATTTGAAATCATTGCATCGGTAAGTTCGATTTTCATGATCTCTTCTACCTTTTCACCTTGCTTGGTGATGTGGAATACCGCTGGTTTACCTTTACCAATGGTAGCTTCTTTAAATAGGTCCGGTGATGAACGGTCTTGAAGCTTAGTGATCGTCAAATCGTATAGACGTGTTGCACTTGCTTCGCGGTCCATCGCTGTACCAGTGTACGATGAAATTTCACGACCAACACTCCAATCTACAGATAGTAGAGTAATTAGATCCTTGTACTGTTCGGCTGTTGCCTCACCTTTAATATCTGCATATTTAAGATACGTGTTAGACTGCATGCTAATCTCCTATAGCATTATTAATGACATATTACATAGTAATTTTATATTTTAATCATCAATTAAAACTAATGATTAATGTATCAAAAACCAATTTTTAAATACGATATTTTATATCTTGTATTTAGATTTAATATAAGCGTTATTTTAAATGTAAAATGCTTATTACGAAGCAACTCTCATATTAATTTCATTTTGAAATAATTGTTATAAAAGTGAGACAGTTAAAGAATTAACTTCACCCTCGACCTTAATCTCTTTAAAATTCTTACCTTTAAGAATCGCCGTAAGGATTTCATGCGATATTTTAGGCAACAGTGTATTTTCAATGGTTGTTTGTATGACCCTTGCTCCACTTCCTGATTCATTACTACTAGCAACAATATTATTTATTAATTGATCACTCACTATCAGCTCTGAGGAATAGTTTTTTCTAATTCTATCTGAGATTTTTTTTACTTTTAGGTGAGTAATATTTTTTAATACTGTTTCGTCTAGTGGTAAGTAAGGTAGGACATTTACACGTCCCAAGAAAGCAGGTTTAAAGTCCGCAATTAAATCATCTCTCAACGCATTTTTTAGGGCGCCAACATCTGGAGCTAAGTCAGGGTCTTCAAACAATGACATTGTTGTATCTGTACCAGTATTTGCCGTCATAATGATAATGGTATTTTTGAAGTCAATGTCTCTACCTTCACCATCTTTGATCATTCCCTTATCAAACACTTGATAAAAGATATCTTGGACACCTGGGTGCGCTTTTTCCATTTCATCTAAAAGAATGACGCTGTATGGCTTCCTTCTCACCGCCTCCGTCAACACACCACCTTCACCATAACCGACATAACCAGGAGGAGAGCCTAATAGTAATGAGACTTTATGTTCCTCTTTAAACTCTGACATGTTGATCGTGGTAACGTTTTCTTCACTACCATACACCTTTTCCGCTATTGCTAATGCGGATTCAGTTTTACCGACTCCGCTTGGTCCAATAAGCAGAAACACCCCGTTTGGCTTCGATTCATCTGTAAGTTGGGCACTTGCCGTTTTAATCACTTCCGACATGGTTTCAAGAGCATGATTTTGCCCTACAACTCGTTTAATTAAACTCTCTTTTAAGTTCAATACTGCCTTAATCTCGTCATCTTGCAGCTTACCTAGCGGAATACCAGTCCAATCAGAGATTACTTCGGCGATCAATGCATCCCCTACATGAGAGAACACCAAAGGCTGAGCATTCGTACCGAGTTGTTCTTCAATCTCGATCAATTTTTGTTTGTCAGAATCTGACGGAGATAGGAGGATTTTATTACGTAAGGCTTTTGCATCTTCAACCCAAAGTTGTTCTTGTTGCCATTGCGCCTCAAGAGTAAGTACTGAGTGAGAGAGCTGGTCAATCTCGATTCGAATATTCTCTATCACATCACTATGGTCGCGACCAAATTGAGACTCTTTAATCAGTTGTTCTAATTCTGCTTGTTTTAGCTGCATTGCCTTTTTCTTGTTATCCAATACACCGGGTATTGAAGATTGACTTAAGGCTACGCGTGAACACGCTGTATCTAATACAGACACCGCTTTGTCAGGAAGTTGTCGACCATTGATGTATCGAGAAGACAGTTGAACAGCGGCTTCTAATGCTTGGCTGGTAATATATACGCCATGATGGTTCGACATCACATTCAATAAACCGCGAAGCATATCCACTGCAACTTCCGGAGTGGGTTCATCTACTTTGACCACTTGGAAACGCCTAGTCAGCGCTGCATCTTTTTCAAAGTACTTTTTGTACTCAGCCCAAGTTGTTGCAGCAATAGTTCTTAACTCACCTCTTGCGAGTGCTGGCTTTAAAATATTAGCAGCGTCACCTTGCCCCGCCTGACCACCTCCGCCAATCAGACCGTGAGCTTCATCGATAAAGAGAATAATCGGTGTATCAGATTGATTAACTTCTTTTATGACGTTTTTTAGGCGGTTTTCAAACTCACCTTTCATTCCTGCTCCGGCTTGTAGCAAAGCCATATCTAACGACTTAATAGCAACACCTTGCAATGCTGGAGGGACGTCACCTTCGACAATTTTTAGGGCTAACCCTTCTACTACAGCCGTTTTACCAACTCCCGCCTCCCCTGTGAGAATTGGGTTGTTTTGGCGTCTTCGCAGCAATATATCTACCATGAGTCGAATTTCGTTATCACGCCCAACAACTGGGTCAAGCTTTCCTGCTTTAGCTTGTGCTGTAAGATCAACAGTAAATTGATCCAAGGCAGTGCTAGTTTGTTTTGCTGCAGAAGTTGCTACCTGCTGCGATTCATTGAATGCAGGCAATGTCGTCACTTCAATTTTATTTAATTCAGGACAAGGTTGATTTATCGCATTCGCTAAGGAATCATCCGATAGATAAGCACTTAATAGATGGATACAGTTGAGTTCATGTGCGTCAAACTCTATTGTTGCTATCATCACTGCATTTTGCATCACAGTAACAGTGTGGGTTGCAAGTCCCGGCACCGATTCACAACCCGTTTTGTATTTTTCCAATTGCGACAATAACTGTGTTTCAACCAGTTTCGGGTTTACATTAAACTTCTTAAATACTTCAACATAAATCTCTGCGGGATGCTGGAGTATGGATAACAACCAGTGGGTCATCTCTATACTATGATGAGTACGAGAACTCGCCATTGCAGCCGCTTGTTCAAGCGTTTCTTTAGCGACAGGAGACAACCTTTCGACCAACGCTGAAAGTGATAGTAAAGCCATTGTGATTCCTTTAAATGGTGATAGTTATTTCGCGATCTTCAGTTCGCTTATGTTTAGATAAAACCGTACCAATCCCTAGTTGACCATGTCGTTTAGTAATGCACACCTTGGGCAAATACTTATGACGTGTAGTGAGCTTCCACTTAATGGACTTATGTTTGCCTACATACTCATGGACCAAAGACTTAACTGTGTTTATGTATGGGTTATTGGGCAGTAACTGACTGACTTGCTCTGTACTCGTTGGTATTAGTTCGATCATCACTGCTGCATTTATGTTCCACGCCTTTGCGCCTATAGATGCGCCTCTACCGACTTGAGCAAATTGTCCTTCCGGCGTCGACTTTCCACCTAATCTCGTCTGTTCTTCCTTTGATAAACGTAACCATTGCCCTTGAAGCTCGTGTAACCTAACGTCACACCCTGTTAGGTCTTCAATAATGGTTTTTAGTGCGCCTTTACTTCTGTTTCTCGATGCAAATAAGCCGGCGTAGTGATTAATTAGGTGGTCAGAGTGACCTGAAACAGCTTCTAGACTGTTTATGAGAGGGGAACGAGCCCCTTTAGAATGTTCATGTGCCTGAACTGATATCTGACTCAACTGCCAACTACGGTAATACAACGAAAGTAAACGGTGATTGAAAATATCGTAGAAATCCACCATCGCCCCGTCGCCTTCTTTTTGACGACTAATCGCAAGTTCACTGTAATGATGGGGTAACACGCCCTGTTCCCCTGTCAGACCAATTAAGTTTGTTTCTAGTATCAGCCTATCGTTGCCAGAGCGATGAACATTGGAAAGTTGTGCGTTTTCATAACCTAGCGTTGAGTTTACTTTTAGATCTACCTTTTCATTTTTAGGTAATGAATCGCTCCCTAATTGAGCCCCAGCTTTAAGTAATCCCAATTCAATGAGGTGAATCGCTTCAAACAATGGTCGCTTTTTCAATTGTTGAAAAAAATCCACCTCATTCATAACAATACCTTTTCACCAAGCATTGCAGGCCATCGATGAAATACTTTGTCCGTAGATTTCGTCTTTACCTCTAACTGTGTAAAAATATTTACCTCAGCAAATTGCGCAAAATACACTGAAAGTACGCATCCTAAGAAAAAGGTTTGCTCTTTAGATAGCATTTGATCAGAAACGGTAAGCACCAGCTTTACTCCATGAGCAAAACCAACTCTTCCCTGTTCATTAACCCTTCCTGTGGTTTGTTGATATTCTAATTTTACTAAGGCGTCGATAAGTGCTTTGGTCTCAGCTGTACCCGCAAATGCATAGAGTTTAAGTCGTTGTTTTAACGTTGCAAGACCAGTCTCATCAGTGAAGTGGGAAAGCGTTAATAATTTGGTTAGTTGCCAGCGGCTGCCTTCATCCATATCCGGTCTGATTGTTTCAGTCATTGAGACCAAACATTTTACTTGCTGAAAATTGTCACTTACTTTTGGTAGCAATACGTTTGGCAAACCGCCACCAAAAGGCAATTTTTGGGGCATGTTTCTATTACAACACTCTGCCTTAACTGAAAGTAACCAACTGTCATGGCTATCGAATTCAAACTGTTGATGTTTTTTATTAACAAAAGAAATATAGATATCCCTACCTGGTTCATCAAATCCCCCCGCCCAGTTCTTATCTTCTCGCCTCATTACCCAAAACAAATCACTTTTGTTCATATAATGGTTATGCTCGCCAGCGAAGTAACTGGGTAAGTTCTTATAAGACTTGTTCCAGTTATTCAAAGTAACATCCGTGATCGCAACTACTTCACTGCAATCAGCACTTTGATGCCCAGGAGACATCTGATACTCATACTCTGAAGCTTCTAACCGTGTTGGCTCCATCGTGCTTTCGTACAAGTTAATGATTGGAACACACCCTAAAAGCACACTTTCTTCATCTACTTGTTTTGGTAACCAGTCATCGTCGATATCAAAGTAAAAACTAATATCGAGCTCGCCTTCTACCTCTAATCTTTCAAGTGCGAGATCCTGCAGCTCAAAAAACATAAACTTTTCAGGAAAATGTAAATACTCCACTAACATCCTCGCGGATGAAAAGCTTCGCTTACTATAGGGAACGACTTTGTGAGAATCATGAAATCCCACTGCGTGTAAGTGGCGTGGTGTTAATGACGCAATTTCTTTGCCGTTTGCTGAAAGCGATATGCCTATCAGACTTTTGAACAGAAGTTGATATAGCCTTTGCGTGAGTTGAGTTTGACCATTCAGGTAAAAGCGCAGCGTCTCAACCCCCATTCCAGCAAATGTCGCCCCACTCTCATTTGAATTTAGCCTCAACTTAAGCATCGAGTGCGCATTTGTTTCCCAACGAGAACCTATCGATGCCAAAGGGGCATTATCAAAGCTTACTTGTGAAACGTCACAAGGGTAAATCTGTGTGTCATAACATGTTTTAAATTCGCACTCATCAAAACCGGGTGCACTGATCTTTACTTTTTCTCCAGCAGGTATATCAAAGGGGGATGACGTTGACCCATTACACTTCATTCTGATGATCGACATCGAGGGTATTGGAGCATGAAAGTCTGGGTGTAGTTGCCCCATTAAAGACTCAGTAAACTGCGGATAACTGTTATCCAAACTCTGGCGAATTCGCGCCGTCATGAACGCGCAACCTTCTAACAGCCTCTCTACATGAGGGTCATCTACTTGTTCTTCGTTAATACCCAAACGCGCAGCAATCTTTGGGTATTGCTCGCCAAACTCCTGCCCTTTGTGGCGCAAATATGCCAACTCGCGGTTATAGTACTTCAAGAACTCTTCGCTCATTTTGCTCTACTCAATTTCATGCCTAAATTTACGGGTTCAACTTCGGTATTAAACGTCACGTCGCGCTCACTATTTCCTATAAGGCACGTTGCATTTATCTGTAACCTTAAAGTGCGATCTGCCGCACTCTTTTCCTGCAGTATATTGACAACCGGCGACGATAAACGCGGTTCAAATTCACGAATGGCAGCTCTTACAATGCCGCAGAGCTGCCCTTGTCCTTGCTGGCTACTGAATGGCATTGAAGAGAAATCAGGCAGACCATAATTTAAGATTGATTTATTCGCTTCTTTTAACTCAAACGGGACTTCTCTCCACCCAATCCGACTGTTCAACATCGACTCTAAATCTCTCAATAAATTGTCTATCAGCAACTGTTGAGTGAGTGGAAAGTCTTTATCTTCTCGGGATTGAGGATCATTATCGATTAGCTTATCAAGTAAGGATGCTGCCAGTGCCATCTAAACCTCTATGCAAGCTCTGCGATGTCTGACAATTGGTTTAGCTCAAAAATAGGTACTGCTTTGTCCCCAACCAACCAACACTTTTGTCCTGAACCTACGAACAACTCGCTAGCGCCAAGTTGTATCCAATCCGTTTCTTTGGCAAGCTTTTGGGCGTCTGTAGATGAGTCTATGTATGTGAGTGGCATGTGCCCCTCTCCTTCACCTAAACCCTCAATATCAAACTCCACAGGTCGCCAAACATTTTCAAGTAATGAGCTTGGATCCTTCACTTCTAAATATTTAATATTTTTAATTGGGACAAGAAAGTAGTTTCCCGCAGTAGAAAACAGCTCGACATAACCAGACAAACGGTCGTCGATATCCCTTACCTCATCGGTCATACTTCCATTTTGAGAAAAGCGTTTAGTGGTTCTTCCTTTTTCAAGCTGCTGCGCCAACTCATAACCACTTTCATAGTCTTTATTTTTGATGGCAAGATTCAACTCGATGATCAACTCGTTAACCTTTGAATCACCTTCAACAAACTGCGCAGTTGCTGCCCCCTCACTAAAGTCTTTACGGGCTTGCGCCGCTTTTACAAGATGACGCAATTGACTCGCACCTGCCAAATATTCCGGAAATAGCTTGATCGATTGAATCAGTTGATCGTCCGCTCGCTCCAAATCACCGTTAATACAAAGCAGCTCAATGAACGAACTTCGCAAGCTTGCATCTTTCGGGGCAGACTTTATCTCTTCAATTAATAGAGTAATAGCTTGCTGCAATTGACCTTCAGATAAGGCTTTTTTCCATGTTGTCATCGTGTTCCCTTACACCACCTGCTCCGGTGATAACTCCGTAATTAATTTGACCGCCGAAACCATTTGATCGAGTTGAAAATGAGGTCTTAAATGCACTACTGAAAAGTAATGCCCTGGCGAATCGCGTTTTTCTTTAACTGTTATTTTTGCTTCGTTGAGTGGATACTTTGCTCTGAGTTCATCAGAAGCTTCATCAGAAGCAGTTGTATATTGGTGAAGCCATTGCTGAAAATCCCGCTGGATTGAATCAGAATCTTGATACCCACCAACCTTGTCTCTTCCCATTACCTTTATGTAATGTGCGATTCGAGATACACATAATGTATATTGCAGCATCGAAGTCAGCTTGGCGTTCATCGTTATGTTCTGGTCTTCAAATAACTTCGGCTTATGGATAGACACACTGGATATCATGCCGACTAAATCGGTTTCTGCGACAGGTGACATCGTAATGAAACCGCAATCGGATATCTCTTTCTCTTTACGCTCTGATACCTTCAGATTTAAAGGGCTCCTATCTCGTGTGTTTTTACTCATAAGCTGAACAGAACTTCTTGTTGGAGCTAGAATGGCTCCTTGGGTGTAATCCCCTTGCTTCACACCTCTCATGTGAGTAAACCAACCATGTTCTTGATAGGTTCTAATTGCGATGCCGGCGAAACAAAAAGCGGCGCTACCCCACAACAACTCTTGTTCTGATTCAACAATCGTCTCCTCGAACTCAAACGCCTCTATCCGAGAACCATCTTTGATATAAGGCTGCCTAAAAAGAACATTAGGCGCTGCAATACCTATAAACTTTGTATCTTCTGATTCTCTCAAGCGTTGCCACTTCCCATACTCAACTTGATCAAATTGAGAAGTAATGTCTGTGGTAGATGACAACTCCGAAAAACGATCAACCCCAAATACACTTGGTTGCGCAGACATGACAAAAGGACTAAACGCAGCTGCTGCTGTCTGGGCAATCTTACCCAATACCGACAAATCCCGATCAAAGTAGTTTTGGTTAGGGTCATGTCGAAGCTCATAATCACCAACTATCAGTCCAAATGGCTCACCTCCAGCCATGCCGTATTCATTTTGGTAAAGCAGTTTAAACAAAGCTGACTGGTCGAATTCGATTGCTTTTAAAGCATCTTTACTGACTTCTTCCCATGTCGACGATAAAAGCTTTATTTTTACCAATTCACCAGATTGACCGTCTGTTTGTTCACACAGATACTTAACCCCCACCCAAGATCGCTCCAACTGCTGATATCTCGGGTGATGAATGATTTCATTTAGTTGTTTCTGTAACAATTGATCTATTTGATTGATGGTCATAATCAAACTGCGACGAAATTCAGCAACACTTCTGCTTTTGGTTCCTTCTAACCAAATTTTTGCCGAGTGTATTGAATCTTCTGTTTCGACAAACCGAGTAATCCAGTAACTATTAAGTTCCGCACACCCAAGCGGACTAAACTCATGCTTTAGCTCGCTTGGGTCTAAGAAATTCAACGCTGTATCGTTAGTCATTTTTACACACCACAGGAGGGAAAGTGTGGTTGACCCATAAAGCCAACCACAATTCACTTAACCACCCGATTGAGGGATTTTTGCAACTAAGCGTAATGAAGTCGTAAGCTCTTCCATCTGTAACCAAGGCTTCAACCATGCTACTGCATTGTAAGAGCCTGGCGCGCCTGGAATCTCCTTAACCTGCACGCGAGCATCAGCCAATGGGTATTTCGCGCGGATTTCCTGACCGCCTCCTTCAGATGCGTTCACATAACTTAAGATCCAACGGTTCAACCATGATTCAACATCTTCTGCTTCCATGAAGCTACCGATCTTATCGCGAGCCATCACTTTCAAATAATGGGCAAAACGCGATGTCGCCATCATGTAAGGTAAGCGTGCGGAAATTGCAGCATTCGCTGTCGCATCCGGAGAGTCATGATTTGCTGGTTTCTGACAGGTTTGCGCACCAAAAAACACGGCATAGTTTGTGTTTTTGTAATGACATAATGGTAAGAAACCAAGTTTACCTAACTCCGCTTCTCTGCGGTCAGTAATACCGATTTCTGTTGGGCATTTCATATCAGGATCGCCATCATCACTCATGAAGAAGTGCGTTGGTAGATTGTCTACACGACCACCACCTTCTGCACCTCGAATCGCTGTACAGAAGCCATACTTTGAAAAAGCATCTGTGAGCTTCGCACCTAGTACATACGAAGAGTTCATCCAACAGTAGTCGTTGTGTTCTGCATTAGTCGCAATGCCGGAAACAGCGTCAACATCAAACTCCTCAAACCCAAACTCTTCAACTGGAGAAGTCGCTTGACCATAAGGCAAACGTGCTAGCACTTTCGGCATGGTTAGGCTTACAAAACGCGAGTCAGCACTTTCGCGGAAGGAACGCCATTGTGCGTATTCCAATGACTCGAATACCTTATCCAAATCGCGAGGTTTAGATAATTCCGTCCATTCATCAAAGCCAAACAAAGCCGGTGAAGCCGCCGAAAGAAACGGCGAGAAACCAGAAGCAGCAACGTTAGACATCAGGCGCAATGATTCGATATCTTCCGGATGGTTTGTAAACTCATAGTCACCGATAAGCGCACCATAAGGCTCACCACCAGCACTACCGAATTCAGACTCATACACCTTCTTAAAGATTTGGCTCTGATCAAACTCAACCGCTTTGCTTAAATCCTTATGAAGCTCTTTTTTCGTCATGCTGATCATGCGAATTTTCAATGCTGAACTTGTTTCCGAGTTCATCACTAAGTAATTTAAGCCTCTCCAAGAGCCCTCAAGTTTTTGTAGTTCTGGGTGATGCATGACTTCAGACAATTGTTCCGAAATCTGTTGGTCAAGAAGCGTGATTGCTTCACGGAACGTCACCGTTAGGTTCTTATTCCAGGAAACGGTACCTTTCATTGCTTCTTCTGTTAATGTCTTGATCAACTCTTCGGCACGAGAAGCTTCTGTTTGCTTTGTTGCACCAATCGCCTGCTCTAGGAATGATGACGTTTGTTGCTCTACCGTTGGATCAAGTTGTTTGTCAATTTGAGTCGTCATTACTATGCTCCCTCTGGATTATCTACAGAGCTTGACTCGCCCAGGTTTAACTCTCCAGCCAACTTTGTCAGGTTTTCCGTGTTGTTTAATACATCCTCTAGAATATTTTCTAACTCTTCTGAGCGGTCGACCTTCGTCATCAAGTCACGAAGTTTATTTCGGGTTTCCATCAGTTGGCGTAAAGGATCAACTTGATTAACAATCGCTGCGGGCTCGAAGTCCTGCATAGATTTAAAGCTTAAATCCACTTCAAATTGCGAGTCATCTTTCGCCAATTTGTTTGCGACTTTAAACTTCACTGATGGACTCATTTTTTTCAAAACATCATCAAAGTTGTCTCGATCAATCTGAATGAAACGTCGGTCTTTCAAAGGCTTTAACGCTTCGGTATTTTGTCCAGCGAAGTCGCCCATTACACCAACCACAAAAGGAAGCTCTTTTTTAAGCGTTGTTCCTTCGGTTTCAACATCATAGGTAATGTGAACACGAGGCTTCCTTACTCGTGACAGTTTCGAGTGAATACTCGTCATACCGTTCTCCCTTCCTTAATTTTCATTTTGTTCTGCTATGCCAACTAAACGGAAATAGCTTCTCTTTGCATCTCCGTCGGAGATCAATTCCGCCAGTAATTCCGGCAGAGGCATTCCACACCAACGAATAATCTGTTCGATGGAGTAAGAAACTGGTGAATGAGGCTCACTTTCTCTAAAGAAGTCTGCCACCTTTTGTAACTGTTCAATCGCTTGCTCGCGTGATTGCATATTTGTTATTAGCAATTCGCTGTTGTTAGCTGACTGGCTTGTGACCGTAGTCGGCTCGTTAGATTCCATATCAGCCTCTTCAATCACCTCTTTCGGTGCCTGAAAGCGGTCACCAAGCAAATGCTTTAATGCCGAGTGTATTGAATCAAGCTTTTTTGAGATGTAAGAACTTGGGGTAACGTCTCCAACAGCATCATCAAGCTTTTGACTAAATTGGTTAAATGCCCTTATGCCGAACTCAAGATCAGTGATCAAAGTCCTGTAAAACTCATCAGAGGTGGATTTAACGGTATCGCTGATTTTCGACAGTTCCACAGCACCTTGCTCGACTTTGTAACGTCGTTTATCTTCATCAAGTCGCTCTAATTCGATGGCTTGTTGGTATTCCCAAAATGCGTAAGCTTGCTCTACCCCCATATCCGTAAGCGGAATCGAAGCCAGTGGAAAAATTAAGGTACCTTCACTTTCGATACCGTTTAATCCAATGATTGCAGAAATACGAGTCTCGATTCCGTCTTCATCAGGCATGGGATGCAGCTGTTCCCAGAAATGCTCAATAAAGTGTGATGCTATCTCGTATCCGATCCCCATTCCGCGAAAGCCATAAATACGTGTCAGCGCCTCAATCAGCCAAGCGACAAGCTCCAAATCCTTTGACTGAGAAGTCAGAACTTCTGGAACTTCATCAATGAAAACACGCCAAAGGTTGGTGTGGCTGAGTATGCTTTCTTCTTCAATAATGGCGTTACGCTCTGTATTGCGCGCAGCCATCCTGTGGTCTTTTAATCTGTAATAAGCAGATTGAGGAGATACGTCCTCACGAGGGTCCACGCCCGTTGGTTGATCAGCAGAGACAGGTTGTAGTACTGGTTCTAACCACTCGAACGCTTTGATTAGGTCATCCACGCACTTTACTCCTCAAGAAAACAGGAATGGTCGCGTCATCTTGCTGATTTTCAGCTATTTCATTTTGATCACAGCATACTTTGACCAACGCGCATGTGACGTTGTCACTAGCACCTCGAACTAACGCAGAGTGCATCAAGGCTAACCCTGCTTGATTGACTGAATCAGCATAGAGCGTGTTGTGTATCTCGTCATTGGTCAGTTCTTTAGAGAGCCCGTCGCTACACAACAGAAATTGATCACCGTTCGAGAGCTGACCGGAGATTTGGTCTATCGTTACTATTTCATCGACACCTATCGCACGAGTTATGACGTTAGCTAATGGGTGTGATTCTGCATCCTCAATCGCTAATAACCCTTGTTCGACCAGATCCATAACTTGGCTGTGATCTCTTGTTTTTTGCGTGAAGCTCCCTTCTCTCAGTTGGTATATACGGCTATCCCCAACCCACAAACAATGAAAATACCCGTCCTGCATAAATAACAGTACAAGTGTTGTCCCCATCGTTTTACCTTCTAAATGCTCTTTTGCGTAATCAAAGATCTCTTTGTTTGCTTGCTGAATAACACCTCTCAACTCATCAATGTGGGTTGTCTTATTGTCTTTTGCATAGCGGGCAATCTTATCGACCAACATCTGACTGGCGATGTCTCCTGCACAATGCCCCCCCATACCATCTGCTACAACCCACAAACCAAGTTCGGACATATCAAGTAATGCATCTTCGTTATATGGACGGACCTTTCCTGGATGAGTCCTCGAAAAAGTAAAGTAATTCCAATTCATTCGCTGATACCTACCAGTTCCACTCTTGCCAGTTTCCATCTAACATTGCCGCATATTGACCTATTGAAGGCAGTCCCGACGTAATCAGCATACAGGGCGATATAGTTGCCGACCCTTCAGTCCACCAAAAACAAGGTTTTTTGTATTCCTTACCTAATATCTGGTTTAAAAGACCATTCGCAGATAACTGTGGGGTGTTCTCATAAATGGTTGAAAGTTTGCTTTTGTAATGTACTAACGGTACTTCTGCCGTAGGAACATCATCTAAAACTGTCTTATCCGAGTCAGTGAGTCTTCGAGCCCATGCATCAAATACAAAGTCGTCATTGAGTACAGCGACGGCAAGATCTTGACTATTTTGAGTCCACTGACTCTGTTCCCAATAATCCACAGCATTCCCTTCGACTGGTCTCACAACGGTGAAAAAGAAGTAGCGTCCCGCAGAGTCAACACTCGGTATGACACTCCCAATGTAAGTTGCGTCTTCCATGTAGGAGATATCCAGTGCAAAGTGCCAAATTGGAGCCGTGAGAAAGTATTGATGCCATCCTTCGCCCAATTGTTCTCGACTAACAGCTATTATTGCTTGCTGCCAATCATGCCATCGTTCAGTAAACTCTTGAGAAAGCCCATTTTTAACAAAATCCCCTTTCGCAGGCATTTTTCCAATGTAGCCCCAACAGGGTGTTATAGCGTTTGAGGACATCGAAAACTCTCCATCTCGTTAGACCAAAACGGGTTGATCGCACTTGAAGGGATGAGTTCCAGTTGAACTTTGTTTCCTTTCAAATCGATCATAACGATATTGTCATTTCGCGACTCTGGACGCGCTTTTAGCGATTGATCAAGTAATTTGAAAATACCCCACTCACCTTCGTAGGTATGTGCAATCTCGCGTTTTGATTCTGGTGGAGTAAAGACGATTCGAGTTTGGTCTTGCCCTGCGGGCCAGCTTAATGACTTCGCGCGAGCAGGACCGTGCTTATAGACTAAGTCTTGCCCACCCAACTCCAGTACAAAACGAGTAATATGCTGATCTAAATAAACAGGTTTCATTCCAAATTCGACGCGCAAAGAATTGTCCGGCTCAAAGAAAGTTTGTCTTATCCGTTTGGCTTTCTGGAATACTGCGAGTGTTTCTGGACGAACACCAATTTCTTTTTCAAGCTTCCAACGTCGAGTTGAAGTGTCTACAAATGGTTCTAAATACTCCTTAAAGAAGGCATCCATGGTTCCGCCGTAACCGAAAAACCGCTTAAAATCTTTGAGGCGAACTTCCTTCGAGGCATTAGGAACAAATGGATAGCGACCAGCAATTGAGCTTCGATATGGTTTAACCACCTTTGTTAACCATAATTGATTCAAGTGATCTTTAGACCCATTCTCTGCAAACTTAACTGACTCTTGAGACAGTTCTCCTAACCATTGATTAAATGGCTTTGGTAACAACTCCCTTGCACGTTCAAACGACGCAGCAACATCTTGGGTAACTGTTCCATCGAGAATGCTCTTGTATGCAATTTTTTGATTGTTACCCGAACTTGATAAATCAGACAGGTAAGAGCGCAAATTGACCATTGCTGTCTGAATATCTTCAAAATCTTGTTCATCCAAACGTAAGATTTCAGTAAAGTGGGATTCGACTTCTTTACCTGGCAAGGAAACATTAAAGCTATTCTCTTCAGGTAAATACATATCTAACTGGTCAGCGGTATTGGAAAACTTCACTTTAGCAACCTTCCCTGCCACCTCTGACGCCGCTTTTTGGTTCTCTGACAAGACAACTTTGGTCAAACCAACCTCTTTTTGAATCGCACGCAATAATGATTCAATTGGTCTCTCAACCCCCGACAACACTCTTGCTTGAGTAGAGGCTAGATCAAGGGTTGGCGCTTGCTTAAGCTGAATGTCTTCAATTAAGTTTTTCCACTCATTCACATAATCTTGGTAGTAACGTGCTTGTACACCCTGGATTGCACTTGCTTGGTCAATTTCATGCGCTTTTAAATCGTCTCCATATACCCAGTTCTCTTCCATTAACCCTTTCACAGTGCGGTTAATTTGAATTTGGAAAATGCTGTGAAACCCGTTATACGTGTAAAAACCGGAGATCCCTTGAGACAGTGGTTTACCGCTCATTCGCTCAAATTGTTCTAACCCTTTTGGTCCCAGAACGTCTGTTAATCTGAATGACGGCACATGACTTTTTGAAAATTGTAACTTCATGCGTTGGTAAGCACGCTCAGGCAAAGACATTTGAGTTAACACTTCTCGAGCACTCTCTACAGCTGAGTCATTAAATGAGAAGCCTCTTTCGTTGCTTTCCAGAAGGTTATTAGTGTGCGTCATTAGACGGTCTCTTAGTGATTCATTAAGAGCGCCTGGATAATGTCTTTCAAAATAAAAGCCAAACCACGCTAATACTTCTTCTTGTTGATACTTTTCTGGGTTAAACAACATTAGGTAAGTTTTAAGCGTTTCGTATAGATACTGACGATGCTCTTGGTTTCCTTCCATTTCTGAAATCAGGCTATCAAGCACCAGAGGAGCGAAGTGTTTGGTTAGAGCAGACGTGTAGGCGTTATTTGCCGCTTGAGAGACTTTGTCGCCCTGATACAAACCAAACTTCTTTATTGCATCCGAATTTCCGTAGTCGCTTTGCTTTCCCAAAGGTAAAGTCATGATTCGGTCGAGTGTTTCTATCGCGCTGATAATGTCTGATTCAAAATCTAAACTATCTGCACCGATCATTGCTTTTATATGATCCGTCTCTTTGTTGGTTTGGGTGATAAGTGTCGAGTTCCATTGATAACTCATAAACCACGTTCCAATCGCTCCGCATAACGCGACCGCACAGCCGATGTAAACGCCTCGATGGAGCCAACTGGATTGCTTTTGATAATGACGATTGACCGTCCCAAGCAGTTGCTCTTTGAAGATGACTTGATCAAACAAGCTTCTAACGAAATAGCTGTGAGATCCGTGGTGCTGAGCAGATAAACCTAACTTCCCTAGCCCTAGCCCGCTGCTCGATTCGTTCATTAGCCGGCTAACAGGGATACCGTCTTGAACCGAGCTAACCATAAACACGCCTCGAATAAGGGTGGGCTCTTCAAAGCTGTTCTGAGCAAATATTTCTGTAAGGAATTCATCTAGGTTTGCTTGAAGCACTCGAAGTTGCTTTGGAAATTCAAAGATCATCGCGCGCTTATCAAGATCATCCTCTGTTTCCAGAATGCGCAGCATTTGGGCGTCCAATCGCTCAAGTAGATGATGAAACTCTTTATTGAAAAGAGAAACGACACCGCGCTCATCTTCGCAATCTTTTGGGAACATAAAACCGAATAGCTCTTCACGCTCTTCTTTGCTCAGATCCGCGAAAAACTCATTAAACCCCGCCACCAGATCCATTTTTGTAAGAAGAACGTAAATTGGAAACTGCATACCCAGTTGGTTTTTTAGTTCCTGTAAACGAGACTTTATCGCCCTTGCATGCAGGCTCCTTTCCGTGCGTGTTTGCGACATAATGCTAGCTAAGCTGATTGTCACAATTGCGCCGTTAATTGGTCTCTGTGTTCGATATTTTTTTAACAGCCCAAGAAATCCATGCCATGCCTTAGCATCAACTTTTTCTTGGCTATCTTGTGTCGTATAACGACCAGCGGTATCAACAAGAACCGCTTTGTTTGCAAACCACCAATCACAATGGCGTGTTCCCCCAACACCTGCAACAGAGTCCGAACCTAATGAATCCGCTAACGGAAACTCCAACCCAGATTGCTTAAGAACTGTCGTTTTACCTGTACCAGGAGGACCAATCAGTACATACCAAGGTAATTCGTATAAGCTACGTTTACCTTTATGTGTTTTGGTAACCACTTTGATTGCCTGCTCTATTCTGTCTTGCAGCACATTAATTTCTGAGGCAGCTTCTTTATCAGATTGCGAATCCACCTCTAACAGGCTTTGAATTGTTTCGTCTTCTTTTACTTTTTGCTTATGTTGCTTTGTAAGATTGAACACACCCCAAACGAAAACTAATACCAGGATGCTAACCAAACGCTGAAAGTCAGTTTTTAAGGGCTCATATCCCGCAACAGTGATGAGGGGACCTACGACCCAAATAAAAATTGAGCACGCAGCAACACCGACTAAACCGATAAACCAACGTTGAGTAAATATTCTGCCTACTTCTCGGATACTCATTTATCTCACTTTCCTTAGTTTGCAACCATAAGGTCAATTTCGATTCGGCGGTTAAGCGCACGATTTTCATCAGTAGAGTTTTCAGCAAGGGGTCTTGCATCACCAAGCCCTTCAGGAAGGACTCTTCCTTCCAGTGCACTGTTCGCAATCAACTGTTCAGACATCGCCGTTGCACGAGCAAGGGAAAGATGCCAATTGGACGGATATTTACTGGTAAAAATAGGGTTATCGTCAGTATGTCCAGTGACCAAAATCTTCCCTTCGGTTGTTTCTAAAGTGCGAGACAACTTAGATATAACAGGTTGGATATATTCAACGACTTCCGCACTACCTGACTCAAACAAGTCTTGAGCTTTGAGAGAAATCCGAACTCTGTCGGATAGAGCCTCAACAGTCACCAGTTCTTTATTTATCTCGGTTGCTAGATACATAGAAACGCGTTCAGCAACTTTTATTACTTGAGAATCGGACGTAGGAGCCATCTCTGTTTGATTAGGTGAGATGAGATTAATTAAACTGGCAAAGGTTTGGTTTGAAGCCTTGTTAAGGTCATAGCTGAAGAACATAAAGATACAGACCAATATTGCCAATGTGACAGAGCAAACCACCCATAAAGGTGCACGTTCCGCCACTTGCGAACCATTTAACAAACGGCTTTCAATATTGTCGCTTAAGCGTTGCTGTAACCCTCGACCGTTTGACTTTAAAACGCTAACAACTTGCTTTCTCAAACGACGGTGTGTTTCCAGACCATTTTTTTCTAATCGATATTGCCCTACGAAACCTAAAGACATACACACATACATGAGTTCCAAGAGATCAAGCTGAGTCTCAGGGAATGACATGCATGTTTCTAAATGCTGAAAAAACGCCTCCCCACCTTGACTGCTAGAATAGAAAGAGGTCAGCAACGAGTCGTGACTCCATGTCGATTGGCTACCCCAATTTGTATTCAAAACTGCTTCATCGATTGCGCAGCATAAGCAGTAACGAGCGGTATCTATTGTTTCCAGATTTATGTTTTGTTGACGTAGTCGGTTTTCGTAGTCTCTTAACTTTTGTGCCAACGTTTCTTTTAAAAACAAGACGTCAGAGTGACTCGCTGTTGCTCGAATCTGTCCAATAATAGAAAGTATGCCATTAGCTTCAGCTAAAATCGGGTTGCTGCCAAATGCGACCACTGAGTCATTGTTGACCACTTCAGGATTCTTTGAGATCACAACTGTACTATCGGCAGATTTTGGTACTGAGATATTAGCGTTTGTTGGTCTTCCACCTGGTGTTGGCTTTATTATTGTCTGTTCCATAATGACGTAACCTGTTATTGGTTAATGCTCCATAGCTCTATGTCTGAATTCGGGAATTGACCAGATAGCTGAAGAGCAATACCGCCACTCTCTTGGAGACGAACCCAGAATGGTCCTTTCTTAATCACTTCAAAATACACATACCCCGTTTGATAAGGGATCTGTCGAGGAACAACATTGAGTGGTGCAACGTTAATACCGTTGATTTGATTATTTATAAGATCTCTAATTTGTTCTGCTGGTCCCAACTTGAGTTGAGCTGGTACCAAACGTCTAATCTCATCAGTACTTGTATCTGCTTTTACTGCCAAAACAAACTGGCTTGATTCAAGAAGTCGCTTATCAGGCAACGGTGTCACTCGAATACCAAGTTGTCGAACCTCCAAAGGAAGTTTATTAGCCGTCTGATCCAGAACAACACTCAGGTATTGGCTTAACACCTGATTAAGCTCTGAAATCGTAGAGGTCAGATTTGAGTGTTCATAATCAATAAGCAAAGGAGCGCGCTTATTTTTACTCGAAAAAGTCGACAACTCACCAACATATCCTCGTAATAGCGTGACAAACTCTAAAGGGTGAACTTGTTCTAACTGCCCCAGATGTCTAAGAATCGTTTCGTAGCGATTGAGCATTTGAAGCATGATGAAATCGACAGCTGAAGCAGATGCCGCTTTGCCTTGCACTAAACGTTGAGAAACCACATCAGCACGGATTTTTGTCATTCCCGTTACATTTTTTAGGCAAGCCAACATTGCTTGATCTTTAAGCACATTGAGATGTGGCGGCGTATACTCTTCATCAAGAAGAATTGCGCCTTCCGCAGTGACTTCTTTAATTTTAAGAATCGGTAACTCAACAAAACCTGACAAGTTGTCATTGCTTACTTTAAGCGCAACATTCAACGACGCCACTTGAATGCGCTCTTCATCCTGACCAGTTTGCACGTCTATAACGTCTAGATCGTTTAACACATATCTGCTGACAACACCTTCACTAACATCCGCAATCGTTTTTTCTTTAAGGCTCGATGAAGCAACGACCACTTTAACTAATGTGTTTTGAGTTCCCTTTTCAACCAGTAATGGCGGAAGAACTTCATTAACGTTCTGCAATTCAATAAGAGTCATATCAGGAAGAATCGCTTCGAGTTTCTCGATTTCTACCACGCCTTCTTTCAGACTGTTCGGGTTTATACGAACTTGATACACGCCCCAATTATAAGGCTGTTGAAAACGGTTCAATCCCTTAAACTCATGCTCAAATGCACGCTCGCTTTGCTGGAAATGTTGAGGACGTAAAAACATCCCCTCACACCATGCTGTGTGGGAGTAATCTGCCATTGTTTAGTCGCCAAGTGAGGTTATTTAACGAATATAGAAAGGTCGTCTAGGTGAATTTGGTAAGTGTTGTAACCGGTCTGGTCTACCTTAATCACCTGCCTCCAATTGGAGTTTTCGATGTCACGAAATGCCGCGACTAAACCTAAATACTGAGTTTTTGGTGACATGCTTGCGTGATAAATATCTTCCTGACCAGGCGTTAAAGAAATTTCATATTTGTTCACTAAATCAGGACCTAAAACCGTGTCATAGCTTTCGTACAGCGAAAAGAAATCCTGACTTTCAAAGACGGTTGAAGATGTCAATTCAAACACATAAATCACAACAGGCGACGGTCTGCCATTTGAATCTGGGTTGATATTATGTTTGGCGGTGAGCGCTAAATCAGCATAGGGATCAACTACTAGGTTTGCCGCTGAACAACCAACTAAAACTGCCGTAATAAATAGAAGTAAGGTCTTCATTATTGTTTTCATCATCATTCCTTAATTTTTACTTCTCAGTGCATTTTCATAATGCTTTGCAAAATCTTCCAAATAAAAAGGTGATTCCTTATTTATAATTTCATCCGTTAATTGATAATGAATACCTTCAAATTTCTTCCAGCTTTGAGCATATTTTCTTGCTGGAATTATTTTATTGAAGAAACTATCACTTGACATTGCATCGGAGTAAATACTTGATGGCTCAACTAACGACATAACACTTGAAACGGTACCTTCGACACCTTTCATCAACGCTTTTTCATGGTTTTCTATATCAACAAATGCTTCTTTAATTGCTATGTCTGCTCGCATAAAACTAGCAGTGTTTCGGTTGTATAAATTATGAATAGCATCTTCTAAATTAGCGGAAAACTTTAATGGATTATTTTCTGACTTTCGAAAAGCGGTATGGTTTAAACGATTATTTTGTTTAAACTCAGCTCGATTATGTAATGTTTCCATTAACCCCAGTAGCATCAAAGAAAACGACTGGCCTAGTTGCTCGAACCACTGTTCGCTATTTTCGTCTGGAACCATATTTGGGTTGATACCCAGACCTCTGACGAAGGCTTGTTGGTTTTTGCTTTCATTTTTTACCAAAGGCTTCGGAGCACTAATCGGGGTAGACGCATGAGGGGATACTTCTTCAACACTCGGCTCTTGTGCTTCTAAAAAGTCATCCATCAGACCAATATCAAGCTGAAATTCAGAAGGCGCACTGTCTCTTAACAGATCCGCTGCGTTCAACCCAAACTCATCATGAGTTAAATTTCGGTCAACATCACTAACAGCTAACTCATTGATAGTATTGTGTACTCTATTGCTATCATCGATAATTCTTTCTTCTAAACTTACTTGAATTTGATAATCGCCGAGGGCCACGACATCGCCATGATTGAGTGCCAATTCATTTCCTTGACCAACCGGCGTCACGGCATTATTTACAAAGGTACCATTCGTCGATAAGTCTTTAATCAAGTACTTTTCACCAAATTTGATCAGTTCACCATGCTTACTTGATATGACTCTTTCAGGGTCAGGCAATGTCCAATCACACTGTTCAGAGCGCCCAAAACTGACCTTGTCATGTTCACCTGTCGCATCAAAAACGAACTCAGTGTCAATCTCTGGAGTGAACTTATGAAAACTTGTAATGGTTAAAACCAACGTCATGTAAACCTCGCCAAAGGAACTGCTTAATATATAAATTTAGTTCTTAATAGTTAGGCAACCACTTATTAACACTAAGATTAATAATGCCTAATCAAATAATAATTGTATTTCACGAACGGAATAATGAATTAATTTCTCAGCAAAGCAATCTAGGATTATTACGCAGAACAAAATATACAACGAGGTTCAAATTTTTGACGCTTAACTTTTCATTCGTCAAAAAACCGATGTTAGCTTAACCGAGAAATCTTCATTTAATCATTTTTCATTAGCAGATGAGTTATATATTCACACCATCATTTTATATGGAGCCTCGTGATGGACGACAAAAATAAAGACAGTTCTATAAATAAAGAATGCAGTGGCGATAAAACCAAAATTGTAAAGACTCAAAAAAGAGAAAATACAAATGACAATAAGGGCAATATAAACAATGAAGGCTCTGCCCTAAATAATAATGAAACAAATACAAAAGTGTCTCAGAACCTAAACACAAATCCACCAGCAAATAAATTAGTGCGTAATATTGATAATGATGATAAGCAAACTCGATCTGATTCATTGCTCGGGGAGACGGTAAAAAACCGTTATGAAATTGAATCTTTGATCGGCCATGGTGGTTTATGTGACGTCTTTTTGGCGAAAGACAAAATTCTTGAATCTTCTGGAGCAGATGTCCCCTATGTAGCATTAAAGGTACTACAAAAAGAGTATGCGTCTCAGCCAGAAACCGCCCGCATGCTGATTCGTGAAGCACAACAAACTCAGAAGCTTAGTCACCCCAACATCATCCGAGTCTACGATTTTGGAGTAGACGGCGAAATCTATTTCCTCGTGATGGAATATGTTGATGGGGAGACATTAGAAGGACTTATTCAACGCTCTAGACCGGACGGGTTAAAGTACAACGCCACCCTTTCAATTCTGAACCAAACGTTAGATGCATTATCGTATGCACATTCACTTGGTGTGGTCCATGCAGACTTAAAGCCCGCAAACATCATTCTCACTTCGGAAGGTAAAGTGAAGTTGCTGGACTTTGGCGTCTCTAAAACGCACCAACTGAAGCATGACCAATATGCAGCAAAACGAAAATCACAAGACACTGACACGCTGGGTTATACACCGAATTATGCCTCACTTGATATCTTGTCGGGCAAAGAACCGAAACAAAGTGACGATCTGTTTGCGTTTTTCTGCATTACTTTCGAGTTGCTGAGCTGCAAACACCCATATGGACGAACCCCAGTCAACGAAGCGCTTAAAAAAAGCGTTAAAGTAAGCAAGCCATCTCACTTTCCATTTTCAAAGTGGCGCATCTTCTCTAAAGCTTTTGCTACTGGTGTCGTCCCTTCTCAGCTCAGCGCTACTGATATCAAGCACCTGTTGAATAAGAACCGTTGGTCACTTTATTCAGGTATAGCCGCCAGTCTTGCCTTAATGGGTTTGTTAGGTACGTTCTATCAACAACAGCAAAATACCATTAACCAACTCAACCTTACTCTCATAGAAAAAGATCAAGCCATCGAATCTGCAGAGCAACTGTTAAATACGCTTCCGGAGCAAACCAAAGCGTTAATTGACAACAAACAAGGGATACACCCAGTGATTGCTGCTGGTTTCCTACGTTTGTATAAACCGCATATCCTTGGAGAATTTGAAGCAAAGATCGATGACGTACTTAACTCTGATGTAACGACTTATCCAAACTACAAACAGATTGAATCCATCTTACAGCAAGCAAAAAACTATTACCCAGACTCCCATAAAATCGAAGTTTTGGCATTGGATATTCAATCAAGCAAACACTCTACTCTGCTTTCTATTGCGAGACAGATAAACAGCCACTTAGAAAAATCCTTGTACACCCAGCAAGACGAGGCTAAATCTATTTACGATCTCAAAAAGGAACTCCATGAAATACATAAAGAGTACCCTTTCACTCCTAGCTCGTTGGCAAGCGAAGTCTTTGGTCAACACCTCAATGAAGCGCTAAAAATGCGCGATGCAGCAGCTTTAGTCACACTCATCAAAGTTGGAAACTCCTTTTTTGCTGAGTCTGAAGAACATCAGCAAAATTTGGCGATTAGCAATACGATGAAAGATGCGGTATTGGAAATGAAACTTTACGAGACCGCAAAAGAGAGCTCAACGCCGTTGCCTTTCCCTGCTGATGCTGCACGATTGTTGTATCAGGAAGAGTTTGAAGGACTGCACTACCGACTCAACCAAGCTCGCACAACGGTTAACCTAGATAAGCTCGTCAAAGATATTGATGCATTTTCTGAAAATTTCCCGCCGGGTTTCCAAGATATTAATGATCTGCGATTCCAAACCGCCGATAAGTACCTACAGTTTTCTGACATTCTTTTAAACAAGCGGAAGTCTAAAAGTGCGAGGCGTGCGATGAAGAAGGCAAACGAGCTGTTAAAACGCGTCGAAACGGAAGCTGAACAGAGTTAATGACTACAAAAGTTGATGAGGGGCATATCGCCCCTTATTTTAACGTAAAAGCGCTTGCCTTTATGCAAACTGATGACTAATTTTATTTTAGAGTGTGCTAATCCGTATAAATAGGTAGAAGTTTGACCA
Organism: Vibrio sp. NFR; assembly: GCF_027587095.1. Classification (NCBI taxonomy): domain Bacteria; kingdom Pseudomonadati; phylum Pseudomonadota; class Gammaproteobacteria; order Vibrionales; family Vibrionaceae; genus Vibrio; species Vibrio sp. NFR. The sequence continues at coordinate 402,036 of NZ_JAPPTN010000004.1, forward strand.
CAGGGAAGATCGAAGTCGATAACATCAGCATTTTAGTCATTGATGACTGTTCAACCTCTTCAACGTTGATCAAGCATCAACTCGTCTCGCTGGGAGCCAAAATATCCAACATTACCTGCGTTAACAATGCGCAGCAGGCGTTGAGTGCTACTAAGACTCGCTTTTACTCGTTCATCATTATGGATTATCACCTGTCTTCTAAGTTGACCGGGCTTGATCTAATTAACCTGATGAGTCGAGCGAAATTGATATCAGACACAACAGCCGTGCTTATGATATCTGGTGACGCTACGCAAGAAACCGTGCTCACTGCGCTTTCTGGTCGTGTTAGACATCTACTTACTAAGCCGCTTCAGACAAAAGCACTACAAACTAAAATGCTCACTGCTTTACAAGAGCAGCATCACCTTGCTGAAGTAAAACAATACCTTAGCAAAGTTTCAGTGCTTTCTCTCAATGACGTTGCGCAACTGCATAAGAAATACGCGACCAGTGTTTGTGTTGAATCACTCTTAATTGATACTTTGATTGAAGCGAAACAGTTTGAGGTACTAGAGAACTTCCTTCCTTTTTGCAACGACAAAGAACACGCGAGTCGAATTTGTGCTGAAGCATTCCTACTTCACCAAAAAGGTAAGATCCGTGAAGCTGTTGAAGTCCTTGCAAATTACGTCACACACAATCCGCTTTGCTTAAGGGCTATCGATAATCTTGTCGGGCTTTATGAAACCTTAGGGCAACACAATAACGCCTCTATACTTGCAAACCGAGCCTTTGAACTCACCCCTAGTAGCAGTGCAAGACTGGTTACTGTATCTAGGGTTCTGTCAAAACTCGCTCAGTTCGAGCGACTGTACGACGTTGGTTACCTTTACGCATCCAATGTTTCATCCACGGATACTCAGTGGCTCGCTGCGATGAATACTTATGTCGACTTGATTAGTGAACATTTTAAGACGCTCATTAATGCAAATGACAAAAAGAAAGTACTCCTAAAGCTCAATGAATTTTGTTTGCTCGCTGAGAAACAACTCAATCGTAACCAACAAGTCGATTTAGCCGCTTTTAAGCAGATGATGCAATGTAAGCTTCTTTTACTAGAATCACGTCCGGAGTACGCTCATAGAAAGCTAATGCACTCACTTAGCTACTACTACGCAACGCCGAACAAAGCACCTTTACTGCTATTAAAACAAGCTATTCCTTTGATGGACTTTTTCGGCGAGTTTGCTATCAAGCGTTGCTTGTTAACCTTACTTGCAGCGAAGTCAGGAACCGCTTTAAAACTCAGCGAACAAAAGAACTCCGATGAAGAGACGTTAGGCAAAAGATACCCTTTCTCAGTCGAGATGCGCCTCAAGCGGCTATCGGATAACAACATTGAAGCGACAGACATCATTTTGGATGAGAGCATTGAATTCCTTTCTCAGCGTCCACTACCACCAAATTGGTCTAACTGGCTCAAAGATTATCTTTCGGGATCGTATTCGACCCAGTTACCAATACCTTTTAACTTACAAGCCACACAGTGGAGATGAATAATGATCAATTTCGAAGTGTTGAATACCTACATGGACAACGATGTCGACATTATCTTTGCTGTTTTCTCAACTTACATGGAAGACTACGAAGATGGATTAGAAAGAATCAACCAACTCAACGCAGAGCAGAACTGGGGGGACTTATTCTTATTATCACACAGCTTAAAAGGCATCCTTTCTAGCTTTGGAGAAGAGTCAGCTGTAACCGCATTGAGCAACATTGAGGAGCACACAAGAGACAATATCGCACCGGATAGCGGGGATCTAGCTATAGTTAATAAAGAGCTGGTGACGATAAACCAGCAAATAACAGATTACTTATCTAACATGGATCAGTAACAACACTATAAAAAATATACGTTAATTGGAATGCTAGGCTATGAATAACACGAATTTTAAAGAGTTGATAGATTCACTTAAGGATCTGACTCCAACTCAAAAAAAATACTTAATAAGTCAAACTCAACTCTCTTTGGACGAAAGCGAACTTCTTAAAAACAAGGACTTACTTACACCCGAAGAGCTTGAGCTTTTGCTTGCAGTGACAAACGCGAAGTGAAAGCGAGACGTTAGAAGCTAACCTACTCATTAGTTTACTTTAATGCTCTAGTTCACTTTGATTTCTAACTAGGGGTAAGCGAGCCTTACCCCTAGTTTTTATCAAATAGACACCCATCTTGAGGTTACTTGGGTATAGGCTTAATTTTCATTCATCTTGCCTTGGTATTCTTGCTGTAACTTTTCCTTTTGATCTGCTTTTACTTCCGCCCAGCTTCCGTTGTTTTCAATCGCTGTCACCCGAGCTTGGTATTTCTCTACTGCTCGATTTAAAACAGAATAAGGGTCAATGCGCTGCTCTTTTTCTAACGCCATCAGGATATTTAAGTAGTTCCACAACACATCGCCAAGTTCATCTTCTAGATAACACAGACGCTCTTTAGCGATCTCTTCGCTGACTTCTTCAAGCTCTTTGTGTAGCGCATCAAAATACGTTTCTGAGCCTCTATACCAAGTGTTGTTCTTGTCGTATTCAGCTTTGCGCTGAGCAATGTCAAACAAGGCTTTAAAGCTCTCCATTGCTTTCTCCTCTTTACACCAAGATTTGTGCTTTCAATTAGATAGTCACTCACTCTAAGTAATTTAAATTCAAAAAGAAAGCATCCGTTATTCACCTCATTTTTTTCAGTATCATCACAAACAAAGTGAACTTAAAGCCTCTCATTAATAACAATATGTTATGCAATCAATAACCAATGATAATTTCATGTTTTCAAGGTTAGCCATTATCTTAATCCCAATGACGTTGTTTGTTGGGGCACGGTTGTTGTTCGAACAACACCTAACAAGCCGAGATAAGAAGGTTAAATATGAAATTTCTTCACACTATGATCCGCGTTGCTGATCTAGATAAGTCCATTGAGTTTTACACCAAAGTTCTTGGTATGAGCGAGCTTGATCGCTTCGAAAACACGGAATACCGCTACACGCTCGTATTTGTGGGCAACGCAGACCAACCAGACAGCGCGACGATTGAGCTGACTTACAACTGGGACACAGACAGTTATGACCTAGGTAATGCGTTCGGTCACATGGCATTGGGTTGTGAAGATATTTACGCTGCATGCGATAAGATCAAAGCACTTGGTGGCAATGTCACACGTGAACCTGGTCCAATGAAAGGCGGTGAAACTCACATCGCATTCATCAAAGATCCTGACGGCTACCAAATCGAATTGATTCAAACAAGCAAATAACGAGGTTAGTCATGAAAGATACATTGTTTCAACCTGTACAACTTGGTTCTCTAACGCTTCAGAACCGTATCGTTATGCCACCAATGACTCGCTCTCGTGCAAGCCAGCCTGGCAACGTCGCAAACGACATGATGGCTGAGTACTACGCACAACGCGCATCTGCGGGTTTGATTGTTGCAGAAGGCACACAGATTTCACCTATGGGTCAAGGTTACGCTTGGACTCCGGGTATTTACAGCCAAGAACAAATCGCAGGTTGGAAAAAAGTCACTGACGCTGTACATGCAAAAGGCGGAGCGATCTTCGCTCAGCTTTGGCACGTAGGCCGTGTAACTCACCCTGACAACATAGGTGGTGAGCAACCAATTTCTTCTTCTGCACTAAAAGCAGAAAACGTGAAAGTGTTTATCGATAACGGCACGGATGAACCTGGTTTTGTTGACGTGGTAGAACCACGTGAGATGACGAAAGAAGACATCAAAGTGGTTATCGAAGAGTACCGTCAAGCGGCATTGAATGCGATCGAAGCGGGCTTTGATGGTATCGAGCTGCACGCAGCAAACGGCTACCTTGTAAACCAGTTCATCGATTCTGAAGCAAACAACCGTACAGATGAATACGGTGGTTCAGTTGAAAACCGTCTACGTTTTTTGGGTGAAGTGGTTGAAGCGATGACTCAAGCGATTGGTGCTGATCGCGTTGGTGTTCGTCTTGCTCCGTTTACGTCACTAAACGGTACTGTAGATAAAACACCAGTAGAAACTTACACAGCTGCTGCGACACTGCTTGATAAGCTAAACGTTGTTTACATGCACATTGCAGAGGTAGACTGGGATGACGCACCAGATACGCCTGCTGAGTTCAAAACAGCCGTTCGTGAAGCTTACAAAGGCACTATCATTTATGCTGGTCGCTACAACACAGAGAAAGCGGCTGAAGCTCTAGAAAGTGGCTTGGCAGATATGGTTGGCTTTGGTCGTCCGTTCATCGCGAACCCTGACCTACCAAACCGCATCAAAAACGATTACCCGTTGGCAGCTCACGATCCTGCGACGCTGTTTGGCGGTAACGAAAAAGGTCTGTTGGATTACCCAACTTACCAAGCAAACTAAATTGCTTCGCTTGCCTAGTTCAGCCGACTTATTTGAATAGGCAAGTTGAATAGACAAAAACCCCGCAGATGCGTTTGAGTGCATCTGCGGGGTTTCTTTTTTTGCGCCCAGAGTTGTCTGACATTATGGTTTGAGTATTGAAATGCGTTCTAACGACGCTGACAAGAAGTGCAACCACGACAAGCCGAGCGTGTGGTTTTATCCAACAAACTACGCTGCACTTTGCAATATGCGTTCTTTAATGCACGGCGAGCCGCAAACCAATCTTCAGGCTTAGTCAGAATCAAATAGCCATTGAAGCGCTTCACTAACTCCACTCTGTGTTTATCAATAAAGCGGCTGTCAAAACCAATATCGAAGTAATCCAAAGCTTCTTCGATACAAGTAAAGCTAGCAATCTTGGCTTGAATATCGTTTTGGCTCATAGCCTCGTTTCTGAAGTTTGTTCACTTAGCTTTCAGTATAAAAACTTCCGTTCAATCGTTCTTTGATTTACATCCGTAGCACGTCATTTTGCTAGAAACCGCCGAGTTTTAAATTTTCAAAATGAAAATCAATATAAGAAGTCACCCTGTAAAACTCTTCTCATCTGCAGAATAACTTTTAACTCACTGATTTTATAAGCCTAATTTTTGGTGCGTATTTTGCGTTAGTGAGTTTGTTGACTAGGGAGAGATGATGATGACTTACCGAGCAGAAATAGATGGATTAAGAGCGATTGCGGTCCTATTGGTGATCTTTTTCCATGCAGACATCAAAGCGTTTTCTGGTGGCTTTATCGGCGTAGATGTGTTTTTCGTGATCAGTGGCTATTTAATTACCACAATTGTGATAAACGATTTGGATAACAACCAATTCAGCCTTGCTGATTTCTACGAGCGCCGTATTCGTCGAATTCTACCCTTACTGCTGTTGGTTATTGCAGTATGTTATCTACTCTCTTGGTGGTTGTTCCTTCCCCACGCACACAAAGAGGTGGGCGAGTTTTCTGTGTCTTCCATTCTGTCCGCTTCTAATGTTTTGCTTTACCTCAAAGGGCACAATTATTTTGGGCTGGAAGAACAAGCCAATCCGCTCTTTCATACTTGGAGCTTAGGTGTAGAAGAACAATACTACATTGTGATCCCTCTTCTGCTTATGCTTCTGGCACGTGGCAAACTCATGTCTTACCTCACCTTCTTCATTGCGGTGTTTGCACTAAGCCTGATGACTATTTGGTACGCCAGTGGTGATCCTGATTTCGCCTTTTACATGATTTTCTCTCGTGCGTGGGAACTGGCGGCGGGCTCTCTGATTGCCCTAGTGATGCGCAAAACCGTCATCAAACCCAACAACACCATAGGCATGATTGGTTTAACGCTAGTTCTCGCCTCTGCTTTGTTGTTTGATAAATCAAAAGATGGCGCTGGGATCATGCTGTTAATCCCTGTGGTTGGCACCGCACTTATCATTTTGTTCTCATCCAAAGACAACACGCTGGGTAAAGCTCTAAGCCTCAAATCGGTGGTTTTTGTTGGGTTGATCAGCTATAGCCTTTATTTATGGCACATACCATTGCTGGTTTTTTATCGCTACGTACTTACTGCAGGACAAGAGTTCAGCCTAGCTTTTTATCTTGTCGCTCTAATTGCTTTTTCTTATCTAACTTGGCGCTTTGTTGAAAAGCCTTTCCGTAGCCGCAAGAAAATCGGCATGAGCACACTTGCTGCATCACTTGTGTTAGTCACCCTGCCGCTGCTTGCTTTTGGTGTCGTCGGTCATAAAAATGGAGGCTTTCCCGACCGTAGTGCGTTTTTCGAAGCCATGCGTGTAAACAATGGCTATGGCATTGCATGTAATGGTAATACAACCATCAACGAAACTTGTTCATCATCTTCAGAACCTACTGTCGCAGTGTTGGGTAACAGTCACAGCATGGTCTTTGTTCAGCAGCTCTCAAATGACACACCTACGGGAGTTGTCCAGCTTACACAAGATTCTTGTGCGGTGGGTTATGTCGACATGATTGCAGGAGTCACTAGTCTATCTTGTCGAAGCTTCTTTATCGAAGCAGTCGAAACCATTCGGAATACGCCTTCAATTCGACGTGTGGTGATTTCTTCTAACTTCAATAAAGAGCTCTCTAAGCAGGACTACCAAGCTTCGCTCACCCATCTATTGAACGAGTTAGAAGACAGAGAAATCGTTGTCTTTGGCCCAACACCTTCTGCACCGCATGCTATTGGCGAATGCTTATGGAAAGCACAATTATTTGGTGACAACAAAGGCAATGAATGTGACTTTTCGCCAAAGCAGTCACACCCGCATCACGTAGCAACACTAGCAGCGTACTTTGACCAATTTGAACATGTGGAGTTTGTCGACCTTACTAACTACATCTGCCAACAGGGCAAATGCGCCATGAAAGTGGGCAGCAACAATGCCATGTACACCGATGCAAGCCACCTCTCTTACAAAGGCGCAGAAATTGTATTGAGTAGCTATCAGAAGGAGTTGAATGACAATCAACAGCTGACTGCTCAGCATTAACGCAATGACAAAAGAAAGCTCAGCGTGAATTCAAACGCTGAGCTTTTTTATTTGAAGATTCGTGGGTCGAAAGCAAAATCAAGCTTCTCTGCTTTCTTCAGGATGTCTTTCATCTTGGGATGGTTTGGATTGACGACGTAGTTGTTGTCACGAGGAGAAATCGTTGAAGGCACTTGCAGTACAGCGAACTCAGGATGCGGATCGTTGAGAAACTGGTCGCCAATGTATTGTGTGGATTCACTAGCAGGAATAGAGCGCCAAGTGACCGGCAGATCTTCTTCATCCAGTGCAGCAATTAAGTATTCCGGCATATCGATACGATACAAATCGTAAAGCTTGGTAATCGCCGGATCGTTGTTTACATGCACGAAAACTTCTAACGAGCAAAGAGATTCGGATTGAGAAAAGTACAGTGCTTCGGTTCCTTTAGAGTTCCATCGCCCGCCGTATAGCTTGGCACCGATTGGGCTAAATGGAGACTCAGAGAACTTCTTTTGAGTCAGTCGATAGAGCTTCATATTACGAGAATACCCCGTGCTCTAGTCGTCCAATCAAATCTTTGACGATTTCAAAATCAACCGTGGTTGAAACCATGTCTAGTGGGCGCTTTCCACCCAAACCATAAACATTTTCCCGCATCCAACCTAGTGCGCGTTCTTCATCATCAAACAGTTCTGTTGCTAGCTTAAGTAGCATCGCTAAACGATAGATGGCATCACTCTCTTGCGTGTTGAAGCGCTCTTCGTTTTTGAGTCGACGTTTGATGGTGCTCACCGGGATCAATGTAACGTGTTGGAATTCACTTTGAGAAAGCTTCACACGCTCGACGATATTACGGTATACCTTTGGCTCAAAGCCTTTATGAACCGCATCGGTACGACCGGTTTCGGCATCTTCAATGCCCAGCATAAACCAAAAGTTTGCCTTATGAGGCAGCTTGGGTTTAAAGCTTTTTAATGTTGCCGTTGCCATACTTAGCTCCTATGGACCAAATGGTCTTAACATTATGGTCCATATGAGCTTAATTATCAATCGTACAAATTGCAGCCACAGTAAAACAGGCGCTAATCAGAGAAAGAGAAACGTTAAGGCTTGTCTACGCCTGCGTATTTCACCCCAGAAAGCAACGCCATATCGCGATTCCAAGTGGCGAGGTCGTGTTGATTGAACTTGCTGAGATCATCGTGACCACACGCCCTTGCCATCACTTGCATCAACTCAACCGAGGCTTCAAAGAAGTTCTTCAATTGAACTGAGGCTTTATCCACATTCAACCGCTGTCTTAAGTCGGCTTTTTGCGTTGCAATGCCTGCTGGACAATTGTTGGTATTGCACATTCTCGCGGCTACACAACCTATCGACTGCATCGCACTGTTAGAAATCGCAACGCCATCTGCACCGAGCGCCATCGCTTTTACAAAGTCCATTGGAACACGCAGTCCACCCGTGACAATTAACGTGACACGGTCACTCACACCTTGTGCATCCAGATAACGTCTTGCTCTAGCGAGAGCGGGAATAGTTGGCACGCTGATGTGATCACGGAACATAGCAGGCGCTGCGCCCGTACCTCCTCCACGACCATCCAAAATGATGTAATCCGCACTGGCATCGAGTGCGAATTGAATATCTTCTTCGATATGGTTTGCACTGAGCTTGAAGCCTATCGGGATACCACCTGTCACTTCACGTACCCGATCTGCAAACTTTTTAAAATCTTCTGCGGTATGCAGATCTTTAAACGTCGGGGGTGAAATCGCAGATTGCCCTTCGGGAATGCCACGCACTTGCGATATTTTACCCACATTTTTATTGGCTGGTAGATGACCACCAGTCCCTGTTTTTGCTCCCTGCCCACCTTTAAAGTGGAAGGCTTGAACATTGAGCAACTTAGATTCGTCGTAACCAAATTGCGCACTCGCCAACTCATAGAAATAACGCGAGTTCGCTGCTTGCTCTTCTGGCAGCATGCCACCTTCTCCGGAACAGATTCCGGTTCCGGCTAACTCCGCACCTTTCGCAAGTGAGATTTTGGCTTCTTCTGATAGCGCGCCAAAGCTCATGTCAGAGACAAACAACGGAATTTTTAGTACCAGCGGCTTCTTCGCTTTTGGACCAATTACCAATTCAGTTTTGACTAGCACATCCTCCATCAGAGGTTTGGTTGCCATTTGTGCGACCATTATTTGCAGTTCATCCCAATGTGGCAATTGGTCTCTCGGCACTCCCATCGCCGTCATCGGTCCATGATGCCCTAACTTTGATAGCCCTTCTCTTGCCAATTGGTGAATATACTCAACTGTGGGTTCTTCTTGCGTCGCCACTGCAATTGGGATTTCGTTATGTCCGGCTTGGATATCCGGACCTTCTTGTCCCACTTGCTCAGAGGTAAACTGCTTATGCGTCCCATCACAGAAAGGCGCATTTGCGGTGTGTTTACACTGGCACAGATACGCATCTTCATCCTTTTCAGCGACAAAGCTCATGGGTTTAAAATCGGTTCCGGCATGGGAGCCATCACAATAAGGTTGGTTCTTAGATCGCCCGCATCGACAAAAGTAATATTCTTGCCCTTGCACAAGCTCAACTTTGATGGGTTTGTTATCCGCTATTACTGGTTTGCTCATTTTGCTTCCCTTTTTCAATGCCATACTCTGTGGTTGGCTTTCAGTAAGCGTAGAACAGCTCAAGTAAAGCGTCAGGGGAATAGAGATTTACCTATACTTTATGTGGGTCTCAACACTCTGGAGGCTAACATGACCATGTCAACCCGGCTCGACCACTATTTGACTGAGCACCATATTCACTTTCAAACCGTGAATCACAGTCATAGTAATAGTTCGCTGCAAAGCGGTGTTGCAGCGGGTATCCCTCTCAATAACTTGGCAAAAGGCGTGATTTTGGAAGATCACCAAGGTCGTCATATGATGGCTGTCTTGCCTGCGAATAATAAAATCAGCTTGTCTCGATTGAATGACGAGCTCAACGCCTCTTTCCATTTAATCAAAGAAAGAGAAGTCTATCGTTTGTTTACCGATTGCGATAACGGCGCGATACCTCCGGTGGGTAGCGCTTATCACATGGCAACCATTTGCGATGAAATGCTCGCCAATTTAGAGCATGTGTATTTGGAAGCAGGCGATCACGAAACATTGATTAAGTTGGATAAAGAAGCGTTCCGTGAACTGATGGGAGAAAGTCGTTTTCTACGTTTTAGTAGTCAAGTATTTCATTAGTCTTAAGCTGCAATGAATGCAGTGCCTAGAACAAGTTGGCTCTTGTTGTGACGATTTCATTTTGAATTGCTTTCGCGACAAGAGCCTTTATTCGTCCTAATCCTTGGTGTCTTTAATCTCCTCAACCAAACCCGACCTGTCAATTCGATAATGTGCAAGATCGTGAGCAAGAAAGATATGACCAGAGTAAGCGGTTTGAGCTTCTTGTCGAATCTGCTCGATCGACACTTCCGCTTCAGGGCTGAATTGATAGCGAGGGCTAAAATGAGTGAGAATCAAGCTCGGAATTTGCTTTGTCTGAGCATAACTGGCGACTTGTGAAGAATAGGCGTGACCGACTTCTCCTGCTCGCTCTTTCATCGCTTCTGAGTACGTTGATTCGTGTACCAACAGATGCGCGCCTTCAATTAGACTATCGAGCTTCTCTGGCTTGTCGTTATCACCACAAATAATCACTTTTCTCGGTGGATGTGCAAGCTTAGTAAACGCCTTACTCATTAAGGTTTGACCTTGGTACTCCACATCATTACCCCGCACAAGTTCTCCCCAGATAGGTCCCCTCGGTATGTTCAATTGCTCAAGCTTATCGATGTCTGGATACATACGAATGGTTGACTCTTCCAAACAGTAAGCAAAGCTAGGAACACGATGGGAAAGTGCAGTTGCGGTAATCGTAAACTGACCAATTTCAATCGAATCAAACTGCTCAACTTCGATGAAGTGAAGTTCAAATGGTAGATAGAGTTTGGTGAACGCCTGAGTCGCTTCAAACCACTGTTTAATCCCCTCTGGCGCAATGATCGTCAGAGGATCTTTGCGGTTATTCATGCCTGCACTGGCGAGCAAGCCCGGTAAACCATAGCAATGGTCACCGTGAATGTGAGTAATACAGATAGCTCGCAAGTAATTCAGTGATAACGGAGTGTGTAGCAATTGGTGTTGAGTCGCCTCTCCACAGTCAATCAGAAACCACCCTTTCCCCTTGCTCTCCAGCAAAGCAGTCGCAGAAACATTACGGGATTTAGTTGGAACCCCAGAGGACGTTCCTAAGAAATACAGCTCCATATGACTTCCCATTCCTTAAGTAAAAGCTCTAATCACTCATAAAGTTTAGCATTCGATTCAGTGATAAATTGCATGATTCTGACCGATTTTAACACTAAGCTTTAAATATCAATTAAACACCCGTTTAAAACAATCGTACCAAAACACGCTGATTACCATTTACCATTCTATAACACTTAAGCCATATTTTTTGAGTGGACATCAAACACCATAAGGCTATTTAGTAAAACATACGCAATATAAAAACTGAGCTTAACTATAACATTTACAGATATTTACACCCAAAACTACAAACCATTAGTTATATGAGATGGTAATAACAAATCCTGAAATTCAATGTTACAACTATGTTAATTGTTTTTATGCTTGAGTTGAGTGTTTAGCAAATAACCTACTCATCCCCTGTATAGGTTATTAGGCACTTTTATTTAAAACGCATCCTAAAAACACATGGAGTTTCAGAGTGATATGAAGACAAGGAATGCAAAACTCGCGCTTGCAATAGGTATAGCGCTCAGTTCCCCTAAGTTATACGCCGCTGGATTTCAATTATCCGAACATTCAGCCGCTGGTCTAGGGCGTGCCAATGCTGGCGAAGCCGCCATAGCAGACGGTGCATCAGTAGTCGCACATAACCCTGCAGCCATTACGATGTTCGATTCTTATCAATTGTCCGTAGGTGCTGCTTACATCATGCCAGAGGTTCGCGTAACCGGTAACGGACCTTCAGAATCCTTCAATAATCAGCTAACCAACAATGACGTCGTCGACAATGTGGTTGTGCCATCTTTTTATATTGCAGCCCCAATCAATGACTCGTGGTCATGGGGGCTTGGCATCTTCACTGACTTTGGTTTAGCAACCGAATACCCTGATGACTACTTAGCCGGACCGATTGGTGGGGAAACCAGTTTAGAAACGATTAATTTTAACCCTACCATCGCCTACCGAATCAACGACGAGTTCAGTGTTGGTGTTGGCGCTAGCATTGTTTATGGTAAAGCCAAGCTAACACGTACGTTGGGTATTCTTGCCGATGCGATTAATGCTGATACGGGTGCAAACTTTGCACGCACAGATATTGCAAAGTCACTCGATGGTGATGGCTGGGGTTACGGTTTTAACCTCGGCGCACTTTGGGAGCTCAACGAGAAGCATCGTTTTGGATTAAGCTATCGCTCTAAAGTGGATGTGGATTTCGAAGGCGATTATTACTCAGACATCCCAAGTGCGATTTCGATGCCGGGTGAAACCGTGACGGGTGACCTAACCCTAAATCTGCCGAGCATTACTGAGTTCTCTGGTTTCCATCAGATTACCGATCCACTAGCTATTCACTACAGTGTGATGATGACGGGTTGGGATGTGTTTGAAGAAATCCGCGCCACCGTAGATGGGCAAGAAGTTCTGCAAAAGGATGAGAACTTCGAAAATGCCTTCAAATATGCGTTTGGGGCAACTTACCAACTTAACCCATCCTTCACTCTGCGCGCGGGTATTGCTTACGACGAAACGCCTAACGTGAATGACAAGAGCATCAGCTTGCCAGATTCCGACCGAATCAATTACAGCTTTGGTGCCACGTACGCCTTCAATCAAAACAGCCGAATCGACTTTGGATTCACCTTTATTGATGCCGAAGAAGTCACGTTCACTGAGCCGCTTGAGCCGCACGCTCTACCGGGTGTGGATATCGCCTATCGCTCTGAAGGTGATGCCTACATATACGGAATCCAATACAACCACTCTTTCTAATTATTCCTGACTGAGTCAATAACACTAATTACAGGGAAGCAAATCATGCACGGAATAAACAAAACGGTTGTCGCTGCACTCATCAGTTCCAGTCTTTTGATGGGTTGTAACAGTGACGATTATGACGAACCGCAAACCTCTAGCGGTTATGAATTATCTGAATACGGTACACCAGAATTATGTGGCAATGGTCAGGAATGGGCGAGCGCGGAACAAGTCACCGCGATTGAAAACCTGGTCGAACTTGCCGAAGACAACAGCGTGGTAACACTGCCCGCTGGTTGTTTCAAAATGAACAATCAATTGACGGTCGATTCGAAGAATAACCTCGTGTTATGTGGTGCTGGTATCGACCAAACCTACCTCGACTTCAGTGACGTGGATGGCAAAGATGGTATTGCCATCAGTGGTGGTTCGAACATCACCGTATCCGATCTCCAAATTGCGGAAGCTTCTAAAAACGGTCTTAAAGCAGACGGGGTTGAAGGCATCATTATTCGTGATGTCGCGGCGGTTTGGCTCGAAGTGCCTCGTGCACGTGACGAAGATGGCAACCTACGCGGTACTTACGGCATCTATCCAGTAAAATCTCAAAACGTCTTGATTGAAGATACATGGAGTTACGGCAGTGCCGATGCAGGTATCTATGTGGGTCAAACCATCGGTGCGGTTATCCGTGACAACGTAGCGGAAAAGAACATCGCAGGTATCGAGATTGAAAACAGTTCGAATGTGGATGTCTACAACAACTTAGCGCTAGGAAACACGGGCGGTGTGCTGCTGTTTGACCTACCGGGCGCCACCACTATTGGTCGCTTAATTGATGATGTACGCATCTTTGATAACGTCATTCGTGATAACAACTTAGAGAACTACGTTGATACCACCTGTCAAAATGGACTAGGTGGCTGTGGCGTGGTGGGCATCGTCCCTCCTGGTACTGGCGTCGTCATTCTGTCCGGACGTAATAGTGAGTTCTTCAACAACACGATTACTAACCACGACTCGATGGCACTTGCGATGACGAGTTACTTGTTGGTGAACGGCGATCCCAACGCTTACAGCCCACTCAATGGGACATCTGAAGGCAATGCCGTTATGCAGGGCTGGAACCCTGTTCCGACCAACATGTATTTCCACGACAACACCATTACCAACACGGGCGCCAATCCAAATGGTTCTCTCATTGAAGATATGATTTTGGCATACACGTTAAATCATCAAGCCTTCCCTGCTCTGTTTTACGATGGCGCAGGTGAGTCACTGATTCGTTCACAAATGTTTGCACCATTGCGTGATGCGCTCAACGGTATGACAGGAACAACCAACTGGAATTACCTTACTGAGTTTACCGATGCAGACAGCAACTGTTTAGTGAACAATGGCGCAAGTGTCGGTGTATTGGTTGATAACATGGACCCAACCGCAATTGGTCGTTATGCAGAAAACCCAGCCAATGCAGATTTCTTATACGAGAAAGAGCAAACAACGCTACTTACCGCTGGTTGTGATTCTAAGACGCCATTAGACATCAATACCGTCACAATTAATGGCGTTGTGTATGGTTACAATCAAACCGAAGACGGAGCGACGGATCCTGATAACCCAGATACACCAAATGGCATCATTGGCAACGCAAGCTGTACCCTAGACGACGTGGCGGGTATTAACTGGGATGCGATTACACGTGAAAGCGCGACATACGGTGAAAACTGTGTGAGCTTGTCGCAATACAACCTGTTTGAAGACGCGAAAGATCCAACACAAAACCTCAATTTAGCGGCATCTGCGAAAGGTACTTTGTATGAGATGAACGTTGAACTCTTTACTGACTATGCACGCAAATACCGCTTTGTTGTGATGCCGAACGAAGCCTCTGCAAGCTATCGTGAGCAAGAGGTGTTCGACTTCCCAGTAGGTACCGTGTTGATTAAAACCTTTGCGCTACCTTCGAGTACTGAGAATGCTCGTGGTGAAAACGAAGAGCTCATTGAGACTCGCCTATTGATTCGTCGTGACAGCGGTTGGATTGCCTTGCCTTACGTATGGAATGAAGACAAAACCGACGCTTACCTGACTGCCGTATCGGTACCCTTTGAGCGCAGCGTAGAACATAACGGCGAAACGCTTAATTTCACTTATGAAGTACCAAGCCGAAATGAGTGTACCTTGTGTCACAAAGTAGAATCTGATGTCTCCGATCCTACTGGTAACACACAGCCAAAAGGTTTCTCTCCTATTGGTCCTAAAGCTCGTAACCTAAACAGTGTTCAAGATGTCTCTGATGGCTCGCCAGTCAACCAACTTGTACATTGGGAAACGCTGGGGCTATTTACAGAAGCTTTACCAGATACACCAGAGAACTTACCTAAGACCCCTGTCTTTGATACCGAAGCGGGAGCAAGTAATCTAACGGATACTGAGCTACTGGATTACGCCAAAGCGTACCTTGATGTGAACTGTGCGCACTGCCATCGCACCGAAGGTAAAGCGGCGAGTAATCCATTCAAGTTTGAATACTGGCGTGAAGGGATCAGTGAAATGGGTATTTGCGCTCGTGGTATCACCTTCCACAAAGGTCCATCTCCGTATGTGATTGTACCGGGTGATCCAGAAAACTCTGTGCTGCACTACCGCATCAATGTCGACAACGGAAATATGATGCCAGAACTAGGCAGACACGTTGTTCACGATGAAGGTGTTCAGTTAATTGCCGATTGGATTAACTCAATTGATACCACGGGCTGGAGCTGTGTAGAGTAATAATATCAATGGCTACCAAGTGTTTAAGTAACCATTAACTTACTTCAACTAGCCGTATTAAAGGCAAACGAAATAGAAGAGCATATGAAAAGTCTCCAGCTATGCCGGAGACTTTTTGCGGTTTTATGCTTAATCCAAATTGATTTAGTCTTGTGGATTCTCTTTCGCGTTGATTTCTGCGTAGGTGTGAAGAAGCTCAGTTAGCGTTTTCACCCATGCAAAAACATCGTTTGGTGTATTTTCTAATAGCTTTTCAACTTGCGCGCAGTGCGTTTCAAGTGTGATAGCTTCTTCTAAACGGAATGAAATCGCGTAGAAATGCCACAGCACAAGCCGAGTCATTCGCTCACTGTTCTGCTTCGCATTATCGGATTCATCAAATGCTTGCTGAATTTCGCTTAGCGCGATTGCAGTCATACGTAACATTGCATCTAGGCGCGCCGATAACATACGGTCTTCGCTGTCTACTTCTTCTTGATCAAAGGTAAACAGCTCGTTCATCACATCTTCTGGCACCATTTTACTGATCATGCGAGCACTGAACTCTTCCAGTTCATGGCGAGGCATAGTCACAAGACAATCGAACGTGTAATCACGAAGCATAAAATCACTCTATATCAGTTATAACTTTTAGAGTGCGCATTCTAAGGGCTGTGATTTCAATTGCCAGTGTTTCTTTTGTTGGATGTCCAACGAATCTTGTTCACGTCGCCTTAGTCGGTAGATTTGCTCTTCTTAAAATACTGGAACACTTTCCAAACAGCGAACGCTGCCACACCAACGATCAATGCAGAGCGAAGGAGAATGGGCGCATCGTGTTCGAGTTGGGTTGCGTGAGGGACAATGCTTGCAAACAACCTACTGGCAAAAAGCAGCCCCATCACCAACATAATAACCTTGTTCATACGCGCTACCTTTCAAAGTCGAGTCCCACGCACCAAACGCAGTTATCGAGTTGTTTGCTAAATAAGAGCCTTAGCCCTGAGTGAGCTTAAAAGAATGCGCGCCATGATTGTCGTCGTCAACACCACCGAGGTCTGAAAGTCGGTAAGCTAATATTGCATATTTGAGGAAGCGCCAAGTGATGCCAATCAATTACTCTCTAGCTGCCAACCTTAACCCCCGAAGAACACATTCTGTCCCTTATTTGACCATAAATCGTAGTTCTTCATGACTTTGGAGAACTGGGAGCTTTGAATGTACCCGTGCAACCTCGCATTTAACTTTGGGTAAGGGCTTTATAGAGATCACGAATTTTCATTTGAAATTCCATTACTTTCAAAAAGAGGAACTTGCCTCCATCAAAGTTCACCGCATTTAGTACGGCTTCCTGTGTTTACAATATTTATGAAATCAACAGCTTTCAAACGTAACACTCAGGAGGCTCACCTATGAACAACGAGGCAAAACAACTTTTTCACCATCTGTGTCATCAATACGACGAGCTGTCTCAAGACTTAGCTACTCGCCCTTTTCCTGAGCTATCGGAAACCATCCGTCACCCACTAGGTTATTGCTTTGTTCGTTGCTCTATCGGCAGTCAACGTTTTTCAATAGTGTCGATCAAGTTTGATCCTTCGGTACGAGGTCAAGGTGTGCTAACGGCTTTTATCAACTACATCAAAAGCAATCCACATCAATACCAAGGCGTTGAAGTTGCAATCATCGAAAACCAAAATTTAGCGAAAAGGTTGCTGTCTCTTGGGTGGGAATACAAATCCTTGTTTAGCAAACTTTTCTTCTCCAAAAAGCCCACGCTCGTTAAAGACTTTCAATGCGCCTAGTCGTCGCCTTTTAGCATATCGATAAATGCTCGTCTTGATTCAGCAGACATATCACGATGTGTCGTGTATGCCACATGAGCATTTTCCTTAGCAGCTTTCGTAAGCTCAATGCTCCACAAGGCATTTATCTGGTTTGGCACTAGTGAGTAACGTACGTCAATGATACGCCGTTCATTGTTGGGATCTCGTACGACAAAGCCATCAGAAAACCATCGGAATCGCTCAATATCTGCGGCTTGCTGTGATGTACGGCTTAACCAAGGAAAATCTTTGCTGACATCTAATTTAGTCACAGATTCACCAGTATAGATTTTTATGTACGTCCCTACTCTTATGGCGTCCACATAGTAGTTACCATCAGCTTCGTAGATGACTTTCCAAACCAGAATGTTTGCGAACGTGGGTTTAGCTTCTAATCGCAACGGCACATGTTGTCTTGCTTTAGCCACCTTCCATCCAGCCTCTTCTGCTCTTTCTCTTTGAATCACTCCGAAGGAGAGATAAGCGAGTGCCCAAATTAAAGCGATTCGCCCGTACCAAGGGTTACGTTTCCAGAACGCAAACAGAACACCAATTAAAATTGGAAGCGTAAAGAGAGGATCGATAACAGAAACCGTATTCCACGAATAACGAGCATTGGTTAGCGGCCAGAACAGTTGAGTGCCGTAACTGGTGCACGCATCCAGTAAACCATGTGTCGCGTAACCAAGTGCGCAATACCACCAGCTTTGTTTGAACGATAACCCAAACCTTTTGCCGAGCATTGGGTATAAAGCCAATGCACAGAGCAAACTACCAATAGGAATGAACACCAATGAATGGGTGAATTGTCGGTGGTATTCAAGAAACAACAGCGGGTCGCTCGAAGACTGAATCAGAATGTCTAAATCTGGCGCCATGCCCGCAAGCATTCCAAGCACACCTGCCGCCACTAAATGCTGTTTTTTACTTGCCGACTGAGACAAAGATGCCCCAACGAGTCCTTGAGTTAACGGGTCCATCGGCTATGTTCTTTATTTTGTCTAAAAACCAGAAAGGTTGGCTGCATAAAATATCCGTATTTAGTGAACTCGAGAAAGGAACGACATAGCGCATCAAAGTGATTGAATCTCTGAGTTATTTGCACAAGAGCACTACCTTTAGTGTAGAAGGAGTCAGTTACTTCCGCCTCTATTACGCTATAATCTGACACCTTACCTTTTGAGTATAAGTTTGAGGAAACTCAATCAACGCCAATTCCGAGGAATGCCTTGCAATTAACCAGCTTTAAATACAAAACGCGAAAAGGTCCTGACTATCGTCATGGGGAGCAAGTGTCGTTCATCGATATTAAAGAGACCTTTGGCATTGGTGGTATCCGGATTGGCAAATGGGTTAATACGGAGGAAAAAGATCTCGCTGCAAACTTGATCTTTGATTCTTTGGCTGACTTAGCTTATCTCTTAGCGTTGCCACCTTCCGCCATAGGGCTAAGAGGCAATTTGAACCTCGCCTTCGGTACAGGTGGAAGTAAAGGTGTTCAAGCGCATTATGCACCGAATCAACGCGAACTTGCTTTAGCTAAGAATGCAGGTGCTGGTGCACTTGCTCATGAGTTCTGGCATGCGTTCGACCATTACATCGCAGAAAAAGCGTTTGATATTGGTGATAGATCAGGTCCACAACGTAAGACGATATTTGCCAGTGATTGCTGGCTGCATAACGCAGAGCATTTCCCTCACCCATTAAACGAGCGACTGCTTAAGATTTTCGATACAACTTTGCTCAGTGCCGACGGACAAGATAAGCACGATTACGTGACTCGAAGCGTTAAAGCGGATAAAGCAATGGGCGCTAGTTACTTTTCTCAACCTACGGAGATGATGGCAAGAGCATTTGAAGCCGTCGTAGAATCTTGCTCGGGCATCGAAAACTCTTATTTGGTTTCCGGCACAACTAAGGCGGACGCCATTATCGTCTATCCAGACATTGCTCATCGCCAAGTCATTCACCAGGCACTGCAAGCTTATTTCAGACCGCTTGGTGAGGCATTGAGCCGATAGCAAAGAATAGCGACTATGCGCCACGAGATATCATGATTTCCCAGTACAGACCTTTACCACAGAACTAAAAAAGGTTTATACATAAACTTATATTATTCAAAGTGCTGATATTTCATGACGCTAAAACAAATTCTGCAAATCCGTAATGTCCGCTGCTTCTTAATGTTCCGAAGCAGCTACTTTGCGCGATTCTACTATCCAGTGTTCACTCTACTCTATTTAGATTACGGCTTAACACTGTCTCAATTTGCGATGCTCAACGTGGTTTGGGCTGCAACCATCGTGCTAGCTGAAGTCCCTTCCGGTGCATTTGCCGACACATTAGGACGCAAACGACTAGTGGTGCTATCTTCGATAGTGATGTTCATCGAAATTGCAATGATCGCCTTTGTCCCTACAGGAAATCCCACTTTTGTTTTCATTGTATTTTTGATTAACCGAGTGTTGAGTGGCTTAGCTATGGCACTGGCAAGCGGCGCAGATGAAGCGCTGGCTTACGACACGCTAAAAGAGCAAGGCAAAGAAGATTTGTGGCCACGAGTGCTGCAAATCCAACTTCGACTGTCTTCGAGTATCGGTATAGTCGTCACCCTTTTGGGTGCAGCCATGTACGACGTCAACTTTATGGCAAGCGTTTATCATTTCTTAGGATTCGCAGAGCCAGAGTCTACACAAGACATCATGAGAATCCCCGTCTATGCGACCTTGTTTGTAGCAATGATTGCTATCTACTCGGCATTCAGCATGAGAGAAGCGAAAAAAGTCATCCCGAGCAACAGCAGTAAGTTAGCGTCCACGATGGAGAGTATGAAGCTGACCCTCAACACGGCAAAATGGGTATTGTCGACGCCTTATGTATTGTTCATTCTTCTCTACTACAGCTTGTTTGAGCATACATCACGTATGTTTTTAACCATGAATAGCCAGTACTACCGTGCCATTGATATTCCGATTATTTACTTTGGTTTTATTGGTGCAGGCATCAGTGTGTTGCAGATTCTGTTGGCAGAACAAAGTCGTCGTTTAGCAGAAAGCATGGCTCCGAAAACGTTCATTGCAATAATGGGGTTTGCGAGTATGGCGACGTATTATTGGATTAGCCTTGGATGGTCTATTTACGGCGTCATTCCGGCGTTGATCCTTATCTTCATCATTATGACGATGAACATTTTCATTAGTTATCATCTCAACAAGAAAACGGAATCTCACAACCGAGCGACGGTACTTAGCTTTAAAGGTTTAATGTTTAACCTAGGCTACGGCTCAATTGGTATTCTTTATGCCTATTACTACAAGTTGATCTCGCAAAACTATACGCAAGAACAGATCGCACAGCACATCGATTTCATCGCTTCGCTATCTTCATTCTTTTATTACTTTACGTTCTTGTTTATCGCCATCAGCGTATTTTTCTACTTTAAAGATAAGAAGCAGACCATTTTCTAACCGCAGATATTGGCGATTCAACCCCATCTAAAGATACCAAATAAGGCGAACCAAACGGTTCGCCTTTGTGTAAACAGATAGCGATTTCTAACTACCTCAATTCAAACAACTCTCGATGAAATGACTTCGCCGGTAAACCTAACCTTACAAATGCTTTCTCAAGTGTCTTGCCTAATTCTGATGGTCCGCAGTACCACACACTGCAATGTCTAGTACCTTCTACACACTCTGTGACTTCTGCATTTCTGAATCGACCTTGTACACTTGTGTTCTTCGTATATAGCGTAACACCAGCCTTCTTTGCTCTTTGTTTTAGCTCGTCCAAAAGTGGCTTATCTTCTTCTCGATAGCTGTAAAACAAGTACACCGTTTTGCTTGCACCAACTGTCTCTATCGCAGTTAAAAATGGCGCAATACCAATGCCTGCGGCAAACCAAACTTGTCGTTCTGCATTATCTTGAAAATTGAACCGTCCATACGGTCCTTCAATACGCGCAGCTTGTCCAACCTTTAATGAACCTTTCAACGCAGAGGTGTAATCGCCATTCGCTTTGATCATGAGCCTTACTTCACCATTTTGATGGTAAGCGGAAGCTAAACTAAAAGGGTGTGGGCGCTCGTTATCACCAAAATCGACAAAGGCAAATTGACCTGGTTGATAAACAAACTCCGCTGAATCAACTTTGAGCATGACTTCAATGCCATTACTGATCGGCTTGATACTTTGTACTTTGGCATCATGGCATTTCTTCTTACCATTCAAATTAAAGATGGTCATGAAGCACCCTACCGTTGCTAACCCACTCACACATAAGAGAATGGCTCCAGAAGGGGTTAGCCATAGACTCGCCTCAAAAAACATCACCATGTGTAAAACTAAAAATAAGTATAAATACGGAAGCACTTTGTGGGTGAGTTGGAAGACGTTGTGCTTAAACTTTTTAATCCATGCGATCAGAACAAACGCAGCGGAAAGGTAAAAACCATACTCACCAATAAGCTGAGCAGGGTCGCCCATTGCATCTATTAGTTTCCAAAACGGGAAAGTCTCATCCTTTGGTTCGACAAAACCAAAATCCATAGCGAAATCATCACTTAAAAATGCGCCCCAATGAAACAACGCCGAAAACACGGCAGAAATACCAAGGTACTTATGCAATCGATATTGTTTATCTAACCCTCCTAACCAGCGCTCTAAAGGCCAATGTTTAACAGATAAAATCACGCACAACGACATAAACAACATTGACACAATGCCACTGTAGTTAACCAAATAAGTGCGCGCCTGCCAAAATAGGGACCATTCAAGAGTTGGAGTTCCAATTTGCAACACAGCATAAGGGACAAGTAACGTAATGAGTACAACACCAAAATTGAGCATCAAATTTCTATTCATACAACGAGTTCAATCCAATCATGACTTTAATCGTCACTAAGCTATCAATAGAAGTGTGAAAAACTTGTATAGCTCGAACCCTCCAGACCAACAGGGATGGGTTGAACGCTAAAGTTCGTTAACGCAGCGATAGACGCAGTACGACTATTCTATCGGGACGAGCTTGTTCAATGCCGTATTCACATTTCTTTTACACCGTCACCTACACTATGGAGACGACAATAAAAGACCTCTCTCAGATGAAATTAGCGCTTAAGGAGAACTCAATGAAAAAACTCATATTATGTATCGCCCTAACCGCTTTTGGTGTGTTAAGTCTGCCAAGTTATGCTGCCGCCGATGCAGAAATCATCAGTCAAGAAGATGCCATTAAAGCAGCGCTAGGGGCGTTAGATGTTGAGGTGCTAGGCATTCGTCACGATGAACCTGATACCCAGTGGGATGTGTTTATTAAGCGTGGAGATAAAGCGTACGAAGTCGAGGTTGATGCTCTCACAGGTAAGATTGTTGCGGCGGAAGAGGAAAGTCTAGCCGAAGTTCAAGCAGAACTTTCTGGCGATCTTTCACATGAAGGCGTGATTGGCGATGTCGATAAATAACGAGTGAGTTAAGGGCAACATAAACCGCTCCTATTAATCTCACTTTGTGTATTCCGCCCTTCTAATAGCCCATCGAAAAAAGGCGAACCAAATGATTCGCCTTGGGCGGACAGTAGGAAAGGAATTTATCGAAGACAGTTACAGCTTATCAGCGTCAACGACTTTTATGGTTGTCCAATTAGAGTTGGCATCTTGGATGAAGCCTTGTGTATCTTCCAACCAGCGCTTTTGCACCGATTTATCAAGATTCAGATATAGTTTGCCGTCTTCAATTTTCCACGCTTGAGGGTCAGTTTCGAACTTTTTACCCATCGCTACACCAAATGCACAGTAACCACCGTATTGTGGTGCGTAAGCTTTTGGATCCGTTTTGAATTGATCACGGTTTGCCGCATTAGCAAAGTGGTAGATAGCATTGTTGTAAGTGGCTGAATATTCAGGCTTGCCTTGCACTGCGCCATTATCTGTAAAGTACGCAACTGGGTCATATCCCTTGATCGCAAGATCATTAGCATCAACGCTCATGCCTACATCCGCAGCCATTAATGAAAAACTGGTTCCGAGTAAAGCGGTCATTAAAGTGAGTTTTCGACCAGTTGATTTAATGCGTGACATAGTAAGCTCCTTGTCTGTTTGTTTACCTTGTGTGAATAAATTAGCGGACTCTCCCGGTCTAAAGAGGGACTAATGACCAAAAAAATACGCAAATCGTTCGGAGGTAAAATGGACTTGTTATCACAGCTGATGGAACACTTCTCAATAAGGACTGGTGTTTTCTATTCCGGGCATTTGTGTGGCATTTCTTCATTTCAATCAGATCACCACAACAGAGGCCACCTTCATGTACTTAATGCGGGTGATTTAATCTTGACGCCTGCAGGAGAAAATCCAAAACGGCTCACACAACCTTGCGTTATTTATCTGCCGAATAATACCCCTCATCGATTGGAAGGAGGTGAAGACAGTAAATTGGTGTGTGCAAACGTGGATTATAGAGGTGGTCAGATAAATCCTTTGTTGTCCGTATTACCAGACGTGATAGTCATCCCCTTTGAAGCTGCGCCAAACTTAACACCGGTATTAGATATGTTGTCTCAAGAAGCCAGCAAGAACTCAGTAGGACAGGAGTTTTTGATGGACAAGCTAAGCGACACTCTGATGGCTTTGATCTTCCGTCACTTAATTCAAGAGCAGAAAATCGAGCACGGTCTATTTGCCGCCCTTTCCCACCCTCGCCTTGCCAATGTCATTACTGAAGTGCATCAATTACCACCTCGTCACTTTCATATCAATGAAATGGCGTCCATCGCTGCGATGTCTCGGACTCAATTTATCGAGACCTTTAAACAAGTGGTTGGTGAAACTCCGGGGGATTATGTACAAAAGTGGCGAGTATCGGTCGCGCAATCGATGTTATTGCAAAATAAGCCGTTGAATTGGGTCTCTGATGAAGTCGGCTACAGTAGCTATTCTGGCTTCTCCCGCGCTTTTCAAAATGTCTCAGGAATGTCACCACGTCGCTGGTTACAAGAGCAAAAGGATGAAGTTGTTTGACGCAGCCATTTGTTTGACTAAAAAAGCGAGTCAAAGACATGCTCCCAAAGGGCACTCTTTGCAAATGTAAGGACCTTGGCTTGTATACTTTGTTGCCGATTCTTGATTTAGACCCACTAAACCTTTAAATCGCCGCCGCGTCTACAAACCAAGTCATTCTCGCTGAACCTAGCATCTCGAGGTTACTTGGGTATAACTACCAGAGCTGAAAAAACGGCTATCGTCTCCCTGCGTACAAGTCCCTACCACCGAGCCATGCACTGATAAAGCCGTAAAGAGCAAGATAAGGACAAACAACAGCATCTTATGCTTTCAATCCTCGTCAATCTGAGAAGTGACAAATTCATCGATAAACAACTTTCCTGCAATCGAATCGATCGCGGCGATGGCTCCTCCCGAACCGTGGTAGGTTTCAGCATATAGATTGAATACTTGACCACAGGTTCGACAGGCAAAGTAGTTACAGATTAAATCATTCCACCCTTTCCGATTTATCATCTGAGAAAAAGGCTCACCCCAACTGCCGTAACCCAAGTATTTAAGCGTTTTAGCCTCCGTTCTTTCATTGAGAAAGCACATTGCATTCGCCAAATCTTTAGGGTTGTTTATTTTTCTCGCGGCATCTGAACAATCTTCACAACTCATTTTGGTTTTCCAGTTCACCTTTAACTAAATTTATTGCTGTCGTTCAAAATAAGTACCTAGCTTATGAACGATGTGTTGTTGTAAGCCCTCCCGATTGCAAAGCATGATCTGAAGGTCTCGGTTATGTGTTCGGAAAAAGAGTGATAAACCACTTTCATAAGGAACGAAGTTATGGTCAATAAACACCATTTCCTCATCAACTTGATACCGCTCACCGTTATAATCATAAAATTCTTTTTTGACTCGGTAGCGAACACCAGGATGTAAAACACTAAAACTCTTATTTTGACAAGTGTTGTTCATTTTTCTCAACGACCCTATTCTGTGGCGTTCAACCTAATATAAGTAATCCTGCGACCTAACCGCTAACAACGGAGCCAATAAATACCGTATGTTTCGGGTCATTGTTGAAGTCGATGATTGAAGTGCGATGCGCTTGTGTTGTTATCAGTAAGCGTTGCATTTGTTTCACGCTTTACCACAGCAGATAGCGAATCTATTAAGGTAAACGCTGGTATGTCAGGTTGGGAGCCAGAAAAACCTTGTCACAGCAAATTGATTCCGAATTGCTTTGCTACTAAGTTTGTCAAAGCAAAACAAGCTACCGATACTACGCAGCTGATTAATAGCGTCAGCCAAAAGGAGTATTTGGTTAGCAAATACGGGAAGAGTAAAAACATTGGCAACGTCGGCACGACAAACCAAAACGTGTAGAAAGCGTGGTTGGACAGTTTTTCTGTGCCTTGACCTTCAATATACATCCATACCAACGCCAAAATAGTCACTGTTGGTAAGGCAGCTACCAAGGCACCAAGTTTGTCACTTCTTTTCGCCACTTCAGAAATTAATACGACGATTGCCGCCGTGGTTAAGTACTTGGTCACTATCCATAGCATTGTATTGCACCTTCAATTCACTTCGATCCGCTCTTAAAGTTAAACAAAAACAAGGCTTTGTTTACAAGCTGATAACCTAATATCTGTGAGTCTTCTCAGACATCAAGTAAAGCTATAGGCATACTATTTGAGACTTCATTCTTAACGAGTCCAACACACTTGATTTCGCCCTGAGTTTTTCGCTTTGTATAACGCTCGGTCCGCTTCTCTTAATGCGTCTTTTAGAGAGTCTGTGCCGTCAAAATAGGCGACCCCAATACTTACCGTGATATCAATGTACATATCATTGATAAACACGGGCGTATTCGCCACTGTTTTTCTTACTCGCTCGCAGTATAGGTATGCTTGTCGAGCGTTAGTGTTTGGCATCAACAACATAAATTCCTCACCACCGGTGCGAGAAAGAGTGAAATCATGGCTCGTGTTTGCTTCGCATAGCTTAGAGAACTGAGCTAATACGATGTCCCCCACCTCATGACCATAAGTATCATTAATGCTCTTAAAAAAATCGATATCAAACACAGCAATTGAGCCTGCCGTATTCTCTTTTCTTAACACCTCAAACTTAGTCTCAAGACCACGACGGTTTAGGAGTCCAGTTAAGTAATCGGTATGCGCTTCATTTTGCAGGCTATCTCGCTGCATTTCTGAATGACGAAACTTGTTGAAGTACCTCACCGGTGTTGTCACCAATATTAGTAGCGTCAACAAAGTGGCAAAAATAACCACTCGTGGGATCAAGCCACTGTCCTCTGGCGATATTGAGATTTGCCAATTGGTGTTAAAAATCGTCACGACGCCAGTATGAATGTCACAATCAATCTCACCTTTAGAGCTGATCACTTTGTCATAATAGTTGCTGTTATCAGGATCATAGCCAACAACAGAGTAACGATTCACGTGGTTTTGGTTTAATACTTGCTCTAGTTTGCTAACGATTGATTCTAAATAGATAACGGAAGAAGAAAAACCAATGAAATTCGCATCGTCTGAGATACCTTTTCTGAGGATGAATGCTTGCTTACCATTTTGAACTAAGGTGACGGGACCTATAATCGTGTTTTTCTTGCAGTTTACAGACTGGTTTGCCCCAAGTTTTCGTGTTTGGTCTTCAAGAACGTTGTGACCAACTGCCGCTTTATGCTCGTCGTAGGGATAAGCATATTGCACGACCCCTTTTGGAAGGTATAACAAGGCATCCACATTGGTATAAGTGGATAAAAGCTTACGACTAAGTTTATTAAACTCTGCTGATGACATGTCATGGTTCTTAGAAAGCACCACAACTTCTTTCAATACTTCAGCCGTAATCAATGCGTCATTAAAGATGACTTTCATCTCTTTATTGATAGCACTGATAACTTGTTCAGATTCTTTTTCGTTATTGATGGCGGTTAGTTTTGTGGCGAGTAATTCCGTTAGCAATAATACCGAAATTAAAAATACTACTTTGATGCCCCAACTCATTACAACTGTCCTAGATTAACCCACTCTCCCTATCCCTAATTCAACAACTAAAATCCGTTTAGCTTTCATTCACTGCAATTCTGATCAAGATTTGAACTTGATGCATTTAAGAAGCGGCGATTATACGCATAATTGTATACTGTTCGATGATCAAAAGGTGTCGTTACGGATAAATATTTTTATCAATCAACAGTAAATTTCTATCGATCGATTTGATTGATCGACACAATCGATTCTATTAATTAAAAATATTGACCGACACGGCAAAAACTTAATGCCTAAACTGATGAATTTTCAAACAAATCTAGCCATTTTCTAGAATTGTCACTGATAATCGTCTGGTTTACATGAGCGACAGCAAGCAGAGCCAAATTTACTCGTCAATTGAAGGCGAGCCAAAAAACTCGCCTTTAATCTTATATCGACAATCAAGCTATGAATGATCAGTTAATGTCTTGCACCTTCATAACCAGTTCTTCCCAGTTTCTTTGGTTTTCGATATCGTGCTCTAAACCTTGGTCATCGGCAATTTGGAAGCGCTTAACCGCTGGCGTTTTACTGGTTGCTTGGTAAAGCCAGTAAGCTTCGGCTTTCAACGCTTCATCGATTGGCTTATCGATTGACTCGTACACCATTTGCTTACATGCATTAATAGATTCAGCTGGGAACTTAGAA
The DNA here is from genome assembly GCF_027587095.1 of Vibrio sp. NFR. Lineage (NCBI taxonomy): Bacteria > Pseudomonadati > Pseudomonadota > Gammaproteobacteria > Vibrionales > Vibrionaceae > Vibrio > Vibrio sp. NFR. Next base: position 430,295 of record NZ_JAPPTN010000004.1, read on the forward strand.
ATTCGCTGCGCTAACTCATCAACATAAGGACCAATCTCATCAGGCTCCAACGCTTTGTTTATGGTGCCGTACGCTTCTGCTTCGTCCGCATCGAAGTCGCGAGCACTCAAGATGATTTCTAGAGCACGTCCTAAACCAACCTGGCGTGCCATCCGAGATGCGCCACCACCGCACGGTAAGATGCCCATGCCAACTTCCATCTGCATAAATTTGTATTTACCGCGTGCGGCAAAGCGCATATCACATGCCAATGCAAATTCATGACCACCACCACGGGCAAATCCCTCCAACTTAGCAATCGTTGCTTGTGGTAGCTTGCTGATCCTTTCTAACACTGATTGAAGGTCAAGCAATTTCGCTTCTTCACGAGAAACTGCTTCTGTCGACATTTCTTTCAGCAATTCGGTGTCGTAATGACAAACCCAAATTTCTGGGTTAGCAGATTGGAATACAACCACTTTCACGTTGCGGTCACGTTCCAGACGTAGCGCTAAACCGTTCAAATCCGTCAACATTTCCTGCCCTTGTACGTTTACCGTTCCAAAATCAAACGTAACATAAAGAACGGCTTCTTCTTGTTTTGCAGTAAATGTTTTGTAGCCTTCGTAAGCCATATCCATTTCCTTTTTCCAATAAAAACATAACGTTGCAATTTACTTGAGCAACGCAATTAACGTTACGCCTCTGAAAAACATCAAACAATGATTTATAAATTGAAACAGTATTTACGAAAACTAAAAGGTTGTTTGTTCGCTTACGACTAGTCGTTAAGTTTCTAGCGCTGATTATTTGCATTCACAAGCAACTAGAACAGCGACCTTCTAGTTGCTCGAATGATTATCAACAAGCGCACTTCACATGGGCTTGTGCGATCCCACGGTCTAACTGCCTATTCATAACTAACTTAATCCTTGGACTCTTTAGCTTCTGTTTTCTCTTCCTGAAACTCTTCACTCTCTACGACATCAACAACGTCCTGAGTTTCCGTATCGACCCACTTCATAAACACCTGATAACCAGCAGCTAAGAATGCAGCGCCAATAAACATACCCAGTATACCGCCAGACATCATGCCGCCAACGGCACCAATAAGGACAATAGGCATCGGGACTTCTAACCCTCGCCCGAGAATCAATGGTTTTAAGAAGTTATCAATCAAGCTAGCGGCGATCAGTAAGATGGTAAAGATCACGTTATGAACCGTTCCGCTGTCCCCCGCCCACAACAAACCAACGGCGACTAAAGCAATAATAGTGACCGGAAGTTGAACGATAGCGAAGACTAGTGCGATAAGTGTAAACAAGGCTGCGGCAGGTACGCCGGATAATGCAACGACACCGCCAAATGCCATTGCTGTTAAGAAAGCAATACCAATGATGCCCACGGCGACTTGCCTGATAGTTGCAGTGGTAAGTTGGTGCAAATCCGGACCTCTTACTTCATCGGTAAAACTAATGAAGATCTTACGTATCGACCTAGCCGCAGGTTGTGCCCAAGCAAGCATGATCCCCGCAATAATAATCGCACCAATCAGCATAAACACACTTTTCGCCGCACCTGTCGCACTGTCAACAAACCAACTAAAGAACCCTTTAATTTGTGGCTGACGCTTTTCAATAAAAGTTGGTAGATCGTCCGCTGCTTCATACCAAACCGCATGAACTTTTTCACCGACCAACGGCCAGGTTTTCACACTGTCTGCTGGCTTGGTGATTACCAAAGTGCCATCTCGGTAAGACTCAAACGCACCTAAGGTTTTAGAAGCAAAAGAGTTGCCCACCATTGCTGTTGGCGTGCCGAGAATCAGCACACCAATAATCGCGATCAATGTTGCCGAGCGCGCGGAGCTTAATCCGAGTTTTCTTTCAATAACAAGTTTGACTGGATAAAGCGCAATAGCAAGGACTAACGCCCAGAGCAAAATAGGTAAAAAAGGTAAGAATGCCCACCAGCACACAATAACGATAAGCGTCGTGATTGAGAATCGTATCAAAGATGTGGTGAACGCTTTCGCCAGTATTTTCTCAAGATTTTCATTTGAATTATTCACTGTTTATCCCTTTGGTTTCACGTCATATTCCCATCATCTGATGATGGATAACGTGTCAATTTTTCCAAGCACAGTCATTGTCCGCGCATTACACAAGTGGATGTTTTAGAGCCCCACTCTGCAACGCAAAGCTCACATATAAAACCTAGTACAACCTCCCGTACGTTCAACGGTTTAATGGTGAGTTGTTTATGAAGTCGATGTTAAGAAGCGTTATTAAGTGACCATATTCTGATTTTGCGGTTCTCTATTTCCACTTGTATAACGCGCGCTTTATATTGCTCACTTTGTTGCACTATTTAAGCAGTAAGGGCAAAAAGATGTCAGCACTCGAACTTATGCGTTCAGGAAAGGTTTATAACTGTCTGGACGAAGAACTTCAGCTCATGCGGGAGCGCACATGTGAGCTCATTTTCAACTTCAACCATGAACCCAATGCAGCAAAGCGTCATGCACTTCTCGTTGAAATAGGCGTCAATCTTGGTGATGGTGCTTGTATCCAAGCCCCGTTGCAATTGACGTATGGATGCAACCTTTCAGTGGGCTCGCATACTTACATTAATTGGGATGCCATCATCATAGACAACGGACAGGTAACTATTGGCGCGAACGTGATGATTGGTCCGCGAGTTCAAATCTACACCGCTGCGCATGCTTTAGAGACAGAGCAACGCCTTGCTGGTGATGAAACTGCAAAACCTGTAACCATAAAAGATAAAGTATGGATTGGTGGTGGTGCGATCATTATGCCGGGCGTGACGATTGGAGAAGAAGCTGTCATTGGTGCTGGATCTGTCGTAACGAAAGATGTGGCTCCGAGAGACCGCGTTGCTGGTAACCCCGCTCGCTCCATCAAAAAAGACTGACAAGCTTGTCAGCAGAGGGAATGGAAAACCGGAGAGATTCAACGGTTTGTAGAGGTCACCAACCGATATACTCTTTCTTTTCTTTCAAGGACTTGCTTTATGTCTTTTTCGACAAAGTCGTTAATAATAGCGTTCTCTCTCGCCACCAGTTCGGTGTCACTGGCGGCGACAATTGAAAACTCAGCTTCAAACGAAACTGTTTCCCAAGACGCGATTGCAAATAATGCGGCATCAACGACCTTTCCATCTACACAGACATGGCTAAACCACATCACAACAGGCTTAGCCCCTTACTGGATGGATGAGAAAGCTTACGGAGAACCTGTTGGAAACTTCCCCACTTTCCGCTGCAACGATGGTCGCAAACTGAATACAGCCAATGTTTGTCCTGAGTTAGATCGAGGTTGGATTACTCCTTATTTTGGTCGTGAATATACGCGGATGAAGTCGCGCCAAACCTACGCCTATGGGGTGCTTTTCCACCTAACTGGAGACACGCAAGCCCTTGAACTAGCGAAACAAGGGGCTTATTACCTAATCAATGAATTGCAAGACAAAGAGCGTGGCGGCTTTATTTCGTTCACGCAAAACAAACAAGCTGGTTTAAAGTGGACACAGAGAACTTCGCAAGACCAAGCTTACGCACTCGTTGGACTTGCAATGTATTACTACCTAACGGGCGATCCTCTGGTAGAAAAAGTACTTATTGATCAGCAAAAATTTATCTTCGATAACTACAGACTAAACGATGAAGTAGGACTTGCTTGGGTTTTACAAGATGGAGATGAGCAAAGTGCAAAACAGCATGAGTTGGTTGCACAATTAGACCAAATTAACGGCTATATGCTTTTGGTCGCTCCCCTATTGCCTGAGCCACATCGAACGAAGTGGCTCAGTGACCTGACCTGGTTAACAAATACATTAGTTCAACATTATCACTCAGATAAAGAGCAACGCTTCTACGGTGCCATTCATCATAAAGCCGTCATGCAGCCAAACGCCAAACATAACGATTTCGGTCACACCATTAAAGCGTATTGGATGACTTACCTTGTCGCAGAACAAATAAACAATGCCGATTGGAAACAATTTGCGAAACAAGGCATGCGAACGACATTAGAGCGAGCACAATATCAACAACAGTTTGAACCAGTTAGCGCTTTTTTTTCTCCCGAACTGCAGAGCGAATGGGCGAATCAATCCATCCCTGCTTGGCAAAGCCGCCCTTATTCTAACGGCAGCTCTTCTTGGGAATGGGCAGAGCTTGACCAATCAGCAATGACACTTGCCATTTTAGATAGCAAGGTGGGAAATGTACTGCCATACACCACACGTACTTTTATGGATGCATGGGTTGATCATCAATATGGGGGCGTCGGTCTCGATCCAAAGTCAACCAAAGCGTTTCATTGGGGCAATGGTTATCATCAATTCGAGCACGCATTGATTGGCACCTTAACGTCTGGCGCACTAAACCATCAACCAGTAACTTTGTATTATGCAAATGCGAGCAAAGTGCAATCCGATTTCACGCCTTATTATTTCCAAGGCAAAGTGGATAACGTCGAACGAACGGCGCAAGGCGAAATTCAAGCAGTGACCTATAGTAACATCACCCCATAACCACACTTTGGATACATATGGGCAAACAAAAAGGCGACTCGATGGTCGCCTTTTGCATGCTTGTTGTGGGTTAGATCCTGAACGAGCCGACGTAATGATCAAGCGTTTGCGAGAGCTCAGCCAGTTGTTGACTCGATTGCTCTAATTGCTCACTTGCATTTAGACCGAGCTTCACTGAATTGCTCACCGTATCCATGTTCATGTTGATCTCGTTGGCTACCGTCGATTGTTGTTCTGTTGCCGTTGCAACCTGAGTATTAATATCCAGTATGGTCATTACCTGTTTAGAAATCGCTTCTAGTGCTTGTCGAGCTAGCTCCGTCTCCGTAGTTCCTTCTTCGATCAGAGCTTTACTGTTCCCCATCGAGTTCACGGCATTTTGCGCTTCGTCTTGCAAGCGTTTGATCATCAGGTCAATCTCATCGGTTGACTGCGCGGTTTTCGTCGCAAGATTACGCACTTCGTCAGCTACCACCGCAAAACCACGGCCTGCATCCCCTGCACGAGCGGCCTCAATTGCAGCATTAAGTGCCAATAAGTTCGTCTGTTCTGAGATACCTCGAATCACCTCAAGGATTGAACCGATCGATTGAGTATTATCTGCCAAACTTACGATGATGCTGGACGTGCTGTTCATCTCGGTTTCAAGGTTTGTGATTGCCGTAGTGGTCTTTTGCAGCGTCTTGTAGCCTTCTTGCGTTTCATCCGTTGCAGTACTTGCCGCACTCGCTGCACCTGCTGCATTCGATGCAATTTCATTTACCGTCGCAATCATTTCATTCATTGACGTCACCACCAGCATGGTTTGCTCGTTTTGCTCCTGCCCACGAGTCAACGCCTGTTGAGATTGCTCACGTAAGGCAGTTGCAGAGCCATTCAATGCAACACCAGTGCTCACCACTTGCGAAATAATGCCATGAACCTTTTCGACAAAGACATTAAATGCTGATGAAATCTGAGCCACTTCATCATTACCTTTTGTTGGCAAACGAACAGTCAGATCGCCTTCCCCTTGGGAAATGTCATGTAGTGCATTTTTCAATACAGATAACGGCTGCATTAAGTGGCTTAGCAGAAGTGAAAGTAATAGCACGCAGAGTACAAATATCACGGTCATTGAACCAAGTTGGTAGCTAATAATACCGTTCGTTGCTTGGCTCACTTCCGTAATTGGAATACCGATATCGAACGTGCCGTAGAGTTGACCATTCACGTAGATTGGAGCCATGATATCGAACACCCACACTTGCTGCACATCCGCGTACCACTTCGAGTATTGCTGCACACCTTTGGTTGCTCCTTCGACCGTGTAATCGTCTTCGTATGTTTTGTTGAGCTTCTGCTTGTCACTGTGTGCAACCGCCGTAACATTGCTATCGATTACAATCGCATAGCTAACATCTGAACGTTGCTTTAAACCGTCAACAAGGGTTTGTAGATCTTCTAATGGCTGTTGTGAGTTCTCTAGAATATAACCCGCATTCTCAGCTAAGAACTCAGCCTGAACCTGAGATTTGTGCAAGATGATGTCATCGATTTTCTGACTGGAGATAAAGTAGGTAGACGCCATACTCGCCATGACAGCAATGCCAAACATGGCACAAACGGCTAATAGGATTATTCTTTTCATTATGGTTGTCTCAACGCAAGCGATTAATTTCTATCAACGGGGTTAATTAAGCCGATGACTTGGCATTACTCTCTTTGCCAACCCATTCTCCCGCGACACTGGTTTTAACTATTCAGTTACGTTATCCGCATCAAATGCAACAACTTTAATAAAATGAACCGTTTTTATATCAGTATCACACTTTTATAGAATAACCATGTAAGCCGTGTAGATTTACCAACACCTAAATAAGCCATTGCTAATTAGCAAGTTTCTGACAAATAATACGCTCTCATAATCATTCAAATTGATATTCGAACATCATTAATGCACAGTTAATCACATCGAAAAAATCACCAAAATTAATCGATTTAATTCCTTATTAACTTTTATAAATCCGGACTAGTATCAAGGGGAACAACCGTTCAACGTATATAAGGCTAATAATAATGAAAAAGACTTTATCCACCCTAAGCATTGCGCTGGCGCTGTTTTCTAGTGCTTCATTTGCTGCTGACAACTACACATTAGATTCAAACTTTTCTTCAGTAAGCTTTGCTACCATCAAGAACCAGTTTGTTGTCGAGCCAGCGACCATCAATACTCTTTCCGGCACGTTAGACAGCAATGGCAAATTTGATGTTGCTATCGATCTAAATAGCATTGAGACAGGTATCCCTATTCGTAACACCCGTCTTAATGAAATCTTCTTTGAATCTGCGAAACACGCACCAGTAAAAGTGACAGGAAAAGTTGATTGGGCTTCTCTGGGTGAAGGCTCACACAAGGTAAAAGTACCCGCTGAAGTAACGCTGTTTGGTAAGACAAAATCCGTTGAGTTTCCAGTTGTTATCCTAAACGCTGGCGATACGGTAATGGTGAGCTCAAGTGCGCCTGTGATTATTGGTGCTGCTGACTTTGGTATTCCTAGTAAGAACTTAACTGACCTCGCGGCAACAGTTGGCGGGATTAAGATTTCTGATCGAGTTCCACTCACTTTGAATCTAACCTTTAAAAAATAGTTAGATTAAGTGGACACAAAGGCTTGGAGGCTCACCAAGCCTTTTTTCTTTCTACACGCCTTCAACCAACCGCACTGTGCGGCTTACGACGACTGACTTTGCTTAGTCACATTAAATGCCATACTCCGCAATACGTCGTTCTTATTCACAAAATGATGTTTCAACGCTGCTAACGCATGTAGCAACACCAAGCTTGCGAGTGTGGCACAGCCAAAACGATGAACCATAAAAAAGAACGCATTCACTTCGGCATTAGAAATTGGGTTTGGAATGGTAAACAGCCAAAAGAATGGATACTCATGTTTAAGCATCAGAAAACCACTAACAAACACTACAAACATCACCAAATAGATAGCGCCATGCGTGAGTTTAGCGATGCTTTTCTGGGTATGAGAAACCGATTTTGGTAACTCTGGGGCTTTACGAAAGAATGACCACCCCCAACGTACAATCAATAACACGGAGGCGATGGTTGCAAACGACATATTGAGCGTAGATAGAACATGGAACACCTGCGGCATATCCATAACGAATAACATGCCGTAGCCTGCAAGCGTTGCATAAATGATAATCACCGCCATAGCCCAATGTAGCCATTTACTGAACGCATCGTAGTGTTGAGTGGGGGTATTTTGGACGCACGGAATCGCTTTCTGGTGCTGACCAGAATCTAATCTCGACATATTGTCACCACTGAATTAGTTTGAGATTTACATGGGAATACGACGAGAGAAGGCTTTCCCATGATGAAGATTGAAGAAATAACGGAAGGCATTGAGCCTTCCGTCGTTCAAGTAGATTACAAGATGAGGTAGGTACTACTTACTTACATTGATCATGTCGTTAAAGTAGTCAACTTGTTCTGCCATACTCAAACCTTGGTTGTTTGAACCCAACGTCCACATGAAGAAACCACCATAACCGTTATCTTTCTGCCATTTAGCACGGTCTAGGTTGTTCTGACGCGTTTCAACAAAGTTACCACCTGGTGCCCACTGACTGTTGATCGTGTTACCTAAAACAATCTTCGACTTGTCTCCAATATATTCAGCATAGTTCGCCATCGCGACATCGTATAGGAAGTTTCGACCAGCGTCGTATGTCATGACGTTGAAGAAATCAAAGTCATTTTTAGTCGCTTTGAGTAGATCTATGACTTCACCATGATGCGATGAACGACCAGATGGCTCAACATAAGAACAATTTTCGAATACGTTTGCATTCATACACTCGACAGGGTCGGCACCTACGTGATAAGTGGTCAGGGACAGCACTTTGGTGTTGCCGACTTTCTCACGGATCAGTTTGATCAATGCCGTTAAGTCTTGGTTCTCTTTGTCTGTGATTCGAGCGGCTTTTTCGAAGTCGAAATCCAACCCATCAATATGCACATAACCAGCTAACTGATACTTGCTGTAATCACAGCTGCCATCTGGTTTTGATGCAAGACACTCACCTTCCATCTCTTCAGGTTTCAGGTTCTTCTTGTACACAGGGAATGGCGTGTGGACCAATTCAACCAATCCAGTCGCGACCGCTTCACGGCTTTGTGGGGTGCTGATCGCCGACCAAATACTTTCGTAAGTTTGCCCCCCGAACGCTACCATCATCGTGACGTTTTCATTGTCATGCTTAAGAGTTGACCAAGCGAGGTACTGCGTTGGCATCCAATCTGGGTTGTAATCCGGCGGTGTGAGCATGCCGTCAGAGATCGTGATATTACCGCTTGAATCCCACTTACCAAATGACAATAGGTAACCGTCTCCTTCTGAGTTGAACAACTGCTCGTAGTCATTTAGACCCCAAGATGTTAGGTAACTGATAGAACGATCTGGGTTATCAACTAAACCGCCACCGCCCGTGCTTTCTTTAACTGTAATGTTAGATGTCGCTGAGGTTTGCTCTTGGCTTGCTGTGTTTACCGCTTTTGCCGTGATCGCATAAGCCCCCTTCTGCGCACCTAGCCATTCATATTCGTATGGCGTTTCGGTGTCTTTGAACAGTTCGTTACCATTGGCGATAAAGCTTACAGAAGTAATATCACCTTCGTAGCTCTTTGCATCCGCTTTGATAGAAATCGCACGACCTTCGAAGTAGCTAGAACCATCGACAGGAGATGAAAGCGAAACCACCAAGTCCTTGTCAGTGATAGCCAAAGAAATTGGCGCAGCTTCTGCACTCGCACCTTGATCATCGTATGCAATAACCGTCAATGTGTATTGACCTTCAACTTGAGCAGGAACCGTGATGGTATAAGTATCGCCCTGTGAAGGTGTGCCTGAGGTTGCTACCACTTGTCCATTCAACTGAACGTCAACGCGAGCAACTTCGGTATCATCCGTTGCATCAACTACCACATCGAATGCTTGGTTTGGTGCGATTTTTTGTCCATCTTGAGGGGACTGAACCTTAACAACTGGCACAGGGTTCGGATCACATTGCCCTACTTCATTCCATGCGTCTTTCCACGCATCAGGATAATCAGGGTGGCCGGTGCCCGGTGTCCAAACCGGATTACCACACCAACCCGCGACGGTACATGAGTAAATATTGCCAATATTCGTGACTTCATCGCCTACTTTGTATGGCACACCATCTTCGTACTGAGGAATATCGCCACAACTTTTGCCCGTGTCTGTGACCGTAATGGTTAGGCTCTTGCGTGAAGTATGCTGCTCGTCATCCTGAGCTTCAGCGCGAAGCGTTGTTGACCCCGCAGTGTGTGCCGTCCAATCACATGAGAAATCTTGAGTTGCTTTCGCGTCTAACTGACATACTTCAGCATCGTTGGCGAAGAATTTGACGGTTGTTAAATCATCATCTGCATCAGAGACATTGGCCGAGATTGTAATGGTGTCACCTTTTTGGTGAGAAGAGCCAGCGTCTGGTGAGATAAACTCAATCACAGGTGGATTTGGTGCGGTAGATTCCGATTCAACCGTTACTTGAACCGTTTGTTCTGTCAGTTTCTTTCCACTCTCATCGAATGCCATGACCGCAATCGATGCTGCGCCAATAGTGTCAGGGAGCCAAGCCTGTTGATACTCTGTCGTGCCTTCTACAACAGGTTGCTCTCCCAATTTGATGTTGTTTACCCAGAACTCTAGTTTGGTTGCACCTTCACCCGCAATATCCGTGATGATGTCTACATTTGTGCCAGTATAAACCACTGAGTTTTGTGCAGGAGCCAAAATATCGAGCGAGAACTCAGGTGGAGGAACGACTTCACCATCGACTTTCACTACCACTGAATTTTCAAACGCATTCAGATCCGTCAACTCTCCACCGAAAGAAATCGTCAGTGCCGCAGATTCTCCAGAAGCAAGCTCGCTATCTACCCAAGATCCTTGCGGAAACTTCAGCGAGACAGAGTTCAGTACACCGTTAGATTGTGTCGTATGAGAGATTTCCCATGACGGATACGAAAGGTGATTTGACGCCCAACCGATGTCATTGATTGCAACAGGCAATACGAACTCAATGACAGCTTCACGCATGTCTGCCGTTTCAGAACCTGTGTTCTTGATATCTAGCTTATAAGTGCTCCAGTATTCACTTTCTGATTGAGCAACCGCATCAGTACTAAACTCCGCAGCCATGGCTTGTGAAATAGGATTCAATAATAAACCGGAGCAAAGCATTGTTAGCCCTAGCGTGCGATAACCAATGGAGTTTGTCTGCGTAGCACTGCTCTTTCTTAGATACATAATAAAGTCCTTAGTCTTATATTAATTATTTAGGTACTGCACAAAGACCTGCAATTAATGTTTCATTTGTGTTTTGCAAGCACACTTAATTTATAAATAAAAATAACCAAGGCAAAAATTCAT
>NZ_JAPPTN010000005.1:0-437200 GCF_027587095.1 Vibrio sp. NFR
GCTTACTGTTTTTAGATTTTAAAAAATCTAAAGGCAAAACTGAGATTTAGCATTATTTAAGTAAGACTAAATTTTAGTAACAATTTGTGGAGAGATGGCTGAGTGGTTGAAAGCACCGGTCTTGAAAACCGGCATACGTTAATAGCGTATCTAGGGTTCAAATCCCTATCTCTCCGCCACTATTAAGAAGTCTCGCTAGAAATAGCGGGGCTTTTGTCGTTTTTAGTATTTGGAAATTAGCTAAAGCTTTGCCACCACGAGAATTTGAAAACGAACAGGTTGCAGTGTCACTCATTATCTATAATGGTGATTTTTCTAAGCTTAACTTTATGAATTTTGGGCACAAAAAAGCCCAAGCTAAGCAGCTTGGGCTTTTTAATATCTGTTGTTTAAAAAGAGTGATTAGAACTCTTTCGGAGCAAAACCTGTCATTACGTCTAGGCGCAATTCTTTACCCACTTTTGTTAATGGGTGAACGATAACTAGACCACGAACACGCTTCTTAAGCTTACCAATGTCTGCTTGCTCAGCTTTTGTGATTTCACGAGAAAATGGCATATCAAGCAGGCTCTTACGCTCTTTGTTCAGTTCGTATGTTTGCTTGTGCTTAAGTTGGTTAAGTTTCTTCGTTAGGTCGTCAACTTCATTCGTGAACTTAGTAATCATTTCATGATCACCACGAGAACGTGCCGCATCCAGTTTGCGTTGGCAAGTATCTAAACGGTTGTGCAGCTTTTGAATATCGGTTTTTATGCTCATGGTAATTGGACTCAAATTTTTAATGGTCGAGGAGTATAGCATAGCTGAAATTCAACGCTCTACTATACTGTTCGATCTATTGATTTAGTTGATCAGTTCATTACCTGATGCGTTGCCAGCAAAGAAAGCATCCACGTTATTTAAAGTCACTGAGGCAATGTTGTTTAGTGCTTCGTGAGTCAGGAAGGCTTGGTGTCCAGTGAACAACACGTTGTGACACGCGGATAGACGACGGAACACGTCATCAACAATGACATCGTTTGACTTGTCTTGGAAGAATAGGTCTTTTTCGTTGTCGTAAACATCTAAACCTAGTGCGCCAATTTTGCCTTGTTTCAGTGCTTCAATTGCGGCGACAGAATCAAGCAGTTCACCACGGCTGGTATTAATGATCATCACACCATCTTTCATCTGCGAGAATGCCTTCTCATTCAATAAATGATAGTTCTCTTCGCTCATTGGACAGTGCAGCGAAATGACATCTGCGTTCGCATAGATCTCTTCAAGAGAGCAGTAGCGAGCGCCCATTTCCAATGCTAGAGGGTTTTCATATGGGTCGTAGCAGAGCAGCTCCATGCCTAAACCTTTAAAGATACACATGGTTGCAATGCCAATCTTGCCTGTACCCACAACGCCAACTGTTTTGCCATGGAAGTTGAAGCCAACCAAGCCTTCCAGGTTGAAGTTTGCATCACGCGTGCGCTGGTAGGCTTTGTGTAAGCGTCGATTTAAACACATCATCATACCGACAGTATGCTCAGCGACAGCTTCTGGGGAATAAGCCGGGACGCGCACTACTTGAAGTCCAAGCTCCTTTGCTGCTTCTAAATCGACTTTGTCGAAGCCTGCGCATCGCATCGCGATTAATCTGGTCCCACCAAGAGAAAGCTGTTTAAGTACTGGTGCGGATAAATCATCATTTACAAACGCACATACGACTTCACAGCCCTGAGCCATTTTTGCGGTTTTTGAAGTTAATCTAAAATCATGGTAGTGAAATTCGAAGTCTCGATGGTTTTTAATTTTATTGAAAGACGCTTCGTCGTAGGATTTCGCACTGAAAAAAGCAATGTTGAGCATAATACCCTCTCTATTTGTGCTGAATTTATAAAGTAATCTCCTTATAAAGTAATCCAAGTTAGTCATAATGAGTAGTGAAATTTGCACATATTAAGTTTGCTTTAGTATTACCTTGTGACTAGCATGGTTGCTCTTTTTTGTGTTCCCTTAGAATGGGTGAGTTAGGCGTTCTGGCGATGTCAGTAAAATGGTTGTCTTTAATCTTGTGTTGTTCTTTTGTTCCTTTTACACAGGCTGCTGTGGACTTGGTCAAAGTAGACAAATCAAAACGCAGAATGTACCTAATGGACAATGGCGAAGTGGTTAAAGAATATCGGATTGCGTTAGGGGCTAATCCGAAAGGGCACAAGCAGGAAGAAGGGGATAACAGGACTCCAGAAGGTGATTACACTCTAGATTATGTGATTAACGATTCTGCTTTCTATCGCTCTGTCCACATCAGTTATCCAGATGCAATTGATCGCTTGGAAGCGCATCGAAGAGGTGTCTCTCCGGGCGGAGAGATCAAGATTCATGGCCTCAAAAATGGCGAGACACAATCCCCTCAGTTTATCCAGAGCTTTGATTGGACCAATGGGTGTATCGCCATCACCAATGAAGAGATGGATGAGTTTATAAAGCTAGTTAAAATGGGAACGCCAATCACCATTGAGTGGTAATGGAGCGCCTAGTTTCAACCCTATTCTTGAGACATAAAGCGGCTTGGATGATCGCTGAAGATGCCATCTAGCGCCGGCAAGTGTTTCAACTTGTTTGGGTTATTCACTGTATAGCACATTACCTTATATCCGGCTTGCTGCAGCTTCTTAATTTGACGGGAACGAACCCAGTTAATATTGAGGTTGCAACTGTATGCGTTGACTTCTTCTAACAGTAGCCCGTCTTTACGGGTAAAGAACTCACTTAGCACACCCAATCTGTAGCCTTCACAGTGCTTGTATAGCGCTCTTATCACGTCGTGACTAAAGCTCGACAAAAGGATAAATTCTTTGGTCAATGGTCCTTCAGAAAGGGTTTTAGCGACTATCTTCGCGACATCCTCTGCTGAATGGTGGTCAACTTTAACTTCGATATTAAGATTTAGGTTGTTTTTCGCAGCGAGCCCCAGCAACTCTGACAGCGTCATGATCGATTCATTGCTGAACTCTGTACTGAGCCAACCACCAAAATCTAACGTTTTTAGCTCAGCTAAAGTCATTTGATCAACACGACCTTTGCCGTTGCTGCAGCGGTTTACTGTGTGATCATGACATACCACTAGTACATTGTCTTTGGTGGGTTGTACATCAACTTCAACCCAATCAAGACCCAAATCTATAGCGGCTTGAATACTGACTTTGGTGTTTTCTGGGTACTTGCCTGCCACGCCTCGGTGACCAATCAATAGCGTTGTCATATACGTCTATTCTCAATTAGAAACTGCAAAGAATTGTACTCCTTTTTTGTACCTGCAATAGAGTTTAAATGTATGAAGTGATTAAATGTGGTTATTGATGCATATATAAAGAAGAAATTTCCATCATTTAAACGTCATTAAGTCGAGAAAGGCTAGCTTAGGTAGGTATTCTGGGTAACATAAAGTGATTGGACTTTTATGCTCTTACTGCCCAAGTTTTTAGTGGGAACGCAAAGTGAGGGCATAACTTTTATTATCAGGGAGAGAAGTATGAAAATTGGTGTAATTGGCGCAGGTGCCGTTGGTGTTGGAGTATGTAATTACTTACTGACCATGGGCAGTGTAAGTGAGTTGGTTCTATTGGACCAAAACTTAGAGCGTGCTGAAGGGGAAGTCTTCGATTTCCGTCATACCACTGCACTGACCTTCTCGAAAAACACTCACATCATTCCTACTGACGACTATCTCGATCTTCTCGGAGCTGATATTGTCGTAATCACTGCGGGAGCGCAGATTAAGCAAGGTCAGACGCGAATTGATATTGCAGAAATCAATGCCAAGATAGGTGTTGAGATTGCACGTAAAGTCGAACGAGTAGCCCCAAATGCAACCCTCATTGTTGTATCTAACCCTTGTGATATTGTCGCGCACTTTATTGCAACCAATACAGGCTTTGAGAATAGCAAAGTGATCAGTAGTGGCTGCGTGATCGATACTGCGCGCTTGATGAGCATTGTTGCCAATCGCGTGGATTTGGACCCGAAGAACATCTTTGGTTATGTTCTCGGTGAGCATGGTAGCAATTGTTTTACGCCAAAGAGTTTGATTTCAATTGCAGGACAACCTGCAGATTTCTATTGCGATGCCAATAATGTAGAGCGTATCGATGCAGACGAATTGCTCGAAGCCGTTAAGCAAGCTGGGTATGAGATTTTCCGTCGTAAACAAAATACCGTTCATGGGATCGCTGCAAGTGTGTTTCGTATTATTCAGGCAATCAAGATCAATGAACGATCAGTTTTGCCTGTGGGGACCATGATGACTGGTCAATATGGTGTTAATGGCGTGGTATTGAGTTTGCCTACTGTCGTTGGCAAGAAAGGTGCAGAGTCAGTACTCACTCATCCATTTACACAAGAAGAGCTAGATACACTTCATTCGATTAGTATCAACTTACGAGGCATCGTTGAAGATGTCGCCAAAGTAACAGGTTTAAAGTGTTGATTTAAATAATTAAAAAATCAGTATTTCTTGCGATAAAAGCCGACTGAAAAGTGGGCTTTTTTTATGTCCAGTTTTCGTACAGAAACCTTAGAATCTATGGTTGTTTAATCTGCAAATGAGTAATAGAATGCGAACCATTTTTATTTGAGTTGGTATTGGTAATGTCCCGAGTTCTTATCGTAGATGACGATGTTCCGTTGTGTGAATTATTGGAGGCGGTGTTACAAGAAGAGGGTTACACCGTTTCATCTGTCCATTGTGGGGAAAGCGCTTTGCAATACATGGAGAAGATGCCGGTTGATCTTGTTCTTCTCGATGTCATGCTACCAAATCTAAATGGTATGCAAGTTGCGCGTCGTATCTGTCAACGTTTCGCGACGCCGATCCTCATGCTAACGGCATTAAATGATGAGAACTCGATGCTAGATGGCTACCAAGCGGGCGCAGATCAGTACATCGGCAAGCCCTTTAATGTGCCTGAATTGTTGATGCGTATTAAAGCAATTCTTCGTCGTGTAGGATTAGAACGTCAAAGACAAGCTATGTGCTGCACAGTACAAAGTATCAGTGATCAGCTGAACAGTTTGCCGCTGACAGGTACTGAAGCAGAGTTACTTTGCTATTTGGTAAAAAACCAAGGCGTTGTGATTTCTAAAGCCGAATTGCAAACCGAGGTTTTGAAGAAAGAGCTAAGTCCGTTTGATCGCAACTTAGACATGCACATCAGTAATATTCGTCGTAAATTGGTGGAAGCGGGATTGTCCAAACAGCACATTAAAACGTTTCGTGGAAAAGGTTATAGCTACCTAGAGGCTGTGACGAATTAATGAAATTTGTGTGGCCATCCTATATAGCCAAGCGTCGAGATAGTCTGGCTTTTAAGCTATTTACTTACATGACGGCGATCGTCATCAGTATCCTTGTTGTACAAGCTGTCGCTGAGCAAGCCTTAGTAAAAGCAATGCTAAAAGTACCAGCGAGCGTAAAAGCAGAAATGTTGGACTTAGCGCATCAAGCCAATGTTTTGATCGAAGACGGAGATATGGATGAGCTTGCGGATTGGGCGAATGCACAACACTTTTACTTATTCGTGTTAGACGAAAATCAACACCCACTTACCCATCGCTTGATGCACCCTCATTTTGAGTTCAAACTTAAGTTTAAAAGACGTTTAGATGAACAACTAGAAGGCAGAGTTAGTCGCCCAATTTTCAGTATTCCTCTTGTGGGCAACAACAGTTTGGTCATCCAACTGCCTCATCGTTTACACCCAGCTCATGACTTTATTCTCTACTTTTCGATACTGAAAGTTGTGATTGCAGCGGTCATTCTGGCGCTGTTTTCTCTATTAATGGCAAGGAACTTACAGCAACCTTTAGACCGACTTCGTGAGGCGAGTAAGAGGCTATCAAATGGTGATTTTACTGTCAGTGTGGTTGATGAACTGAAATCAAACACACGAGAATTTAATGAACTGGCGCAAGACTTCGATCATATGACCAAGGAGATCCACTCTTTGGCTGAGAAACAGCGTCGATTAATACGTGATGTTTCACATGAACTTCGTACACCTTTGGCGCGACAGAACTTGGTGTTACATCTGTTGCGAAAGCGTGTGGGTGAGAGTGAGCAAAGCCTTGTCACTCGCATGGAAGAAGAAGCAAATGAACTTAATCACTTGATTGGTGAGATACTCGAAATCAGCCGATTGGAGAACGCTCGCTACGATACTGAGATGAAACGTAGCGACTTAGAAGTTCTGCTTGCTCCTCAGGTTGAGCGTTGCAAGATCGACCTAAAAGCTCAACAAACTCTTACTTTTAAATCGGACGCGACAAGGACAAAAGCCCAGTGTGACGACACTTTAGTCGTGCGCTGTTTGAACAACTTGATTGGTAACGCGATCAAGTATGCGGGCGACTCTGCGCAGATTAATGTGTGCTTAACAAATAAATCCACCGATAAGCACCACTACTTAGCTGTGACCATTGCTGATAATGGTCCGGGTATTCCACAGGATAAATTGTCCGACATCTTTGACCCATTTACTCGATTGGATGCTTCCAGAGACAAAAAGCTTGGTGGCTATGGTCTTGGGCTCGCAATAGTAAAAGAATCGATGCGAATGATGGGAGGAAAAGCCATCGCCACAAACCGAGTGGATGGTGGGTTGAGTGTAACATTGTTGTTTAGGCAATAGATCGCTCGCGGCTATTCGTGATTTAGATCACGTTCGAACAAAGTATTACTCTCATGCCCTTTACAAAAGTTTACGAATGCAAAGAATGTAAATTTAATGCAAATGGTAATGGTTATCACTTATATTCTCTCGCAAAATAAGTAGAAGGGAATCACATAGCACCTATGTGTAACCCAACATTTTGGAGTGAATGTGCATGTTTTCTAAAAGCCAACTGGCGTTAGTGATTGGGGCGGTGTTAGCAGCACCTGCAGTGGCGGAAGTTCAAAAAGCGGATGAGCACCTTGTTGTTGAAGGTCGCGAGTTTGGTTACAAAGCTGATACCAATACAACAGCAATGCGTATGGAAATGACGCAACTGGAGACCCCAGGACAAGTTGCTGTGATTGATGAAGCGGTTATTGATGAGCAGCGTGCAAGCACGTTAGGTGAAGTGCTAAAAAATGACGCGAGTGTTAGTGCCGGTGGTACGAGTCGTAACCGTGAGCGTTTCTCATTGCGCGGCTTTGAACTTAGCAGTTCTGACGGCTTTTTACGTGATGGTCGTCAGCACTGGTCACACTACCGTCAGCCAATTGAGCTTTTAGAGCGCGTAGAGATACTTAAAGGTCCATCAGGTCTACTTTACGGCAAATCTGAGCCAGGTGGTCTTGTGAACATGGTTTCTAAGAAGCCAACAACAGAAACACAAGTTAGCTTGAGCCAAGATATTGGTTCAAACGATCACTCACGCACTGTTTTAGATGTGAGTGGTGCACTGAATGAAGAAGAGACATTGCGTGCGCGCGCAATTCTTGCAAAAGAGAGTTACGGCTCTTGGCGTAAGTATGGTGATGGCACAGAGCCACAAACTGACCGAGTTGTCGGTGGTCTGGTTGTTGAATACGACATTACCGAAAACGTGATGGTTTCTGCTCATTATGACAGGACTAAAGATGAAGGCAGTGTGGATTCTGGTGCTTACATTGTAGACGGTAAGCCTGTGCTTGGAGACAAGTATATTTGGGATGCGCAATGGTCGAAGATTGATAACGATGTAGAAAACTACGGTATCGATATTAATGCGCAAGTCGCGGATAACGTAAACGTCAAAGCAGGATACAACCGTCAAGATTTCAAGCGTTTTGATGTGGAGTCTTACCCTAAGTTTGACGACTATGAAGAAAAAAATGTGATTAAGCACAAAGGGAATGATCGTTCAGACAATTGGGTGTTTGATACTGCGTATGTAGACGTTACGACTGACTTCTCTTTGCTTGATACTGATAACACACTTTTAATTGGTGCAAACTACCTAGATTACAGTTATGACCGCTTTATGGCATTCCACCAAGAGTCTAGTGTCCAGCCGGGTCAAACGGTGCCAAAGCCAGGGTATCGTAGCTCGAAAAAATGGCCGACTAGCGAGCATGATACATGGGGTATCTACGCGCAAAATATGATGACAATTAACGATTACTGGCAGGTACTTGCAGGTGTTCGTTACGATGAAAAGCGCAGTGAAACATTAACAGAAAGCCAAGTGTCACCAAAGCTAGGCGTTATCTTTCATCCTGCGAGTAATGGTTCAATCTATGTTCAGTACTCTGAAAGCTTCATGCCACAAGGTGCTGTGGCTGACTCTGACTTTACCAATGATGGAGAAGAACTAGAGGCTGAGCGTGGTATTTCTTATGAAGTGGGTACTAAGTGGGAATTGTTTGATGAGCGTTTATTCTTAACCGGTGCGCTGTTTGACATCACATTAGAAAATGTACGATTAGATATCGTCGATCCTAACGACTCAAAAAAACAGATTGCTACTCAAGATGGTGAGCAAGTGCACCGAGGCGCTGAAATCTTAGCGCAAGGATTTGTTACAGATAAGCTTTCGTTAACTGCTTCTGCAATGTACTTAGATGCAGAGATTACAGAAAGTGCAAAACTAAAAGGCAATCGCCCAGCTGATGTGCCTGAGCTTTCTGCAAGCGTCTGGTCTAGCTACAAGATCCAAGACAATACGAATGTAAACTTGGGCGTGATTTATGAGGGTGAGCGCTACGGTGACGCAGCGAACACGTTTAAGAAAGATGGGTATGCGCGTGTTGATATGGGCGTGGCGTACACACACAAGTATGATGAGAACTTAGATATTGTGGCCCGATTCAATGTTGAAAACGTGTTTGATACTGAATACCTAGCTGGTGGCGGTAGTACGAACCCGGACAACTATGATGGTGCAACAAATGTAGTGATAGGCGAAGGTCGAAACTACATGGCAACAATTCAGTTCAAGTACTGATAACAATATGATTTTTAAAGGGGAAGATTGGTCTTCCCCTTTAGTCGTTTTTAGAAAACAGAAAATATAACTCGTATGAATCTAATGAAATCAAGTATCGCTCTGTTGATCTCATCGGTTTTGATTCCCGTTCAAGCGGAAAATCTTAACGATGCACAAGCAGTGCAGAGTAAAACCAATCAAGCATCGGCTGTTAGCCAGAAGCGTATTGATGTAAGTGCAGAGAAATCTTTGACTCTTGAGGCTGAAATAGAGCAGTTACAAGAAGAAGTTGGCAACTTGAAGATTTATCGTGATCACCTATCTAGTTTGGTAGACAGTCAAAACGAAGAAGTGGCTAGTCTGAATGAGCAAATCGAACAAATCGCTCAGACTCGCCAAGGTGTCGTGCCACTGATGTACCACATGCTTGATGGTCTTAAGAGTATCGTCGCTAATGATAAACCGATCCGCAAGGCACAACGTGAAGAGCGTATTGCAAAGCTGGATGCAATGATGACTCGCGCAGACGTCGCAGATGCTGAGAAGTTCCGCCGTATTCTTGAGGCGTACCAAATTGAGATGGACTATGGCTCTAAGATTGGTGTTTACCAAGGCAAGATAGCATTAGATGGTAATGATCAAGTCGAAGCCGATATCCTTTACCTAGGTCGTGTTTCATTGGTTGCACGTAGCTTATCAGGTGAGCACTTCTGGAGCTGGTCACAGCAACAAAAAGAATGGCAAGCAGTGGGCACTGAGCAAAAAGCGGAACTAGACAAAGCGTTTGCGATGGCGAACAAACAGATTGCACCGAGTATGCTTACTCTGCCAGTGTCTCTTAACGTAGCGGAGGGCAAATAAATGATGAAAAAATGGCTATCGGTTGCGCTGATTTCTTCTGCTGCTCTTCTACCTCACACAACATTCGCTAGTGACGCATTATTGCAGAAAGCACAACAAGAAAATCGTCAACAGCAGTCGCACAATGTGGCTCGTGAATCTGGTTTTAAGAAAACGCAGCAAGAGTTGCAAGCGATGAAAAACCAGCTTGTTGCCGAGCGTGCAGCGTTGCAAGCAGAAGCGGACACCCTGAGTGTTACGTTCAGCGAAAACGAATCGCAGCTTGCCCAACTTGAAGAGAAACTTCGCCTAGAAACAGGCAGCTTAGGTGAGCTTTTTGGCGTAGTTCGTCAAAATGCAAAAGAATTGGAGTCGGAGCTTAAGTACTCTGTAACAGGTGTCGACGCTAACTCATACCAAAAAAACATTGATGATATCGTTGCAGCGAAATCACTGCCGACATTACCTCAACTGCGTGCAATGTGGCGCAGTATGGAAGAGCAAGTCAAAGCAAGTGGTGAGATGGCGAATGTGTCATTCACCTTGTTGGATGGTGAGGGGCGTGAGCAAAATGTTGATGGTGTTCGTCTAGGCTCAATGGCGTTGTTGGACAACGCAGGGTATGTGAAGTGGAATGGTCAGCGTGGTGATGCGGTGAATTATCTGCGTCAGCCTGAAAACGGTCCTACGGCAAGCACATTAAGCTCAGGAGACATTGACTCACTCGTGATTGACCCATCGCGTGGCATTCTCCTTGACCAGTTAGCAAATTCTCCAACCATGGCAGATCGCCTAAACGCAGGTGGCGTGGTGGGTAAGATCATCCTTGGTTTACTCGCTATTGGCTTGATCATCGCGCTGGTTCGTGGTGTGTCATTGATCATCGCTCGTCAAAAGATCGCGAAACAACTTAAGAGCCCAACTCAACCAGAGGATAACCCTCTAGGTCGAATTCTAGCGGTATACCAAAAGGATAAGCACCGTAGTGTTGAAGCGTTAGAGTTGCGTCTATTGGAAGCGGTAGTTGATGAACAAACTCACCTTGAGAAAGGCTTATCGATGCTTAAGCTGCTTGCCGCGCTAGCACCTATGCTGGGTCTGCTTGGTACGGTAACGGGTATGATCGAAACTTTCCAAGTTATCACTCAGTTTGGTAATGGCGATCCAAAAGTCATGGCGGGTGGTATCTCAATGGCACTTGTGACAACTGTCCTTGGTCTTGTGGCTGCGATGCCATTGCTTCTTGCTCATAACGTATTGAGCTCTCAAGCAGAGAACATTCGCAATATTTTAGAAAAACAAGGTATTGGTCTTGTGGCAGAGCAAGCTGAACGTGATATGCCAAAGGGTAAAAATGCCTCTAACACAGTAGCGGAGAACGCAGCGTAATGGAGCAGATCCTACTCAACACATTGGGTTTGATCAGTGAGGATTGGGCCTCGACCTTGGCGAGCTTTATGCAGCAAGGCGGGCAGATCCTATGGTGGCTGGCTGCCGTTGTAGCGGTATGCTGGCTGCTGGTTATGGAGCGTGTTCTTTATCTGACAACGGAATTTCCGAAGGTGAAGAGACAGCTTTGTGAACAGTGGCTAGCAAGAGCAGACCACCACTCTTGGTACGCGCATCAAATCCGCGAAGGATGGATTGCAAAGGCACAAATTGAACTGCGCCAAAACCTATCAACCATCAAAGTATTGGTTGCAATTTGCCCAATGCTAGGTTTGTTAGGCACGGTAACGGGCATGATCACGGTTTTTGACGTGATGGCAACACAAGGCAGTAGCAATCCGAAATTGATGGCTTCCGGTATTTCACTTGCAACACTACCTACAATGGCAGGTATGGTTGCAGCACTTGCAGGTATGTTTGTACATGCTCGTTTAAGCAAAGTGTGTGAACGCAAAGCCCTCCAGTTAGAACAATCTTTAAGGAGTCAGAAGTGAGACTCGGACGTAGACCAAATCAACAAGATGAAGCCCAGATCGATTTAACCTCGATGCTGGATATCGTATTCATCATGTTGATCTTCTTCATTGTGACTAGCTCATTTGTACGTGAGTCAGGTGTAGAAGTTAATCGCCCACAAGCTTCCAATGTGGTCAGTCAAAAAGACGCAGGCATCTTTATCGCCGTGACGGCAGCAAATGATGTCTACATCGATAAACGTTTAGTGGATATTGAGCGTGTTGAAGCCACCATTGAGCACTTACTGCTGGAGCAACCAGACGCAGCGCTTGTAATTCAAGCGGATGAGCATGCTTACAATGGCACAGTTGTGAAAGTCATGGATGCCGCGAAAGGCGCTGGTGTGAAGAACATTGCTTTGGCGGCGGAGAAACCTTAATGAAAAGGCTATTACTCGCGCTACCCGTGTCAGTTTTGATTGCGGTGAGCTTGTTTAGCTTTATGGCGTGGATGGTCGATAAAGGCAATCAGCGAGCACCAAAGCCCTCTGAAGCGGTGCGCTTTGATATGGTTATGATCGAGAATGATGCGGATGTTCAGCGTCGTCAACGCTCGGTGCCTGAACAACCAGAGCCACCAAAAGCGCCAGAGCCGATGGATTTGTCTCAGGCTCAAACGCAAGTTGAGCCGATGAGTCAAGTGACGCCAATCAGTGCATTGGGCTTGAACACTTCTCTTGATGGTATTGCTATTAGTGCTCCAAACTTGAAAGGCACTATGGGTAATCAGCAAGCGATCCCTTTGTATAGCCCAGAGCCACGCTATCCGAGTAAGGCACTGAAACGCAAAATCGAAGGTTACGTGATGTTACGTTTTACTATTGATGCTGCGGGGCGTCCAAAGGATATCGAAGTGCTTGATGCCAAGCCAAAACGTATGTTTGAGAAAGAAGCGATTCGAGCATTGAAGAAGTCGAAGTATCAGCCGAAGGTTGAAAACGGTGTCTCAATTGAGCAGTACGGGCAAACCCGAAAAGTGGAGTTCAATTTAGCCAAATGATGAAGAAATTCTTAATCGGTGCAGTATTGAGCCTATGCGCTTTTACGACGACTGCCAATGAACTGAGTCAATACACCGCGACTCGTGTTCAACGTGCGCATAATTTGGTTCAAGACGAAAAGTTGCAAGAAGCCATTTCAACGCTTGAAGCATTAGAGTTATCGCGCGGTTATGATCGTGCATTTGTCGCGCGTATGCTTGGGATTTTGTACTGGCAAAATGAGCAAGTGAAGTCGGCTATCAAGCAGCTAGAGATTGCGGTTAATAGCGGTCTCTTAGACGATGATCAAGCTTGGCAAACGCGCAAGATGTTAGCGGATATGTTGCTTAACGAGCAGCAATTTTCAAAGGCATTACCTCACTACTACGACTTAAGTAAATCTGTTCCTGAAACTCAGAAGGCATATGAGATTTGGTTGCGTATCGCTCAGTCTCACTACCAGTTGAGTCAATGGAACAAAGTCTTGTCTGCGATGGGGCGCTATGAAAAGTTTGGTCAGCCAGACGAAATTGGTCCTTTGTCTATCAAGTTGTCAGCCGAACTTGAGCTGCAAAAATGGAAGCCAGCCATCGGTACGATTAAGCGTTTGATTGCGATTGAACCTGAGCGTGTGGAGTGGTGGCGTCAGCTAGCTGCGCTCTATCTTCGTGTTGATGATAACAAACGCGCTCTTGATGCATTGGCGCTTGCAAAACTAAAGGGTGTCGCGCTTAGTCAAGACGATTTACGACTTCTTGCTCAGTTATATGGTGCGCGTGGTATTCCAGAGCGCGCAGCTTTGGTGCTAGAAGAGGTGAAAGACATCAACTCAGACAGCAAGTTAAAAGCGCAGCAAGCGACATATTGGCAAATAGCAAAAGAGTGGGACAAATCGATTGAGAGTTGGCATGTCGCGGCTCAATTGGACAGAAAATATAACTGGAACTTGTCCCAGTTATTAGTGCAAGAAGGTCATTACAAAGAAGCGTTAGCGACGTTGGATAAAGTGACTGGTCGTAAGGCTGATGTGGCACTGGTGAAAGCCCGAGCTTACTACAAGTTGAAACGCTTTGAGGATGCGCTTGCAAATGCGAAACGTGCCAATGAAATTAAGCCTTCGACTCAAGCTGAGAGTTGGGTGAAGTACCTAACGCAATTGCGCAAAGCCAAAGCAAGCCAGAATAGTTAATGCGTATTTCATAGCATCGAAAGACCCGAGTCAGATCTCGGGTCTTTTTGTTTTTATAGAAGTGAGCAGGTTCGATTTCTTTTAATCGCTGCTGCGTCTACAAACTAAGTCATTCTCGTTGCAGCAAATATCTCGAGGTTACTTGGGGACAAGGTTATATTACAACTACCCAGCACTAAGACTGGACCGTCAGTTTTTATAAGGATAAATACATGATTCTTGATTCTGCCATTTTGATTTGGCTACCGCTTGTATTAGCAATTGGCGCGGCATTTGCTCGGCAACAAAGGGCAGCCTTCGCATTGCTTGGACTTACACTGCTAGGTGCATTTGTTTTTGATCGAATTGAGCTCATCGCGCTGATCAGTTCGTTGGTTGTTCTTGGAGTCTCATACCGGTTGCCGATGCTGGCATTGAATCCAAAGATGAAACCTATTTACTACCTAGGGTGGGGGATTGTCGTCCTTTGGTGTGTGATGCTTTTTGTCCATTTGATCCCTGGCTTTAATAATCTGCAAGTTCTCGACAAGGTATCCGCGGGACCACAGAGTGCGCCATTCTCAATGTATCTTAATCTGGACAAGCCACTTGCCTTCTTTGCTCTCCTTCTTGCTTATCCTATGCTGCTTGGCGGTGAGTCAAAAATAAGAATAAAACCTGCGCTGCTGGTGATGATCCCCCTGCTTTCACTATTGCCAGTTGCCGTTATGCTTGGTGCTCTAAAACCGGAGTTTAGTTTGCCGTCATGGTGGTGGCTGTTTGCTTTGAATAACCTCGTATTAACTTGTGTTGCAGAAGAGGCTTTATTCCGCGGGTTTATCCAGCAGTCATTATCTCGTCGTTTTGATTGGCGATTGGGTTTGGTGGTGGCGAGCATTTTGTTTGGTTTAGCTCATTTTGCAGGCGGTCCACTGTTGATGGTATTTGCTGGACTTGCAGGGATAGGGTACGGTCTTGTTTTCCACTTCACTGGGCGCCTATGGTGTGCTGTGTTAGCCCATTTTGTGTTCAACTTCTGTCACTTGGTTTTCTTTACTTACCCAATCTTAGCTCGATAAGATTTTCCTATAGGCTCTTGCCTCCATGTGCGGGAGCCTTTCTATTCTATCAAACGTAAACAATGTAAATTAAATGCCAATAAGAATGATTATCACCTAAATTAAGCCCTCATTTATTGGTGATGATTGTTTTTTTATGTTGCTCAAAAGCAAAGGCGTCCAAACTTGGGCTCGCCGTCTGCACATTTACGTTTCCATGGCGCTTTTATTGGTGACCTTGTTCTTTGCCTTAACGGGCATCACCTTGAACAGACCAACATTGTTTGAGCGCAGTGAGCCAATCATTCAACAACACACACTCACGATCCCTTCAAAGCAACTTTTTGCAACTGAAGGCAGCTTCCAACCCAATCGTTCGGCTCTATTGAACTTCCTAACTCAAGAAACCCATTTGCGTGGCACTCCGTCGGCTTTGGATGTTTATACCGAAATCGAAGATGGAGAGTTAGTGATTGGCGAGCTTTCTTTGGATTTTAAAGGTCCGGGTTATAACGCTACCGTTTTTGTCGATATGACCACGGGAGAGGCTGAAGTTGAAACAACGAATTACGGCATTGTCGCGCTACTGAATGATCTGCACAAAGGTCGCAATAGTGGCGATGCTTGGAAGTGGTTCATTGATATCACTGCATTATTGATGGTGTTCTTTGTTCTAACCGGAGTGTGTTTGCTACTACCAAAGAAAAAGACTTTAAGAACGTCGATGCAGTGGATGGCTTTTGGCACCTTGCTGTCGCTCGTTATTTATTTTGTTGCTGTGCCATAACAGCCTCTATTCAGAGAATTCCCCTATGTTAAACACAGACCGATTTTTGCGTCGCAACTCATTAAGCAAACTAACACTTATTGCTGCGCTGATGCCTCTTTCGCTTTTTGCTGCCCCCTTGCCTGATCGTGCCAAAGTCGATTTTGAATTCGAGTTGCCAAAAATTGATACATCAATGTACGCCCGTCCTTATGTTGCAGTATGGATTGAAGATGATAAGCGCAAGCCAGTGAAAACCATCCAGTTATGGGTTGGTAAAGATGAATGGCTAAAAGATCTTCGAAGCTGGTGGCGAAAGGTGGGTCGTTATGATCGCGAATTAGTGGACGCCGTGACGTCTGCTACTCGTCCCGCTGGTCAATACCGTTTTATTTGGGATGGCACCAATGATGAAGGTCTGCGACTCGAACAAGGTACTTACACGTTGCATGTTGAAGTGGTACGCGAGCACGGTGGACGGAATTATTTGCGACAAAAGATGCAACTAGCGGACAGCGAAGTTCGTTATCAAATCAAACCAACCCAAGAGACGGGCATGATTACCGTCAACTACCAAGTTAAGTAATAGAGAAGGAACAACGATGAAAACCAAAATGAAAGCGGTGGCACTAGCAAGTGTAATGGCGATGGGGCTAGCAGCTGCAACAACAGCACAAGCGCACCCTCGTTGGGTTTTGCCTTCTCACTTTACAGTATCAAAAGAAGGTGGTGATTGGCTGACGTTTGATGTGACTGCCTCTCACGGTACGTTTGTTTTTGATAAACCAGCGGGCAGCGATCAAGCATTTGTGATCATGCCGGATGGTCGTTCGGAGCGTCCGAACTTTGTTGTTCGTGGTAAACGTCGTTCGATGTTTGATTTCTACTTTGAAGAAGAAGGCACACACAAGGTCGCGATCAACAACCAACCAAGCTACTACACCCAATACAAAGCGGGTCGCCGCGACACAGTTAAGTGGGCGCGAGCAAGTAAAGCTGATCGCGCAAGTGTTATTCCAGAAAAAGCACGTGATGTTGTTACGCAACTGAGCTATACCCGAGCGGAAAGTTACGTGACGGTGGGGATGCCGACAGAAAAAGCGCTGGAAATTGAAGGCAAGCTGCTAGAGATGAAACCGATCACTCACCCATCAGACATCATTGAAGGCGAAGCGGTGACTTTCCAATTCTTCTTTAATGGTGAGCCTCAACAAGGTGTCACAGCCGAAATTACTCGTGAAGGTACCCTTTACCGAAACCACCAAGAACAAATGGATGTCGTGAGTGATAAAGAAGGCAAAATTACGTTTACTCCAGAGGTGGCTGGTCGCTATTTGATGAAAGCCAACTATAAAGGTGAGCTGAAAAACGATCCTCTCGCAGATAAAGCCAGTGTGAATGTTCATCTAACGTTCGAAACGCAATTAAATTAATCAAGTTTAGGCTCAGTGCTCCACTGAGCCATTTTGGATACACCATGAAAAACAGCTCTATTCTTATCGCTTCCGCTCTTTCGGGCGGCTTACTGTCCTTTCAAGCTGCGGCGCACTTTCCATTAATGAACTGCCATTTAGAACAAGACAAAGTCATCTGTGAAGCAGGTTACTCCGATGGTTCTACCGCAGTTGACTATGACGTTGAAATGTACGATTACGATGACAACTTGATTGCCAAAGTAACCACTGACAAGCGCTCTATCGCTGAGTTCACTCATCCTCAAATGGATTTTTATCTTGTTTTCGACGCAGGGCATGAAAACCCAGTAGAAATTGATGTGGTTGAGTTGAAAGAGAAATGATCACTCAGAAAATTCGACCGGATAATGGCAGTCGCGAAGGTAAATGGGTGGCATTAACCATCGCCGGCATTCTTGCGGTGTCTGCCGCCTTATTGCCCTATCATCAGACCGAAGTTGAGCACGCAGAAGCACTCGAGCATCAAGTGTTGATGACTGACCTTGGGCAAGAAGAGTTGGCAATGGTTGCAGAGCTTAAACTTGCTCATGAGGAAATTCGTGATCTCCACATTGATGAGGGTAAGTGGCCTGAAGTCAGTGAACTTGAAACGTTTTGGCTCGCTCCATTTGTTAAAGACCAAAGTTGGCAGCGCAAAGGTTCTCATCAATGGCAGATGTTGGATGCAGGACTTTATCTTGGCTTGAGACAGGACGATGAAGGTTCAGCTTCGATGCTACTTGATAGCCGTCACGAGCATGCTGATATCTGGTTTTCCACGGCTGTTTCTATCGATATCGAGGACTTAACTCAGCAAAGTCAACGAAAGCTAAGTGGTTGGCAACAAATCGTGTTAACGCCTTCTTCTCCTGCAAGCCCTCATAAGCATTAAGCAATAACCAACATGATAACAACTATGAAGACACGCTCTCTCTTACGTCGAATTCTAACGGCTAGTGCTTTACTGGTCGCTTCCGCTTCAAGTTTTGCCGAAACGCTCAACATTGGTATCACTTTGCAACCTTACTACAGCTATGTAAAAGCGGTGGTCGGTGATAAAGCTGAGATCATTCCTTTGGTCGATGCAGGGTTCAATCCTCATAACTATTTGCCCCAACCCAATGATCTTAAAAGACTGAATCAGATGGATGTGATTGTCGTCAATGGTATTGGGCATGATGATTTTGCTCTGAAAGTTATTCAAGCTGCGCAGCGCGACGATCTGGTGGTGATTGAGGCAAATAAGGAAGTTCCACTATTGCCCGCTATGGGGCAATCCGTTGGTAAAGGTGCAGTGAATCCACATACCTTTGTTGGACTATCCACCACGATTCAAAAGGTTTACACCATTGCCAGTGAGTTGAGCAAACTTGACCCAGAAAACGCAGCTTTTTATCGAAAAAATGCGCGAAAGTACGCAAAAACGTTTCGCCTTTTAAAGCGTGATGCGATGTTGTCTCTAGGGCAGCTAGATACAGCAGGTATGAAGGTCGCAACAACGCACAATGCTTATGGATACATTCTACAAGAGTTTGGCGTCGATGTAGCCGCGGTAATCGAACCTGCTCATGGCGTAGAGCCAAGCGCTAGTCAGCTACAGGAAACCATCGAGAAGATCCGCCAATCTGGTATTGATGTTCTATTTTACGAGCTGAATATGCCAAATCGTTTTGTTGATACGATCGAAGAAGCGACGGGCGTGAAGCTATATCGCTTTTCTCACATGACGCACGGGGAATACGAAGCCGACAAAGTCGAGGTGGAGATGCGCGACAACGTAGCAACCTTAATAGAGGCGATGAAGTTTGTTGCAAGCAAGCATGAGCAGGAGAAAGCCTAATGCGAGGTCCTTCGATTTCTCTTGATAAAGTCTGCTTGCAGTACGGGGACAACCTTATTCTGCAAGACATTCAGACTTGTTTTGAAGCGGGTCAATGCCATGTGATTATGGGACCAAACGGTGGTGGCAAAACGTCATTGTTACGTTCGGTTTTAGGACTTACACCATTTTCGGGTGACATCTCGGTGCATTGGGCGGAGGCTGAGCAAGCCGGAAAAATTGGTTACGTACCACAAAAAGCCATGTTTGAAGCTAGCTTACCTTTGACGGTCATGGATTTTGTACTGCTTAACCAAACGCGTGTGCCTCTGTTTTGGCGCCGTAAAACCAAGCAAGCTCAACAGGCGTTAGCTCAATTAGAGCGTGTTGGTATGGCAACAAGAAGTGATCGTCGTATGGGACAACTATCTGGCGGTGAGCAACAGCGTGTTCTCTTCGCCCAAGCTCTACTCGATAATCCAAGCTTACTTGTTCTAGATGAACCGACAACGGGTATGGATGAGCAAGGGGTACGTTATCTAGAGGGTTTGATTCATGAAGTGGTAGCAGAAGGTAAAACCGTTCTTGCTGTCCATCATGACGTAACAGCGGTGCGCCGTTTGGATGCGCAGGTGCATGTTGTCAATCGTCAAATCGTCGCTTCGGGGCATCACTCTGAAGTATTGAGTCCTGAGCGTATTGAGTCTCTGTTTAAGCACTACACGGCAAAAGTGGAGGCGGCGTAATGGATTGGTTAAGACAATTTGCCCTCAACGGAGTAGAAGCCGGGTGGCTCAGTGACAGCTTCGCTTATGCGTTTATGGTTAACGCAATTGTTGCAGCGCTAATTCTTGGTCCGTTACTGGGCGGTTTGGGCACCTTGGTCATCGCGAAGCGTTTGGCGTTCTTTTCTGAAGCCGTTGGTCACGCAGCGCTGACTGGTATAGCGATCGGTGTGCTACTTGGTGAACCACCGGAAAATCCATTTATCGGGTTATTCAGCTTCTGCATGATTTTCGCGCTATTGCTGCATTTCGTGCGAAATCGAACCAACGTTCCCTACGATACACTCGTGGGTGTGTTCCTCGCTCTTGCTTTGGCAGTCGGTGCTGCCCTGCTGATGTATGTGGCACGAAAGATCAATATTCATATGTTAGAGAACGTTTTGTTTGGCTCGATCCTGACGGTGACAGACAGAGACATAACGATTCTTGCGGTGAGCTGTTTGATCATTCTATTGTTACTGATTCCGACCTTTAACCGAATCTTACTGACTTGCATTAGCCCTGACATCGCGCGTGTTCGTGGATTCAACACCAGCTTTTATGACTACCTGTTCGTCATGATGATTACGCTCGTGACAATCGCAGCAGTGAAGATTATCGGTGCGGTTTTGGTTGGAGCGTTACTGCTTATTCCGGGGGCAACGGCACGCTTGCTCACTAAGCGAATGGGCAGTTTTGTTTTGCTTTCATCCTTATTGGCTACCGTTGCCTGCTTGGTTGGAACCGTTTTGCCAATGGAACTTGAATTGCCGGTACCGTCTGGCGCCTCAATTATTATTGTCTCTGCTGCGTTTTTCCTAACGGCAACGATCTACCGCATTGTGCGAAAAGCTTAAATCTGGATAACCAATTATGAAGATGAAAAAACAAATCATAACAATGGGCTTGGTTTTGACGAGTACATTTGCACCGTTCTCTTATGGCAAAGATATTATTACCAGCACGCCTGTGACTTACATGTTGTCTGAGCAACTGATGCAAGGCACAGGCATTGAAACCAGTTACTTGCCACCTAAGCGATATGGCGTTGAACGTTTGGTGAACTGGTTTGCAAGTAAAGGTCAACAACAAGCCATTAAAGCCGGGCAGGAGGCGACCGTTGCGATTACGTTGGGTGCTATTTGGCATCAAGACCCAACTTTTGTTTATGCTCGTCAGGGGAACATTCGCTTGATTGAGATTGACGCGTCTCAGGCGATATCTCCAAGAGCACCGGGCGTTGCGGCACTGACGTTAGACAATGGTGATACATCTAAGTATGCGTGGATGAATCCTACTAACTTAATTCGAATGGCTGCGATCGTGGGTGAGGATCTACAAAAGGTTTATCCTCAATATCAAGCTCAAATAGAAAAGAACCAGCAAGCGTTGATGTTAGAAGTACGTGAGCTGATTAATCAACAACAGGACGTTATCTTTGCGAAAGAGATTGATTCAGTGGTCTTGCTAGGGGAATCATTAGAGGATTTTGCGTCTGGAAACCAACTGTTCGTTGTTGATCGTCAATTCAAGCCTGAACTGGAATGGTCAGAAGCAGAGAAACTGTCTTTAAAAGCTCAGTTTGAAGAAGATAAAACTCTGTGGCTAATTACAGATAAAAGACCCTCAAAACAGCTACAATCGATTATTTCACCAGATCGCATACTGCAAATTGACGTCATTGATCGTTGGGGGAGTAAAGGAATAAAAACTGAGAAACCACTCGCGCGCTGGCAGTTGTAACACGAAAAACACCACAAAAATTATGAAGGGGACTGAAAAGTTCCCTTTTTTTATGTGGTTTTGATCAAATTTTGAGCGATCAATTGGATTGGTTGCATATAATTTATTTGTTTCATTTATGTTTCATTACTACGTTGTATGTGTTCGTTGTGTTGAAAATTTTTGTCTTGCTGTCGTAACGAACCGGTATAAACAACTATATGGATGTTAAAAATGAAAATGAAAACTCTAGCCGTTGCAGTGGCGGCACTAGCATGTGGTTCTCAGGCTTTCGCAGCTGAAGTTTACAATAGCGAAGGCACATCTCTTTCTATCGGCGGCCACGTTTCAGTGGGCGTTGGTGAGTACTTTGAGGAAGATGTTCGCATTCATGACGTATCTCCTCGTATCAATGTGGGCGGCAAACAAGACATTGGTAATGGTGTGACAGTTGATGCCAAGGGTGAATGGTCTATCAAATTACTGGACGGGGGCGCGAGCTCGTTCAACACACGTTTGGGCTACATTGGTGCAACGCATGAACAGTTTGGTCGCGTGGTAGCGGGTACACAATGGTCACCATATTACGATGTAGCTGGTGTTGCGGATTTACCAATCGCGTTTGCCAACGACTTCTTGTATGCAGACCAATATAATTTAGGTTCCGCTCGTGCTGAGCGAATGCTGAGCTACCGTAAAGGTTTTGAGTTCGGTGAAGGCTTTGGATTTAACCTCGGTCTTGGCTGGCAAGGCGAACATGATGAATACGATGCTCGTGGTCAGATTGCAGTGAGCACAAGCCTTGCCGGATTTGGTCTTGGTTACGTATACAGTGGCGGTGACCGTGACATCGGTTCTAAATCAGAATCAGCGACATCTCATGTCTTCTCTGCTAACTACGGTAAGTACGGTTCAGGTCTGTATGCGGCAATCGTATATGGTATGAATGATTATTTCTTTGATTACAAATTCCCAGGCGCAGCAACTTCTGTTCTTTATCAAGAAACGGTACAACTTGAAGGTCTATTAGCCTACGGGGTGAATGATTGGACGTTCAGTGTGAACTACGAAGCGGTAGAAAATGATAAAGACAGCAAGACTCTATACAGTGAAGCAGCGTTACAAGCTGAGTACGCAGTTACGCCTTCATTCTATACCTTTGCTGCTTATGAATTTGACCTCGGAAATGACTACAACGTGGAAGAGAACGACTACTGGACAATCGGTGCTCGTTACTACTTCTAATCAATAGGACAGTTTCTACTGCCTAAACACATTTATTGTGTTGACGCCTATTCGCTGTGAATAGGCGTTTTTCTTCAAATAGACTGAGAGTCAACAAAAATGCCCGCACAATGCGGGCATTTTTTAGTGGATAACCCCTGTTATAAAAATGGGTGTAACACTTTTTAGGACGCCAGGTTTACTTTGTCTCTAAAAGATCAAGGAAGAAAGCGTACTCCAGTGCGTCTTCTTTTAATCGCTTGAATCGACCTGACGCACCACCGTGACCAGCTTCCATATCCGTTTTGAATAGCAAGACATTGTCATCGGTCTTCATCTCGCGGAGTTTTGCTACCCACTTCATCGGTTCAAAGTATTGAACTTGTGAGTCATGCAAACCCGTCGTCACTAGCATGTTCGGGTAATTCTGAGCCTTCACATTGTCGTACGGCGAGTAGCTCAGCATGTAGTCGTAGTACGTTTTATCATTCGGATTACCCCATTCATCGTATTCGTTGGTCGTTAGAGGAATCGATTCATCCAACATGGTCGTTACGACATCAACAAAGGGAACGTGCGCGCCAATACCACGGTAGAGATCCGGTGCTTGGTTAATGATCGCGCCCATTAATAGACCACCGGCAGAGCCACCAACCGCAAACACTTTGTCTTTTGCGCCGTAACCTTCTTCAACAAGCCCTTTTGTTACGTCAATAAAGTCATTAAAGGTATTTTGCTTAGTGAGCTTTTTGCCATCTTCATACCAAGGGCGTCCAAGCATTTCTGAGCCGCGAATGTGAGCGATAGCGTACACGAATCCGCGGTCAAGTAAGCTGAGGCGGGTTGAACGGAACGTTGGTTCAATTGTTGATCCGTAAGAGCCGTAGCCGTACTGGTAGATTGGATTGGTCCCGTCTTTCTTAAACAGATCCTTGCGATAAACCAATGATACTGGCACTTGCTTTCCATCACGAGCGGTTACCATGATGCGCTCTGATTGATAGTTATCCGCATCGAAATCGCCTAGCACCGGTGTTTGCTTCATTATTTCAGATTCACCCGTATTCAGGTCGAAATCATAGTAAGTGCCAGGTGTGGTTAGGCTGCTGTAGTAGATACGAACTTTAGAATTATCGAGTTCATAGTTGCCTGTTAGATAAGCAGCAAACGCGCTGTCGTTAAATTCGAGTGGGAACTCTTTGCCCGTTGATAGCTGGCGGATTTTAACTGTCGATAGACCATTCGCACGTTGCTCGTACACAAGGTGGTCATCAAATAAGTCGAAATCGACAAGTTGAGTATTGTCGTCTGCTGGGATGACATCGACCCATTTAGAACGATCATGCATCTCTTCTGCTTTGACTTTCATTAAACGGAAGTTAACTGCTTGATAGTTTGTGTAGATGTAGTACCAATCACCTAATTTAGCGATGCTGTACTCAATGCCTGTTTCTCGTGGGTAAAAAGCTTCAGCTTTTGCGTTTGGATTGTTGGCGTCAATGACTGATACACCACTCGTTTCGGTGCTTGAGTGCCAAATGTACACTTGCTCGTCATCTTTACTTTTACTCAAGTAAGTGTAGTAAGCACTGTCGGTTTCTTCGTAAATCAGTTCATCGCTCTTTTGCGGAGTGCCTAGTACGTGGCGGTATACTTGATAACCAAGCAGTGTTTGTGGATCTTTCTTGATGTAATAGAAAGCCTTGTTGTCGTTTTGCCATGCGATAGCACTCGACGCACCTTCAATTTCATCTTGTAGATATTCGCCGGTATTAAGATCTTTGATTTTGATGGTATAAACACGACGGCTTAACGTATCTTCACCGTAAGCCAGCAAGTTCTCATTTGGGCTCACATATAAGCCTCCAGTGCTAAAGAACTCGTGCTCTTTCGCCAGTTCATTTACATCTAGGATGACTTGCTTGTCTTTGCCTGCAAAGTCTTTCGCACGCATGTGCACTTCGTATTCGTTATCGCCTGTTACTTCATTTGAATAGAAGTAGTTACCTCGACGTACTGGTACTGAGTTATCGTCTTTCGCAATACGACCTTTGATCTCTTCGAATAATTGCTCTTGTAGTGCTTCAGTATGTTTTAGAACGGTTTCTGCATACTGATTTTCTTGCTCAAGATGTTGCAAAATCTCTGGGTCTTGGCGCTCATCATCGCGCATCCAATAGTAGTTATCGATTCGGGTGTCACCATGAATCGTCATTGCATGTGGCACTTTTTTAGCAACAGGTGCTTGAGTTTGTTGAGCAACGAGTTGAGATTGAGAGTAATGGTTCATGGTTGGTATTCCTTGATTGCTGCATCCGGCGACAAGCGCGACCGATACGGCCAACGTAGTTAAAGTGAAACGCATCTGTGTGTCCTTATTGTGTACCTTACTCTTGTTGTATCGCCATTCTTTTATTTAAGAGTTAAAGCACAGGTTTCTTCCAATGAATGTTGAATGGCAAATCTATAAATGTGTGTAAGCAACTGTTCTTTTTAGCAAAGATTTACAGGGATGTTAAATGTAAATGCTGGTGGATGAGAGCTGGAGGGCAAGATGCGTGCAACAAAAAAGGGACACACTTTTCAGCATGTCCCTTTTGAGTGATGAGAGGCAGGTTTTAAATTGCCAATGGCATTTCGTTTGAATGGTCGTGCTTGCGATTAACCCAGCGTAGACCAAGCATGGCGATGATCGACATTGCCATCATCAGGCAGCCAAGTGGCATTTGGTCTTGCGCTGGGAAGAAGGAAGCCAATAGCGTTGCGATGCCTGCGCCTAGGTTTTGCATACCACCCAAAATGGCACCGCCAGTGCCTGCGTGGTATGGGAATGGTGAAAGTGCGCCGGTAGTTGCCGCTGGGAACAAAATGCCTGCACCCAAGAAGTAAATGGTTGCACCGCCAATCAGAGTCAACGCCGTTGTTAGACCAAACAGACCCGGAATCAATACCACTGCTGAGCCAACTAAGATAGCCACTAGACCAACATTCAAAGCACGGCGTTCAGAACGGCGTTGTGCAATATAGCTCGATAGACCAGCGCCGACTAAGTAACCCGGTATCGGCAAGACAAATAGCAAGCTGACCGTGGTTGCTGGCAAGCCAAGTACACCACCCAACAATACACCTGCTGCTGCTTCAAATACTGCAACGCCTGCAAACGTGGCAACCAATACCAATAAGAAGCCTTGGAAGCGTTTGTCTGATAGTACGAACTTGTAGCTCTTCGCAACAGATTCATGTTTGCGGCGCTCTTTAGGCAAGGTTTCCATCATGCTTGTCATCATGGTGATCACAACGGCAATACCGAATAACGCAAGGAATAGGTAGCTAGATCGCCAGCCGAATGCTTCGGTTAGATAACCGCCCAATACTGGTGCGATCAATGGCGAAAAAATCACACACATACTGATCAAGCTGTTTGCGCGGTGCAGTTCAGCGCCCTCAAAGCAGTCACGAGTCAGTGTACGAGACATAGCTCCGCCACAGCCAATACCCAAACCTTGGATGAAGCTGCCTGCTAGAAACCATTCGTACTCATGAGCAAACAGCGCTACCAAAGTACCAAGAATGTAGATGATCAAACCCGCAATGATGATTGGCTTACGACCAAGGCGATCGGACAGCGTGCCGTATACAAACTGCGATAGACCGTAAGGGATCAGGTAACACGCCATCACAGCTTGAAGTGAAGACGCTGATACCAAGAACTCACCCGCCATATGACCGATAGAAGGCACGTACATCGTTTGAGTCATTTGACCTACGGCAGTCAGAATTGCGATTAAAAAGGTAAGTTTCGCTAATGGAAACGAGGCGGACATTTGCGTATCTCTCCAGAAATTTAAGACGTAAAAAGCCTTAGCGCTCCATATAGGAGAGCCAAATAAACAAAGTAATTAGGGAATCTAGGCGCGAGATATTAGAGCTTGAGTGCGGACTTAGCAATCAAAAAGTGTGAAGTTGAGCAAGATAAAAATCTATGATTTGGATTAGAAAATATAATCTATTTTTGTTGAGTGTTGAAAACGAAAAAGGGAGCCGAAGCTCCCCTTGAAATACTGCGCTCATTTAGAACAACTTTCGTTATTCGCGACCTGAAGCATAGGCGTAAAGCAACTCAAGTGCGATAGTTGCGCCAGCCAAGGCCGTTACATCACTGTGGTCGTAAGGAGGTGAGACTTCCACCACGTCCATACCTACGATGTTCATGCCAGCGAAACCACGGATGATCTTCAGAATTTTATCTGAGTTCAGGCCGCCACAAACTGGTGTACCTGTACCCGGTGCAAACGCCGGATCCAGACAGTCGATGTCAAAAGTGACATACACTGGCTTATCCGCAACCGTGCGACGAATCTCTGCCAGTATCTCTTCTACCGACATGTCGTTTGCTTGCATCGCGTTGATGACATTGAAGCCATGATCTTGTTGGTCATATTCAGTACGAATACCAATTTGAACTGAGTTCTTCGCAGAAATCAGACCTTCTTTTGGCGCATGGTAGAACATAGTTCCGTGGTCGTAAGAACTGCCATTTGCGTAAGTGTCAGTGTGCGCATCGAAGTGAATCAATGCCATTTGACCATGGTGTTTTGCGTAAGCACGTAGGATCGGTAGCGTGATGAAGTGGTCACCACCCAAGCCTAGCATTGTCTTACCGCTCTTTAGAATCTCACTTGTTGCCGCTTCTAGACGGTAAGTGAAATCTTCCGCGTCACCACAATCGAATACAAGGTCACCTGCGTCGATCACTTTCAATTTATCAAATACGTTGAAGTCCCAAGGGAACTTCTTGCCTTCCCAAGCAAGGTTTACTGACGCACGACGGATCGCATCTGGTCCCATACGCGCACCAGGACGACCAGAAGTCGCCATGTCCAGAGGAACCCCTAGCACCACAACGTCTGCGTCTGCCGATACTGGATTTTTGATGTACGGTCGACGTAGAAACGACATAGAGTTGGAGTAAAGCGAATAATCGGTTTTCGTAAACAAATCATTCATATCAGAAGTCCTCTAAATAGGTGTAGCCTGCCAAACCTTGTTCCAGTTCAGCTAGGATTTGTTCTTGTTCACTGGTTTCAACTCGTTCTGAAACCAATTGTTTGTAATTGTCACGAATCGCATCTACGTCGATGTGAACGTAGCGCATCATGTCTTCTACGCTATCACCTTCGTTGATGTAGCTGATCTCGAATTGACCGTCTTCATCAACATTGACTACTGCACTGTGGGTATCACCAAATAGGTTGTGCATGTCACCAAGGATCTCTTGGTATGCGCCTACTAGGAAGAAGCCCATTAGGTACGGTTTGTCGTTGCTCCATGCTGGTACTGGTAGCGTGCTCTCAATGCCTTGACCATCAACATAGTGATCAATCGCGCCATCGGAGTCACAAGTGATGTCCAACATCACCGCACGACGCTCTTCCACATCCCCAAGACCAGAAAGCGGTAAAACAGGGAATACCTGATCAATACCCCATGCGTCTGGTAGGGATTGGAAAAGAGAGAAGTTCACGAAGAACTTGTCCGCAAGACGTTCGCTCAACTCATCCAAAATAGGACGGTGGAAACGGTTCTTGGTACTCATTTGACGACTTAGCTCGAAGTAAATACGCAGAGACAGTTGTTCTGCCCACGCACGTTGCTCAAGGTTCAGTACGCCAGTAGCGAATTGCGAGTGAACCTCGGCCAAATCGCTTTGGGTATCATTGTAAATTTCAATTAATGCACGTGCATCGGTACCATCCTGCAGGTTTTCCCAACTACGCCACATGTTTTGTAGCAAGATTGGTGCATCTTCTGCAGGTTCGAATACTTCTTCCGGCTGGTATGTTTCAGTACCAATGACGTTAGAAATCAACACAGCGTGATGAGCGGTTAGAGAACGACCCGATTCAGAGATGATCACTGGCATCGGTTGGTCGTAGTGCTGACAGACATCACCGACTGTATTCACGATGTTACGCGCATATTCTGCAAGACCGTAGTTCATCGAGTTCGAAGATTGGCTGCGTGTGCCGTCGTAGTCTACTGCTAAACCGCCGCCAACATCGAAGTAATCAATGTTTGCACCCATGGCACGTAATTCACAGTAGAAACGTGCGGATTCATTCACACCATTGCGTACGTCACGGATGTTAGCCATCTGTGAGCCAAGGTGAAAGTGAACCAATTGCATGGTATCCAGCTTGTCTTCGTGTTTTAGACGATCAATCACGCTCAATACTTGTGATGCCGATAGACCGAACTTCGATTTCTCACCGCCGCTTGCTTGCCACTTACCTGCACCTTGAGATGCAAGGCGGATACGCAAGCCAAGACGTGGAGTTACACCCAAGCTTTTCGCTTCTTCAAGTACTAGATCAAGCTCAGATAGCTTCTCTAGTACGATAAATACTTTGTGACCTAGCTTTTCACCGATCAGTGCTAGACGCACATATTCACGGTCTTTGTAGCCATTACACACGATCACGGAGCTGCCTTGTTGAGCCAATGCCAGTACCGCCAATAGTTCTGGCTTGCTGCCTGCCTCTAGACCCAGCTGTTTATTTTCTAGCTGCGCTTGGCTCGCTAAGATTTCATCAACCACTTCACGCTGTTGGTTTACTTTAATTGGGTACACCAACAGGTATTTGTTTGGATACTGGTATTCTTCAATTGCTTGGTTGAAAGCTTGGCAAATGCCATGCACGCGTTGGTGCACGATTTGCGGGAAGCGCACTAGCACAGGCAGGTTCAACTGCTTAGCTTCTAGCTCTTTTACAATCGCACTGAAAGGGATTTGGTGTGCACGGTCACTACGAGGAGATACGTAAACCTCGCCTTGGTCATCAATTCCGTAGAAGCCTTGGCTCCAGTAGTGAACGTTGTAGTCCGCGCGGATGCGGTCTAATTTAGTTGCTTTTTCCAACTCGATTCTCACAAAAATGTATTTAAACCCTCGCTGAAATAGGAGGAGGAAATACAAAAAAGCAAATCATGAGGCGCTAACCTCATACCCTGACACGAACTCCGTGTGCGCGCATTAACGGATAAAACCCAATCAGAGTCTAATGATTAAAATTTGTTCTTTCGATTAACAACTGTTGTCGAGTCGCGGTGTAAACATTTATTTAACAGAGTGTCCATTCTGCTGTTATAGTTGGTCTGACCAGTAAGGATTTGGTCGCAGAAAAACAAGAATAAAGACCCAACAAAACAAGGATATGTTTTGCAGCTGCATAGAATTCAGGGATACATCCAAACCATGTATCTCGCCGAGTATCCAGACAAGTTAATGTTGCTTGATGGCGCCAGTCGAGCCGATATTCCACACCTCAAAGATTTTATTGAGCATCAGCTTAATCGTTCGTTCACCGACTTAAAAATGGTGGTGGTCACGCATATGCATCCTGACCATGCGGGGGCTGCGCACAAGTTGCGAGATCTTACGGGGTGCCAGATCTTAGCTGCGAAACGAGACACTCATTGGTATGGCGGCTTTGATGGTTGGTTGATGCATTTGACCGATTTGATTTTGGCGCGTTGGATGGCGAATCGAATGCGTAAACCAAAGCGGAATCTATGGTATTCGCGAAAACTAAGACCAGATATTGAGCTGGTGGATGGTGACGCCGTGCCAGGATTTTCTGATTGGCAAATATTGGAAACCCCCGGACATACTGATAGAGACTTATCGGTTTTTCATGCTGAGCAGGATGTGCTTTATGTCGCGGATTTAATGGTGCAGGTAAAAAGTCATTTGATTGCGCCGTTTCCTATCTTTCATCCCAACCAATATCGTCGGTCGTTAAAACGAGTTTTTGAGATGAACCCGAGTTGTTTATTGGCCGCACATGGTGGTGAAGTTGAGTTTGATGAAGATGCTTATCAACACATCATCAATACCGCGCCGGTTAGACCCATTACGCATTGGCGAGTGACGAAGATAAAACTTAAAGGGTTAATGCGCTCTGTACTGAGAAGTAAGAATATGAAAGAGGAGAATGGCGAAAAGGACAGCTAGAAAAGTACAGAAGAGCCAGATGAGCGACCACGGAGTTCGCTCATCTGAAGCTACGGGGATTATGGAGCCAATAAGTGAGATTGGCTCGGGTCTACCAGAACTTTGTCTGCCATACCCTGACGACCTAGCAACATCATGTAGGTCATCTTTTCACGGTTAGTCAGCGTGATGTCGATAGGCCACTCTTGGTCGCCCATGCGTAGCATCGTTGTGATCACGCAGCGGTGTTCGAACGTTCCGTTTGATGATTTCACCTTGCGGTTCGCCTTCAGTGGAGCTTTACAGCGAACCACTTGTTCTAAGTGGTAAACATCTGGGTGTAGATCGAATTCTACGTATGACTGACCGTCTTGCTCAGTGCACTCTAGATTATCTACGTGCAGAGAAGAAGTCTGTGCGCCTGTATCAATACGCGCTTCAAGGTGAGTAATCCCTAACTCAGGTAAGCAAATTGCTTCGGCGTTCCCAATGATCATTTTCTGATTCATAGTGTCATCCTAGCGATGAGTGATAAAGAGAGCCTAGTCTATAGGCTCCCACTCAAACAATTATCAGCCTTTACCGCGAGTACGGTTAGCGTTTGGTTTTGCGTTCTTCTCGATGAAGTCGAAGATCATACCTGCAACGTCTTTATCTGTTGCAGTTTCGATACCTTCAAGACCTGGAGAAGAGTTCACTTCCATGACAACAGGACCGTTTTTCGATTGAAGAATATCAACACCACATAGGTTTAGACCCATGACTTTCGCTGCGTTGATTGCGGTTGCACGCTCTTCTTTGGTTAGTTTCACTAGCTGAGCAGAACCTCCGCGGTGAAGGTTAGAGCGGAACTCACCTTCTTTTGCTTGACGTTTCATTGCTGCGATAACCTTGTTACCTACAACGAAGCAGCGGATATCCGCACCATTTGCTTCTTC
Source organism: Vibrio sp. NFR (assembly GCF_027587095.1). Classification (NCBI taxonomy): domain Bacteria; kingdom Pseudomonadati; phylum Pseudomonadota; class Gammaproteobacteria; order Vibrionales; family Vibrionaceae; genus Vibrio; species Vibrio sp. NFR. The sequence goes on from NZ_JAPPTN010000005.1 coordinate 31,613, forward strand.
AATGAACTCTTGCACCATGATGTTCGCTTTTAGACCCATGAATGCTTCGATAACGCTTTCTGCCGCTTTCGTTGTTTCAGCAAGTACAACACCGATACCTTGAGTGCCTTCAAGTAGCTTGATAACCAATGGTGCGCCACCAACGTTTTTGATCACGTCTTGAATGTTGTCAGGGTGGTGAGCAAAACCAGTACGAGGCAGACCAATACCTTTGCGTGATAGCAACTGCATAGAGCGTAGCTTGTCACGAGAGCGGCTGATTGCTACTGACTCGTTCACACAGAATGTGCCCATCATTTCAAACTGACGTACAACCGCAGTTCCGTAGAAAGTGATAGATGCACCAATGCGAGGAATAACCGCGTCATACTTTGGCAATTCTTCACCCATGTAACGAATCTTAGGGTTGTTACTCGTAATATCCATATAACAGTGCAGAGTATCGATCACATCAACTTGATGTCCGCGCTCTTCACCCGCCTGCTTTAGGCGCATGGTTGAATATAGATTCTCATTACGAGAAAGAATAGCAATACGCATGGCAATTCCTTAGTAAGTCAGTACCAAATTAAAAATACAAATATAGAGTATAGTGAGTGGGTTTAATTGATGTGACAGAATCCACTCGCTTCAACGATTTAGAATTGTGGTTGGACAACCACGTCGTCAGAGGTGCGCACCTTAGGGCGTTTTCTCATGAGATGAAAACGAAAAAATATCGTCGATACGACAAAAATAATTTATCGAACTCTCGCGCCTTGCTGTGTGTGACTGTCAAGGACGAGAAAAAGAAAATTGAGTCAAAAATTCATCATTTTTCGATGTGAGAAAACTAAAAAAAGCGGCTATTTGACCGCTTTACTTTAGTTGTTTTTATAGTGACTTAAGAAGAGTTCAGCCGTTTGGGTGGCTAGCGCTCTGGACTCTTCCTCTGTTAAAGAAGCACGCATCCCCATTAACTGTGGCCAGAATGCACTGCCTTTAAGTAAGTTATGTAGCTGAATGCTTGCCACATCCACATCTTCGATCTTAAGCGCGCCGTTTTGGGCATGTTCGGTGAGCCAACGATGTAACGCGGTTTCTTGTTTTGACATGCGTTCAGCTTGTTCTTTGAGATCTTCCGGTTTAAACAAAAAGTGTCCAAACGCGACTTTTGCTAATTCAATATAGTTAGGTTCCGTCACGACGACGATCTCACTGTAGAGCAATTCAATCAATTGCTGTTTCAGCGGCAGTGTGGGTAAACGTTCAATATCGCTGTCCATCATTGATGAGCGCCAAAGCTCCGTCAGCAACTCGGTCACGATCGCCTCTTTAGAAGGGAAGTGATTATAGACGGTTCGCTTTGATACTTGAGCGATTGAAGACAGCTTATCCATGCTGGTGTTTTGCACCCCAAATTCTTGAAACGCTTGTTTCGCCGCGCAGAGAATCGCTTCTCTTTTGGTCTCGCTACGACTTTTTCTTTTTACATTCATAAACTTGTTAAGTTAGGAAGATCATTTCTGGATCTATTTTACACTAAGTAGTTTACTTTTGATAATTTGAATGTAAACTGCACCGTGTAGTTTACTTTTGTTCGGGTTTACTTTTTATGAAAAAAACTTTGCTAGCCACAGTAGGAGCGTTCGCGATGGGTACATCAATGATTTCTTGTTCTAATGTTGATACTGAAAAAGCGCCAACATACCCGGACAAATTTGCAAACACCGAGTTGGAATACAAAAGCAGTTTGGGCGATATGTTCGGTATCATGAAAGCTTATTTCACAACTGAACGTGCGAATCCAACCCCAACAATTGAAATTCCAGTGCATGCGATGACTGCGACACAACTACTAGAAGAACAAGATGACGTCATATACCGTCTTGGTCATTCGAGCGTGTTGATGAAGCTTGATGGTAAGTTGGTGATGACCGATCCTGTCTTTAGTGACCGAGCATCTCCTGTCCAATGGGCAGGACCAAAGCGTTTCCACCAAACACCAATCACTTTGCAAGATTTGCCAAGTATCGATGTCGTGGTGATCAGCCATGACCATTACGACCATCTAGATAAAGCCTCGATTAAAGAGCTTGGTGACAAGGTTGGAACTTTCTTGGTGCCTTTGAAAGTGGGGCAATTACTGGTGAACTGGGGCGTGCCTAAGGAAAGAGTGGTCGAGCTAGATTGGTGGGAGTCACATTCTGTCGACGGTATTGAATATACACTGACTCCGACTCAGCACTTCTCTGGTCGAGGTTTGACAGACCGCGATACGACTCTGTGGGGCAGTTGGGTTATCAACGCACAGCAAAATAAAGTGTTCTTTAGCGGTGATTCAGGTTACTTCAATGGCTTTAAAGAGATTGGTGAAAGGTACGGTCCATTCGATTTCACAATGATTGAAACGGGCGCATACAATGACCTTTGGTCAGATATTCACATGTTCCCGGAGCAGAGTGTCCAGGCACACATTGATGTGCAGGGTAAAGTGATGATGCCAATTCATAACAGTACATTTGATTTGTCAATGCACGATTGGAATGAACCAATGCAACGTGCGTTAGACATCAGTGAAGAACGTGGTGTGACTTTAGTTAGCCCTGAGATTGGGCAACGTTTGGAGCTTGCTGAGCCTCAGCCAGTTAAGGCGTGGTGGCAATAATTGCCGAGCTAAACAGCCAAACAGTTGAATAGTTAAGCCACTTATTAGTAGTTACTTGGTAGTAGTTACGTGGTCAGGGATAAGGATAAAGCTATGATGAAAGCAAAGTGGTCGTTGCTACTTACATTAAGTATTCTGCCTACCTTTGCATTAGCAGAAGTAGAGGAAGATATCTCGACGTTGATAAAACGAGTTGAGCAATCCTCTTGCACCTTTATCCGTAACGGCAAGGCGTATACCAATCGCGAGGCAGCAGAACACATGCGCAACAAATGGGATTATGCCAAAGATGACGTTGATTCTGTGGATGTGTTTATAAAAGAGGTGGCGTCAAAGAGTTGGTTATCTGGCAAGCAATATTGGGTGGATTGCCAAGATAAGCGTATTACTAGTGAAGAATGGCTGACATCATTGATGAACAGCAGTACCGATCACATTCAATAAGACCTGCTTGATGGTTTGGTAGCGCAGTGGCAATGTGCGGCTGCGTTTTCTAACCAAAAATAAATCTTCATATACCGGTTGCTTTAATTCGGCGACATATAACTCTTCTCTTAATGCAAAGCTCTCCACCGCACTGCGCGGTAAAACGGTAAAGCCGAGTCCTTTACTCACTGGCAGTAAGATCTGGCTTAACTGGTTGACGTACCCGGATAACGGCATGTCGCTGACTTTGATCTCTTTTAGTAAGGGTTCGGCGCATTGATCGAAAAATAGCGTCATGTAATGTTCAGCATCTGGGTGACCAATCACACCACAGCTTTTCAGTAACTCCGGTGTGAGCGTTTTTCCTCGGTAGGATTTAGGTAAGATCAAACATAAAGTCTCTCGACCAATTTGTTCGCTTTGGAACACGCTTTTATTTGGTGAGTAGGTTACGATGCCCATATCAATTCGACCCTCAGCAACGCCATTAAGAATAGATTGGTTGGGCGCAGCTTCTAGGTGAATCGATAAGCCTTTATGTTGTTTCTGTTTTTCAAGGAGCGGATCAAACAGCATCAAGGCAAGCGCACCAGAGCATGCGAGTTTGCAGTATCCAGCGTGTGGATCATCAAAGCTCAAATCTTCTAGTAGGCTTTTTTCTTTTTCTTCAAGTTCTAGCGCGTAGGCATACACCATGCGCCCTTGCTCCGTAAGTTCAAAGCTTTTGTTCTCGCGCTTAATCAATGGATGCTGACAAGCTCGCTCCAGCTTTTTAATGTGCTGGCTGACACCGGGTTGAGTCATATAAAGCTTTTCTGCCGTCTGAGTAAAGTGACCGACTTCAACTAGTGTTTTGAATGTGTGTAACCAAACTGGATTCAGCATAGGGCGTCGTTTGCTCGATGTTTATTAAAGAAAGCGTCTATCAGAGAATGAATCTGCTAAAGAAATTGCTGAAATAATAGCATGATGCAAGACCGAACGTAGAGAGGAGCATAAATGACGGGCAAAATAAAACCCCGCCTGGTTTCCCAGACGGGGCTTATTCTTTTTCGCAGCAATCCGGCTACTAATAGGTGCTCCCTGCATCTATCCTTGATTGTGGCTAAGTCCTTTAACCGAGTTCCTTGTTCATCGCCTTCCTAGCGGTGTCCATTCTTGCCTATCATCCTGACGGGCGAACTCTATCCTAGAGCTTAACTACATCCTTGCTGATAACTCATCCTAAGCTACCAAATCTTCATCCTGAAGATACCCAATCCTTTAGGCTTTTTTCCTGTTCCCGCCAACATCCTGTCGACATGTTTAGTATTGTTGTTTTGCTGATTACTCTCAATCAGCTAGGTAAAAAAACTTTGGCAGCGAATATTGCTTAAAAAAGGATAATTAATAATTTTCAATTAGTTAGGTTTATTGGTTGATTTGTTCTTAGTCAAAAATGGTCTTTTTACTTACATCGCTTGTGAGAGATCTCGCACAAGGTGTCGAGCGAATGTACGAATCGGTGTCTTTTTCGTCTTGTTTAAGAGTTTGCTCAAGATCACAACTCGAGTTGTAGCCATAAGACTTAGCGACAGTGTCGGATGAAATTCCCATCTCTTTTACTGCAAATATTGCCCATTCATCACGAGTTTTCTGCATGATCTGACGCAGCTTAGTTTTGAAATTACTCATAACAGCTCCTTGGTTAGCCTTCTTTTCAACGCAAGGATAAGGAACGTGACAGAGTTAAGTTGATAGTATACCGCTCAATATCAATACTATTGAGGCGTAGTAAAGAATGTGTCGGTAATACTGATATTATTTGCGCGTATAACAATACTATCTTGTGGAGTGACAAATGGCGCACATCGAAAAAGTACCGCAGAGACCTGGCTTTTCTTGGCGCTATCGTCGTATTGATGAGCCTAAAAAGGAGTATGACTTCCATTTTCATGATGATGTGTACGAGTTGGTCATTCATCGACACTTTTCTGGAACTCTGCACATTGGTCATCACGAGTTGGAAGTGACCCACAATCAAATGTTATTGATTGCGCCGGGTGTTCCTCATTCTATTCATTCCACGTTGGTAGAAAATAACTGTGAAACCCATGTAATTTGGTTTAAGCGTGAGTGGATTGCCAATCTGATGTTTTATTGCACGGAACTGCGCAAACTCGATCCGTTGCTCAAGGCAGCAAATAAAGGAGTAGTGTTCTCTGAGCGAACTGCTCAACAAGTTGTGGGGCTTCTTCATGAGTTGATGAAAGTACCTGCGATGGAGCAACTAGCTCGCTTTATTCATGTACTTTCGTTACTTGCGCATGATGAAGCAGCCAAAACACTGATGACGCATTCTTATCTCTCGATGAGCGAACATGAGCAACAAGAAAGAGAGCGTGTTGCTAAGGTGAGCGCGTATCTAGAACAACACTTCGCTCGCAAGATAACACTTGCCGATCTCGCTAATGATTTATCGCTGAGTGAAAGTGCGGTGACTCGTCTGTTTAAAAAGCACTTTAAAGAACCCTTTAGCCAACGCTTGATGAAACTGCGTATTAACCATGCCGCTGACTTGCTGCAATCAACTGAGTTGCCCATTGGCATTGTGTTTGAGCGAGTAGGGTATCGCAATCAAGCTTTGTTTAATCGCCATTTTAAAACCTACAAGGGGCTGACTCCGCGAGACTACCGACAACATTACCAGCAGCGAATCCAACCTTAGCTTGAGCACATGCGTGGTATCGTTATGCGCAACTGGTATATTAATTGCTAGGCTATTCGAGAATCATTATTAAGATTCAATGACAGATGGAATAGGGAACTTGATTGCCATTAATCTGTCATATTCAGTGGATAGGTTAACCCTTGCCATACGATAAAACACAGTCGAACTGTTCAAAAATTGACTGCAACATGGTGTGTTTTGTCATTATGTTGTGAAATCAATCACGGTTAATTTATTCGTTCCCCGATAGATTGGAGGGGAATACAACCTTAGACAATAAGCTCATGATGAGCGCTACCTATATAGATGAGGGAGATTGCTATGAAAAAGATGAGAAAAGCACAGTTGCATCGTGTACGTATCCAATACTGGAAAGACACAAAAACTGACGCTAGCAAAAAAGCATAGTTAACCACACTCGTGACACTGAGCTGGCAATGGACGGATAACCTTCCATAAAATGCCAGCTCTAAAATTATCTAAAACTGCCATTATTTCTCGCTCACCACATTTTCCAGATATCTACGTATCCCCAAATACCAAGATACTCCCAAAGACTAACGGTTCCAAGCCATCAAAGTGGTTCGCGCTTCCGGTTCTCAGTACTTCAGAAATTCACGGCTTCTAAACGCAAAAAAGCCAGTCCGAGGACCAGCTTTCTCATTACTTGCTCAACTCTGTTTATTACAGAGTGACCCTGCAATTACAGGTAGTTTGCGTCAACCAATTCGCCTGCTTTCGCGCTGCTTACTTCTGGGCGAGCTTCTAGCCAAGCGACAACTTGTGCTTTTTGCTCTTCTGTCGCGCTGCCGTAACGCTCAGTTGAACATAGGAAACCTTCAAACAGTTCTAGACCGCCGCCGCCGAAGCACAGATCTAGACCATCAATGTAGTCGATAAACTCATCTACGAATGCATCGTAACGGTCGAAGTCGTTGATGTCTGTTTCACAGCTGATTTCAAAACCTAGGATTGCGAATTCACCTAGGAATAGCTTTTTACGCAGACGACGATTTTTGTTATCGATTTTATCTAGTTTCATGATTATCTCTCGTGGATGATTTGAGTACACCTTATACCCCCAAATCTGGCTTAGCCCAAGCAAAATCGGGAGTACATAGAATAGATGTGTGTTTTATAACATTTTCTAAACACAAAGTTCATAAAGATAGACTAGTTCTGTCACTTTTCTCTTCCAAACTTCCTCTCGCTCAATGACAACACTCTGAATCCTGCATCTTGAAGTCACTTGGGTATACAAACCTATAATTCAACCTAACACTGGGAAAGCAACACCATGAGTAAGGAAACCTTCGACGCGACGCGTTACAACCAGAGTAATAACAAGCCTTTTGAAGAAGTACTGGAAGCGAGCCTATCTCGACGCAGTATCCTGAAAGGTGGTTTGGGGGTCGGTGCAATGACCGCTTTTGGTGCATTTGGTCTCTCTGGGTGCAACTCCTCTAGCTCGGGCACTTCGGCGGGGAATAGCTCTGGCGTTTCAAGTGCAGTCCTCAATTTTGATTCGATTCCTGGCTCACTGACAGATGCTGTTTCGATTCCGCAAGGTTACGTCGCACAAGTGTTGGTGCCTTGGGGGACGCCTTTAAATGCACAAGGTAATGCTTGGAAAGACGATGGCAGCAACACGAGTGCCGATCAGCTTAATGCGCTTGGTATGCACCATGACGGCATGCATTTCTTCTCACTAAACGACAGTGACACCGATGGATTACTGTGTATTAACCATGAATACATTGATACCTCAGCATTGCACCCAAGTGGTCCTACTGTTGTGGGCGGTGCGCGTACTATCGTCGATGAAGTACGTAAAGAAATTAACGCCCACGGTGTCTCTGTGGTTCGCATTCAGCTTGAAGACAACATGTGGAAACTGGTTGATACCGATCCACTAAACCGCCGTTATACTGGTGCGACAGTGATGGATCTCTCGGGCCCCGTGGCAAATACAGACCTGACTGTTACGCGCTTTTCGCAAGATGGTAGCCAAGCACGTGGCACATTAAACAACTGCGGTAATGGTTTTACGCCTTGGGGCACTTACCTAACGTGTGAAGAAAACTGGCCGGGCTATTTCGTTAATGCTGGTGTTCGTACTGAAGAACAAGATCGTATTGGTGTTGATGATGAGCGAACTCGTTATCTTTGGGAAACGTTGGCTGGTAATGCTGAAGAGCGTTTGGATGAGTTTACACGATTTAACGTTGAACCAACCGGAGCAAGCGCATTGGACGATTACCGTAACGAAGCGAATGGTCATGGTTACATTGTTGAAATCGACCCATACACGCAAAACTCGCGTGCGAAGAAGCGTACTGCACTAGGTCGTTTCCGCCATGAAGGCTGTACGTTTGGTAAACTTGAAGAAGGCAAACCTGTGGTGTTTTACTCAGGTCATGATTCTCGCTTCGAGTACTTATACAAATTTGAGTCGGCGGCAGCATGGGACCCAGCAGATGCAAACCCGACAAACCGTTTGGTCACTGGCGATAAGTACATGGATGAAGGCACACTGTATGTGGCGCGCTTTAATGAAGACAGTTCTGGTACTTGGTTACCACTGACACTAGACAGCGCGACAGTCTCTGGTGGCACATTGGCAGACAACTTTAACTCGTTGGCTGAAATTATTCTTAACACAGCAGGTGCGGCGGATCTTGTCGGTGCGACGCCAATGGACCGCCCTGAGTGGTGTACTGTTGACCCATTCACAGGCTCGGTTTATCTAACGCTGACGAATAACACCAAACGTACGGATGAGACCAACCCTGCGAACCCACGTTTGAACAACAAGTTTGGTCACGTAATCCGTTGGGATGAAGGGGAAGCGGCGACAGACTTTACTTGGGATATCTTCGTGTTTGGAGCTCCTGCTAACGGCGATGCGGACACTAACCGTTCCAGCCTGACAGAACTGAATCAATTTGCGAGCCCAGATGGATTGGCGTTTGATCCTCGTGGCATCCTGTGGATTCAAACGGATAACGGCGCAGATGAAGTGACGTCTTACACCAATGACCAAATGCTTGCTGTCGTGCCTTCAAAACTGACGGATGAAAACGGTACGCAAGAGGTGATTGGTGCAGATAACCAAGCTGAGCTGAAGCGTTTCTTTGTTGGTCCTAACGGCTGTGAAGTGACGGGCTTTACCATTAGCCCAGATTACAAGTCCTTGTTCGTGAACATTCAGCATCCGGGTAACTGGCCTTACAGCGACAATGCTGCGGAAGAAACACCTGCGGGTATGAAACTGCGCCCACGTGCCGCAACGGTGGTTATTCGCCGTGAAGACGGTGGTGAAATTGGCGTTTAGTCATGTGACTGAATTGGAATCGGGAATAAGAAAAGCCCTGCGTTTGCAGGGCTTTGCTGTTTTATATCTAAATAAACATGCACTTTGTATCTAGGCTTGTATCTAGATAATAAGCTTAGTTTTTCAGTGAGCCGCCCGCAGTGCGAATCACATCTTGATACCAGAAGAAGCTCTTCTTACGTTTACGTTCTAATGTACCTTGACCATCGTTGTGGCGATCAACGTAGATGTAACCGTAACGTTTGCTCATTTCAGCGGTTGAGTTCGCGACCAAATCGATGGGTCCCCAACTGGTGAAGCCCATCAGCTCAACGCCATCCAGGATCGCTTCATGTGCTTGTACAAGATGGTCGTTCAAGTAAGCGATGCGGTAATCATCTTGAATCTCACCGCTTTCATCGATTTCATCACGTGCACCTAATCCGTTTTCTACGACGAACAGCGGTTTTTGGTAGCGATCGTGAAGGAAGTTCAGCAGAACGCGCAGACCTTTTGGATCGATCAACCAACCCCATTGGCTCTTCTCAAGATATGGGTTTGGTACGCTATCGATGATGTTACCCACTTCTTTTTGTTTCGGATCCGCGCTCGCACAACCACTTGCGTAGTAGCTGAATGAGATGAAATCGACACTTGCTGATGCGATCTCTTCTAAATCGCCTGCTTCCATCTGAATTTCAATGCCATTTTTACGGAAGTAACGCTTCATGTAGCCAGGGTATTGACCACGTGTTTGTACATCACCGAAGAACAACCACTTGTTGTTTTCATGCATTGCAGCAAGCACGTCATCAGGGTTACAAGTGTACGGGTAGTTGATTGCGCCAAGTAGCATGTTACCAATCTTGCCGTTTGGTACGATTTGCTGACACAGTTTTACCGCTTTTGCGTTTGCGACTAGTTGGTGGTGAATCGCTTGGTAAATCTCTTGTTCACTGGCATCTTCTTGCAAACCAACACCAGTAAATGGTGCGTGCAGTGACATGTTGATTTCGTTGAACGTTAACCACAGCTTCACTTTGTCTTTGTAGCGATCCAGCACGGTGCTAGCATAACGTTCGAAGAATTCGATGACGCGGCGATCACCCCAACCGCCGTAATTTTCAACCAGTGCGTAAGGCATTTCGTAGTGAGATAAGGTCACGAAAGGTTGGATGTCGTGCTTCGCCAGTTCATCAAAAATTTTATCGTAGAACGCCAAACCTTCTTCGTTAGGTTCTAGCTCGTCACCGTTCGGGAAGATGCGGCTCCATGCCAAAGACAGACGCAGACAGTTAAAGCCCATCTCTTTAAATAGCGCAATGTCTTCTGGGTAGCGATTGTAGAAGTCGATCGCCACGTCTTTGATACCCGGCGTACGTTCTTCACGGGTTTGATGCGGACTCAAAATACCGTTTGGCAGCATGTCTGATGTCGATAACCCTTTACCCCCAAGGTTGTACGACCCTTCTACTTGGTTTGCAGCAATAGCACCGCCCCAAAGAAAATGTTCAGGAAACTTAATCATGTTTCTCACTCTTTATCGTTTTGAAGTGTATGTTTTCTGTGTTCGAGAATAGTGTAGGTCAAGGAGGGATTCTTGTATCGAGATCGTGTTTTTCTCAAACGACGGGGATGCTTAGTTCTAACGGTGGTTTTGTAATCGATCCAAAATCACGCTGACTTGAACAATAAAGTGAAAATCAGCCCATTTTGTTCATTTTTATTCACGATAATTTGCCCGTTCATATCGCGCATATTATTAGCGGTGATCGCTAATCCCAGTCCTAATCCCTTACCAATTTTCTTTGAGGTTTGGAATGGTTCGAACATGGATTCAAGCATTTTATCCGAGACGCCGCAGCCATTATCACTTACCGTGAGCTCTACTTGATTGTCGGTTGGGGTGACGATCAAACTCAGCTGTGGATTGGCGGTTTGGTCCATTGCATCCAATGCATTCGACACAAGGTTGCCAAGGACCTGTAGTAGCCGTTGTTCTTCACCCATGATGTTAGGTAAGTCATGAGGAACGCGCACACGTACGTCCACGTTCTCTAATTGGGATTGGTACACCCGCAAAGTATCTTCGAGTGCAGAGGTGAGAGAAATTGTCTGTAAGCTTTCTGGTTTGTTGTAGGCGAACGTCTTTAACTGACTGGTCATGCTTGCCATGCGATCAATCAGCTTCTGTACCAAAACATTGTTGGCTTTCATCATCTCCGTTTCGCCACGTTCTGCCAACAGTTCGTTTGTGGTGAGCAGGGTACGCAAGCCTGTCAGTGGCTGATTGAGCTCATGAGTGATCGCGCTCGACATGCGACCCAAAGCGGCCATTTTGCTCGATTCAATCAACTGGCTTTGCGCTTCTTTTAGCGCTTGAGTACGCTCTTCTACCCGCTGCGCCAGCTCTTGGTTTACTTGTTGCAGCGATTGCTCAGCTTTTTTCCGCTTAGTGATGTCGATGATTGTTGCAAGGAAATACTGCTCACCATGCCAAGGGAAACTGGTCAGCGAGAACAGTACAGGGAAGACGCTACCGTCACTGCGTCTGGCAATGGTTTCAACCGTGCTGATCTCTGCGAGCTCTTTATGTTTAGGCAAGTCCTTTAGTAACTTAAGTGTGGTGGAATTGGGATTACCTGCGTCGAATAATTCCCAAGCAAAAGCGTGTCGATTGACGCTTTCTGGCAAACAGAACAAGCGCTTTGCCATTGGGTTGAGATCGAACAATTGTCCTTGTTCATCAATCAATAGCAAACCTACGTGGGTCTTATTGATCATCTGTTTCAAGCGGCGTTGGGACTCTTCCAACAGGGCTTGAATTCGCTGTTGGTTGATGTGCTTTTGGCGACGTTGTAGACCAATGATGACGAGTAGTACAGCCAATAAGAGCAGCGCCGCTACGCTCCAACCAATCACGTTTATGGTTTGTTGAATCGGCTTAGAAGGGGTGAGGTAGCTTACGTACCAATTCAAATCATCCAATTTAACGGTGTGCGCAAAATAACGTTGTTGGTTGAGCGTCCACACACTGATATTGGTGTTGTCGTATAAGCGTTGCGTTTCTAACTGAACGGTGTTGCTCGGTTCGTTAAACCAGTCAGCATTATAAAGCGAGCTACTCGATAGGAAAAAGCGTTGTTGGCGATTTTGCAACGTAATGATGTCTTGGCTAGTAATGGTCTGTTCGGTCAACAGGCTGAGGTTGATTTGCACCACCACAATGCCTGCGATATCCAGACCGTCGTAGATAGGGGCTGCAAGATAATACAACGGGCTCGAACCTTTGGTTTTGTTCACCAAGGAAACACCGCCGCCTTGATTGTGAATTTGTTCCACAATGGCTTTCCGGTCAGACAGGCTAAAGCGCTCTTCGATCAAACTCGATACCAATACTTCGCCAGAGTTAGACAGGATTAACCACCCTTCTGTATTGGCAGCTTTATCGAGTTGAGTCAGCTGGGTTTGCAACGGTTCGTAATAAGTTCGGTTTCCTTTCACAAACGCGATGGTTTCTGGATTGTTGGTAACAAGGTAAGGCAGATGGTAGAAGCGTTTAAGTGCACGGCGAACTTCACCAATATAGTCGAGCAGCTTTTGCTGAGCTTCGGTTTGAGTTTGCACACTTAACCATTGACGGGCGACCTCTCTACTGGCGCTATAGCAAGACAACATCAGCACTGCCGCAATTGCGACCACAAGCCATGTTTTGCCATTCCTTTTGCGCTGCATACTGACTCCATTCAGCTAGTGCGTTCTCACCGAGAGTCATTAAAGAGTGCGCCTAACTGGTTGGATGTTAAAGACTTGTAATCAAGAAGTGAGATCTAGCTCCTTTTCTCCTCAGTGGTTTTTGCTACCGTTAACAAAGAGCGATTTCTTTCCCACCCCATAAAGCAGGCAGTAACTCATGGCTTTTGACGACATCCCTAAAATTGCACTTATCGAAGACGATGACATTGTTCGTCAGGCTACCAGTCAGTGGTTGCAACTCGCGGGGTTCGACGTGACCGCGTTTAGTTTGGGGGAGGAGGGCAAAGCCGCCATTCTTAGCCAAGAATTTGATGCGATTGTCAGTGATGTTCGCCTGCCGGACACCGACGGCTTGTCGATACTAGAAAGCCTGATTGCCAATCACATTCCAACGCCGGTTATCTTGATCACCGGACATGGTGATGTCGATATGGCAGTAGGGGCGTTGCAAAACGGTGCGTTCGATTTTATCGAGAAACCTTTCCAACCTGAGCGCCTATCCCAGCGAGTGACCGATGCGGTCGAGAGTTATCGCGCACAAACTTCTACTCAAGATCGCCAAGAGTATCTGTCTAGCGTTAGCGGCTTAGAAGAAGTGTTGATTGGGCGAAGCCGAGTGATGCAACAGCTTAGAGAACAAGTTGCCAAGTTAGCGCGCATTGATACTAACGTGATTATTTACGGTGAAACAGGTTGTGGTAAAGAGCTGGTAGCGACCAGTTTGCACAATGAAAGCCAACGCAGCCCCCATCATTTTGTGCCAATCAACTGTGGTGCTATTCCTGAGAACCTGTTTGAAAGTGAGCTGTTTGGGCACGAAGCAGGGGCATTTACCGGGGCAGGTAAAAAGCGCATTGGTAAATTGGAATACGCGGATAAAGGCACCTTATTCTTTGATGAAATCGAGAGTATGCCACTGTCTATGCAGGTGAAAGTCTTACGTTCATTACAGGAACATACAGTAGAGCGCGTTGGGGGCAATCAACAGATCTCGGTTGATTTGAGAGTGATCGCCGCTGCGAAAGAAGATCTCAATGATCATGGCGAGTTTCGTCAGGATTTGTACTACCGCCTCAATGTGGCGCAGATCTATTTGCCACCACTACGTGAGCGAGAAGAAGACGCGTTGATCTTGTTCGAACACTTTGCTCTGAAAAGTAATCCAGGGAGTCGTCCGCTGAGTGAAGCCGATAGAAAAGCCATTCTTGCTTACGCTTGGCCCGGTAACGTGCGTGAGCTGAGGAATGTCGCGATGCGTTTTGCACTGGATGAAACCGTCTCCGTGATGGAAATTCTCTCCAGCCGACCATCTTCTACAACCGAAGAGACACAAGCAGGCGTTCCATTGGCGATTCAGCTACACAACTTTGAACGTAAAGTGCTGCATGACTCGCTAGTTCGACACGAAGGACGAATTACGGATGTGATGGTCGAGCTAGATTTACCGCGCCGAACCCTCAACCAAAAGATGCAGAAGTTTGGTTTAAATCGCTCTGACTATACATAGAAAAAACGGCTTCTGAGGAAGCCGTTTTTTATTGAAGTATTTTTTGTTGAGGTGCTCGCTAATCTACGCTTGGTTTACCAACTCGGTGTGTTGTTGGTTTGCCTTACGGGTAAAGACGACACCCACAATCACCATCGCAATCGTCGGAACAATCCAGCTTGCAAAGTAGTGGTACAGCGGCATGTTGCTGTCTAACCATTGGTTTGCGGCTTCTGGCATGTAACCTAGGATGTGCAGCGCATCAACACAACCAAACGTTAGAGCAGTGAACGCCGTCGCGACGACCATGATTTGCGACATCTTGTTACGCACTGGTGCCATGATCATCAATGCAATCGCTACTGGGTGAAGCGCCACAACGGCTGGCAATGTGATAGCCAATAGTTGCTCTAGACCTACGTTAGCGATCAAACCTGCCAATACCATGGTCGTGATCACGCAGCCTTTGTAGTTCACTTTGCTGAAAGTGTTGTCGTAAAACTCACTGCCTGCTGTGGTTACGCCGATAGCAGTAGTCAAACACGCCAATACCATCACGGCACCTAGTAATAGTGAACCAAATGCGCCGAAGTGGCTGAAGGTGAATGCCGTTAAGATGTCGCCGCCGTTACTGAACTCAGAACCCAAGTATGAGCTTGTCGAACCAATGTAAGCCAATGAGATGTAGACAAATGCCATGGCAACGGCGTACATCAAAGCTGCGATCAGCGTGTATTTTGCGGTGGCTTTCGGACAATCCACACCCATGCTGCGAATCGCTCGGAAGATGATCCAACCAAAACCGATAGAACCTAGCGCGTCCATGGTCATGTAGCCTTGGGTTAAGCCTTCAGCAAATGCGCCAGATACATATGGTCCCGTTGCAGTAGTAAGCTCGCCGGCTGGATAAACCAGAGCGGTTACAGACATGATCACTAAAATAGCCATCAATGCCGGGGTTAAGATCTTGCCTAGGTTGTCGACTAATTTGCCCGGGTATAGCGCAAACAAAATGGTGATAACACAGAAAGCAATTGTGAAAGGTACCAAAGCGGCATCACCAAACATTGGTGCAAAGCTAAATTGGTAAGCCACGGTAATCGCACGTGGTATTACGAATGCAGGACCAATCACGATAAATACCATTACCCAAAAACTGGTCGCCAAAGGTTTAGGTAGGGCGGCGGTTAATTTGTCTGAACCGTTTACGATAGCGACCATCACCAGTGCCATTGCAGGCAGACCTACGCCCGTTAAGAGGAAGCCAGACATCCCGCTCAGAAAGTTTTCACCTGCTTGGTAACCCAAAAATGGAGGGAAGATCAGGTTACCCGCGCCTAAGTACATGGCGAAAGTCATGAAGCCCAAAGCGGCGATATTGCGTGCGCTTAACATTGTTATTCCTCTTATGTTTCGCTTGGAAGAAACTGAAAGGAATGGGAGGAGTATGTGGTGTTCCCGTCAGCTTCTTCTCAAGCTGACAGAAAGTTTAGATATAGCCTGTCAGCTCTGAATCAGTTCCAGAGAGAGCAGGAGGATCGCAGCAGCAACGCCAGATGGGCGTTTTAAAGCGAATTGTGATTGCGCAGTTGCTGACATGAGTGATCCTTAGTGACAAAAAAGCACCAAGGAATACGTTTGCCTTGGTGTGTAGTTACCCTAACGAACATGAGGCTATTGGCACAACCCCGAAGTAGAAAATAAGTTGATACGGTCAATGTTTGTTTCTGAACTGGTGGATCGAACTGGTTTTTAAACTCAAAATTAGAATAAATGACTTTTCATTTCATTAACATGGCTTGTTTTGCTGTATTTTTGTGCTATTTGTAGTCGTTTAGGCTATAAACCTCCGCTGGTAAAGTGAGCAGTTTAGAATGATGCGCTTTTTCTTCTTATTGTTAAGACGCTCATTAGTTGCAGTTCAATCCAAAATTGCATCGGCAAAATATTGCTTATTAGTGAATCGTGCATTTATTTTGTCTTGATCACATTTTATTAACCTTTTGCGATCTAGGCGTGCAACCTTCTCCTCTTGAATAAGCAAGATCTTGCTCATCGCTTTGCTATCAAATCAGCATAATTTTGCTCATTTTTGATGTCTTTCTGTACTTATGTCAATAAATACAATGACTTAAAAGTTGGCATTTCAATTGCTTTAGGGAATTTGTTGTTAATAAAGATTTAACATGATGTAAATCCCCAATCGTGAAACGACTACACGGAGAGTAATAATGAAAATGAATAAGCTGGTAAAAGCTTTGGCTGTCGCTGTGACTTCTTTTGGTATTGCTGCTAACGCTGCGGCAGAAGATCGTAGTTACATTCTTGCAACGGCATCGACAGGTGGTACTTACTACCCTGTGGGCGTAGCGTTGGCGACGTTAAGCAAAGTGAAATTGGCACCAAAGCACCACTTCTCCCTTTCTGCAATCAGCTCTGCGGGCTCTGGTGAAAACGTCAAACTGCTGAACGAAAACGAAGCACAGTTCGCGATTCTACAAGGTCTTTATGGTGCGTGGGCTTGGTCTGGTGAAGGTCCTTATGAGAAGAGCGGTCGCCAAGAGCAGCTGCGTTCAGTCTCTATGCTGTGGCAAAACGTTGAGCACTTTATTGTTCGCTCTGACTTAGCAAAAACTGGCACAGTGACTGACCTGAACAACCTAGATGGCAAGAAGTTCTCTATCGGTAAGAAGAACTCTGGTACTGAGAACTCGGGTCGCCAAATCATGAAAGGTCTGAAGGTCGACCCTGATAAATTCAATCTTGCTTACATGGGCTACGGCGGCAGCGCGAGCGCACTTCAAAACGGTACCATTGACGGCATGAACACGCCTGCAGGTGTACCTGTTGGTGCGGTTACTCAAGCTTTTGCTGCGTTGGGTAAAGACATTTCGATTCTTTCGTTTACCGATGAGCAGATTAAAGAGGCGAACGGTAACTACAACCTATGGACGAAGTACGAGATCCCAGCGAACACCTATCCAGGTCTAGATAAACCGATCACCACCATTGCACAGCCAAACTTCTTGGCTGTTCGTGAAGATATCTCGGAAGAAGACGTTTACCAGCTAACCAAAGCGATCTACGAGAACCTGCCGTTCCTACAAGGCATCCACAAAGCAACAAAAGCAATGGCGATTGAGAAAGCGATTGCTGGTTTGCCAGTGCCTCTTCACCCAGGCGCAGCGCGTTACTACAAAGAAATGGGCATCGAAATCCCATCAGATCTAATGGCGAAATAACGCCTACTTAGCCCCGAGTTTCGGCTCGGGGCATTTTATCCCTACCGATTTCTAAGATGGAAAAAGCCGCCAGAGCTTGGAGTATGAGATGAGCGACTCAATAGAAAAGGAATTGCAGAAGTTTGAGCTGCCCACGCGCACTGATTTTCCGTGGGTAACCACCACAATTACAGTGTTTGGCGTGGTGTTGTCTGCTTTGCACATTTGGTTTAATACCTTATCGACGTTACCAGAGTTATGGATTTCCGCGACCCACTTTGCTGGCTTTGCGGTGATTTGTGCGCTTTGGTATCCGGCTCATATCTCTCTCAAGCAGAGTAAGATTGCACTCGGTATCGATGTGTTAATTGCTATGGGCGCGGTCGCGTGTTTGCTCTACATTCCCTATGCCGAAGATGCGCTGTACGAACGCGGTGTGAAGTTCGTGACCAGCGATTGGGTCTTCGCCATCATGGCAATTCTGATTGTTATTGAGCTGATTCGACGCACCATGGGCTGGTTTATTCCAGTGCTGATTGTGGTGTGTCTCAGTTACGTTGTGCTCTGGGGTAAGTGGGCAACAGGTATTTTCCACTTTCCGGGTTTGAGCATGGAAACCTTGCTCTACCGCAGTTTCTATTCCTCTGAGGGCATGTTTGGCTCTATTTCGCGCATCAGTTGGACTTTCGTATTCATGTTCATTCTGTTTGGTGCGTTTCTCGTTCGCTCTGGTGTTGGTGATTACATCATCAATGTGGCACGTGCTGCGGCTGGCAAAATCATTGGTGGTCCGGGTTTTATCGCAGTGATTGGCTCCGGTTTGATGGGCTCAGTATCTGGCTCAAGTGTGGCAAATACGGTTTCCACCGGTGTTATCAGTATTCCTTTAATGCAAAAAGCAGGTTTCCCTTCGCGCTTTGCGGCGGGGGTTGAAGCTGCAGCGTCGACAGGTGGTCAGTTGATGCCACCAGTGATGGGGGCGGGTGCTTTCATCATGGCGTCTTACACGCAAATTCCTTATGTTGATATCATTGCGGTTTCTTTCATTCCTGCTCTTATCTATTTCTTGTCTGTTGCGTTCTTTGTGCGTATTGAAGCCAAACGCAGCGGCGTTCAGAAGATCACGACCAGTGATGAGTCTCTATTAAAAGTGTTGATCAGCGGTTGGCACAACCTTATCCCGCTGGCGGTATTGGTTACTTTGTTGGTTCAAGGCTTTACGCCAACTTACGCTGCTGGTCTATCGATCATTTCAGTAGTGGTGGCGTCTTGGTTCTCGAAAGATCACAAGATGGGACCAAAAGCGATCATCGAAGCGCTATCGCAAGGTGCGAAAAACATGGCGACAACAGCCGTATTGCTGGTGGGTATCGGTTTGGTGATCAACGTGATCAGTACAACGGGCATCGGCAACACCTTCTCATTGATGATCGACGGTTGGGCGAATGGCGACTTGTTCATCATGATCGTTCTGATTGCGCTCGCTTCTCTTGTTTTGGGTATGGGTTTACCTGTGACAGCGGCGTATATTGTATTGGGTACACTGTCTGCCCCTGCGCTTTACAAGTTGATTGCAGAGAACCAATTGCTTGAATTGATGGTATCGGGTCAATTGCCTGAACAAGCAAAAGCCATCTTTATGTTGGCGGCGCCAGAAAAGTTGGAACTGCTTAACGCACCAATGGCGTTGGAAACCGCGAAACAAATGGTGGCGCTAGTACCTGCGGACTTTATGGAAACCCTACTAGAGCAAAGTTTGGGTATGGAAGCGGTAGGCTTGGCATTGCTGGCTGCTCACCTCATCATCTTCTGGTTATCGCAAGACAGCAACGTTACGCCTCCAGTGTGTTTGACCGCATTCGCTGCGGCAACTATCGCGAAAACACCCCCAATGCGCACTGGTTTGATGGCGTGGAAAATCGCCAAAGGTTTGTATCTTGTACCGCTGTTGATTGCTTACACAGGCTTAGTAAGTTGGGATGTGACGTCAGTGATTACCGTGGGTTTCTTTGCCATCATCGGTACCTATGCATTGATTGGTGCGATTGAAGGCTACTTGGAAGGTCCTCTAAACATTCTGACGCGTCTCTTGTTGGTAGTGGTGGGTACATTGCTGGTTTGGCACGACATCCCAATCTTGGTTCGTGTGGCAAGCTGCGCGGTATTTGTCGCGGTGTTCATTTACAGTGGTCGTAAGTTCAAATTGCAACAATCTCAACTATCGGTTTTATAAGAGGTCGTATGAAATCAGTCTATGACTACATTATTGTCGGTGGCGGTATCGTCGGCGTATCGACAGCATGGCAACTGCAACAACGTCACCCAGACAAATCCATTTTATTGGTTGAGAAAGAGTCCGGTTTTGCCAAGCACCAAACCGGACACAATAGCGGTGTGATTCATGCTGGGGTGTACTACGCTCCGGGCAGCTTAAAAGCGGATTTTTGTAAGCGTGGGGTAGAGCGAACCATTTCGTTCTGTGCAGAGCACGATATCCCGGTGGAGAACTGTGGCAAGTTACTTGTTGCGACAAACGAGCAAGAAGTCGAACGCATGAATGCCCTCTATGAGCGCTGCCATGTCAACGGCATCGACGTAAAGCTACTAGATGAAGTTCAACTCAAACTGGCTGAGCCAAACATCACTGGCTTGGGCGCGATTTATGTCAAAACCACCAGTATTGTCGACTATCGTTTGGTCACTGAGCAGATGGCGGAAGAGTTCAAAAAGCTCGGCGGGCAAATCAGCCTGAGAACCAAAGTGGTGGCTGCCGAAGAGAAGGACGAAGAAGTTCAACTGACCTGTATTTCAGACGGTCAAACCATGCAGCTCAATGCTAAGTTCTTGGTCACTTGCAGCGGCTTGATGGCGGATCGCATGACTAAGATGATGTCTATTCCGACCGATTTCCAAATCATCCCTTATCGTGGTGAATACTACCGCTTAGATAGTAAACACGACCAAGTGGTGAATCATCTTATTTATCCAATTCCAGACCCTGATTTGCCATTCTTAGGTGTCCACCTGACTCGCATGATTGACGGCAGTGTGACCGTCGGTCCAAATGCGGTGCAAGGCTGGAAGCGGGAAGGGTACGACAAGGTCAACTTTAGCTTGCAAGATACCATGCAAATGCTCAGATTCTCCGGTTTCTGGAAGGTGACACAAAAGCATCTAAAAACCGGATTGGATGAGTTTAAAAACTCATGGTGGAAGCCGGGCTATCTCAAATTGGTCAACAAATACTGCCCAAGCATCAAGGTGGAAGATCTCAAACCATATCCTGCGGGTATTCGTGCGCAAGCGGTGTTGTCTGATGGTACCTTGGTTCATGACTTCTTGTTTGCTGAAAGCGCAAGAAGCCTGCACGTTTGCAACGCACCGTCTCCCGCAGCGACATCTGCAATGCCCATTGGGGAATATATTTGCGATAAAGTGAATGAGAAGATAGAGGCGAAAATGGTATAAAACAAAGGCGACTAACCTGTCGCCTTTGTTGTATTTGAATCTGGGAATTAGGAGTTGCCATCTTTAGGGCAAAGTTCGCCCTTCTTGGCGTGTCTTTCGATCATGTAATCGCCGCGGGCGCTGTGCAACACAATCGCATTCCACACTTCCCCGTCTTTGAGTTCAAACTCCATCGCGTAGTGTATGCCGCCAACGACTTGAGTTCTTACATCATTGATTTGTTTTAGCTTATCCGTCGCGTTCATTTGATGCAGAATCATACTGAGTGAGCGCTCCGCATCTGGTGTAACTTTCGCAATCTGCCAACCACCTGGTATACCACCTTGTGAGCTGCAGATGGCTTGCATTTTCTTCTTCAAAGCTGGTGACATTTGTTTGTCGACTGCAAATGTGCTGGTTGCAAATGGCAGGGCAGATAACACCAAAACAGCCGTCCACATCATCCTTAACTTCATAATTCACTCCGTTGTTTTGCTATTGATTGAGTATAAGCACGACTTTCACGGTTTACATAATCACGAGGCATTCCGTAACAGCTCATAGATACGTATCGGAAAGATGAAAGAGTTAAAAACGATCGCCTTTCGATGGCTATTCGTAACACTCTTTAGAGGAGGAGACGTTATGAGTCTGAAGCATTATTTTGAAAAGGTCTCACCAAAGTTTGAACCAGGAGGCCAGTATCACAAGTTCTACCCACTCTTCGAAGCTGTTGAAACCCTTTTTTATACGCCGGGTAAAGTGAATCATGGCGTTACCCATGTTCGAGACAGCATCGATTTAAAGCGCATCATGATCATGGTGTGGTTAGCCGTTTTCCCTGCGATGTTCTGGGGTATGTACAACATAGGGCAACAATCCAGCGACGCTTTGCTCTATGTCCTTGACCAAGTGGCAGCGCAGCAAGCCATTGATGCCTCTTGGGGGCTAAGCTGGGTTTGGGGCTCGGTAGAAGTCGCAAGCCAAGCAGGTTGGGCAAGTAAAATGCTTGTCGGCGCCACGTACTTTCTGCCTGTCTACGCGACAGTGTTTGTGGTTGGTGGGTTCTGGGAGGTGCTGTTTGCTATCGTTCGTAAACATGAAGTGAATGAAGGTTTTTTTGTCAGTTCTATTCTTTTTGCTTTAATTCTCCCGCCTACCATCCCATTGTGGCAAGCCGCGTTGGGTATCACTTTTGGCATCGTAGTGGCGAAAGAAATCTTCGGCGGTACGGGGCGTAACTTCCTAAACCCAGCATTGGCTGGGCGCGCGTTCTTGTACTTTGCTTATCCCGCTAACATGTCTGGCGGCGCTGTTTGGGTTGCGGCAGATGGTTACTCTGGCGCTACACCGCTGAGCCAATGGTATGAAGGTGGTCAAAGTGCTTTGACGAACAACATGACGGACCAACCAATCTCATGGATGGATGCATTTGTTGGTAACCTTCCGGGTTCAATGGGGGAAGTTTCGACCTTGTTGATTGCGCTCACAGGTTTGGTGCTGATCTTTATGAAGATCGCTTCGTGGCGAATTGTTGCTGGGGTCTTTGTGGGGTTAGCTGTGACATCGCTACTGCTTAATGCGATTGGCTCGAATACTAATCCTATGTTCTCTATGCCGTTTTACTGGCACTTTGTGATTGGTGGTGTTGCGTTTGGTACCTTCTTTATGGCGACAGACCCAGTATCCGCTGCGTTCACTAACGGTGGTAAGTGGGCTTACGGTATCTTGATTGGTGTGATGACGATATTTATCCGTGTACTCAACCCCGCCTATCCGGAAGGCATTATGTTAGCGATTCTGTTTGCCAACTTGTTTGCTCCTTTGTTCGACTACATGGTCAAAGAGAACAACATCAAACGCAGAATGAAAAGGGTGAGACCTTCGTAAAATGAGGTAAGCTTCACTGAAATTTGGTTGAAAACTGCACTATATTGAAAAGGTCAGAGACATGGGGTTTCTGGCTTTTCTTTTTATCAGGAGGACGAAGACGATGAGAATTAAGGATATTCTCGATAGCCGTTTGGTGCTGTCGTTCTGGTACAACCTAGACTACTGCTTGTCTCTTCTTAGCAAAATCTCTGCACGTTAATTTCCTCAATGCTTCCGCATTGAAAAGCAATTTATCAGTTTGTTTTTAATCTTACGCTTAAGTGCGTAGGGTCGTGCGTATAAGGAAATTAACAATGAAACGTATCCCAGAACCGTTCCGTATCAAAATGGTAGAGCCAATCAAAGTGACGACCTTGGCTGACCGAGAAGTTGCCCTTAAACAAGCGGGCTTCAACCCATTTCTTCTTCGTAGTGATGATGTCTACATCGATCTGCTGACCGACTCTGGCACTGGTGCTATGAGTGACAATCAGTGGGCAGGCATCATGATGGGCGATGAGTCCTATGCTGGCAGTCGTAACTATTACAACTTGTGCGATGCGGTGGAGCATTTCTTTGGTTACAAGCTTACTGTGCCAGCGCACCAAGGTCGCGGGGCGGAGCAAATTCTATTCCCAGCTTTGATTGAGCGTATGCGTCAGGTTCGCGGTGGTGAAACGCCCGTATTTATCTCGAATTACCACTTCGATACCACTGCGGGTCACATTGAACTCAATGGCGGTAAAGCGATTAACGTGGTGACGGAAGAAGCGTTTGATACCACCACACCATACGACTGGAAGGGTAATTTTGACCTCAATAAGCTGGTGGCAACGATTGAAGAACACGGTTCTAACAATATCTGTGCGATCATCACGACGGTAACGTGTAACAGCTCTGGTGGTCAGCCTGTGTCGATGGAAAATATGCGCAGCGTGTACGAAATCGCAACCAAGTACGACATCCCTGTGGTGATTGATTCGGCTCGTTACTGTGAGAACGCTTATTTTATCAAGCAGCGTGAAGCGGGTTATGAGAACAAATCGATTCTCGAAATCATTCGCGAGATGTACCAATACGGCGACATGCTCACTATGTCTGCGAAGAAAGACCCGATGGTGAACATTGGTGGTATGTGTTGTATTCGCGATCATCAAGAGCTTTTCCAAGCGGTTCAAACACGATGTGTACCGATGGAAGGCTTTGTCACTTACGGTGGTATGGCGGGTCGTGATATGGAAGCCTTGGCTCGCGGGTTGTATGAAGGTGCGGATGAAGACTATCTTCACTACCGTATTAGCCAAGTACAATATTTGGGTGAACGTCTACGCGAAGGGGGTATTCCAATTCAATACCCAACAGGTGGTCATGCTGTCTTCGTTGATGCGGCGAAGATCTTACCGCATATCCCCGCGGATCAATTCCCTGCACAGGTACTGTGTAATGCCTTGTATTTAGAGGCAGGCATTCGTGCGGTAGAGATTGGCTCACTGTTGCTTGGTCGAGATCCGGAAACGGGTAAACAAAAAGCTTCAGAACTTGAGTTGATGCGTTTGACCATTCCACGTCGTGTCTACACCAACGATCACATGGATTACATCGCCGATGCGATCATCGAGTTGAAGAATCGTGCTGATGAACTAAAAGGATTGACGTTTGAATACGAACCTCCAGTACTTCGCCACTTTACGGCTCGTTTCCGCGAACTGGATTGAGAACTCTTCGGGTTGTCGATACGTCAGAGATTGATAAACGTTAATTAAGCAAAAAGCCGCGAACTTCGCGGCTTTTTTAACTCATCTGGGTGTCGAGTTATGCTAAATCCAGCGTGATTCGCACAAACTGCTCGTCTTGGTACAGCACTTCGTAATTGAAGGTATTGCTGGCATAAATACTACCTAAGAACAGAGAACGTTGACTCATAGGTCCACGGAAAAGCATCGAAATAGGTGCGATTAAGGCGTTATTATCGTCGAAGTGTTGGTTTAAGTTATCAGACAGAACACATAGCAAACAACCATGTTGGTCGTGGGATAAATCGACATCTTCAGGACGAGAAAGCAGAACCGTCGTACCTAATTTCTTTTCGACTTCGTTGATCAGCAGTAGGTAGCTATCGAGGTGAGGTTGTGGGTTACTAGGTTTATCGGCACCTACACAACGTTCAAGTAAAGCTTCTAGATTGCCATTTTCCCCTTTTGCCTGTTGAGTCAGAGACTTTAATGGCTTTTTAATCAGTTTGTAGCGATTACTTTTGAGCTTAGGCTTAAGCCATTTTTGCAGTAGGTCGTTACGTTCTTTAAGAGGAAGAATTCGCGATGATGCGTGGATTTTGAAGTGCAGGTGTAATAAGGCGTGCACCGCAAGCTCGCTAAGTAATTGATTAGCGTCAGCGGACTGTTTTGCCTGTTTAGAACTTTGCATTACACTCTAAATTCTTTGAAAGAAAGGAATGGTGCCGAGAGAGGGACTCGAACCCTCACACCTAAGGCACTAGCACCTCATGCTAGCGTGTCTACCAATTTCACCATCTCGGCATCATGATGCTCTGAATACACAGAGGCTTCGAAATGAAGCGTTCCAAATTGTATATCCAAAATCCATAGATTGGCGAGAGCAAAATTGCTCATTTTTGGTCTTTGGTGTTCGATTGGACATTTATTGTTCATTTTTGGTGATTTCACTATTGGTCACCCTCCTAATACCCCTATTTTCCCTACAAGTATGACCACAAAATAGCATCTTTGCTTAAATTATGAACGCTTGAACGTTTGCGTAAATAAATGTGATGAATATCTCTTTTTGTTGGCTATACTTGCGACCCGTTTAAGCGGGAATTAGGGTTCGTTGTTCAGGACCCTTACCCATACAAGCCGTCACATGGAGCAGGAAGAGTCGAGAGCTCTCCAGCAGTGAATGACCCCACGGACCGGACCAGCTACGTTCAATTGCTTGTATAAGGTAAAAATAAGATGTCGAACTATCCGTTCTTCCTTCAATTTGGATCTACGAGTGCGTTGTCACTCGATGCGTTGTCCCTTTCTTCTGCCAATGCTTTTGGCATTCCTTTCTTTTTCAACGTTCAGTAGGTCCGATTCATGAGTGTTCTATTTAGTCTATTTGGTATTGTTGCACTATTAGGTTGTGCGTTCCTGCTGTCAGAGAGCCGTTCTTCAATCAATTGGAAAACCGTGTCTCGAGCATTGCTGCTTCAAATGGGTTTCGCAGCCTTGGTGCTCTACTTCCCTTGGGGACAAGCGGCGTTAGCCAGTTTGAGCAATGGTGTCGCTGGGTTATTGAGTTTTGCCGATGAAGGCATCAAGTTCCTCTTCGGTGACCTCGCTTCTACTGGTTTCATCTTCGCGGTTCGCGTTCTTCCTATCATCATCTTCTTCAGCGCTCTTATCTCTGCCCTTTACTACTTGGGTATCATGCAAAAAGTGATTCAATTTATCGGTGGTGCCATCCAAAAGTTCTTGGGGACCAGCAAAGCAGAATCTCTTGTTGCAACAGGTAACATCTTCCTCTCTCAAGGCGAATCGCCACTTCTTATCCGTCCTTTCTTGCAAAACATGACTCGTTCAGAACTGTTTGCGGTAATGGCTGGTGGTATGGCGTCAGTCGCAGGTAGTGTACTAGGTGGTTACGCAGGTCTAGGTGTAGAGCTGAAATACCTAATCGCAGCGAGCTTCATGGCTGCTCCAGGTAGCCTGTTGATGGCAAAAATCATTGTGCCAGAGCGTCAAACGCCAAGCGATTACAACAACATCGAATTGGATAAGTCTGAAGAGAGCAACGTGATCGACGCGCTAGCAAGTGGCGCGATGGGCGGTATGAAAGTTGCGGTTGCGGTAGGTACGATGCTGATCGCATTTGTGAGTGTGATTGCAATGGTGAACACGGGTCTGGAAAACCTAGGCGAAATGTTCGGCTTTGCGGGCATCACGCTACAAGCGATCTTTGGCTACCTATTTGCCCCTCTCGCTTGGTTAATCGGCGTTCCGGGTCACGAAGTATTAGCGGCAGGTTCTTACATCGGTCAGAAAATCGTAATGAACGAATTTGTTGCATTCATCGACTTCGTACAACATAAAGCAACGCTGACTGAACACACTCAAGTGATCATCACGTTTGCGCTGTGTGGTTTCGCGAACATCGGTTCTATTGCAATTCAACTTGGCTCTATCGGTGTGATGGCTCCAGAACGTCGTAAAGATGTAGCGAACATGGGTCTCAAAGCGGTAGCGGCTGGTACATTAGCGAACTTAATGAGTGCGTGTTTAGCAGGTATCTTTATCTCGTTATAAGGAACGCCCCCACATAAACAGCCATTCAAAACCCGCCACTTCGGCGGGTTTTATTTTATAAATTATTTGAATGAGAGCTAGGTTAAATATTAGGTAGGCTATTGCTCGACAATATTCATTATTGAGTAAATTCACATCAGGATTGAATAGTGCTTGCGTACGGTTTGCATTTACTTTCTAATTTATTAATAGAATAAGGAAGTCGTACGTGACGTCAAAAGTCGTATCGGTAGTATTAACCGATAAAGGTTGGACAGGGCTAGGTCCACTCACTCAAACATGCTGTAAATCCATCACACCTTTCGTAGGTTCTCACCGTTTAATTGATTTTTCGCTAACCAACCTCATTCAAGCAGGAATAAAGCGTAATCTTGTCCTCAGTCGTTTTTATTGCGCACCGTTAGTTGCTCACCTTAAGCATGCATGGCAGCACTACAAATCGAGAATCGAAGTGCTCGAACCCATTTATTCTCAAGCTAAGTTATTACCTAAGCTGCAACAGAATTGGACTGATGTTTTATTGCAGCATTTAGATGTCATCAATCGACCCTCCGATGAACATGTCTTGCTGGTCGGTGGTGAGCAAATCCATCGTAATTACATTTCTTCTTTGTTGCACTACCATCAAATCCAAAATGCCGAACTCACGTTAGTTGTGGCTCAGGTTCCTGTCGCACAAGCGTCTCAGTATCATGTCGTTGAGTTAGATGAACACCGTCAAGTCATTGATATTCAACACCAGCCACCAACTCCTGCAGAAATTCCAAACAAACCAGGCTTTGCCATGGTATTAACGGAAAATTACCTCTTTCAGCGCCCCGTGTTGGTCAAAGGTTTGTTCAATAATGCCAAGAAGCTGGATGGTCAGCATGATTTGACCAAGGACATCGTTGCACTGCTTGCGCGTAGAGTAAAAACCGTGTTGTTTGACCTCGGCGAGATTGACGCAAAGCAAGCGCCTATGTACTGGCACAACGTCAATAACATTGATGATTATTGGCGACTACAAATGATGATGCTGGCGGAACAAAGTGATACTAGCAAACCATCTACCAGTGCGTTGCTGAGCCGACAAATTGAATCGCAACGACCAAGCCAATATTGCGATATTGAAGGGATCAAAGTCCGCGTTAAGGACAGCTATATTGCTTCTGGTTGCCATATTGAGGGGGCGTGTTCAATTCGCTCAGTCATTGGTGTGGATTGTGAGCTGGGTAAAAACAGTATTCTGCACGAGTCCGTATTAATGGGACGGTGCAAAATTGGAGAAAATAGTCGCATTACACGTACTATCATTGAAGAAGATGTTCAGATTGCTCCGGGTACCGTGATTGGGGAAAAGCCGGAGAGAGACAAAGAACGTTTTCACATTACGGATGGTGGATTAGTCGTGATTCCGAGGGGCAGTCGCGTTGGTTTTGAACAAGAAGCTTCTCCACTGCATGCGAATTACCCCGAAGGCGTTACAGATAACGTCGTGTAATACGGGTATTTTGAGTTGAATTGTGATTGACGTACAGAATCAAGATTTGGTGTGTAAATATACATATTTTCGAAACTAACGGCGTTTGGCTAGGA
The DNA here is from genome assembly GCF_027587095.1 of Vibrio sp. NFR. Classification (NCBI taxonomy): domain Bacteria; kingdom Pseudomonadati; phylum Pseudomonadota; class Gammaproteobacteria; order Vibrionales; family Vibrionaceae; genus Vibrio; species Vibrio sp. NFR. The sequence continues at coordinate 60,376 of NZ_JAPPTN010000005.1, forward strand.
GAAAAAATGCAGTTCGACCGACTTCAATTTGCTGATGCATTGAAGCACTTTAGAAAGAAATATAAATACTCACAAGACAGTTTGGCGGAGCTGCTTTCTTCTTCACACCGTGTATTCTCTAGCTTGAATCAAGCAACGCTGAGCCAGTGGGAGAGGAGGAAAATAGAGCCGACGTTACTGCGACGTCTCGGGATTGCACATTTCTTTCAGCAACCATATCACTACGATACTCAAGAGCTGAAGAGTGTTAAGAAAGCACTCCAACATCCGGTCAACTTCCAAAATTTAAGTACGGTGTACGAGTATGAGATCACGCATACCAGTCACGTATCTTTGGATAAATTGGAAGGAGAAGATAGATCATTAGTTATGGATTCCCATCAACGTTTGAATGGGAACGAGCTTGTCGAAACTCTGAATGAGCTTGAGCTTCATCAACCTAAAATCTACTGTTTCTATTACCAAAAAATGCTGATTGGACATGTGGTGTATGAACAGAAGAATAACGCCATTTACTTGGTCAGCGTTGTATTTTTGACCAAGTCAATTCGAACTCAATTACTCAATCATATTGCTGAAATTAGTAAAGATTTGATGGTGTTTTTCCCGATTCGGGATCATAGCTTGAATCAGTTTATGGAAGATTGTTTTTTAGAACGATGTTGTTCAAGTCATTGCATCACTTTCTACACAGGAACCAGCCGGCAATTTTTTGAGAACCCAATGATCCGGAGCGTGATGCAAGGATTTCAAGATTTTCGCTTGGTTCGCTACGAGCAAATGCTTAAGAAGCAGAGTGTTTAGCTCTGCTTCCTGATCTCAAACTAGATTCAGTAAGGTCGATTACGACTTGGGTACCAATCCGTATGGTACTGAACTAAACGCTTGTGGTTGGTTTTTTACCGTCGGTGCTTGATGCACTCCTTGCCAATCTAACAGCATGATCGCGAGGACATTACGGTGTTCACCATAAGTTAGGTCGAACTCACCATCCACAGAAGGGATCATGCCTTGCTCAGTATTAAGGGCGCTTTGAATCGCTTGACGCGTTTTTCCAACAACCGGATCGTTATCCAAACCAGCCAACAAGAAAGTAATGCCGACTTCAGCAATCACATCTTCTTTTGAGCGGAGAATGATGGTGTCTATGTTGTCGCGAAAGTAGTCATAGATCCATTGATGATCGGCTTCGTTAACCTGTTTTTGGTAGTACTGAGAATCTCCAAAAATGATGTGTGTCATGCCGTAGATCTTATTGCCGTATTGTTGCGGTGAGAGCTTCTTATCTAGGCTATCTGGGTAGGTGCTTCGGAATGCATCTGTAAACGCTTTAACGACATCTTGCTCGCCGAGTTGACGCAACCAATAAACCTGATTCGCCAACTGAGCTGCCCAAGCCTCAATCATGGCGGGGTCAGTGGCGTAACGAGCAAAGTCATAACGTTTTAGTATGCTTCTCAGCGTTTTGTCTTGCTTGTGTTTTAAACCATACTCATCGGCTCGTGCCATTGCGCCAAGTAAATCAACACCTAAATACAAGTATTCTGGTTGATGTTTGGTAACGGTATAACGGCGCTGCCCGCGTTCGTCTTCGTCGTCATGGTAGCTGGCTAAACGTTCCTCTGAATACAGAAAAATCTGTTCTGGTGTGGTGACATCGCTGGCAAAGCGATTTAAACGGCTGGCAACTTGCGCCATGTCAGTCCATACCGCAGGTAAGTATTTATCATCCAAAGTTTGGCGGTACATACGAAGACCGAAATGCCCTTCTCGAAACGCTGGTAAGGTATAGAGCTGTGACTCATAGGTACTTTTGATCAACTGAGCAGATTGTGAATAGGTCAAAGCTGGAGACTCTTGAGAGGCTTGCGCCTGAAAAACCAGTGAGCATGAGAGCAACACGGCTAAGCTGAGAGGTTTGATACGCATATACACATTCCGTTAGAAAGCCAGAATTCAAACCTACCATCAATGCTTTATCGGTATGTAATGGCTCAGTCAATAGTTAGTCACGATATGGCGGAACGTTAGGTTGATGCGTTCTCCTTTGGTTTTTGCAGTTTTTGGGACAGCATGCTTCCAATGGTGCTGAAGCTCACCAGCCATGATAAGCAGTGAACCATGGCTGAGTTCATACTCTATTTGGGTTTTACAATGTAAATTCCTTAGCACAAACCGACGAGTTTCCCCCAAATTAATCGACGCAATAATCGGGTTTCTTCCCAATTCTGGTTCGTTGTCTTGGTGCCAGCCCATTGAATCTTGTCCATTGCGATATAGGTTTGCCAATACTGAGTTGAACGAAACGTCTGCAATGGTTTCGCAGCGTCCTTTGAGATCACTAAGTTCTGTGGTCCAAGGGTGAGGTACCATTGTGAGCCCGGAGTAGGTGTACGCTGCATCGCCGTGCCATGCTTGCAAACGAGGTTGTAGAACTGAGCGACCAAACATCATGATGCTTTCTTGTTGCCAAGGTAGGCTTGTTCGCAATTGGGAAAAGTAATGGTCGGCTTCTGAATGACTCAGAAAGTGAGGATCATGGTAGATCTTGCCTTGTGCTACTTCTTGCCAAAATGAGCTTTTGAATAAATCGCCTTGTACCTGCATCTCACTTTACCTTTCTCTTTTATAAAATGAACAAATATTTATTACCTTTACGATGGCTATTGGTTATTCTTTTAGTAAATAAGTATTTTAACAATAAATAAATAAATAAAGAAAACTCTTGGTTTGCCATGAGTTAGTGGGGAACAGATGCGGTACTCACCGAAGAAGCAAGGTTACTTTGCATTGTTCTTCCTCACTTTTTTTGCCCTGTGCGTTGGAGTTATTGAGCTATTACACCAAAATCAGCTCAGTCTGCACCGAGAGCGAGTTCAAGTTGAGGCCAAAGAACAACTTTCTATGCTCCGTTCCAATTTGGAAGCGGAACTGATGGCTGACATATATAAAGCCAGCACTCTGGCTACGCTTATCACATTGCTGCCGAACAGCGAAACACACAAGCTGAATTTGGCGGCGAATCGTATCTTAAGCAAAAGTAATCACATTACTGTTATTGGCATCGCAGAAAATGATGTCGTCGGTTATATATACCCTCGAAAGGGCAATGAACGTGTGATTGGTCTTGATTATCGTAGCGTGCCTACTCAATGGGTTCAGGTACAAAAAGCCAAAGACATTGAAGAGATATTTATCGCCGGTCCTGTCGAGCTTGTACAAGGCGGTAAAGGGTTGATTGTGCGTGTTCCTGTGTTCCGCGATCCTCCGACTAATAAAGACTATTGGGGCGTTATTAGTGCGGTGATCGATTTCAATGGTTTGTTGAGAGAAACGGGTGTCATTGATTTTTCTTACCAATATCAAATGACGATGCGTGGCTACGACAGTGGCGGTGAGCTAGGTGATGTTATCTTTGGCAATCCGGGAAGAGAAGAGGACATTTATGCCAAAGAGCAAGTGTTCTTCCCATATGGTGGCTGGAGTCTGGCGGTGTACTCCAATGGTGAGTTAGAACAACAAGTGCCTTGGTATGTATTACAAATGGCGCGTTTAGTTGGCTATCCGATCGTGCTTGCTTTGAGCATTGCGCTCATTGTTATTTATCGCCTATACATTGTAGCGGACAGCCGTGCATTGCATGATGAGCTTACTCAGCTGCCAAATCGTCGTTACTTTATGAAGTCTTATCAACAGCAGTTTGAGATCGCCAAGCGCTATAAAAAGCGTTATAGCTTTGCCTTGGTTAACATCGACCTCGATCATTTTAAGCATATTAACGATACCTATGGGCATGACGCAGGGGACAAGGTGTTGGTGGCGTGTGCAGAAAGAATCAAAAGCACATTGCGCCGATCAGATATTGTGGCGCGAATGGGGGGCGACGAGTTTCTTATCATCGTGCATAACCCTAAGACTGAAGAAAACATTCAAGCGTTGTTGAAAAAACTGAGGTTTGCCTTGTGTTCAACGCCGGTGATCTATGAAGAAGAATTGATATACCTGCGAACCAGCATGGGTTACGCGATGTTTGACCCTGAAATGATTTCATCTCAGCAAATGATGAAAATCGCCGACGAGCGAATGTATCAACAGAAACACTATGGCGGCTAAAACGAATGGTATAGCACCCGCTTAAAACAGTTAAACGGAAAGCCTCGCACACTTAGCGAGGCTTTTTCATTTAAGCCGTTCTTATCACTAAGAAAGGACATTGCTGATAAAGGGATTAGTAGCAATGCATGTTGTGGCATATTTTGCAGTTGTTTGCATTTTGCAAATGCGATTTGCAAAATGTGTGGTTAATAAATCATCAATATGCATCAAGATCGAAGAAAAAACGCAGTTTTAAAAGTTGGCACGCATCGTGCTTTATACAGAGTGACCCTTATTAAGCCGAGGGTCACCTAGCCAACTGACGTTGTTAGTGAATACACATTGTTCACAAGTATATACCGCCAATCACCTCATTGTGATTGGCGTTTTTTCTTTTTAGAGTTCAATAATTTGCCTCTCATCGCCCGAATCATCTGATTCGCCACACTTGTTATAACAACTTGGTTGCCTTGGACACACTGCTCCTCTTGAACAAATCAATCTTGCTTGAGTTTGAATCCCTCGTTCGATCCAATTGATGTTGAGAATTTTGGCTATCGTTGTGAGATCTTTCTTGATGTGCTGTGGAATCACAGTACTACCACCGGAAGACACACACAGTGACTTCAACTCTTCAGCAATCGCAATCGCATCACCACCTTGGGCTGAAATCGCTGGATTGAGGTCAATACCTGCACACAGAACGCGATTATTACCTGCAGGGTCAAATACGTTGACCGATTCACAGCAATAGATGCGGGGTTCGTTACCGACGTTAAGAATCGAAATTTGCGCCGAGCTGGTGTCCAGCGGTTGTGATAAGCGGCGGAATACCGCCCAGTGCTGACAAGGGTCATTGACTTTACGCATGTTTCCCCAAGGCAGAGGGATACCATTACCGCGATATACGGCTTTCAGTTTGCCCGGACCATAGGCATCAAAGTAATGCCAGTGTGGGTATGGCGACACTACCGTCATGCGGCGCATCGCGACAGAAGGCGAGACGCCCGCTTTTTTGTGAACATCAATTTCATAGCCAGAGCGGTCAAGTAACTGACGAAATGGCACTTTCGGACACAACAACGCCCCAGCAAAGAAACTCGACTCGAAATCGCGCCACGCTTGTAAAATATCTTGCGAGTTGAGTTCAGAGTTAGAAACCTGCGAACCGCTTTGTTCCCAGTTGTTCTGGTGACCAATCGACAACACGTTATTCATGCCGTCACTGCTGTGTAGCACTCGGTGCCCAATGTATACCGCTAAGTCGTACTTCAATCGAGTCGGGTAGTCTCGCATGCGTTTGTTGAGGTAGATGGTCCCTGGTGCTTCCATAAACGAGGTGATCAACTGCTTGGCACTCACACCGAGTTCATCAATCACATCTTGTGGCGCGCGGTCTACCCAGCGAATATCCAATCCCATGCTTTTCGCAATATCAATCAGATCCTCTACCGAAAGATTAAGACGTTTTAAGCCAACCTCTTCTGCCGCTCGTTCTAAGTCCGGGAAGTGGTTTTGGTGGTTCTCTTGATGCGCTCGAATCAAGAGATGAGCGAACTGACGCCCCGTGATGCCGGTTTGAGAGAGCATTTCCGGTATCGCGATTTGTAGGATGTCGTTAGAGAATAAAAAGCTTGGTTCGAGCGCCATTCCGTTGATGCCACCACGATTACCTTTGTTGGGGGTAATGGCTTCTAGCTCTGGTTCATCGTCCAAAAACCAAGCGGGTTCTTTTTGGAAAACTTCGGCAATCACTTCCAACATATCAATGCTCGGAACGCGTTTTCCACGTTCGATCATGGATAAGTAAGAAACTGACGGAGCGTATTCAGGATTAATCCTAACGCAACGCGCAGACAAATCTTCCATCGTTAAATGGTTGTTCTTCCTTAGGTTACGAATTTTCGTTCCTAAGAAGTGAGATTGGCGGATAAGACTTTTTGACACAGACATTTTGTAAAATTCACATTGTAAAATTTTTGTTGTGAAATTGTAGTCAATATTTCGCTAGTCTACATAATGAGCAGGCAAGGAAATTAACCATCAACTTCACAGATTTGCCTGAAACTTAAACAGAGGTTTTAAGTTTTTACTCTAGGAAGAGTGTTTAAGTGCGAGGAAACGACGATGAATATGCTGAACTTCGATAAAAAAGACATCCAACAACAAGAACGCCCATTTATCGCTGAAGCCGTATTTGCCGTCGAGGCGGTAAGTGCTGAGCAGCAGAGCGAGAAGCAAGTTAAGGCGAAGCAACTACTGGACCGTATGTTCCCATTGGAGAGTGGGTCACACCAAGATGTATCAAGCTACGTGATCGACTACAGACACGTAATGGCGTACTTCAAGGACGGCACACACAGTGGTCTGAAAAGTCCAAAGCATTTTGTGGCGTACACAGGAGAGAAAGAAGATCCAAAATCGATCCTATTCAAAGATGAATCAGGCAGTCACGTTGAAGTAATGTTCGGTTGTCACAAAGGTACGGGTTGTGTGGAGTTGATGGACATTGACGACATCCAACTGGAAACGCGTACTACCTTTAGCCCTGAGCTAATTGGTAATGCACCAACCGCGATGCGTCATTGGATCAGCTTAATCAAAGGCGATAAGAAAGGAAAGCCAATGGCGTGCAGTGAAGACAAAGAGTACACCGCGAAAAATGGCGACGATTACTTCTTAAGCTACTGCTATAGCATTGATTAATGAGTTAAGAAGTACAGAGAATAACGAGCCAGCCCAAGAAAGACAAAACCCCAAGCACTTGCTTGGGGTTTTGTTTATATTTTCAGCCAGTTTGAATGGCTTTCGCCTGTTCGTTTTGACTGTGTTAAAGCGGCATTACGCGGTTACGACCGAGTTGTTTCGCTTCATACAATTGTTTATCAGCTTTGTTTACGATGCTATCGAGCGTGTCACCAACTTCAAATTCTGCAACACCAAAAGAGGCGGTGATGCTTTGTACTTGGCTCCCTGAACGTTTGTCACGAACACGCAGCTTTTCAATCATTCGGCGAAGCGTATCAGCGTATTGTCGACCGATTCGCAGTGACTTGTTTGGTACGATAAGGGCAAACTCCTCACCACCAAAGCGATAAGCACTGATGCCGTCACGACAACTTTGTTGCAGTCGACGAGCAATAGCTTTGATCACGGTATCTCCGAATAGGTGACCGTAGTTGTCATTGAATGCTTTGAAGTGGTCGATATCCAACATGATCAGCGTCATTGCTTGGTTGTTATCGATCAGCATTTGCAGGTCGTTATCGAAAGCGCGACGGTTATACAGGTTGGATAAGCCATCGAACAAGGCGTCTTTCTGCACTTCTGCTAGCTGATTCTTAAGGCGAGAGATCTCTTCGCTAGCCGTTGTGAGTTGGCTATTTAGGAACTTCGTCGAGTGGCGTATTTCACGAGACTCTGCAACAAGCTGACGCACTACATTCATCACTTCTTCGATGCTGAGGCTATTGTCTTCAACTTTTTCTAGTTTGTTAAAGCTCTTATCCACCATGTCGGAGAAGGAGGAGGTGTCGGTAATCGTGTCAGTCATCGAGCTAGAGACTTCGCCCAAAAGCACTTCTACATTTGTTTTGAGTTCTTCTAAGCTGGTTTCTGCTTTACTCGCAACATAGCTGTTATAGAGCTGCTTATGCATTGCTGGTGGGCAGACGTCATAGTTCTCAAGAACCATATCTAATTCTTGATTCAGCTCTGGGATAGTTTTGTCTACGTAGGTGTACCACAGTGCGTAGTTGGCTGGTGTTGCCGCTACGTGGTTTTTTATCATCAGTGGTACCGCTTTTTTTAGATTCGCGGTTGATTTCTTAAATTCGTCGGTCATTTCTGCAGTGTTACAAGCAAAATGGAATTAAGCTAAGGGTAACGGATATAAAACAATATCGCTTTATTTTTTGTCATTTTTGCTTGGTTTTCTTAAAAAATATGAGCAAATAATCAAATGGTTTCATGAATATTAGTCTTGATTTTAAAATTTCATAAAATCCTTCGTAACATTCTGTTTACCATAAAAGTTTGAGTGATGGAGTTTTGAGCAATGTAAACGAAGTGCTGATCTTGACCAACTAAGGTTCGTAGAATCTGGCATGCGCATAACAGAAAAGTGCCAAAAGGAGCTTCGTTTGAACAAAACAATAGGACTGTATTGGTTTACCAATGATTTGCGACTGCATGACAACCCAAATCTGGCCAAAGCTGCAGAAGAAGTGGATTTTCTTATCTGTCTTTACTGTTATCTCAAGGTTTCACCATTTTTGGCGCACTATGCTCAAACATCCGAGCTTGGTCAGCCAAAAAGACAGTTTTTAGATGAGTCATTACACTGCCTAAATCTGTCTTTAAATGCACTTGAACAACGTTTGCTTGTTGTCGACTTGCATCCTTATCAAGCATTAAAACATGCCTTAAAAAATCTTGGTGTTACAAGGCTTTACGTTGATGCTATGCCGGGTTGCGACGAGCAAAATGTCATCGAAGAAATTAAGGCGGAGGAACGCCACGTAACGGTTGTTCAGCACGAAGTGCGAAGTTTATTTAGGTTGGCTGACCTCCCGTTCAGTCTCAATGCGCTACCTGATACCTTTACTCAGTTTCGTAAGCAAGTAGAAAAGCTATCTATTTCGCAACCTGCCGACAGAGTATCCACACTTCCGCCACTACCCAAAGGTCTCTCTTTACCAACATTGAGCTTAACTCGCGACTTAAAGCCAATGCCATTTGCTGGGGGAGAGCATGCGGGGCTTGAGCATTGTCGTCGGTATTTTGATTCGCCTCTTGCGAGTGAATACAAACAGACACGCAACGGTTTAGATGGCATGGACTATTCCACTAAATTCTCCCCGTGGTTAGCACATGGCTGTGTTTCGGCGAAAAGGATCGTGGACATGTTAAAGCGTTATGAAGCGGATTATGGTGCTAATGATTCGACGTATTGGATTTACTTTGAATTGCTGTGGCGTGAGTACTTTTATTGGTATGCGCGACGATATGGTCGGCAGCTGTTTCATTTTGGTGGGATTCGCAATCAAACGCCATTGACCAGCTTTTACGCCCATCGTTTCCAACAATGGAAAAAAGGCGAGACGCCATTCCCGCTCGTTAATGCGTGTATGCATCAACTCAATGAAACTGGGTACATGTCGAATCGTGGCAGACAACTGGTCGCGAGCTGCCTTGTACATGAACTAGGGCTAGATTGGCGCTATGGCGCTGCATATTTTGAGTCTCAATTAATTGATTACGATGTGGCTTCAAATTGGGGAAATTGGCAATACCTCGCAGGCGTTGGTGCGGACCCTCGTGGTTCAAGGCAATTCAATCTTGAAAAGCAGACGCAAATGTACGACCCCAACCATGAGTTTATTGATAAGTGGGATGGGCATTGTGATGGTGCACGTTTGGATAATGTGGACATGGTTGATTGGCCGATTGCGATGGAAAGTCATGGCAATGCGTCTTCTACGGAGAAATCATGATGCAGTTTGATACCGTTCGGTTGATCTTGGGTGATCAACTCAATTGCGAACATACTTGGTTTCAGCAACCTGATGACCACGTTCTCTATTTGATTGCAGAGTTAAAGCAAGAGAGCACGTATGTGACGCATCACATTCAAAAAGTATGTGCGTTCTTTTCTGCAATGGAAAAGTTTGCGAAAGAGCGTCAGAGCGAAGGTCATCAAGTCTTGCATCTTACGTTGGATGATACCCAATCTTTTGGGGATCTTGAGCAACTTCTCCAGCATTTTGTCAGCGAAGTTGGTGCAAGCAAGTTTGAATATCAACGCCCTGATGAATACCGATTATTGGAACAACTTGCCAAACTTAAGCTCAATGGCGTAGTAACGCGTTGCGTTGATTCAGAGCACTTTTTGTTGCCGTTTGAAGAGATCGAAGAGCAGTTCCCGCAAGGCAAACACATCATGATGGAGCACTTTTATCGCCGCATGCGCAAGCGTTTCAACATCTTAATGCAAGATGGCAAACCTGTTGGGGGGAAGTGGAACTATGATGCGAATAATCGCAACAAACTCAAAACTAAAGATATTGAGCAGTTGCCACAACCTTTAATGTTTAGTACCGATGTCAGTGAGATACAAGCGCGATTAACACGTCATGGAATTAAAACGATAGGGCACTTTGAAGGGGATTTATTGTGGCCGATTAACCGTGCTCAAAGCTTGTCTCTACTTGCTCATTTTTGCCAAGTTTGCTTGCCTCTTTTTGGTCGTTTTCAAGACGCGATGACTGGGCAACACGACGCTAAATGGAGTTTGTATCACAGTCGGATTTCGTTTTCTCTCAACAGCAAACAACTACACCCGCAAGAAGTCATTGATGCGTCACTCAAGGCATTCCATTCAAACCCAGACATTAATATTTCTCAGGTTGAGGGTTTTATTCGCCAGATTTTAGGTTGGCGAGAGTACATCCGCGGAGTGTACTGGGCGAACATGCCTCATTACCCGAAAAAGAACGAACTGGAAGCGAGCAGAAAACTGCCTGATTTCTTCTGGAATGGCGAAACAAAAATGGCGTGCATGCGTAATGCGATTGGTCAGTCCCTTGACTACGCCTATGCGCACCATATCCAACGTTTAATGGTCACTGGTAATTTCTGTTTGCTAACTGAGATCGAACCATCCCAAGTGGATGAATGGTATCTCGGTATATACGTTGATGCGATCGAGTGGGTAGAGATGCCAAACACACGTGGTATGGCGCTGTTTGCTGATGGAGGTATTGTCGGCACTAAACCTTATGCAGCTAGTGGTTCTTACATTAATAAAATGAGTGATTACTGTAAGGACTGCCATTACGACAACAAAGCACGCAGTGGTGAAGGTTCATGCCCATTCAACAGCTTGTATTGGCGTTTTATGAACAAGCATGACAAGCGATTGGCTACCAATCCTCGTATCGGGATGATTTTCCGCTCTTGGGACAATATGGAACCACAGCAACGACAAGCTATCCTTGAAACCGCGGAGCACCACATGGAAAATTTGGAGACCTTGTAATGGAAATATTGATCGTAGGTGGGAATGGCGGAATTGGATTTGCCATGGTTGCGTGCGCGGCGGAACATTTTCCTCAAGCTCGTGTTCACGCGACCTATCGTAGGCAACACCCCAACTGGCATCATCCCAATGTTATTTGGCATCAAGTGGATGTGACACAAGATGAGGAGGTGAAAGCGCTCAGTGAGTACATCGAGCATGTTGATTGGTTGGTGAACTGCGTGGGTATGTTGCACTCCCAAGAGAAAGGTCCGGAGAAGAATTTGAGTTCTCTCGACGCAGACTTTTTCCAGCAAACGATAATGGTAAACACCTTGCCCAGTTTACTGCTGGCGAAGTACTTTACACCTAAGCTCAAACGCAGCACACAGCCTAAGTTCGCGGCTGTTTCTGCTAAAGTTGGCAGTATTAACGATAACCAATTGGGCGGTTGGTATAGCTATCGAGCCTCAAAAGCCGCGTTGAATATGTTCCTTAAAACCATGTCAATCGAATGGCAAAGAATGCTCAAGCATGGCACGGTACTCGCGCTCCATCCGGGAACCACCGATACGGCGTTGTCTGCGCCTTTTCAAACCAATGTGCCAGAGGGAAAACTGTTCACGCCAGAGCGAGTGGCAAAGGATTTGCTAGGGTTAATAGAAAAAGCAACCCCGCAAGATAGCGGGGCGTTTTGGGCTTATGATGGCGCATTACTGCCTTGGTAAAGATTGTACTTACTGGGGCAAAATACGCACTAGAGAGGTTCGGAGTGACCTACGTCTTCGTTGATTTTCTTCTTCGGCAACGCTCAGAACAATAAACGATTTCATCCCAATTTCGCGCCCACTTCTTTCTCCAAGAAAACGGGCGCTCACAGACTGGACAGACTTTTATGGGAAGGTTGGATTTAAAACCTTTCATCGTTCTGAATGTTCACTCCTAATTCGTTGTCTTAACCGAGTTTAGTTATCAAATAGGTACAGATAATCGTCGTAACCTAGGTTTGCCATTTCGCTTACTGGTACAAACTTCATGGCTGCTGAGTTCATGCAATAACGTAACCCTGTTGGTTTTGGTCCGTCTTTGAAAACATGACCAATATGCGAATCGCCAAACTTGCTGCGAATCTCTGTTCGTGGATAAACCAATTTAAAGTCGGTCTTCTCAACGATGTAACCTGGATTGATTGGTCTAGTAAAGCTTGGCCAACCTGTACCTGATTTGTATTTATCCGTCGATGAGAACAGTGGCTCACCAGTGACAATATCCACATAGATGCCCGCTTCTTTGTTATCCCAGTACTCGTTGTTAAAGGGACGCTCTGTGCCTTCTTCTTGTGTTACGTAGTACTGCAGATCAGTCAACTTCGCTTTGATCTCTTTATCAGACGGTTTTTCATAGACCTTCAGTTTTGTCATCAGATCTTTTTCGTTGATAAGCTCGCGTAGTGTTTTTGGGTTGTCTTTACGATCCTCACCAAACACTTCATCTAGGTATTTATCTCGACCTGACGCATAGCGGTAATATTTGTATTTCAGGGCACTCTTTTTGTAGTAATCCTGATGGTAAGACTCCGCAGGGTAGAACTTTTCAAACTCAATAAGCTCCGTTTTAAGTGGCTTCGGATAAATCATCGCCTTGTCGATTTCCATCATAAATTGCTCAGCAATCTGTTTTTGCTCCGCATTATGGTAGAAGATTGCAGGACGGTATTGGGGACCACGGTCGACGAATGAGCCTTTGTCGTCAGTCGGGTCGATATGGCGGAAGAAGTAATCCAAAACTTGCTCGTAGTTAACAATGCTTGGGTCGTACTTCACTTCAATCACTTCTATATGACCAGATTTGCCAGAAGAGACTTGTCGGTAGGTCGGATTTGCTAAATCACCACCTGAATAACCAGATACGACGTCCAACACACCCGGTAATTGTTCTAAATCTGATTCAGTACACCAGAAACAGCCGCCAGCCAAAGTAGCAATGTCGGTTTTGCCAGATGCGTTCACCTTATCCATGGTATCGGCAGTGCCTGTTTTACTTAATAAGATGAACAGTACAGGGAGTGTGAATGAGAATCCCACCAACAGCTTAGATACTTTCTTCATAACTTCCTCAAACGTCATTTTTCTCAATGAATGTTACGTAAGGAGACAGAAGTTAGAGCTAAAAAATTGCAACAATAGTGAAAAATTCTTTGCCCTTTTATATCGGAGGGCTACAGTAATGGCACCAAACAAACGCTCATTGGTGATAGGTTGCCGATGAGACAGAAGTAATAATGAGGGAAACCATGCAAGCAGAAGTAAAATGGGTCGAAGACTTTAAATTCCTAGGTCAGTCTCAATCTGGTCACTCCGTTGTGATGGATGGCAATGGCGGTGCGACTGCACCAAGCCCAATGGAGATGGTATTGATGGCTGCTGGTGGTTGTAGTTCTGTTGATGTGGTTGATGGATTGAAGTCAGCAGGTCAGAAAGTGGCTTCTGTTAATGCGAAGCTCACAACCGAACGTCGTGAAACGGCACCGCGTATTTTTACTCAAGTGAACATTCATTTTGAAGTGTCGGGTGAAGCCTTAGATCCAGAAATCGTAGCGAAAGTTGCTGCTGATTCGTTAGAGAAATACTGTTCCGTGTGCCTGATGCTCGGTAAGGGCGTAGAGATGACTCACAGCTGGGAAATCGTGTAACCGACCCTAGTGCCACTTAAATAAAATAGGAAAGAGAAAAGCGCGTGCTTTTCTCTTTTTTTATTCCTCTTTTGCATTAACCTAGCTACGTTAAAAGCTGTAGGAAAGATCCTGTGACCGAACTAGAGAAAATGATGTCAGGCCAAGTATTCGATGGCGCAGACAAAGAAATTGATGCGATTCGAACCCACGCAACTCATGCATTGATGGCATTCAATGGCAACACCGATGAATCCCAACGTGATGCACTGCAAAAGAACCTATTTGGCAAGGTTGGGATGAGCATCATCCGTGCGCCGTTCCATTGTGAGTTTGGTAAAACGATTGAAATCGGTGAAGAGACCTTTATCAATATGAATGTCGTGATGCTTGATGGCGCTAAAATCACCATTGGTAATCATGTGCTTATTGGACCAAGTGTTCAGCTTTACACTGCATCTCACTCGCTGGATTACCGTAGCCGACTAAAATGGGAAACGTTTTGTAAACCAATAACGATTGAAGATAGCGTTTGGATTGGCGGGAACTCAGTCATCAACCAAGGCGTAACCATTGGCGCTCGTTCTGTGATTGCAGCCAACTCAGTGGTGAACAGTGATGTGCCGCCAGATAGTTTATATGGTGGAACGCCAGCCAAATTGATTCGTCGTCTAAACGAGGACGAATAACCACACTTACTCATGGCGCTTATTCTCATAGTCAATAAGCGCTTGTTTACATATCAATTTCATTAATTTATAAATTTCATATGCTTATTTTTTTGTCTATGAAATTCATAAGAAGAATGTATGAAGCTGAAAGTTGTAAGTATTTGCTTAATTGTGGGGACGGCGTTCGTAAGTGCTTTGCTCTATTTTGACTCTCAAAAGCTCGTACTTTCGCAATGCGCTGACGAAGAAAAAGTGGAGACTTGGGTTCAATTCGTATTTGACTATTCAATTCTCAATGACTTCAGCATAGAAGCCTTGGAAGAGCGAATCGGCGAAGATTTAGCCCTTTCGAATCTTATTCTCGCAAACTCATGTGTTCCTATGATCCGTAAGAGCGCTGGTTATGAGTTCTTTGATGCTCACAACGCTAAACCTGAAGATATGTTGTCTTCACATTACGAACTCAACCTGCAACACAGCAGTTTGTTGGAACGTGCGTATCAGGAACCAAATTTCTATGTCGTGTTGGTGTTAAGTGAGGACAGCAGTTACTTTGATTTTGAGTACAAAATAGCAGAAACATGGGTTGATTTATTTCCTAACTTCGTGGTTTCCGATGTACGAGCTGGTCCACTAGCTTTGGAGCATGAACTAGGGCACTTAGCATGGGCACAACATGATTTAGAAACGCTATCATCTCAAGTTCAAGGTAGAACACTTGAATCCATGACCGCTGAGGATAACCAGTTACAGATCAAGCGGTATGCTCATGCTGCATTATGTGGTGACTCTGGAACCATCATGAGCTACGAAAAGAACATAGTACCTATCTATTCCAGCCCCAATATTACCTATCAAGGTCGAGTTTGTGGAGACGCTGAAAGCGCAGACAATGCAAGGCTGTTAACCGAGTATGCTCGAGCATTGCGAGCCAAAGTTGATGCACGGTCATGGTAATCGTTACGTTGCTAAGAAATACCTACCTAGGAGGCTAATATGTCAAGAAAGACAGAAGTGTTTCTGTGTCCTAAATGTGGAGTGGAAACGCACCACGTTGTGGTTTTAGTTAGAAAGAAAAGTGCTTTTGAGGGTGATAAAAACCGCGGGAAGAAAGAGTTCATTACTGGGTTTCTCAAAAGTGCTGTCTTCGGTGCTTTTTTAGCTTCGATGGACGATTTTTCTCGTCATTTGATCTGTGAAAATTGTGGTAACAAAACCATTCAAGATTAAGCTGTCGCCTTGGCAGCTTACCCAGAGCATAAGTGTGCGTTTTGATTCGCTGAATATTCAAACCCGAAATTTATTGAGTTAGTGCTTTTACTCTTAACGTCTTTCCATGCCTGCTACTCAGTTTTTTATGAGAGACTGCCGGCGCTAACCTACTGCTATTGTTGATAAATAATTCAAACTTTATTGTAAGAAGAACAGAGAAAGACAACCTTAAGCTTCCCTTCATTTTTGAGAGTTGATGAGATAATTGATGCTTAAGTTTATTGACATTTGTGTCTTTTGTTTCACATTGTTGTGATTTTTATCACATAAAATGCAAATTTATAAAAAATAGTTAAATGAATATAAATTCACAGATATGCAGCCCATTTGTGTTGTAATTAGAGTTCTCTGCCTTTAATTATTCATTTTGTGAATGTTTGTGTAATTTTTATCGACCTTAATGGGTGACTTTCTATTCAAACTACTCTTGGGTTACGTCAATATATTAGAAAACTCGAATTTGATATTATTTCCATCTTTTGTTTTAAATGCGAAATTCATTATTAACAACGGATGGTTTTGATGATTTCTCTTATTAGTATTCTTCAGTTATAAGATTAAATAATTAGCCTACCAAAATGACATAACAAGGATTGTTATAACGGAATGATGTTCTCATAAATGCATCTGTTCTATTAACATGTATTTCTCATTTCTGTCTCTTTCAAAGCTTGTTTTTGTAAGTTGTTGATAAAGATCGGTATTGTTGTCATTTTTAGTAATGACGACAACGATTGCTTTATATGATTGTGCAATTTTTAAAAATGGAATCGTTATATTGTAACAACGTTGACTTATCGCGAGTTATAAATTTCAAATAGCACAAATAACTAAAAATAGATCTATCAAAAATAGAATAAGGATTTAACCATACGAGAAATCTTATGGTTGATAGGTTTATTGGTCTGATTGTTACTTATTTAGAATGTCATTCCAATAATCTGTTTGTCTTTAAGTTTGTTCTAATGAACTTAATTTTCATGGAAGTTTAAAAACATGCAGCACACAACTAAGTGGACGATGACCCCGCTTGCGATGCTGTTAGGTACGCTGTTTTCAATGCCGTTACTCGCAGAAGAAAACAACGTAGCTGATAGCAGCGGGATCGAATCTACACAAAATGAAGGAGAGTCGTCATGTATAGTTTGTAAACTAAGTGGGTCCGTTTACCTCTCTTACGATACAAATATTTACGACAAAGACGACTATCGCTCCGTTCGCAACTTTTCTTGGGGCGGGGATCTCAACTACGCGATTTCAAAAGACATCAAAGCTTTCTTTTCTGCCGGTGGTTACCGTGCTCTAGAAGATGAAGTTGGAACTTATGCAACGGATTCAGTACTGGGCTTGCAATACTCGAATCTGTATCGCTTTGGTGAAACGGGGAAAATTGCTGTTGCAGGTCAGTTCACCATACCTACCTCAGAAGACTCGCGAAACGATGAGCTACAAACAGCTTTTCGTTTAGCCGTACCGGTCTCTTTTTCTTTGTGGAGCGTTGATTTTTCTATCGCGCCACGACTCAAAAAGAACTTCCACAAGTACAAAACGAATGGCGGTCGCTCACTCACAGAGTGGACCTATTCACTGTTTTCTGTCGCTGAAAAGTCTTGGGATTCGTTCTCTCTGGGCATCACGGCTTTAGGTGGTAACACCATCAGTTATCAAGGGACTCGACGGAGCAGTTGGCAGTATGAAGGTGCCTTATACGGAACCTACAAATTCAACAAGAGCTGGTCACTAACGTTGGCAGCATCCTCTACCGGCTTCTATCAAGATGCGGAACGAGGAACGCTGGGCAATATCGACCTGCTTGACCAAGAGAAAGCGTCATACATCGCCTCTGTTGCTTACTCCTTCTAGGAAAATAACAAAAATTAAGGATATCCAAACCATGTTTAAAAAATTAACTCTGGTGTCAGCGATCACTGCCGGACTTGCCGGTTGTGGTGCTGACGATCAGGCTTATGACTATGTCGAAAGAGATGCAAAAGAAATCGCGGTTAAAGACCTAAAAGACGGTCGTTGGTTCTACGTACCAACAACTGGTGCAGCACCAAGATTCGCGCTAAACCAATTCCCATTTTTACAAGGTTCGCCTCGTTATGTTGAGCTGTGTTTCAGTAAAGAAGGTCTGGAAGTTCGTAATTACGACAAAAACTACCCAGACGCACATCTGACCAAAGACGCGAACAACTATTGTGGCGAGGAGAAGTTCGTTGCCGATGATGACGATGTTAACTTTGCACATGTTCTGACTATTCCTGGTGACTTTGCAGCATACCGCTGTAAAGAAGATGGTCACGGTGACTGTACGAACAAAGAAGAAACTAACGAGGATGCGAGTCTAAACTACAAGAGTAAGACCCACTTTACTCCGCGTCCGGAAGATCTTGAGATCGCCGAATTCAATATGGAAGATCTGTATGGGATCACGGATGGGCTAACCGAAATTGGTTCGCCGCGCGTAATCTCATGGGATTTTGATCCAGAGAAGGGCACGTTAAACTTCGAACTTGAGCGCTCGTTCCGCATTGACTTGGATAACATGTCAGCCTACATCAACGAAGATACCAAAGCGGGTCTTGACGACATGCTGGTCGATGGCGCGTTTAAATCTCGTTTTTATTACTCTCTAATGCACGAGAGTGTGGTGGCAACCAAAGACTACCAACCGGTTCTATATCCTATTGGTGACGAGAATGACATTGGTTTCTTTGTCTCTGAGACAAAGCAGCTTAACCCTATCACAAACAAGTATGATCGTGATGTGGTGTACCTGAACCGTTTCAACCCTGATCAAGATTCAATCAAGTATTATCTGACCGATAACTTCTTTGAAGAGAAAAACAAAATCTTCTTAGATGCGACGCTTGAATCCATCGATAAGATGAACCAAGCACTTAGATTATTTGGTGCGGATTCTGGCAAGCCAGAAATTGAAATCGTAAACAAAACCAAAGGTGCAGGTATACACCCGGGTGATTTGCGTTACAACGTGATCAACTTGGTGGATGAGCCGCTGGCGAACGGCTTGTTAGGTTATGGTCCTTCCGTTGCTAACCCAATGACGGGTGAGATCATCAAAGGTCACGTAAACCAATACGCTGGTGTGGCAAGAACTGGGGTTCCTTATTACTGGGATAACCTAGCCCGATTCTACAACCGTAATCAATTGGACTTAGACGGTCTCGATCCGTTACCAACGACAAGCTCCGCGACAACAACATCAGAAGTTTCAGAGAGAATTGAGTCGCTCTCAACTATGGCGGCAATCGCGAAGCTGGAAGCGGACGAAAGTATTCCTGCGCCTCTTGTGTCAAAAGAAGAAATGACCACAAGCAAAGCAGCGACTAAAGCGCCAACGGAGCTAAAGAAAACCTTCAGCGATGAGTTAGATTTTGAAAAGGTGGTCGCAACAGAAGAAAACCGTTTATCTTTCTGGGCGGAGCACAATGTTTACCCAATCGAAGCATCGTGGGTTTCTTCAACCAGCAAAGCCATGCTTGATAATTTGAAACTGGATGACGACCGTTACTTCGAAATCAAGCTAGATGATGCTGGCAAAGAAGTCTCTCGAGAGCTTAAGCGTTGGAAACACCTACCAAAAGATCTGCAGGTTAAAACGGCAGATGCGATTACTGTAGCGACTTACAGTAATACGCTGGTTCATGAGCTTGGTCATAACTTAGGTTTACGTCATAACTTTAAAGGTTCGAATGACAAATCAAACTACTACACGCTAGAGCAAGCACATCAACTGGGCTTGAATAATATTCCTGCGTACAGCTCAACCATGGACTACGCGCCGAGTATGTTGGATGAAACACCAACATGGGGTCTGTACGATATTGCAGCGTTTAAGTTCGGTTATGGTCGTAAAGTTGAAACCGTTCAAGTATCTTCGGGCTCAGCTCCAACACCTGTAGCGAAGCCAGCAGACGACGCTAGCGATGAAGCGAAAGCAGCATACAACAGCTACCTAAAAGAACTGCAAGACTATCAGCAAAGCTTCGCCTACAGATTTGGTGATAACGCTGAGAATGATGCACTCATGGTGTGTTCTGAAGTTAAGAAGTTAACGGGCACAGACAGTGGCAAATCTCTGTACAACTGTGACTTTAGCCGATTTGACACTGCAGCACTGTCTGATGACTCGGAACTTAAGGCAAAGACGCGTTACGGTGTGCTCTATTATCTTGATAAAGTCAATGAGATTGAGCGTAAGTCATATGACTTCTGTACTGATGGTAACGTCTCACTAAACAGCGACTGTAACCGTTTTGATGAAGGGACAAACTTAGAAGAAATTGTCTCTTATGAATGGCAAAACTACCTTGATAGTTATGACCGCCGCAATTTGCAGCTTTACGGAACGACAGGGTTGTACTCCACAGATTACATAGGTTACCTATTACGCCGCTATTCTGAGATGAACTCGATTCGTGACAAGGTGGAAGATCTCGAACGCATCGATAACTTGTACACCAACTTAGGTTATACCGCTAGTACAGATAAGCCAGGCGATTTCTTGCTGCGCCTAGCATCAAACCCTCAATACTGTAGTGAAGGCAAAGCAGATAACTCATGGTTCTGTGACTACGCTAATGGTGCGAAGAAATCAGCAGCGTTCTTCCTTGATGTTTTGCGTACACCAGAGCACCAATGTGTGATTGAAAATGCGTCAGGCAATCAAAAAGTGATTTCGTTTGGTAAATTGCTGGATAATAACTCACACCAAATTCCGGCGGATTACGATTTGTCGGCAGCAAATTGTTTTGATGAGTTAGCGGCGCGTTTCATTGAAGATGCCGATGAAGGTTACAAGGCGGTTGCAGAGACACAAAACGGACGCTTCTTGAACTCTATTGGCAGCTTTGACCCTGATTACCCTTGGTCAAACGCCGTGTCAGTGTTGGGTTACTGGCCAGACAAAGCGCTTGCGAGCTATTTCTTGGCACGTCGATTCTCTAACCGCTACACCGATGAAGTGAGCTTTGCTTCGTTGTTGGACCTACCAGGTGTTCAAGCTGAATATGAAGATATCATGGGCAACATTGTGGCAAATGATGCGTTAAGCACGCCTGTCGCGCTGGTAGATAAAGAGGGTAAGCCATACACCAACCTAAAAGGTACCACGGTGAACTTACACCTTACTGAGCAAATGGAGTCCTTACCTCCAATGCCACGTGGTATTTATCGATTCTTGGGCATTGACGCAGTCAGTCGTGAACGTATCGGTGATGTGATCCTTGAAATGGGCGTTAGCCAAATGCAGTCTGACGATTACAAAGTTAAGGCTCGTGGTAAAGCGCAGTTTGATGCATTCACTAAACAACAAGATCGCTACGGTATTATTGCAGGTGACAAAGTAGAGTTTGTAATTGATGGTAAGAAGTTTGTGGCAACGAAAGCCAACAAACTGGCTTATGATTACGCAAATCAGCTAGTTACCAGCGAAGGCTACGATCTGAAAAACTACTTGGATAACTACGATTCGGTACAACTAAGCAAGATTGCTTCGGACATTGAAAAGGCATGGGGACCATTCCGTACATCGATTCTTCCTGCATACCACGATGCGGTATTGCTACTGGATGCTCCAATGGTAAATGCAATGAAAACTACCATTGATGCAGACATTGCAGCAGGTGTGCTGACGTTTAGTACTTCATTCGGTAACTTTGTGAGAGCGAACCTGACTTCAGGTGATCTTGTGATGGATTCAGTTGCAGGAACATTAAGTTATAAAGGTGGCAAAGCACATAAGACGACAAAAGTATTTGAAGCTTACACTGACGCAATGGCTCTGATTTATAACAACTACACAAAAGACATGATGTTTGCAGTTGATAATGTGTATGCTGGCTATGTCGCGTCTGCGGATGCAGACAAAGATCTATGGCTGAAAGATCTGAATCTAATCCAAGCGTACATTCGTGGTGACATCGGTACGGTAGCCGGTGAGTACTATGAAATGCTAGATCGTCTGCCAGAAGCGAGTGATTTTGAGTAATTAAACCTCAACCAATAAAAACAAAGGCCTGCAGAAACGCAGGCCTTTTTAGTGTCAGTCGCTGTTAGATTAAGAATGGAAGATCACTTGTTCGTCTTCGGTCATTACAAGCGTCGCTTTGTTTTGCTCAATAAGCTGAGCGGCATAAGAAGGCGTCACGGCTTGAATCTCGCCTTTTGCTTTTAGCGTCAGTGATTCCCACGCTTGGTCACGATATTTACCCGCTTGGGTGTATTGAATCAGTACTTTCATAGCTTCACGCTCCGGTGTGGTTGACGTGCTACTTAAGTTAGCGCTCCTACAGCGGTTGCGCACCTGTTAAAAATGAAACATTAGATTAACCAAATAAGGTGGTACGTCGTTTTGCATAAATCGCAGTATTGACAGCTTAAGTTAATGGCATTAACTTAATGGTGTTAACTATTTATTTTGAGACGATGATGAGCGAAAAAAGCAGTAAAGGGCGTCCTGCGCAAATTTCTGGAAAAGACGTGGTTGAGTGTGCCTTAAACCTAGGGTTAGAAAATGTAAGCATGCATGCGCTGGGCAAACAATTGGGGGTCAGCGCGACGGCACTGTACCGACATGTTGGCTCTAAAGAAGCGTTGGTCGATTTATGTTGCGACTATGTACTAGGGAAAGTCGAATTGCCGCAAGAGAAAGACTGGGAAGCATACCTTTACACGTTTGCGAAAAACTTTAGACAAGCACTTATGTCTATTCCGGGTTCGGTCGCGTTTATTCGCCATAGCCAAAGTTTCACGCCGGCTTCAAGCATCATCGTCAACGATATTTTAGGTATCTTCAGAGAGGCCAAATTTGAAGCAGAAGTTGGTTTTATGGCGTTTGCGAGTGTTTATACGCGAGTAACGGACATCGTTGAGCATCAAGAACAAGCTGCACGCAATGAACCTCAATCTTTTCCTGAATTGGACGCCGAGCAACTGCCTCATTTTGCGTGGTTAATGAGTCAAGCTAAGCCCGTGGACTATGACAAGTACTTCGATGATGGTATTCGAATCACGATCGAAGGTCTCAAAGCCGTTTACAAATAGAACGCATTACTCGAGAGGTGGATATGTCGTCATACATTGATAACGCGATCGGTGGTTGGATTCGCAATGCTGAAAAAACAGGTGAGCTGAAAGACAACCCTTACAGAGGTAAAAAGCTCGACCTTGAAGACTATTTTAAAACACCCGCTGAGCACCGAATGGGTATGAAGATTCTTAAAGACGCAAACTGTCTACCGCCAGCGGTGCAAATGATGCAGCTTATCGAGAAGAAGCAGAAAGAATTCGAAAGCTCAGAAGATCCTGAAACGAAAGAAGTGCTGAGAAAGGAAATTATGGCGCTTAAGTTGAAGAAAGATCTTCTGATTGAGGCTAATAACTGATCTCAGCAAAACATGTGTATTCGTCAGTGGGTATTCGAATCGATCAATAACGATCCCAGTACGGTGTATCAGTGCCGAGTTTTTCGCTGATGAAGTCAATGAACACTCGCACTTTCAATGGCATGTGCTTACGCTCTGGAAACACCGCATAGATGGCATGCTCTGGGAGGGAGAAGTCTTCCATTAGCGGTTTTAAGTTACCGGCTGCAAAGTCTTTCGCGGCGATAAAAGTCGGTAATTGGGCGATGCCAGACCCTCTTAATAGCAACTGGCGAATCGCTTCACTGTTGTTGACCACAAAGTTGCCCTTTGGCAGTACCTTGTATTCGTTGCCGCTGTTGATGAACATCCACTCGACGCCGCCTCGGAAATACGAATAACGCAAACAGTTGTGTGTCACCAAATCGCTTGGTTTGGTTGGTACACCAAATTCTTCTAGGTATTCGGGAGAGGCACACAGCACGCTTTTACACGGAGCAAGGCGTTTAGCGACAAGGTTAGAAGTCGCAAGTTCGCCGATGCGAATCCCCAAGTCAAAGCCTTGTTCAACCAAATCCACCATGGCGTCTTCTAACTGCAAATCGACCTCAATTTTCGGGTAACGTGCAAGAAATTCGCTGATAAGTGGCGCAACGTGCAAAACGCCAAAAGACATCGGGGCTGTGATTTTGAGCCTACCTTGCGGTGAGCCTTGCAACTCGGAAACGGCATCGACACCTTGTTGAGCAAGGTTCACTGCTTGTGAAGCGTACTCGAAGTATCGACGTCCAGCTTCGGTTAAGCTGAGCTTTCTTGTGGTGCGATTAAGCAAGCGAATACCGAGGTCATCTTCGAGTTGATTAATGCGTTTGCTGATCGCCGATTTGGTGAGGTTCAACTGCTTGGCTGCAAGGGAAAAGCTGCCGCATTCTACGACAGCGACAAATACTGGCAGTGACGCAATGGCATTCACGGTGTGCTCCTAGGTTATTGGGGTTATCTATTATTAGTCATATTGTTGAGAAAAACGATACAATCATTTTCCAATTATAGAGATTACCTTCAAGAAGAAAACAATTAGACTATGTGGCAGAAAACGACCTGGATATTGGAAAGAAGAAAATGAAATACGATTGGATCTTGTTTGATGCTGACGAAACCTTGTTTCACTTTGATGCCTTCAAAGGTTTGCAGCTAATGTTTTCTCGCAAAGGCGTAGACTTCACCGAGCAAGATTTTGCCCACTACCAAACGGTCAACAAGCCACTTTGGGTAGATTACCAAGATGGTAAAGTGACAGCAGATGAGCTCAAGCACAAACGCTTTACTGAGTGGGCAGAAAAGCTCAATACCACAACGGCGGATCTCAACACAGCATTCTTAGAAGCGATGGCAGACATCTGTACTTTGTTGCCGGGTGCGAAAGAGTTGATGGAAGCGCTGCAAGGTAAAGCCAAAATGGGCATCATCACCAATGGTTTTACCGAGCTGCAAGCGATTCGTCTAGAACGCACAGGTATGAGCGATTACTTCGAGCACGTGGTGATTTCTGAACAAGTCGGTATTGCCAAGCCGGATCTAGGCATTTTTGAGTACGCGATGACACAAATGGGTAACCCGTGTAAGACGCGCGTCTTGATGGTGGGTGACAACCTGCATTCTGATATCTTGGGTGGTAACAACTTCGGTATTGAAACATGTTGGCTGAACACCACAGGCGCAAGTGTGGATGAGCGCATTGCACCAAGCTACACGGTGGAATCGTTGAATGAGCTTAAGAGCATCCTCATCGCTTAAGCTTAAGTAAAGAAATAAACGGAAAAAGCGCTGATTTCTCAGCGCTTTTTTGTTTTTATCGATACTGTTTTGTGTCAATCGATCTTGCTTATTAGTTTGCGTTTTTTTCAGTCAATTCGCCTTGTACTTGTCGTTCTTTCTCACCAAGCTTGAAGTAAATCTTGCCGACGATGACCTCTGAAATCAGGATGGTAAACACCACCGCAAAGAAGGCTACAACACCGTTCCAAGGACCACTAAAGTCAACCTTTTCACCAAATAGGATGTTAATTGCTTCTAGCATCACGAACTTCGAACCGACCAAAATAACGTAAGTCGAAAGACCGCGATAAATCTTAGGTGCCGTGCCCGGTTTCGATTTAAAGTACTCTGCAATTTTGTGTTCCGCTTTGATCGACAGCTTCAAAAGCAACTGAAGCAGCAATGCCGCGGCGAAAGAAATCGTAAACGAATCAATCGTTACAAAGTCCCAGTATTCGTCATAGAAGTTCAGTACCGTAAGGTCTACCAATACCGCCAAGGTATAACCAACAAACAGACGCTGTGGAGTGTTGAAACCGTAGACTTTATCCGATGCGCTCATAAGAACCCTCAATCAATAATGAACAAGTTTGCAAAGCCATGCCTTGCGTCGATGGGTTAACTATATGAGTTCCCCGGTGGGAAAACTTGCCATTTCGCGCCATTGGAATTATTGCGATGAATGATTATTTTTATGCGACATATTGAACTTAAATAAGCGCCTCGAATTTGAAAACCGTCTACAAACTGACACGCAAACAGCGTTAGAATGGCGCTTAATCCAACAAGTTATTTCGAAGAATCAAGCAGTAAGGACTCTCATGGCAGACATCAAGCAGCTCGACAGCAAAGTGGTGTATCAAAACAAATGGATGACGGTACGTGAAGATAAAATCCAACGTCCTAGCGGAGCCGAAGGCATTTACGGTGTGGTCGATAAGCCAGACTGTGCGGCGATTCTGGCTATCGATAACGGTGTGATTCATTTAGTACAGCAGTTTCGTTACACCGTAGGGCAACGTTGTTGGGAAATCCCGCAAGGGGCGTGGGAATCAAATCCAGATGCGGATCATCTTGAGCTAGCAAAAGGTGAACTTCGTGAAGAGACCGGCATGCAGGCTAATAAGATGGAGTACGTTGGTGCGCAGTTCATCGCTTACGGGTTCTTAAACCAGACTTGCCACGTGTACTTCGCGAGTGAGTTGTCTGAAGTGGGCAATCAGCTAGACAGCGAAGAAGAAGATTTGATCACTCGTTCGTTTTCTGTCGAAGCGTTTGAGCGCATGATGATAGACGGCGAAATCAAAGACTGCGTGACCATTGCCGCTTATGGTTTAGCAAAATTGAAAGGCTTGGTATAAGCAAAAAGAAGCTATTAAGTTACCCAAGGTGATAAGGCAAAAGGCTCGCGATGAGCCGTTTCGTGATTATTATAGGGATGAATTAGCGCCGCTTTTTGTTGCCACAGGTGCTTATCACCACAGATGTTGGCGTGATGTTATTCGCCGCCACCATCACCACCGTCTCCTCCAAAGTCTCCGCTGTCAGCATCGAAATCATCAGAATTGGTGGCGGGTTGTTGTTTGTTGTAGTCCTGAATTTCTGCGTAAGTCAGTAAAGCACTGACGCTTACAAGATCTGTCGCTTGGTCAAACAAGGCAAGTGAGACTTCTGATTGAAATTCAACATGCTCACCCAGCTCTTGGCTTAGCCCTATCGACACGTAAGTGGTTTGGTTAATGAACATGCCGTATGCGAGAAGGGTGAAAGCGTCGTCTGTTTTTCCATTTTCTTTGAGTGCCCAATCGATCTCTTTCTTCGCGTAATCCGTTTTCTCACCATACTTGAGCACGAGTTTAGGTGTAATGTCTTTTGCGATTTCTCGAATTTGGCGGTTTCGTTTCCAACTTCCAAACATAATGATTTCCTTTCAACAGGCGGTTAATCTTGGGCTATCGTCTCTCTAGTACTTCAATGAGTTCATATCGGTACAAACTTGTATCTGCTGGCGCATTCTCTGGAGTAAATTGCTGGATGCGTTTGACTTTTAAGGTGTACTCATAGCCGGGTTCAAATTCAAAACCGTCAATTTGATCATAGAAGTAGTTACCGTCCACGACCATGCACTTCATTGGAGCCACACCCACGCAGTCTACACGCTCAGGAGCGACATGAATTGTCATTGTGTTCATGGTGTCATCAGAATTGCGCTGAGCACAACCAAACAGCACCGCTGCCATCATAGGCAATACAATATAGTGTTTTAGATTCATTCTTTGTTCCTTAAAAAGTGACCAAATTATCATAGCAAGATTGACGAAAAACGACCTTGAACTTTGCGTTAGGGGCTTTGTACCCAAGTGATTTCAAGATGCAGGGTTCAGAGCGTTGTCATTGAGTCGAGTTCAAGGAAAACAATGCAGCGTAATAGCTAGCTCTTGCCAAGTTGTATATAGTATTTCATTCATCAACCTTTGGCGGAGCAGTAGCGTGAAATTATTGGCAGATAAAACTGGTGAACAATTTTTGCAAATTTTAGATGAGCAAGGTGACACGTTAACGGTGCAATTCATCTCCAATGAAGGTGAGCCAAAAGGGCAGCCATTCAAAGATTCTCTCAAAGGGTTGATATTGGCGGGTTGGTCTCATCGAACAACATCGACTGCGATTGGCATCTCTCGATTCAAAAAGGGCTATCTTGAAGATGCGCATGTGAGTTTTGCGTTGCATCGTCTCTATCCTTTGGGACGCAAAGTAAAGCTGCCAAGTGGAGAAATCGTTCAAATCGCAAGTTATGCCAATACTCACGTTGATGGTTATTATATGTTTGTGCGTCGTGAAGGGGAGCAAGAATTGGTGCGTATGAAGATGTCACCAGATTGGTTGCTAATGCCGTCAGAAAAGCTACTTGCTCTACCTTATTATCCTCGCCCTCGAACTCAAAAAGAGCTAGATGTGATTGATGAATTCGATAGCTGGGCTGGTGGCTTTTAATCGTTAGCTTATCGATAATCAAACCCAAATCGCGCTAAGTAGTGCCAGACTTTCTTCAAATCTTGCTCGTCAAACGCTTTTGCTTTTACCGCTTCACCAATGATACGTGGTGTTAGCATGCCATTTTCTGCAACCTGATTTGCGATGTCTAAAATGTTTTGTCCTCGGTAGTCTGGATAAAGATTGATGTCTTCTATTGAGACACAAAAGCCACTGTGCCAACGAATTTCAACTGGTAAATCGCGAGCATAATCTTCTACCTCTGTGCCTTTAAATGAAGGATCGAGCACCAAGGCTCGAATATCTTTCTCCAAGCGCAAATCGCCGTGGATTTGAGTTTCGATATAGGCGTCCAACCTGTCTGGCGCTTGTGCGTTTAACTCATCCAACAAGGCTTGAACACGTTCAATGGTGGCGAAGTGCTCTGGCTCGAAGAAGCTATCTGGGTAACAAAATGTCGCTCGCTTAGTGATTTCTGGTTTCAATAAGAAGTAGCTCGACCCAAATCTTGGTGAAGCACCAACTTCTGAACCTGAGAAGTTTAACGCGCCATACTTTGGGCGTTGATTTGGTTGGCTATTGTCGTACACACCATCAAACACGCGTTGCTCCCAACGCCAACGCTCTCCGCCTTTATAAGCTGTTAATCCGCCATTGCTTGTACCGGTTTCAAACTGAGATTTGAGCTTTCCGTCTTGCGCAATTGCTTTGAGAAGAGGTATGCCTTGAGAGGTCAAACGATCGGGATGGAAGTTAATTGTGACCGAAAATGGATGTGATTGAGGTGCTCCAACAGATTTCGAGCGAATGATTTCAAGAGCGCGTTGAGTTAAAGGATGTTCGAGCATGACGTTGACCTCAGAGTTTTCTTTCAACTTATCGAGTTCGAACGACGAATACAATCTCTGGCTTATGAATGGGAATAAGGCAATTAGAACCTCTCGACTACAGAGAGGTTCTATGAGTTTCGTTAGCTTAGAAAGGATGGTTTGACAATTGATTCGTACTTTCTAGCATTTTTTCTGCCACGTAGTGGTGTGTTGCTGTGGTCGGGTGTGTTACGTCCCAGAATACAAACTTATCAGAGCCAGAAGACGCACACTCAGAACGCAATGAGTGATGGTATAGGTAATCTACCGATGAAGAGCGGTTGATGTCTTGGCAAGCTTGGCTCGCGTTTACAAAACCGTGTTGCTCTGGATTTGCTGTTAAGCTTTCAAACAGTGCATGCGTATCGTACAAGGTAACGTTGTAGCCTTGTGCAGTGTAATACGCCGCTTGTGCTTTGATGAACTCATTCATTTCCACGATCTTCGCGCGGATCTTGTTGATTTCTTCTTGAGTCGAGTAGGTAAACTGTGGTGCACGTGTTGCATCTGGTAGTGTCATCAACAACAAGTTCTTCGCACCTGCATCGGTCAGTTTAATCAAGGCTTCCGCGTAGTCTGATTTCACTTCTGGCACGCTACGGTTGTAGTTCATGAAGTCATTTAGACCAAACTCAAGGGTAAACAGGGTATTAGCAGGCTTGTAGTTTTTCGCTAATTTCGCATATGCCAAGTAAGAGGAAACTTGCTCACCTACACCAGTCAGAGCGATGTATTGGTTTTCGCCTGCCGCGCCACCTACAGCCCAGTTGTATAGCGGTAAGTTTTTCGCTTGAGCAATGTACTCAGTCCACACAAAACCGTTTGAGAAGTGTCCCAAGAACCAGCTATTTGGATTCGGGAATCGCCATTGTGATGCATTAAAGATGTTGCCTGTATCAGACAAGCTGTCACCCAATGCTACGACCTTGTTGATTTGGTCTGGCTGCATGACAGGGTCGTTGCTCCAGATAGTATGGTTGTAGGAGAAACGGTTATCGGCTGCAAAGAAGGTGATGTCAGCGTTTTCATTTGCTAGGTCCAGAGTTTGCTCACAACGTTGCTTGATAACACTTTGCGGTGTGTCTGTGTAGAACATGTTCTTGAAAGAAACCGAACTCCACCAGTAGCCATCAAGCGTGAAGTAACTGCCGTCTGGATTTTCTGCCCATTCCCAATCGGTTGCAGGTTCATCTTTTGAATAACTGGTGCGGTACCAGCAGCGGACATAAGTGTAAGTTTGTTTCGCTTGCGCGCTTCTTACTTGAGAGGCACTGACCATCTCTGGAGACAATGTTGGCTCGGCAGCGTGAGCAAAACTTAGTGGTAGTAATAATGCACTAAGTAACGTAATAGTTTTATTCATGATTCACTCTCTATGATGATTATCGTCATGATTTAGGTGAGAATTTATCTCACCAAACGTCCTCATTCTGAGTAAATACCCTACTTAGTCAAATATCTAATTATTCATTCTGTCAATTCTGGTACCGCGTTCAACTTTCAATAGATTTAGTAAATAGCATAATTTTATAAAATCTAGAATAATTACTCACTAACATTAATTTAACATGCACTTTTTGCGTTAATAAGTAATTGCTTTATAAGAAAATTGGTTCTCTTTTGATGTTCACTTTATCTGTTGATTAAATGATCTTTTATTAACAATTATGCATTCACAAAATCAATTGTTTGGATTTTTTTACAAATAATCTATAGCTG
This sequence comes from Vibrio sp. NFR, assembly GCF_027587095.1. Taxonomy (NCBI): domain Bacteria; kingdom Pseudomonadati; phylum Pseudomonadota; class Gammaproteobacteria; order Vibrionales; family Vibrionaceae; genus Vibrio; species Vibrio sp. NFR. Next base: position 90,894 of record NZ_JAPPTN010000005.1, read on the forward strand.
AGTAGCTCATGTTAATGATAGGTGAATGATTTTTCATGAGCGTAAAGTGAATAAAAATCAGCTCAAAAAGGAATAGAGCAAATGCATCACACAACAACTAAATTAAATGGCTTGTTTTCATTGTCTGCCGTTGCAGTGGCACTGACATTTTCGATGTCAGTGCATGCGGCTCCTCTGACGGGGTTCGACGAATCTAACTTGCCGACCAAATACATCGTCAAATTTAAAGAAGATACGTCCAGTCCTTCAGCATTGGGTGGGAACTCATTCTGGGGACCACGTATCGCGCAAGAGTCGGTCTTAGATCAGCTCAAAGCGCGTAAAGTGGAAAAGCTAGGAAATCGCGCGATTTACAGCGTGGAAATGGAAGACTCGGAGTTGGGGCAACTGCGTAACCGCAGCGACGTGGAATACGTTGAAATTGACCCACCGCGTTATCTGTTAAGCGAGACTATCCCTTGGGGCTATGAGGCGGTGAATGCTCAGCTTCTGAATGACTCAAATGCAGGGAATCGCACCGTGTGTATCATCGACTCGGGTTACGATTTGGCGCACAACGATCTGAGTGGTAACCGAGTGTCGGGTACAAATGATAGCGGTACCGGTTCTTGGAGTGTTCCGGGTAATAACAACGCTCACGGTACACACGTAGCGGGTACGATTGCCGCGATTGCCAACACGGAAGGCATCAAAGGCGTTATGCCAAACCAAAACGTGAATTTGCACATTGTTAAGGTGTTCAATGAAGCGGGTTGGGGCTACTCATCCAGCTTGGTGAAAGCGGTACAAACTTGTGCTGACAACGGCGCGAACGTGGTCAACATGAGCCTTGGTGGTAGCCAGTCGAGTGTGACAGAGAAAAACGCGTTGCAAACCATTTACGACCAAGGCGTGTTGCTGATTGCCGCTGCGGGTAACGATGGTAATACTGCGCACAGTTACCCAGCATCTTACGATTCAGTTATGTCGGTTGCGGCAGTGGATGATAAGCGTGATCACGCGGCGTTCTCTCAAGCGACAGACCAAGTTGAAATCGCAGGTCCGGGCGTAGCGATTCTATCTACGGTGACAGTGGGCGAGGGTAAGCTTTCAGACATTCGCTTGAACGGTGTTAGCCAGTTCGATCGTGGTATCGTTCCTCACAACCGCTTGATCCAATCGGGTGGCAGTTACGGTCCTGATCCAGTAGCCGGCTCTATCACGGCGACACTGGCAAGCTGTGACGTATCCGGTAGCAGCTTCAGCTGTGGTGATATGTCTGGCAAGATTTGTTTGACCGAGCGTGTGGGCAACCAATCATCAGGCAACTACCCAGAAATCGATGCAGTTCAAGCGTGTTACAACGCAGGCGCAAGTGCGGCGATTGTGTACAGTAACTCTGAGCTACCGGGTTTGCAGAATCCTTTCCTTGTCGATCAAAACAACGCGGCGCGCATTGTGTCTGTAACGGTTGATCGTGCCTTCGGTCAGGAGCTGTTGGGCTATGTTGGTCAAGACATCACGGTATCGACCACCAAAGGTGAAGACTACGAGTACTACAACGGTACTTCGATGGCAACGCCGCACGTAACGGGTGTTGCGGGTTTGGTGTGGAGCTACCATCCAACCTGTACCGCAGCGCAAGTACGTAACGCGCTGATCAAGACAGCAACGGACATCGACGTAACAGGTCGTGATAACCGCACTGGTCATGGTCTTGTGAATGCTGAAGCTGCGAAACAATACTTAGATGCTGGCTGTAATGGTCCGGATGGCGGCGGCTCTGGCAACGACAACGTTCTAGAAAATGGTGTGGCGAAAACGCAGCTTTCTGGCGGCAGCAAATCAAGCACAGTATTTGTGTTTGACGTCCCTGCGGATGCAACGCAAGCGACATTCAACATGAGTGGTGGCTCTGGTGATGCTGACCTTTACGTGCGCTTTAATGGCACACCAAGCACCAGCACTTACGACTGTCGTTCATGGGCGGGCGGTAATGGCGAAAGCTGTAGCTTGAACGTATCTGGCGCAGGGCAATATGAAGTATTGGTTTACGGCTACAGCGCGTACTCTGGTGTTTCTCTTGTAGCAGCGCATAACGGTTCGGGCGATTCATCAGGTGGCGGTTCTGCACCTTCTAGCTACACCAACTCGAATGCAGTAGCAATTCCTGACAACAGCTCTGCAGGTATCGTAAGCCCATTAGATGTGGCTCGCTCTGGCGATGCAGGTTCAGTGACTATCGACTTGGATATCACTCACACCTACATTGGCGATCTTCGTGTCACGCTAACGTCACCAGATGGTGGTCAAGTAGTACTGCACGACAATGCGGGTGGTGGTGCGAACGACATTAAAACCAGTTTCCAAGCGGACTTCTCTGGTTTTGAATCGCAAGGCACATGGGAACTTAAAGCGGTGGACAATGCCAGAAGAGACACAGGCACCATCAACAGTTGGACTCTGACCTTTCAATAAGGAGTGACTATGAAGAAGTTGACCTTACTTTCTTTGTCTGCGGTAGGCGCTACCGCACTATTGGCAATCGGACTGAGCTCAAGCAGCTTGGCAAACAATCAAGGATTTCCTCTCGTGGATGAACGCCAAGATCAAGCCGAGCAGCAACCTGCACGTTACTTTGTTAAGTATCATGAAGGAAAAGAGAGCGAAGTGAGAGCGCTTCTTCGTCAGCACAACATTGAAGTGGTCGACGCTCTGGTGAAACAACACGTGTTGGTTGTGGTGGGTGAACAGGCGGAAGTCGATAAGCTCGCGGATCACGATGCGGTCGAATATACCGAGCAAGAGCCGACAAGAAAGCTGCTATCTAACGGAAGTACGTTTCAATAAACCAAACCTCCTTAAGATAGTGCCAAAAAGAAAAACGCCCCTCACGTGAGGGGCGTTTGTTTTCTTTCAACGATTGCTTTCTTCTAAAGTTCGTCGTTTGCTATGACTAGAGACTCTTTAGGATTGATGCCGATGAGCCTATTCCCGCATCAATCAAGCCAGTTCTCAGCTAATCATATTCAAGCTAACCACTTAGCGAACAATCAGACCCAGTAAGATACCAACAGCGCCGAAGTCTGCGTCACTGAAGGTTGTGTTAGCAAAGCCTAGGTCACCAAGTACTGGCATTAGGAATACTGGTAGGAAGGTAATCAGTAGACCTTGTGCAAAAGCACCCAAGATTGCACCGCGACGACCACCTGTAGCGTTACCAAATACACCTGCAGCAGCACCCACGAAGAAGTGTGGAACGACACCAGGGATAATCACAGTAAGACCCATCACGTAAAGTAGGAACATACCCAAAAGACCTGCTGCAAAACTCGATAGGAAGCCAACCAATACCGCGTTTGGTGCGTATGGGAATACAACCGGACAATCAAGCGCAGGTTTTGCGTTTGGTACTAGTTTGTCTGAGATACCTTTAAACGCTGGAACGATTTCTGCGATAACCATACGTACACCTTGAAGGATAACGTACACACCACCGGCGAATGTGATGGATTGCATCAGCGCGAACATGAACCAGTGTTTACCACCGCTGACTTCGCGTACAAAGTCACCGCCAGCGAAGATACACGTCACCATAAAGATGATGCCCATGGTGAACGAGATTGCCACTGGCGTATCACGTAGGAACAACAAGCTCTTAGGTACGTTCATCTCTTCAGTAGAGTGTTCTTTATTACCGAACTTGCTGCCAATAAAGCCCGCTAGTACGTAAGAAAGGGTAGAGAAGTGACCAATCGCAACGTCGTCAGAACCTGTTACTTGCTTCATGTACTTGTGAGCAATCGCAGGGAAGAACACCATCACAGAGCCCACAACCAGAGAGCCAAGCGCGATCAGTGGAACACCTTTCATGCCGCTAGAAGCAAGGATTGCTGCTACCATCATCGACATAAATAGTGTGTGGTGACCCGTTAGGAAGATGAATTTCCATGGAGTGAAGCGAGCGATCAGAATGTTCACTAACATACCGAAGAACATGATCATCGCCATCTCTTTACCAAACGCTTCTTGCGCGATAGAGACGATAGCTTCGTTGTTTGGAACCACGCCAGTGATGCCAAATGCGTGTTGGAAAATTGTCGCAAAGTCACCCAGAGAAGTTACAACCAGACCTGCACCCGCGCCAAGCACGATGAAACCAAGAATGGTTTTTACTGTACCTTTAATACACTCAGTGACCGGTTTTTTCTGGGCAATTAAGCCGATTAGGGCGATGAGACCTACCAGAACCGCCGGCTCTGATAGGACATCGTTCATTAAGAAACTGAAGAATTCCATAACGCCACCTTATAGAGCGCCAAGCTCTTGAAGTGCCACAGATAGACGCTCTTTCATTGCCACTTTGTCGACCATGTTATCAAGCGCAACGATGCGTGGTTCAACGCCAAGTGCGTTCAACTGTTCAACGATGTCGTTAGTACCGATGAAGATGTCACAATCCGTACCTTTTGCAGAACCTAGATCGATATGATCCACTTCTGCGTTTACATTCAATTCTTTCACGATGCCTTTGATGCTCATTTCCATCATTAGGCTAGTACCAAGACCGTGACCGCAAACAACCATAATTTTCATAATTCAGACCTTTTCTTTTTATAGGGGTGTATGCCCATTTTTTAAGGGCACATCAGGAGTTAGTATTTTTCGATGATCGCGAGAACATCTTGTGTGTTTTGAGCGGTGCAGATGGCTTCTACATGCTCTTCATTCATAAACAACTCTGCCAGTTTAGAAATCGCATCCACGTGCGAGTTACTGTCTGTCGCGGCTAGCGTAACCAGCATTTTTACTGGATCGTTACCTTCAGAATCGAAGTTCACGCCGCTTTGAATCACTGTGATTGCAAGAGACAAACGGTTAACGCCATCTTCAGGGCGAGCGTGTGGCATTGCCATACCAGGACCTACCACGTAGTAAGGACCGAGCTCTTCGTGTGAGCGGTAAATAGCGTCCACGTAGCTTGGCTCAATCGCGCCATTTTCAATCAGTGCTTCACAGGATTTGCTCACCGCATCTTTCCAGTCAGTAGCATCAGAATGGATGCGAATCACATCAGAGGTAATCAGTTCACGTAGCATTGGATCTTTCCGGTTTGTTGTTTTGTTGATGGGTACTTTATCGATCAATTTGTCAGAAAAACCTGAGAATGATCACAAATGGTAGCGCTATCTGATAGCGCTATCATAATTTGTGATAGCGCTACCATTTTTATCAGTCATCCGAGTTTCATATGCTTGTGATCGACTTCTAATGCGCTAATATCAAAACCACTAAAACGCTGTGGTAAGATGTCGCGGCAGAAAATAGAGAACACTAAATAAGAACAATGAGCGAACCTCGCAAACGAAGAAGTACTGGCAATGTCACCTTGGCGGACGTCGCTAAAAAAGCTGGCGTAGGCACCATGACGGTGTCGCGAGCATTACGAACGCCCGAGCTAGTATCTGACAAGCTGAGAGAAAAGATTCAACAAGTGGTTGATGAGCTCGGCTATATCCCGAATAAAGCGGCAGGGGCTTTGGCGTCTGCTGAAAGCTACTCCATCGCTCTTATCATTCCTTCCTTGTTTGAAAAAGCGTGCGCGCTTTTCTTACCGAGCTTTCAACAAGCGTTGAACAAAGCGGGTTACCAGTTGCTGCTTGGTTACAGCGACTACTCGGTAGAACAAGAAGAGAAACTGCTTTCGACATTTCTTGAGAGCCGCCCAGCCGGAGTGGTGTTATTTGGTAATGAACACAGCCAACGTACTAATCAACTGTTGGAAGCCTCGAATACGCCAGTATTGGAAATTGCTGAGTTAAGTTCGAAAGCCAGTTATCTCAATATCGGTGTTGACCATTTTGAGGTGGGTAAAGCCTGTACCAAACACGTGATTGAGCAAGGCTTCAAGAACGTGGGCTTCATTGGGGCACGTGGGGATCACTCCACTTTGCAACGTAAGCTACACGGCTGGCAAAGCGCGATGATTGAGAACTACCTTGCGCCGGACCATTTCTTAACCACGCACGAAGCGCCATCTTCACAATTAGGTGCGGAAGGATTGGCAAAACTATTGCTGCGCGATTCAAGTTTGAATGCTCTGGTATGTAGCCATGAAGAGATTGCGATTGGCGCATTGTTTGAGTGTCATCGCCGCGTGCTGAAAGTCCCGACCGACATTGCGATTATTTGTTTGGAAGGCTCTTCCATGGGTGAGCACGCCTATCCAAGTTTGACCTGTGCGGAATTCGACTACGAACGCATGGGGACGAAAGCTGCAGACAAGTTACTGCAAGCCATTAAAGGTGAGCCCGTAGAGCACGCAACGGACATGGGCTTTAAGCTAAAACGTCGAGCGAGTACTGCGATCAACTAATTTGATTAGCGACAACCCGCGATACAAAAAACCTCTCGATGCTGAGAGGTTTTTTTATGCGTGAGAATAGTGACTGTCGACTAAGGACGCTCACCTGCCGCTAGGCGACGTTCGATATCTGTAACCACTTCAGGGAAGTCAGCAATGGTGTCGATGAGGTAATGCGGCGAGCTCTTGATCAATTTTGCACGCGCTTTTTCACGAGCAGCATTAAGCGTTGCTTCGTCCGCAGCTTGGTATTCTTCAAACGTCAGACCTGCTTCGTTACCAGACAGCAGCAAGCCAACGGTCCACATACCAGCGTTGTGACCTTCATCGATGCCCGGTGCTGCGTCATCCACTTTGATGCACGCATTAACGTCAGTTACATTCAGCTCAATCACATTCTTCAGTGCCATAAATGGTGCCGGGCGACCACCTTGAGGTAGGTCATCCGTTGCTACCACGTAATCCGGTTTGTAGCCGTAATCCGCTGCAACAGGAATCAGCACATCCATCACTTCGCGAGGGTAACCAGAACAAGAACCGATCTTGATGCCTTTGTCTTTCAGATCGTTTACAACTTCAATCGCATTAAGGATTGGGTCTGCATGGTCTGCCACTTTTGCTTTTTGCAGAGGCATGAATGCTGCGTAGATAGTGTCGATGTCTTCGCTGGTCATTGAGCGACCAAACTTCTCATTCCAACGCTTATCAACCGCAGGGATGCGACCCACAGCTTGGATGTGATCCCACTTACCAAGTCCCATTGGTTCGCGCGCTTCTTCAAGGTCGATTTCAAAATCAAAGCCTTGTTTGAATGCTTCCACAAAGATGCTAGTTGGCGCAAAAGAGCCGAAATCGACGATAGTGCCAGCCCAGTCAAAGATCACTGCTTGAATTGGTGAGTTGTTCATGTTCAATCCTTTTTCTTACTTGCCAGAGCGCTTTCCTACATGTTGAAAATGCGCTCCGGATAAATTGGTTTTGTAGAGGTTAGAAGTAGTTAAAGTCTTTGCACACTTTGGCGATGGCTTCTTCGAAGATCGCCAACGCTTCTGTCAGTTGTTCGCGAGTGATGATCAGCGGTGGGCTGAGTTGAATCACATTGCCTTGCGATACCTTGAAGCTCACGCCATTGTTGAGGCATTGGTACAACACAGCTTCCGCTTCGTCATACGCGCGTGCTTTGCTTTCGTGGTCAGTGACCAGTTCAATGCCCCATAACATGCCGATGCCACGCACATCACCAATCACTGGGTACTTAGCTTTCATCTCTAGCAGCTTTTCACGCATGAACTGGCTGTCGGCTTTGGCTTTATCTAGCAAACCGTCTTGCTCAATGGCTTCCATGGTTGCCAGTGCTGCAGCACAACCGATAGGGCTTTTCTCATGAGTGTAGTGACCCATGGAGATTTGCTCGGCGGTGTTGTATTTGTCTTTGGTTACCATGGCTGCGATAGGCACTAACCCTCCGCCCAAACCTTTACCGATGCAGAGCATATCTGGCTCGATGTCATAGGCTTGGTAGGTAAACCATTCACCGCTACGACCCATGCCGTTAGGGATGTCGTCGATGATCAACATGACATTGTGTTTGTCACAGATTTCACGGATGCGTTTCCAGTAGGCTTTGCTCGGCACTTGTACATCCGTGTTGCGAACCGCTTCTGCGATAAACGCGCCCACGCCACCTTCTTTCTCAATCACGTACTCAAGGTAGTCGGCGTAATGTACGTCGCTGCCGTCCGCGACTGGAAAAGCGCCTCGGTAAGACACTGCTGGTGGAATGCGTTCAACACCTGCCATTAATGGTCCCATTCCTTGACGAAAACACGCTTCGCCGCCCACTGAGATGGCATCCAATGATGCGCCGTGGAAGGAATCCCACAGAGACACCACCTTGTAGTTGCCCGTGATATGGCGTGCTAGTTTAAGTGCCATGCCCACTGCAGATGTGCCACCCGGCGCAAACAGCACGCGATTCAATTCGCCGCCACATATTTGGGTAAGTTTTTCGGCACATTCAATCGCGGTCTCGTTGGTAAAACGACGTGGTGAAAACGGCAGTTTGGCAATTTGCTCTTGCACGCGTTTAATCACATGCGGATGACCGTAGCCCAGCTGATGGACGTTATTGCCATGGAAATCCATGTACTTTTTGCCGGTAGCATCTTGGATATAGATGCCTTCTGCCGCTTCCAATGTATCTAAGCAAGGCGTCGACATGGCTTGATGAAGAAAGACCTCCGAATCACGCTTCAATAATGCTTGCGTGCGTTCGTCGTCCATCGATGCATTCCAAGCTTGGCGCGCTGGTGTTGTGTTGACATCGCCTTCGCTGCGGAAATGGGTCGGTTTGATATTCTGAGTCATAACGCTCTCTCAATCAGAAGGCTGCTTTACGCAACTTGCCAGTACATTGCTTTTTCAATTGCACCGATTAAGCGCTCGATATCTGCTGGGTAAACTTCGCCAATGTTGCCGATACGGAAGCAATCTGCGTTCGATACTTTACCCGGATAAATCACAAAACCTTGCTCTTTTAAACGTGTGTAGAACGCTTTGAACTGGTAATCACTGTGCGTCGGAGAGTAGAAAGAAGTGATGATTGGCGAGTGAAGGTCATCACTCAGTAGTGGCTCAAACCCCAAAGAGCGCATACCTGCAACCAGTGTTTTCTGGTTAGTTTGGTAACGGTTATGACGAGCCTCAATGCCGCCTTCTTGTTCCAGCTCTAACAAGGCTTGATAGAAAGCGCGAACCGTGTGCGTTGGAGACGTGAAACGCCATTTGCCGTGGTTCACTTCCATGCAGTGCCACTGGTCGTAAAGATCAAGGCTCAAAGAACGTGCCTGACCTTGGCACTTTTCGAGCTCAGTTTGCTTCGCAATCACAAAGCCAAAACCCGGTACGCCTTGAATACATTTGTTCGCTGAGCTGATCATAAAATCGATGCCTAGCTCTGCGATATCGATAGGAATGCCACCAAAGCTCGACATGGCATCGAGAATCACGACTTTACCGTGTGCTTTTGCCGCAGAAGCAAATGCCTCAATTGGGTTAAGCATGCCAGTGGTTGTCTCACAGTGAACAATTGCCACGTGTGTGATAGCAGGATCCGATGCCAATGCAGTTTCCACCTCGTTCAAGTGTGGCTGTGATGTTTCGCCTGGGGAAACTACATGGCATGGAATATTTAGGTAATCAGCGATCTGAGCGATACGCGCACCGTAAGCGCCGTTGTCGACAACCAACAATTTTCCATCTTTGCCAATGGCGCTGCCAATCGTTGCTTCTACTGATGCGGTGCCACTACCTTGCATTAGTACGCTGGTGTAGCCGTTTTGCTCCGTCGCCAGTTTTACAAGCTTAGTGCGGATCACTTCTACAATGTCTTTGTTGTATTCATCATCCCAAGTACACCAGTCTTTTAGCATGGCTTCACGTACTGTTTCAGAAGTAGATAGAGGACCTGGAGTCAGTAGTAGGTATTCGTTTTTCATCTCGATTTCCATCAGAATAGGCTAATTGGTCTACACCAAATTTCAAGTTCACTCTAGCGAGGAAGAAAAGGGCAGTAAATAGGCGAATCTCCAATTTCATAAAACTTTAATATCCAGAAAATGGCGGATCAATTGAACGATTATTCATCGATAATTTTCGTAAAACTGCCATTTAATGGTCATGAATTCGTCACAAAGGCTCAGTAGGGTGTATATCGTCAACTGGTACAGACCAAATGAAAACTTAGCCAAATTAACTGGAGAAAATGATGAAAAACCGTTTGATGAAAGGATCGCTGGCTGCACTTGTTTCTCTGCTAGCTACGAATGCAATGGCAGCACAGGAAGTCACGGTTTACACCGCTTTCGAAACTGACATTCTTGCGAAATACAAGTCTGCGTTTGAGAAAGATAACCCAGATATCAAGATTAAGTGGGTTCGCGATTCAACCGGTATCATGACGGCGAAATTGCTGGCAGAAAAGAACAACCCTCAAGCGGAAGTGGTTTGGGGTCTTGCTGGCTCGTCAATGGCACTGCTTAAAGATGAAGGTCTTCTTAAGCCTTACACACCAAAAGGTTTGGAAGAGCTGCATGCGAACCTAAACGACCCTCAATCAAACCAAGCTTGGTTCGGTAACGATGCATTCTTTAACGCAGTTTGTTTCAACGAAGCGGTAGCGAAACAACTTAACCTACCGAAACCAACGTCTTGGGAAGACCTAACGAAGCCGGTTTACAAAGGTCACATTGCAATGCCGAACCCAGCGTCTTCAGGCACTGGCTACATGCAGGTTTCTGCTTGGCTACAAAACATGGGTGAAGATCAGGCATGGAACTACATGCGTGACCTAGATAAGAACATTGCACACTACACTCACTCTGGCTCTAAACCATGTGTTCAAGCGGGTATGGGTGAAGTGGCTATCGGTATTTCGATGGCAAGCCGCGGTGCGAAGCTGAAAACACAAGGTGCACCACTAGCGGTGATCACACCAAAAGGTATCGGCTGGGAATCAGAAGCGGTTGGTCTAGTAAAAGAGTCTGATGCAGCGAAGCGCGTTGTCGACTGGTCAATCTCTAAAACGGCAAACGAGCTTTACGTAGAAATGTACCCAGTGGTTGCACATAAAGAAGTGAAAGCGACCGTTTCTAACTTCCCGAACGTTCAAGAGAACATGGCTAAGATGGACTTCGCGCAAATGGGTAGTAAGCGTGCAGAGATTCTAGCGGCATGGTCTGAGAAGTTCGACGCAAAATCAGAACCAAAGTCTTAATTGAATTTGCTTTGAGTTGAATGCTGAAATCCACCTCGGTTGAGGTGGTTTTTTTGTTTTCTCTGTTATTTCAGAGTTTGTTGAAAGTAGATTCCTAGTCTCACCTAGGTTCGCTGGAATGACGGACTTAAGAAAGTTGGGATCTTCTATCCGCACTCACAACGTCATTCTCGAGAGCGACGAAGGAGTGAGTCGGGAATCTCAGGTTCGCACGCAAATTATGCTTGTAGTCCAAAAGCAGCAACCCCACCTAACCTCCCCTTGGCTTTAACTTCTGGGGACTACAACAGTCATGCTGGTAAAGGGGAGGGACTGGCTCTGTATTCGCGGATAGTTTAATTCACAATGCAACATCTAACGCGCTTCAAGTAGATTCTGAATACTCGCCTAGGCTCCTTCAGAATGACGTCGGGAAAGCACCGAACTCACTGTAGCAAAGAAAACTTTCCCCCTTGATAACCGCATTCAAATGCTTGGCAAACCATGCTGATAAAAGGGGGAGTTGGAGGGGGTTGCAAGCGTAGAAACAAACCTCATCACCCTTCATCTATTTGTCATCTTCTAGCTATAAATTTGTCATTGGAACGTAACACTCCAAAACTAAAATTGGTATATACCATTTGGAGCGTGTGTTATGTCAACTAACCAACATTACCTAAATATCGAAAATGTAGTGAAGCAATTCGGACAGTTCACTGCATTAAAGAAAATCTCGCTAGCGATTGAGAAGGGCGAGTTCGTTTGTTTTCTTGGTCCTTCTGGCTGCGGTAAAACCACTCTGCTACGTGCCATTGCAGGTTTAGACTTGCCAACGTCTGGTGCGATTTTTCAAAACGGTCAAGAGACCACATTCCTACCACCAGAGAAGCGCGATTTCGGCATCGTATTCCAATCTTACGCGCTGTTTCCGAACCTAACTGTACAAGAGAACATTGCAGTGGGTTTGAAGAACCAAGGAATGTCGACCAAAGAAGCGTTAGAGAAGGTGGATTACTGGCTAGAAACCATTGGTCTTCCAACCTCTGGCGAGAAATTCCCTAACCAACTTTCTGGTGGTCAGCAGCAGCGTGTGGCACTTGCTCGCGCATTGGCGTTGTCTCCGGGTCTACTGCTACTTGATGAGCCGCTGTCAGCGCTGGATGCAAAAGTACGTGTTCACTTACGTGACGAGATTTGTAAGCTGCAACGCAAGCTGGGCATCACCACCATCATGGTTACGCACGATCAGGATGAAGCGTTGTCGATGGCGGATCGTATCGTGGTAATGAACCATGGTGTGATTGAGCAAGTCGGCACACCTCAAGAGATCTACCAACAACCAGCGACGCGCTTTGTTGCTGAGTTTGTCGGCAGCATGAACTTTATAGAAACCTCAGTAGCTACGGACTCCCAAGTACGGATTGCCGAAACCTTGATGCCAGCGCCAAGCTTGACCAATCGTAAGATACAACGTGGTGACCGCTTTGACCTTGCGGTGCGTCCTGAAAGCATCAAGTTCGTTGAAAACTACAACAACTCTTTACCTGTGCGAGTTACCGCAACCGAGTTTCTAGGGGCGTTTTTCCGCATTGATTGCGTATTGCAAAACGACAGCTCAACGAAAACCATCGTAGTGGATGTGCCTGTGGAAACGGTTCAAAAACTCAATATCAAGGCGGGCGATGTACGTTACATCCAGTTTGCTGAAGAAGGACTGCATGGTTACGCCGTGCCCTCGGTTGATAAAGCGCTAGCAGCGTAGGTGTAAACATGGATGCGAAGACAATGACGATGAATAGCCTGACCACACAAGACAAAGCAAAATCCCTACTCGGACGAGTCAGCCGCGACAACCTTGTGTTGTTCGGTTTGCTCGCAGGCTTGTCGACCATGATGGTGCTGTTCATCTTAATGCCGCTTTGGGCAATGTTGACCAAGAGTGTGCAAAATGCCAATGGCGAATTCGTTGGTTTGGCCAACTTTGCGACGTACTTTTCTTCTTCAAGCTTGTGGGTGTCGGTGGGAAACACCTTCACTTTGGGCGTGATTGTGACCTCGGTAGTGGGTGTGCTTGCGTTCGGTTATGCCTACGCGCTGACTCGTTCATGCATGCCGTTTAAAGGTTTGTTCCAAATCCTAGGTACTGCGCCAATTCTTGCGCCTTCGCTGTTACCAGCGATCAGTTTGATCTTCCTTTTCGGTAATCAAGGCATTGCCAAAGAGATGCTGTTAGGAAACTCGATTTACGGCGTGATTGGTATCTCGATGGGTTTGATTTTCTGGACCTTTCCTCATGCATTGATGATTTTAACCACTTCGCTGCGTACTTCAGATGCTCGCTTGTATGAAGCCGCCCGTGCACTTAAAACCTCACCCATCAAAACCTTCTTTATGGTGACGTTACCTGCGGCGAAATACGGTTTGATCAGTACGCTTATCGTCGTCTTTACGCTAGTTATCACGGACTTTGGTGTGCCGAAAGTGATTGGGGGCAGCTACAACGTTCTGGCGACTGACATCTTCAAGCAAGTCGTGGGACAGCAAAACTTTGCCATGGGTGCGGTGACTAGCATTATGTTGTTATTCCCTGCGGTAATGGCGTTTGGCGCAGACCGCTGGGTACAGAAAAAGCAAAAGAGCTTATTCGACACACGTTCAGTGCCTTATCAGCCTGAACCCAACAAAGCGCGCGACAGCATTTGCTTGGTTTACTGCAGCATCATTTCTATTGCAGTGTTGGCTGTGCTTGGCATGGCGGTGTATGGCTCGTTAGTTACGTTCTGGCCTTGGAACAAAGCGCTGACGCTAAACAACTACAACTTTGCCGAAATGAGCACTTACGGTTGGAGCCCATTCTTCAACTCACTAACACTGGCAGGTTGGACGGCAGTGATCGGTACAGCCATTATCTTTGTCGGTGCTTACTGCATTGAGAAAGGGCGTGCGTTTGGTCCAATTCGTCAGGTGATGCAAATGCTCAGCGTGGTGCCAATGGCGGTTCCTGGTATGGTGCTTGGCTTGGGTTACATCTTTTACTTCAACGATGCGAACAATCCTCTGAACGTGCTTTATGGCACCATGGCATTCTTGGTGATTAACACGGTAGTGCATTACTACACCGTGGGTCACATGACCGCCCTGACAGCGCTAAAGCAGTTGCCATCGGAGATTGAAGCCACAGCAGCATCGGTGAAGCTTCCTCAGTACAAGTTGTTCTTTAAAGTGACATTACCTGTGTGTTTACCTGCGATTTTGGACATTGCGACTTACTTGTTTGTTAATGCATTGACCACCACTTCTGCGGTAGTATTCCTTTACTCAACCGATACGATTCCGGCTTCGGTCTCGATTCTGAATATGGACGATGCAGGTCAAACTGGCGCTGCAGCAGCGATGGCTGTGATGATCATGATGGCTGCCGCAATTGCGAAGATTGTTCAGATGACTTTGGGTAAATTGTTAGAGAATCGCACACAAGCTTGGCGCAAAAGATAAGGACACTTCGTGCAATACGTAAAAATTAAAGATTCGATTGTTGAACAGATTGAAGCGGGCATGCTATCGCCGCGTCAAAAACTGCCAGCAGAGCGTAAGTTGGCGGAGTCGTTCGATACTACACGCGTCACTCTGCGTGAAGCTTTATCACTGCTGGAAGCAGAAGGTCGAATCTATCGCGAAGATCGCCGAGGTTGGTTTATCTCACCCGAGCCATTGCGTTACGACCCAACCCAAACTCTGAACTTCCCGAACATGGCGAAAGCGCAAAATCGCGTGCCAAAAACGGAGTTGGTCGCAGCAAAAGGAACGTTGGCAAACAAACAAGCGGCACGCTTGCTGGACTTGCAACCTTTCTCGGACGTGTATCGAGTCGACCGTGTGCGATACCTTGAAGACAGACCTGTAGTATTCGTAACAAACTATATTCGCCCAGAGCTGTTTCCGAATCTGCTGGACTATGATTTGTCAAACTCACTGACGGACATTTACCGCGAGCATTATGGCGTGACGTATCAAAAGATTCGCTACCGCATTTCAACCAGTACTTTGTTGGGGGAAATGGCTCAGGCACTGCGCGCGACAGCCGGCACGCCCGCGATGGTGGTGGAGCGCATCAACTACAACCAACACGGCGAGTTGATTGATTGCGATATCGAATATTGGCGACACGATGCCATCAGCATTGAATCTCTGGCGGAACTCAATCGTTAAGTGGATTTTCTCATTATCTAAGGCTCCATCTCGGGGCCTTTCTTTTATTCAGACAGGAACGTTGAAATGGATTTGTTGGCGATTAGTCTCGTCGTTTTCTCTGCTGTTCTCCATGCGGGCTGGAATATCCTTGGCAAAAGCAACTCAGGCTCTGGACTCGCGTTTACCATGGCCGCCAGCTTTTCTGCATGTTTCATTCTTACCCCTTATTTGATTTGGTATTTGGCAACCATTGGCTGGACATCATTACCGAGTGAGTTTTGGGGATTGCTGTTCATTAGCGGCATTTCACAAATGGTTTATCTGGTTGGTTTGATTGTCGCTTATAAGCACGCTGATGTGGGTGTGGTTTATCCGATTGCTCGGGCGCTGCCAGTGATGATGGTCGGCGCAATCAGTGTGGCATTGGGACATGAATTATCTAGTCAGCAGTGGCTTGGATTCTTACTAATTACTCTTGGTTGTATGCTGGTACCACTGACGAATTTTCGTCAGATGACATTGAGCTCTTATTTGAACGTTGGTGTGTTCTGGGCATTGATTGCCGCAATAGGCACAACGGGTTACTCGGTAGTCGATAAAGAAGCGCTGAGCTTACTCACAGGACAAGCATCAGAGATCTTGAATGATCAGTACAGTGCAATCTTCTACTTGGGCGTGCAGTTTTGGGCGATTGGTATTCCAGCCCTTGTATGGTGCTTAGTTATGGGCAAGCCAGATGAGATTAAGACAGCGTGGCAGATCCGCAAAACAGCCAGCATGGCAGGGGTAATGATGGCATCCACCTACGGCTTGGTGTTGTTTGCGATGACCATGGCAGACAACGTAAGTTTGGTGGTGGCACTAAGGCAAATCAGCATCGTGTTTGGATTGTTTATGGGGATTTGGTTTCTGTCTGAGAAATGGTATCTCACTCGGGGTATTGGGGTTACTTCGATTCTGGTGGGGATTATTTTGGCATTAACGCATTAACGCATTAACTAATGAGCGGGATATGCCCCCGTTAATACAAAAAAGAAAAGGCAGCGAATGAGCCTCTCGCTGCCTTTTGTATTAACCTGTAAGCCTTGTTTAGAAACGCAATTGCGCACCAAACATCACGCCGCTAGAGTCAAAATCGCTGTTTTTTGAATACACATATTCTGCATTCAAACCAAAGTGTTTATAGCTCCAGCCAATACCGCCAGCCGCTTCACCACCAACACTTGAGTGTTCGATGTTTTTGCTCTGACCGTTCACTTTATAAGTGTATTCGAGAGTGTAGAGAGTGACACCTGCCTTGCCGTAAAGCTCGAAGCCTGAACCCAGTGGATAGCTAGCATAGCCACTTAAGCGAGGTCCGGAGAAGCTCGTATCGGTGACTTCTGAAATCGGACTCACGAGTATCGAACCAATACCGTCAAACGCGCCTTTATAACCCGCTTCGATACCAAAGTTATGCGTTGGCATGTAGCGGTAATAAATCTCACCTAAGAACATGTCGCCTGATTCTTCGCTCGTCGGTGCGTCGTAGTTCACACCGCCATAGCCAATGTTTGTACCTATGATGTGTTCGCTGGTGGTTGCGTTGGCAGACAAAGAAAGTGTCGACAACACCAAAGCAGTAACGAATGAATAACGCATGGACGTTTCCCCTTAGCTTTTAGCCTTTTAACCTTTTAGTTTCTTAGGACTTGTTCGAAAGTGACTTTGGTGTTGTCTAGCCATTCGTAACGACGACGGTACATAGAACGTTTTGAACGAGACATACCTTCAATATCACGACGAGGTGCATTCACGTCGATAGAGTAGAAGTTGCGGTCGTATTCTGTGCCACCAAGTTCTAGCCACAACGCATCGTAATCGGTTTTGATTCTTCCTTTGCTGTAACGCTTAGCTGCGTAAGTGTGCGATTGAGTTTTTACTGCCAACAGTGTTTCTATGCCCCAAACCTGCGCAACGATAGCCAGCAATCCAACCATCAAGCTTTTCGGACGTTGACCGTATAGCTTACGCGTCAGCTTTTTGATTTTTGCGTTATTTTCCTCACAGCTGCGTGGTCCTTGCAAACCACCAATCATGATGCATCGTTCGCCATTCTCATGACCCAAGCTGAAAGAAAGGGTATAGAAGTTGCCATCTTCTTGGCTATGCAGCACCAAGCTCATATCACCTTCTTTTTGGTAACGCGCTTCGTAAACCAAGCGGACCGAATACAAGATGTCGTCAATTTCAAATGAAGTCAGAGTTAGACCTTCCGCATCGGTGTAGATCTCTTGAATCAGTTCAGGCGAGATCAGGTCTGCTACCGAGTTGTAGTGATCGACAACAAGCGCAGAACGGTCGAAAGCAGGTCCATTCTTAATAATGTAAGGACGAAATGGCTTCTCTAAGAATCGGTGTGTACGAGTGCAAAGCAGTTCGAGCAGTGATGCTTCAATGTTGTCCGCAAGGTACTTAAACGACTTTCTGTAGAATAAAGCGCGTGCGATGAATTTTACGCGGTAGGTCCAAATTGGACGATAAATGTCAGCGTACTCATCAGAATAAATGGTTCTGCTGTGATCAAGGATGGATTTATTCATGGTCATTTCACTCCAAACTCATTTCCAGTTGTTCGGCTCTGTCAAAGAGGCGTGAGCGCTTGATATAAAACGCGAAAATAGGGCGATAAAAGAGAGTTGTCTTATTTCGCTCAAGCATTGACGGGAGCTGGTTTTGAACGGTGTTCTTTTGGCGAAGATTTTAAGAGAAAAAAGAAGCGAGGTTTGTATGGTTTAGTATGAAATTGTCAGAGCGTGTTGTTGTGCTCAGACAAACCCGTTGAGTGAGCTAATGAGTGGGTTCGTTTCTTCAGTAACCAATAGTCATTGTCACTATCTAGGGTGACTGAATGAGCTTTGAAGACAAACAAGCGATACACATCGTTGTTTTGAGTGCGAATCAAACCATTTTTGCGGAAGCAAGTATCTCGAAGTGAGTTAGGTATAAAACGTAATCTATGGATTTTTCTAGTGTTTATTTTTTTAGAGTCAAAGACGTTTAAAGAAAGCCGATAAATAAAATGAATTAATTTTAATCTTTTTTGAAATTAATTTTATTCGCTATAGGTCTCTATACGTACGCTACATTCATCGAGCACTTGGAACTCGATATTTAAAAGGTAAGTAAGGAGCATATTATGAAACGTTTAATCACTCTTGTTGGTCTCATTGCACTAACCGCTTCACCAATTGCTGCATTCGCTGGTGGGTATCAATGGACAAATAACAGCAAATCGATTCAAGGTAATGTCGTCGACAGCAAGCAAGCTGCTTACGAGATGGGCTTTGAAATGATTAAAGAATATCAAGGTAAAACATCTCTACAACTAAGCAAAGAACTGTATGGCTCTTTTGCGAAAGTAGACAAAAATTCTTTCTCAATCACCGATAGTAAAGTTACGGTGGATGAGTTTCTACAAGATAACGGACAAATTGCCTACCAACCAATTTTAAACGTGAAATACGAATATCGTTTGAGAGAGTTAGGTAACCGTTAATTTATATTCTCGCTAGCTAATATTTATTAATTTCTGCTTTATCCTTGCTGTGTGTTATTTATAGGAATGTTGGGGGGCTTTGCTCCCCTTTTTTTTATTGCTTAATTTATATTTATTATTAATAGGCAATATTTTCTAACGCTCAGCGTCAGGTTTTCTCGCTCGTTGATTCTCATGTTCGTTTGTAAAGTGGTACTAAAGCAAGATTGTGTGCCACTTTACAAAGGATACGGAATGACTCATCTCTCTTACTGGTTCAAGCAAGCTCTGGAAATGGAACAGCCAACGCCGTCATTGTCACTCCAACAAGATATAGCGACGGACGTGGCGATTGTCGGCGGTGGTTATACAGGTCTTTGGACTGCGATCATGATTAAGCAGCAATCGCCGGAAAAACAAGTGGTTGTGATTGAAAAAGGCTTGTGTGGTAACGGGGCATCGGGCGCAAATGGTGGTTGTATGCTGACTTGGTCAACAAAGTTTCCAACATTGAAGCGCTTGTTTGGTGAACAACAAGCGGCATGGTTAGTAAAAGAATCGGAGCAAGCAGTCTTGGAAATTGAGGCGTTTTGTCAGCAGCATAATATCGATGCACAGTTATCCTTGAAAGGCGTTTACTACACGGCGACAAACCATGCGCAAACCGGAAGTATGCAGCCGGTCGTGGATGAACTTAAGCGGCTAAACGTGAATAGTTGGCGACATTGTCAGACTGAAGAGCTGCGAGAGAATGCTGGCTCACCAAGGCATGTGGACGGTTTTCACTCTCCTGTTGCCGCAAGCGTCCAGCCGGCTTTGTTGGCTAGAGGGCTACGTCGTGTTGCTATCGAACTGGGTGTTGAGGTTTATGAAAATACGCCAATGACGCGTTTAGATTATGGTCAACCTGCAACCGTTAGTACGCCTAATGCGAGCATCAAAGCGAAGCAAGTAGTGTTGGCATTAAATGCTTGGATGGTGGAACACTTTAAGCAATTTAACAACAGCATCGTTGTTGTCTCTTCAGATATGGTGATTACAAAACCTCTGGGTGACGCTTTGCCTCAATCAGGATGGCAAACGGGCTCTAGCGTGTTGGATTCACGTATCTTCGTCCATTATTATCGAGATACGCCAGATGGTCGTTTGATGTTGGGTAAGGGCGGCAACCAATTCTCTTACAATAACCGCGTCGACGTGATGTTTAATAAACCAACGCACTATCAAAATCTGCTGCGTAAGTCGTTCGATAAGCTGTTTCCGCGTTTAAAAGGAACAGAGTTCGCTTATTCATGGACGGGTGGTTCGGATCGTTCTGCTACCGGTTTCCCATTCTTTGGCGAGCTAGATAAACAGAACAATGTCTTTTACGGCTTTGGCTATTCGGGTAACGGTGTGGCTCAGACTCGAATGGGCGGAAAGATCTTATCTTCATTCGTATTGGGGTTAGATAATGACTGGACGCGAAGTGGTTTAGCCAGAGGACCATTAGGACAATTCCCACCAGAGCCTTTTCGTTGGACAGGGGCAATGATGGTGCGTAATGCCGTACGCCGAAAAGAGGAAGCAGAAGATAATGAGCAAACACCATTTATCTGGGATAAGTGGCTAGCAAAACTTGCGGGACCAGCAGGCAAAGCGGATAAGCTCGACTAAACTGAATATTTTGATCGCAAACGGATAGGGAAGAAGTGAAATCGTTAGAGGCACCTCTTCCCTTTGTGTTAGCCTCAGTCTTTCAAGCTCAGATGCAAAAGGTGAGTAATAGAATGAAAGTATTCAGCAACTTCGACAGCGGCAGCATTCACGTAGTGAAAGCAGACGACAAAAACGACATCCAACTTAAAATCCCTAACGACAACATGTCGGAATTCTACCAGTGGTTCCACTTCCGTCTTGAGACCGAAGCCGAGCAATCGCACACCATCAAACTACTTGATCTTGCGAAGTCGGCTTACCCAGAAGGTTGGCAAGGCTATGACGTTGTTGCGTCTTACGATCGTGAAGAGTGGTTCCGCGTGCCAGCAGAGTTCGATGGTGATACGCTGACTTTCACTGTTATCCCTGAGCGTAGCTCAATCTACTTCGCGTACTTTGCACCATACACGTACGATCGTCATCTAGACCTATTACACATGGCACAAAGTGCACACCACTGCCAGTTGGAAACTTTGGGTCACACGCTAGATGGCAATGACATGAGCTTGCTTACTTTCGGTGAGCCAGAAGAAGGTAAAAAGAAAATCTGGATGATTGCACGTCAGCATCCAGGCGAGACGATGGCAGAATGGTTCATGGAAGGCATGATTCAACGTCTACTGGATGAAAACGACACGGTTGCGCGTGCATTGCTAGAAAAAGCAGTACTTTACGTTGTACCAAACATGAACCCAGACGGCGGTGTTCGTGGTCACTTGCGTACTAACGCAGTGGGTGTGAACCTCAACCGAGAGTGGCAAACGCCATCAATGGAAAAGAGCCCAGAAGTCTTCTTGGTTCGTGAACGTATGCTAGAAACTGGCGTGGATATGTTCCTAGATATTCATGGTGATGAAGCTATCCCTTACAATTTTGTAGCGGGATCTGAAGGCATTCCTTCTTATGACGAAGGCATGGCTGAGTTGGAAAACGCGTTTAAACAAGCACTTCTGACGATTACACCAGAGTTCCAAGACGAGATTGGTTACGACAAAGATGAACCAGGTAAAGCGAACCTAACCGTTGGCTCTAACTGGGTAGCAGAGCAATTTAAATGTCTGTCTTACACCATTGAAATGCCATTCAAAGACAACAACAACCACCCCGACCCACTTTACGGTTGGTCTCCAGAGCGTAGTGTGTTGTTTGGGCAAGATATTTTAGCAGCGACGCTAGCCGTATCTGACAAAATTTAACGCAATTCGTTCACAGCCCGTACTTTGCGGGCTGTCTTTCCTGCCATTATTCTCTCCGCGTTCTCTATTAATGAGCTACTTTCTCCGCAGTTAAGACAAAAAAGCTGCAATTTCTGATGCTTATGTGAGTCTCGATAAGTTGGATTTATCGTGTCGATAAAAAATCTAATTTAATTTAGCGATACTTATTCTGTTAAAGTCCATTTCGAGATTCTCGTCACAAAAATCATAACATCTCATAGGGGTAACAGCCTTGAGTGTGAGGTTGAAAGTAGGCACAGCCAGTTAAATTAGTTTTAAGTTGCTATGTAATTACAAGATGGAAGCCGGATAATTTTTCTCGCGGAATCTTGTACCTACAGAGGTTTGCTCATCGTTATCTATCACTCCAATCGTTCAGGTTTAAACGCTTGGGACAAGACGTGGCAGATAGGTGTATCAAAATTCCAACCAGCGCTCCTAATGGAAATATCCCAATTAGAGCGTCATGCGATGATGCGTTAATAGAGATTGTTGGCGTAGTTTTAATCACTAAAAACAGTGCAGGTTCTGACTTTCTTGATGACAGCGTATGCTGGGGAAAGTAATCGGGTCGCCTTCGCATAAAGGAAAAAAATAATGAAAAAGATTGCTCTTGCAGTGGCTACCGTTCTTGCTGGTGGCGTAATGTCAAATGTTGCTCTTGCTGATACATACATCGGTGGCAAACTTGGTTACAACGCACTAAACGACGCATGTCACTTAGACGCACCATGTGATGACGATAGCTTTGCAGCAGGTATGCACCTTGGCTACAACTTTAACGAATACGTTGCAGCTGAATACGGCGTTGACTACCTAGGTAACTTTACTGCTAACTTCAACAAAGCTGGCAAAAACACTGTTGATGGCGACCTATGGGCACTGACTCTAGCTCCTAAGTTCAACCTACCTCTAACAGACTCATGGAACCTATTTGCTAAAGTAGGTGCTGCTTACATGATGGCTGGCGATGAGAAAGATTTCGTACCAACGGGCTCTCTAGGTGCTGAATACCAAATCAACTACAACTGGAGCCTACGCGCTGAGTACCAACGTTACCAAGACATGTCTGATGACATCATCGACGACATGGATTCTGACTTCTTTGGTATCGGCTTCAACTACAAGTTTGGTTCTGAGCCAGTAGTTCAAGAAGAAGTGGTTGAAACTCGTCCTGTAACTCGCATCGTTGAGCACGAATACCCAGCTCAAACTGCAACAGTACAATTTGGTCTAGAAAGTGCTGAACTACAAGACGCTTCTGCGTTCAACGGTACTGTTGAGCTAATGAACACTTACCCACAAGCTCAAGTTGAAATCAACGGCTACAGTGATACAACAGGTTCTGAAGCTTACAACCAACAGCTAACAGAGAAGCGTGCACAAGCAGTTGCTGATCACTTCCAAGCTGAAGGTATTGCTGCAGACCGTATGACTGTTAAAGGCATGGGCGAAGCTAACCCAGTAGCGAGCAACGAAACTCGTGAAGGTCGTGAACAAAACCGTCGTGTAGAAGTTGTTGTTCCTGCGTTCCAATACCAAACAACTGAAGAAGCTAAATAATCCACCATTAGCTTAATGATTCTAAAAGCTAGCGTTTGTCGCTGGCTTTTTTGTTTTCATCGAAATGTCACAGCTCTGACTTACACTTTTCGTGTTCTTTTGTTTGGAGCTACAGATGCAGAACTTACCCCCACTCAATTCTTTAAAAGCATTTGAAGCGACGGCAAGATTGCGCAGCTTTACTAAAGCGGCTGAAGAGCTCAATGTCACCCGCGCAGCGGTTAGTCAACAAGTGAAATCTCTGGAAATGTATCTAGATGCCACTTTGTTTGAACGCAATGGCGCACAACTCATTTTGACCCAAGCAGCACACGATTACTTGCCCGTGGTTAGCAATGTATTCCAGAGTTTGTTCGCCGCAACTCAACATCTTTTCTCTCGCCAAAAACAGACCCAGTTAACGTTACACGTGGCGCACAGCTTTTGCTCCCAATGGTTGATACCTCGACTCGCTGATTTTCATCGCCAGTATCCTGAAGTGAGTTTTAAAGTTTCTACTACCGCAAATGCAGTGCCGAGTAATAGCGACATCGCGGATGTGGAAATCATTAATGGTTATGGTGATTGGTCTTCGCAACACGCAACGCAACTCACGCAAGAGAACTGGATTTTGGTGGCAAGTCCGGGGTTTCTTTTACTAAATCCCGTTTCTGATCTGGTTGATCTTGTCCGTTTGCCGAAACTTGCGACTGGTGGCTATCAGGAAACATGGCAAGGTTGGTTTGCGTACCAAGGGCACGAAGGAGGGAGCGTAAAGTTAGCGGGAGAATTTGAACATTCTTTGTTGGCTATTGAGGCTGCGGTGAATCAGCTAGGTGTCTTATTAGTGCGCGACTTGTTAGTAGAAGATCATCTTCAACAAGGTACTTTGGTCCAAGTAGGTCATTGGTCAATGCCAAGCCGAGGCGCACATCATATGATCGTTCGTTGTGGCGAGAAGCCGCATGTCAAAGCCTTTACTCAATGGCTAGTACAAAGCTTACAGGCGTAACCAGATGTCCAAGCGATTTTCAGGCTATCGGGGGGCAAAATGACAAGATGAGCACGAACTGAGATAGAGCTAACAATCTGAAACATTATCAACCGTCATGACCAAAGTTCGGGTGCTAAGATGACAGAGTACGTTTCATGTCGTCATCACTCACAGAGCATGCGCTCTGGTTATCAAGGAGCAGTAATGGAAGCGTTAGAAGGGGGCAGGGATAATGCCATTTATCGTAAAGGTAATTTGGTCAGTAGACCAGCTAGCCACTGGACGATGACCGTCCATCAATTACTCCAACATCTTCATCAACATGGTTTTACTGCATGTCCAAAAGCAGTGTCGATTGAGGGTGGGAAAGAGTTGCTGACCTTTGTTGAGGGTGACAGCTATAACTACCCGTTAGAAGGACCGATTGCTTCGCTCACTGCGTTGAAATCTGCCGCAAACCTGCTCCGTTGTTATCATGATGCGTCGGAGAGTTTCCTTAAACAGCATGATCAAGATGTTCATCATTGGATGTTGCCAGCTCGCTCGCCGCAAGAAGTGATTTGTCACGGTGATTTCATGCCTTATAACGTGGCTTTAGATGGGGATGTCGTGAGCGGCGTATTTGATTTCGATACCGCTCATCCTGCGCCGCGAATTTGGGATATTGCTTTTTCTATATACGGTTGGGCGCCATTTAAGACTGATGAAGATGACAAGATGGGCACGTTAGAAGAACAAATTCGACGAGCCAAAATCTTTTGTGATGCCTATGGCTGCTCCCGATTAGAACGCGAAGAGTTGGTGGAGGTAATGACGTTGCGCTTAACGGCGTTAGTTGATCACATGCGCACGATGGCAGCCAATGGTGATGCCCAGTTTCAAGCCAATATGGAAGATTGTCACCATACGGCTTATTTACAAGATATTGAATACCTCAATAAACACCACCAAGCGATTACTTTGGGCGTATTGGGAGAAATCAAATTTTAGTCTGGCTTGGTGTGCCTTTTGATGATGGATTGAATCACACTAAACAGCCATTGGTTTTGTGGGTCGTGCTGCTGAGAGCGTCGGCAGCTCATCACAAAGCTCACGCCGAGCTCTAAACCATTTGGAAGTTCGATGCTACGACATGATTCAGGAACGTTACCACTCATCGTAATACCGAAATGGTCGGTGTTCATGATGATGCTGTGAATCATGGCAGGATGTTCAATCTCAACTTTTGGATCAACATGAAAGCCGATGTTTTTTAAGCGATCCAAAAGTGGGTATTTATGATCGTTCCAACCAGGCGTCTTGAACAAAACAAAGGTATAATCGCCCAATGATTGGAAGTCCTTGGCAGGATGATCTTTGCGTACAAAGAATACCGCTTTGCCTTTTCCCAACTCTTTTTGTGCGATGGATTGAGGTAGATCTTCATCAAAGTAATGAATAGCAATGGCGTTCTCACCGTCAATGATGCGATTGCGAGCATCAGCCCCCCACCTTAAAAATGCATAATTGGCATGCGGCGCTTGCTTGAGCAACTCTAGGTAAAGTTTATCGCCAAAACGATCCCAAAAAAGTGTGTTGGCGTAGATTGCAACATCGCCAGTATAAAGCGGCGGGGAAAACTCTTGGGGTTTGATTGCGTCTGCGCTCGCCAAGATTTGCTCGAAATGAGGCATATTGGCTTCCACAAATGAGGTTGGTTCAAATCCATTTTTGGTTTGAATGAACAGAGGATCGTCCAGTTGCGCTTTCATTTTAGTGAGGTTTTTGCTGATGGCGCCGGAGGTTTTTCCCATTGATTCCGCGACCAAGCGAACGTTGCGCAGATCGTACATGCGCTTTATTACCAAGACGTTCTGCATATCTAGATTGATTGTCATTCTTTTACTCCAGCCAACGTTTGCTACGGCATCATAGCGCTGCCTCAACAGCGGAAAGACAGGGAATGGTCAATTCTAAGTTTATGGCAGAAAAGCCTTTTTCCAACAGGGATTTCCATTTGGTAAATTCGGGTTTTCCTCGTGCTACTTGGGCGGCGTTGCTAAAGTTTCTATATCGAAATGATGTACCACAAACAACAGAGGTGACGTATGAAAAAACTAATCGCACTAGGCTTAATGGTTTGTTCAGTAAATGTGGCATTCGCTGGCGATGGGTCATACACAGGTACCATTGATATGACAACAAGCCAAGCTAACCAAGTTGATGTGGAACGCGCAGATTCTAACCTGACTCTAAAAGGTCGAAATGATGCTGCTTATGGTGGTGTTATGATTCAAACAGACGCTTCTACTCAACCGATCCAACTTCGCGGTCGCCGCGACTAAATGGTCGAAATCTCCTTACTTTCAATGCCGCGTTTAACGCGGCATTGTTGTTTATGACACTTCTAGATTTAAAGTTATTCTGATAGCTTTTGTTTATCGATAATTGAAAATTAATTGTTGAAATCTTAATTACCATTTTTGTGCACCTAAATGATATTGATTCTCATTTAGGTTGGCGTATGATTTTCTCTATCGACGAGAGGGGAATACGCTCATGAATGGTACGTCCAATAATTTACACGCGACAGCGATACAAACAACGGCGGCACAAAACGCGTCAGCCTTTAACAAAATAAAACGCAAGTTACTCATGTTAGGTCCAGCGTTTATTGCTGCAATTGGTTACATTGACCCAGGTAACTTTGCAACGAATATTGAATCGGGATCTTCATTCGGCTATCAACTGCTTTGGGTTGTGCTTTGGGCAAACCTCATGGCGATGTTGATTCAGTATTTGTCCGCTAAACTTGGCATTGTTACAGGCAAAAACCTCGCAGAACACTTACGCGACCATCTACCTAATAAATGGGCAGTGGGTTTCTATTGGATTCAGGCTGAAATCATAGCGATAGCAACTGACCTAGCGGAATTTATTGGTGCAGCAGTCGGCTTTCAGCTTGTCTTTGGTATCAGTTTGATGGAAGGGGCGTTGATCACTGCCGTTGCGACAGTGATGATTCTGACGCTTAACCAGAAAGGTCAAAAGCCGCTAGAGGTGGTGATTGGTTCGCTTCTGATGCTGGTTGCGGTTATCTACATTGCGGAATTGTTCTTCGCTCACCCCGCTGGCGGTGAAATGGCAAAAGGTTTGTTAACCCCAACATTTACTAACTCGCACCAAATCTACCTTGCGGCGGGCATTTTAGGCGCAACTGTGATGCCTCACGTGATATACCTTCACTCGGCATTGTTCAAAAACAACTATGGTGAAAGTACGAAAACACGTCTTCGTACTACTCGTTTTGACGTGTTGATTGCGATGGTAATAGCGGGCTTTGTGAATATCGCTATTGTGGCGATGGCAGCAGCTGTTTTCCATTACTCTGGTAACCAGCATGTAGCAGAAATTGAAACCGCGTACATGACGCTGACCCCACTCGTAGGTAAAGCAGCCTCTGTGCTATTTGGTGTGTCTCTGATTGCTTCGGGTTTATCTTCCACAGTAGTGGGAACCATGGCAGGACAAGTCGTGATGCAAGGCTTTGTACGCTTCTCTATTCCAATGTGGTTGCGCCGCTTCATTACCATGGCGCCATCATTTGTGGTGATTGGTTTGGGTATGAACACCACTGATATTTTGGTGATGAGCCAAGTGGTATTAAGCTTTGGTATTGCGCTGGCGATTATTCCACTGCTTATCTTTACCAACAGCGAGCGCTTGATGGGCGAGTTCAAAAACAACAAATGGGTATCTTATTCGGGTGTGGTTATCGTCACTCTTGTACTGGCATTGAACGCGTATTTGATGTTTACGCTTGCTGCATAGCCAACGCTCGCTAAGCGACAAACCTCTGTCGATAAAAAAAACGGAAGCCAATTGGCTTCCGTTTTTGCATTTAGGTGAAGAGGAATATTAGTTTTGTGCGTTAGCCTCAACCATTTCCAATTCAGCTTCACTGCGTTTGGCAGCTTCAAGCATTTTGCGGATGATGAAAGAAGCACCTAGTGCGATAGCAACCATTACAACAGCGAGCACGGTTAGCAATTGGAAGTAATCACCGTAGACGTGTTGTACGATTTCTTGGGTGATTTCTTGCCCTTTTTCTAGAGCGATAGAAGTCGAGAATGCAGCACCAACAATACCACTCAGCGCGATAGCAACAGAGAACAAGCTTACTGAGAAGTTTTCAATGTGCTTCGGTGCAACCGATAGGATAAATGCAACGACCATTGAGCCTACAATCACTTCTGCAATTGCTTGGAAGAAGTGAATCGCTAGGAAGATCTCAGGCATGATGATTACGTCTTCGCCCACTGTGGTTACAGCGAAGGTTAGGATGCCGAAAGCAATCGCTGTTAGCACGAATGCCAACGCAATTTTAGTTGCTGTAGATAGGTGAATATCGCGTTTTTCTAGCACACCAAAGAAGCCAGCTACGATAGGACCACCAACCATACACCATAGCGGGTTCATCGCCATTGCAGCTTCAGGTTCTAGTGGAATAAAGCCAAATAGGGAACCTTTTAGTGTGTTGATCGCCACCATGTTCATTGAAGTCATCATTTGACCGTAGTAAACGAAGAAACACGTGGTTAGGAAGGTTACGATAAGGATGGTACCCATCTTCAATGATTCCGCTTTGCTTGCTTTCAACATCAAAGAAACAAAGTAAAGAATTGCAGCACCACCAATGGCATAAACGATGTTTTGACCGATATCCATGTTTGAGAACATGAAGAATACCAACGCAATCATCGCCACAGAAATAAGGGCAAAGAAGATCCAGTTTTTGATGCTAACGGTTTGTTTGTCTAGATCTGATGCGACACCAACCAAGCCTTTGCGGAACACAAGTAGCATAACCAGTGCTGCGCCTGCCATTACTGCAGAGATGGTGAAACCGCCATTAAAGCCAATCACCAATACAATCATTGGGAACAGGTATTGACCTAGGAAGGCGCCTACGTTGTTCACTGAGTAGTTGATTGGATAGCCTTTCTCAAAGTCTTCTTGAGACTTAAAGGTACGTTTGTACAAGCTAGGGTAGGAAGGTGACATCAAACCACGACCGTAGCTTGCTAGTGCGATACCACACATAGACAGTGGTACGTTGGTAGCCGAAGCACCAAGAACAAGCAGCGCGTAACCAGATGCGAATGCTAGGAAGGCAATCGATAGAGAACGGTAAGCTCCTAAAAATTTGTCAGCGATGAAACCGCCAGCAATCGCAAATAGGGGACCAATCGCAGAAAAGGCACCCACGATCATCATGGTATCAGCTTCGTTGTAATTCAGATCCTCTAAGAAAAAACGCGTTAGACTGACTAACACGCCGTAGAATGATAAGCCAAACATCATTTGGCAGAACATCATAGATTTATTTAGTTTATTCCACATAATTAAATACTCACTATTGCGAGAAAGGTAGTTATTATTTCTGTTAAATGTTACTTAAACGCTATGTTACATATTGAAACAATTGTCGCATAAAACGAATTTAATGCACTAAATTTTCTAATGCGAAACGTTTGCCTTGCTAATGTATTGTTCTAGATCAACTAGGAATTATGTGAATAAATGACTAAAAAATAACATTTTATAAGACTATTATTCTTTAGTGATTTTTAAGGTTTTGAAAAGACGTTGAAATAATAAGCAGTCGAGAGTGAGGTGGGAGATAGCGTGATTTTTATGCAGGAATAAAGACGTTGGCGGAATTTTATCCGCCAACAATGAAAAATATTAATTAGCAAACGCTGAAATAAAGTATGCTATTCGCAAGGTGGTGCCATGTGAATCACTGCCAGACCGCCGAGTGACGTCTCACGATATTTCTTGTTCATGTCTTTACCTGTCTGGTACATGGTTTCGATAACTTTATCTAATGAAATAAGACATTTGCTAGTGCGTTTTAACGCCATGCGTGATGCATTGATGGCTTTCATTGCGCCCATCGCGTTTCGCTCGATGCACGGAACTTGAACCAAACCGCCAATTGGATCACAAGTCATGCCAAGCGAATGCTCCATAGCAATCTCAGCAGCAATGCAGATTTGCTCGTTGCTGCCACCACGCAGTGCGGTTAAACCTGCTGCTGCCATAGAAGAAGAAACGCCGACTTCTCCCTGGCATCCGACTTCTGCACCAGAAATCGAAGCGTTGGTTTTGTACAAGATACCAATCGCCCCAGCCACAGCTAAGAAGTCTTTCAGCTGTTTGTTGTCGAGCTCTTTGATGAAACGATGGTAGTACATGAGTACTGCGGGGATGACGCCAGCTGCGCCGTTGGTTGGTGATGTGACCACCTGACCGCCAGCCGCGTTTTCTTCACTTACTGCGAAAGCAAATAGGTTTATCCAATCCATGATCTCCATTGGATCGTTTTCTACTGCTGCGTTAGCTTCAAGCTTTTTGAGTAGGTTAGGTGCTCGGCGTGTGACGTTTAACCCACCTTCAAGAATGCCTTCGGTGTCAAAGCCACGTTGCATACACAACGACATTACTTTCCAGATCTGTTCTGCTTTTTGGTCGATCTCTTCTTGCTCACGGAAAGCCAATTCGTTTTGAAGGATCATCCCCCCTAAGCTAAAGCCGTTTTGCTCTGCTTTTTCTAACATCTCGTCAGCAGACGTGAAAGGGTAAGTCACTTGGATTTCTGCCTCATTGCCACCGTTTTCTAGCTCGGCAGCAGTGGCAATAAAGCCACCACCGATGGAATAGTAAGTTTCAAACGCCACTTGCTCACCAGCAGCATCAAAAGCTGTGATGGTCATGCCGTTTTCATGAAGAGGAAGGTTATCGCTGTGGAAGACGATATCGTGCTCATAACTAAACACGATTTCATGAACACCTGCGACAGAGAGCGTGCCGTGTTCAATGGTATGTTGTAGCGCGCTTTTCGCGCTCGTCATCTTGATAGTGTCGGGTTTATTACCCATTAGCCCTAAGACGGTAGCACGATCCGTGTGGTGTCCTTTACCGGTGAGTGATAAAGAGCCGTAAAGGTCGACTTGCACCTTGTGCACTTTCGCCATAGAGTCGCTAAGCAATTGAGTGAAATGGTAACCTGCGAGCATAGGACCATTGGTGTGGGAGCTAGAAGGACCGACACCGACCTTAAAAATATCGAAAATCGACAGCATAATTGACTTCCTTTCTTTGCGGACCTTTGTCAAGGTCTCTAGAACGACATTGTTAATTAGATGTTAATGCCTGAAAGAGTATTGGCAAAGCAAATTTTTGTATACAAATTGTTCGCGAAAGTATGAGTAATTGAGATCTCGGTAATGAAGTTAAACAAGGTAGTGATCATTCTAGGTAAGCGTTTAGCGCATGATCAGCTCAGTGCTGAAGGGCGCTCACGTGTGGAAGCTTTAGTTTCCGTTTTAAACCAATGGGATTTTGAGTCAACGGCATTGGTTTTTTGTGGAGGGGTCACTCATGGTCAAACGATCTCTGAAGCGGATGCGATGTATCAGTATTTTGGTCAGCTAACCAAGGTTAGGGGAATCGACTTTCCTGATCAGCAAGTCATCATCGAGAATCGTTCCCTGAATACCGTGCAGAACATGCAAAATGCGGCAAAAGAGCTACTGAAAAGTGGGTTATGTCCAATGGGACAAGCTATCGAAGTCATACTGCTTTCCAATGACTACCATTTAGAGCGCATTATTGAGATCCAAACCTTGATGGATGAACAAGGCTTATTACGAGTATTGAAATCGCGTTGTGCAGACATGGGAATAGAGCTCACTGTTTCACTAGATATCGCTGAGCATATCAGTGTGCCATATCCAAACTCAGGCACTCAGGCAGATGCGTTTCTTTTATTTGATGAACTGACGACTTATCGTGTTTATTTGGAAGGGGTGAAAAACAAGGCATTTAAGCGAGACTTGGCTCAAGTACAAGCGAAACCATTAGCGATAGCTTTAAAAGCAATAGAAAAACTCCAAACTTTGCCTTTAACACAAGACGTTAAAAACCAAATCGCAGAGATGAAAAAGGCCATCGAAATGACGGCCTTTGATGATTCAGTTTTTGCAGCGCAACAAGCGTTGGCTGTATTTCATCCGATACTCACGGCGTTAAATCAACGCCTTGACCCAGAAGCGAGTGTATCGGAATGAAACTCAGGTTTACTGGCGTTTAAGTTCACGACGAGTACGAACTGCGCTTAGTGCAATAAGGCTGTAGCACAATAGCTCGATGCCTTCTTCAGAGATGTTTTTCACATCACGCACGTAGTGCTCACCCATAACGTGTTGCCAGAAACTTCCCATTCCGTATAAGCGAGAAAATACCACCAATAAAACAACAGAGCCAATGAGCAGTTTCATGTATGGCGACTGAAGTATAACCGCCATCTGATTCACGGTACCTTTACCACCTTGGTAAGCTTTTGCACATGCGAGTGCTGTTACTGCTAAGGCTGGGAATACCCAAGAGCCATGGTGAATCATATCAAACCAGTAATCCATTTCGCGGATCATCAATACCGCAAAAAAGCCAGAGATAAGGATCGCGGCGTGCGATAAGTGAGCTTCTTGCTTGGAAACGCGATAGAACGACCAAGAAGCGACGGCTAACATGATCAGTTGTAGCGTTTCAGTGATGGATGTTTCACCCAAGCTTGAGCCCAGTAGAACGTAATCTACGCGAATACTCAGGTTCACTAAAATACTAATCGCGATGATGGTCAATGCACTCAACATCGCTTTGTAGATAACGCGCTTTGATTCTTCAGTAATTTTTGAGTCTTCAACAAGGTTGGATTGTGTCGATTCGACTTGTTTGACAGTATCTATTTTCATCCTGACCACCCGCTCCAATAAAAATGTGGAAAAAACGTGAAATTTCGTGATGTGCGCGAGAAATTTTATTGCCCAAGTGGAAAGTAATGTCAGAGGAATGTCAGAAATAAAACGGCGTTCGATATGGTGTCGCTATGCGGTAAGGCTGGTGAATAAAGGACTAAGTGTCAGAAATCTGGAATGTTTAGATAAAATAAAAAGGAGCATGAAGCTCCTTTGTTGTGGATTGTGCAATCTTAGATTGCGTAAATGTTAACCATTACGACTCAGCGTCTTCTTTGTGGTTTTTACGGTAATATTCCCATTGCTCAACACGCTCATTTTCAGACAATAGGCAGTAAGTTACGCGTTCACCGTTTTCTGTCACTGTATCTAGTTCACCACCTTGCTGCACGCAGTATACTGCTGCTGGGTTTGCTGCTGATGTGTATTCGTTTGAGCGAGTTGCACCTTCATAAGTAGAACAACCTGCCAACACCATTGCTGCCGCCACTGCCGTTACTAAAGCCGTCTTTTTCATTCTTGATCTCCGCGTGGGAATTACGAGTAGTGTGTTGATTATAGGAGAGTTTAAGAAAAATACTGTCTTATGTTTGTTAAAAGCACGACGCTTGAAAGGGAATTCTGTGTAATTTTAGAATTTGCTCACTGTTCGTCTGTATATCCAAGTATCTCAAGGTTATCTTGGGTGGCATTGTTGTAGGCTTGCGCAAATTGAAACTTGGGAATAGTTATGAATTTCGGTAGTATGCGCGCAAAACATTCACAGCGGATCCTGCGATGAGACACTTAAAAACAACTACGCACCCAGACATCGAACATTTGGATGACAAAATCATCTTTCAGCGTAACGCAGCACGTGCCATTGTGCTTGATGGTGAAGATGTTCTTCTCCTCTACACTGAACGTTACCACGACTACACTCTGCCGGGTGGTGGT
This sequence comes from Vibrio sp. NFR, assembly GCF_027587095.1. Taxonomy (NCBI): domain Bacteria; kingdom Pseudomonadati; phylum Pseudomonadota; class Gammaproteobacteria; order Vibrionales; family Vibrionaceae; genus Vibrio; species Vibrio sp. NFR. Next base: position 124,886 of record NZ_JAPPTN010000005.1, read on the forward strand.
ATTGATGAAGGCGAAGACGTGATTGCAGGTTTGGTTCGTGAACTTGAAGAAGAAACTGGTGCGAAAAACATTCACAACATTAAGCCATTTGGTATCTTTGAAGAGTTTCGTCCTTGGTACAAAGACGATGCGGATGTGATGCACATGACGTCATACTGCTACACGTGCAAGATTGACCGTGAGCTAGGTGAAACGTCTTATGAAGATTACGAAGTGAAAAACGGCATGCGTCCAGTTTGGATGAATGTGCATGATGCGATTGCGCATAATGAAAAGACGATGGCAGAAAGCCCAAAGAAAGGAATGAGCATTGAACGCGAAACCTTCTTGCTCCAACTAATCGCAAAAGAGTTGTTGTAATCACCCTTCGATCAAAGTTGTAACTTCCAGCCAATAAAAAAGTCCGAGCTCCCCCCCGGAACCCGGACTTATTCCAGACGCGCAAGCGAAGCGTCATCTCGATATTCTGTATTTTGTTTCAATCTGTAAAAACAATAGCGGTTTTATATTTGTTGTGTAAATAATTAATAGGTCTAACCATTGTTTTTCACTGAATTTGCACCCGTAATGTGATGCATCTCTACTCAATACACAAGCACAAATTGGTGAATTATCAGCAAACCACTGCTCTTTCTTATCTTTGAGATACATTACCTTAACTTTTATGCACGCGTTTGCATCGAGATCACGAGTTTGCAAATTGGCAGTACAGGATCTTGTATTTTTACGAACACCTGACATTGTCGAGTTTTAGTGATAGGTGTCACAATTCGACCAGAGGTGGTAATCGACTAAGGTCTATAAGCGGTTTGGTGTAGATAGATGACTGCTCGGAAAATAACAGCAAAGGCTGAAAAGAATCCGTACGAAGTTGATGTACATCAACCAAGCGCTCTAGTGCGTAGAAGCGGTTGACGTACTCTTGTGTTTCATTGGGTAAAGTGAGTGCATCAAAATTTCGACTACCCGCATTTTTCATCGCCCTTGATACGCGTCCCTCGCCCGCGTTGTAAGCTGCTAGAGTCAGTGCCAAGTCTTGATCAAACTTCTCATACAGGAACGCCAAGTATTTCAACGCCGCTTGAGTGCTGGCTTTGGTATCAAACCGTTCATCATCGGTGTCTGATACTTGTAAACCAAATCGTGTCGCTGTGGCAGGGATTAATTGCCATAGACCCGCAGCATTCGCATGTGAGACGGCTTGAGGGTTATAAGACGATTCCAACATGGGCAACAACACGAATGTGGGCGGTAACGACTGCTGCTTAAGCTGTTTGAAAATATGATCGAGCAATGGGCGAACAGAATCGAGACGTTTGGCAATTTGGCTCTGGTAGGGCGCGAGCACTTGATATTGTTGGGTAATGGTTTCTTCGTTGGGTTTGGCTATTGAGAGAGAAGAAAAGCAGGTGAGCCAAAACGCAAAAAAGCCCACAGTAATCGACCTGGATGGAGGAAGATTCTGTAGGCAAGGCGAGAATTGTTTAGAACGAACGCTCTTCATAAGTGTGTTGCACAGGTTGCTTGAGTTGACTGACCAACTCTTGGAACGCCGCAGAGCTTTGACCGTTGCTCTGATTGTCCGTATGGCATTGTTTTACCAAGGTTTCCAACAGCGCCCATTGTTTTCTTGCTTGCGTGCCAATTTTGGCAGGCAGAGCATTGAAAATTCGATTCACACTGGTTTCGTTGCAAGGGAGTCCAAGCGAGCGCATCAACTGACTTCTTTCACTCGCCGAGCGACTGAGTCGATTCAAAATTGGCGTTTGCTTTTGAATGTTCTCGCTAAGCGATTCCCCATCAAACTTCAAATACAGCGTTTTTTGTTGCTGAATAAGCTCTAGCAATTGCTGGTAGAGTTTAATGTCTTCCGCTAGGGAACGAACAAATTGTTGAATGTGCTGCGATGCGGCCGTTGCCATGCATGACTCCTAGTGCGCTGCGTTACTCGTGACCAGTGTGGAACTGCATTACTGCTTTGGATAGTGCTTTGGTATCCAGATTCAGTTCACCACGTGCTAATGCGTTGCGGATCTCTTCAACCTTTGCCATATCTACGTCTGGCAGTGATTTCATTTCTGCTTGAGCGCGATCGATGGCGGCAGTGTTAGCTTGGAATGCTGGCTCGCTAGTTTTGCTCTGTGCGATGGTTTCGACAGGCTTCTTGCTTGCTTGCTGGAATTTCGTTTGTGGGACATGACCGCCCGCGACTTTGTCGATTTTCATGCTGTTGTCCTCAATCATCATGTTCTAAATCGAATAGGCGACTAGGGTGTGATGAACATTAAATATTTATTTTTTGTACTCGAAGTTCACCTGTGCTGACGAGTGTAAAAATCAAAAAATGATAACCTGAGTCCAAAATCAGAACTGAGTATGTACTTGATTTAACCCTGTCACGACTGCTCGTATCACTTTGCCAGAGCTGATGTTTTCTACATCGATCTGCTGACCTTTCCTTCCCTGTTCTAGGGCGACGCCTTTGGTACTGGCGCTAAATCCATCTTTGCTCGCAACAATAATCACCTCGTTGCCTTTCTCAACCAGAGCAGGGGAGCTTAGGTTTGAAGGATCAATAATTTGTCCGGCGCGAATACGGCGAGAGGTCTCCAATCCTACCGCTTGGCTCACTTGTGTGTAGAAGTCGTCTTGGCGCGAAATCGTGCGCGTTTCAGATTTTAAATGAGTCGCGGAGATCGTTTCGTTACGCCCAATTGTGCTGGTCGCAACGAGGACAGGGAGTGTCACTGCAGATTTGATTGTAACGTTGATTCGCCAAGGAGAGGTGATGTCCTCACAACTGACCGCGCGCTTCAAATTGCCAACAGGCAGTGGGCGATTATCTCGTCCTGCGATGACCAAAGGCGACGTACAGGCGGGCAAGTGATTGGCAGAACCCGGAACCCAAATACGATATTCGAGCTGATAGGTTCCCCAATGGTGTGAACGCGCGATTTGTGCGACTTCTTGCTCAAATTGTTCACTGACGGTGACTTTTAGTTCGTTCGCCGTGAGGGTTTTCTCAGCGGCAGCGGCACTTATCGAACTGGCACTCAAAACCAAACCACAAAGCAGCATAATTTGGGGAAATCGACCTTTCCCCTTGTTTTGAGTGGTTTCCGTAAACCGGAAGCGAGGCTTCCTTCCTTGTTTGTAATTCATTGATTTTTATAGTTAATTTTTATGGCACGCATCTTGTTTCATTCTTGGCGTATTCGAGCCGACTTGAAGGAAAGATGCATGGCGATCACATTCGAAAATGCGTTAGGTGTACATCCAGAGGCACTTAATTTTCGCGTTCAGCGTACCAAAGTCCTCGCCAGTAACCTAGCAAATGTTGATACCCCAGGGTACTTGGCAAAGGACCTGAGCTTCACCACCGTGATGAACAATATGTCGACGGGAAGTGTGAGCAAATCAGTGCCGAAGTTTCAGGTAGAGGCGCAATATTCAGTGCCTTACCAAAACAGCAAAGACGGCAACACCGTGGAACTTGGTGTTGAACAAGCCAAATTCACACAAAACAACATGGACTTTCAAACCAGCCTGACGTTTCTCAACATGAAATTCAGTGGCTTGGCGAAAGCGATTGAGGGACGTTAAACATGTCATTTACTGATATCTATTCGATCACTGGCTCAGCGATGACGGCGCAAACCGTTCGTCTGAACACGGTAGCCAGTAACCTTGCAAACGCCGATGCGGTGTCTGCCAACCCAGATGATGCCTACAAGGCACTTAAACCTGTGTTTGCAACTGTGTATCAAAAAACGCAAATGGCAACAGAGAACAGTGCTTATCCAAATGCAGAAGTTCGCATTGTGGATGTTGTGAAAAATGCAGGGCAGGCAGAGAAGCGCTTCGAACCTAATAACCCATTGGCAAACGATGAAGGTTACGTGTACTACCCGGATATTGATGTGGTGTCAGAAATGGCAGACATGATGTCAGCGACACGCAGCTTCGAGACCAATGTCGAGGTATTGGCGAATGTGAAAAGCATGCAGCAAGGTCTGCTTCGATTAGGGCAGGGTAGCTAATGAGTATCGCACAATACACCCCACTGTCTTCCGATAAGCCGGTAACAACCAAGTCTGGCAGTGACGCAAGTGTTTCCGCCAACCCATCAGATATGAACAGTGCCAGCTCACTGCAAAATGAGTTTATCTCGTTGATGGTGGCACAAATTCAAAACCAAGACCCACTAAACCCGTTAGACGGAACCGAGTACGTTGGTCAACTTGCGCAGTTTTCTCAGGTGCAGAGTACCGAAAACATGTCGAAGTTAATGCAAAACAGCATGGTGTTACTCGACAACATGCAAGTGCTTTCGACCGCTGGTTTGGTTGGTCAAACCGTGTACGTTTCATCGAATGAGTTTGAACTCGGTGAAGGCGCGCAAAACGGCAAGATAGAACTAGAACATGGTTCTAACCAAGTAACGCTAGTGGTGAAAGACCAGTTTGGTCAATCAACGAAAGTGCCTCTTGGCGCGCACGCTGCTGGTGATTTGGAATTCTCCATTAATCCTGAAGAGCTCGGTTTGAAACCGGGTAAGTACACCGTTGCGGTGGAAGTTCAAGATGGGCAGAAAAGCCCTAAAGTTTTGCTGGCAGGCACGGTTGAGCAGGTTCGTATTCCAAGCTCAGGTGGCTCAGCACTGGTCAATGTTCAAGGCGTTGGCAACGTTCCTTTCTATCAAATTACTCAGTTTGGTGCTTAACCAAATAAGGAAATCAGAGGTTATTTATGAGTTTTAACATCGCACTTAGTGGTCTGGACGCGACCAATACAGAATTGAACACCATCAGTCATAACATTGCTAACGCATCGACGTATGGTTTCAAAGGCGGTCGTACTGAATTCGCGGCGGTTTACAACGGCATGCAGCCAGGCGGCGTAGAAGTGGCGTCAATCTCTCAGAACTTCGAAAAAAACGGTTCTGTAACGGGGACTGGCAGAGCAATGGACCTAGCAATTAACGGCAACGGTTTCTTTGTGACCAAAGACTCTATGGGTCAAATGCTCTACACCCGTGCTGGTGTATTTAGCACAGATAAGAACAATTTCGTTACCGCGAACAACGGAACCAAACTACAAGGCTACAGCGTTGACAACAATAATAACCTGCAAACAGGTTCAGTCGGCGATATCAAGGTATCCACTTCTTCTCTGAGTGCTAAAGCAACAAGCAGCTTAGAATTTGTTGCTAACTTCGATGCAAGTGCGACCAAGATTGATCAAGCGGTTTATCCATTTAATTCTTCGGACCCTAAATCATTCAACTCTTCTTACACCACCAAGGTTTTCGACTCGCTAGGCAATTCCCATACGGTGACTCAGTACTTCACTAAAACGTCAGATAACGAATGGCAAGTGAATGTAGAAGTGGATGGCGCGCCTACGACTCCTGCAACAGCTCAAACCGTTCAATTCAATACCGATGGTACGCTGGCTTCTCCTGCTGGCGCATTTAATGTGGCATTCCCAGCCGCGGGTGCAAACGCAATGAGCGTTGATATTAGCCTTTCAGGTAGTACTCAGTTTGGTGCTGCATTTGGCGTGAGCACCAATAATCCAAATGGTTACACATCGGGTGAACTTGCTGGCGTTAGAGTGGAAGACAACGGCACGGTTTACGCGACGTACACCAATGGTCAATCTCAACTTCAAGGTCAAGTAGTGCTTGCGGACTTTGCTAACACGCAAGGTCTATCGAAAGTGAGCGGTACCGCTTGGACACAAAGCTTTAGCTCTGGTGCGCCGATCATGGGCGTTCCGGGTACAGGTACACTGGGTGACCTTACTCCGGGTGCATTGGAAGGTTCTAACGTTGACTTAACCAGTGAGCTTGTCGCGCTAATGACGGCGCAGCGTAACTACCAAGCGAACGCCAAAACCATCTCAACCAACGACAAGCTAACTCAAGCTCTGTTCAACGCAGTGTAATGGGAGTATTGCATGGATAGCTTGTTATTTACTGCAACGTCTGGTGCGAGCCGAGTTCTTAAGGCTCAGCACGTTCGTTCTAACAACTTATCGAACGCCGATACTGCTGGTTTCCGTGCGGATATGGAACGTGTACGAAGCGTTGAATTACAAGGTGCGGGCTTTGATGGTCGCACCATGGTGGTGACGAACTCTGCATCGACGCGTTTTGATTCTGGCGACATCATGAAAACGGGACGCCCCTTAGACGTTGCGATCATGGGTGAAGGCTACCTAACAGTAGAAACACCGGCTGGAAATGAGGCTTACACGCGTGCGGGTAACATCAAAATCGATACGTTTGGTGCCATGAGTATCAATGGATTTCCCGTTGTAGGTGAAAACGGACCAATGATCGTGCCTGATTTTCAAAAGATTGAGATCAGTGAGCGCGGTCGCGTGTCTGTGATCCCACCGGGCGGTGGTGCAGAAGTTGAAGTTGGCACTTTAAAAATGGTGAAACCTGCCATTAACCAACTTCAGAAAGAAAGCGACAGCTTACTGCACAGTGTTGATGGTGTGCCTTTTGTTGCTGATGAAACGGTGCAATTGGCACCAGAGCATATCGAAGGTAGTAACGTTTCAGCCATCGATGAACTACTCAGCGTGATGTCACTGACGCGCAACTTCGAGATGCAAGTTCGCATGATGAAAACCGCAGAAACCTTGGCGCAAGCCGGAAACAAATTGATGGCAGCGAGATAACACTTTTTGCTCAACGTAAATCGTGCTTCTAGATAATTCCTGCCACAAAGGAGATAACCAATGCATTCAGCATTATGGGTAAGTAAAACGGGCATGGCAGCTCAAGATACAAAAATGACTGCCATCTCGAACAACCTAGCAAACGTCAACACGGTCGGCTTTAAGCGTGACCGAGTAGTGTTTGAAGACCTGTTCTACAGCATTCAGCGTCAGCCAGGCGCGCAAGTTGACCAAGTTAACGAGCTACCAACCGGTGTTCAGTTGGGTTCTGGTGTTCGTGTCGTGGGGACGCAAAAAGTCTTCACACAAGGTAACACACAAAACACGACTGGTGAGTTCGACTTGGCGGTAATGGGTCAGGGCTTTTTCCAAATCGAAAACTCTGACGGTCAGATCATGTACACCCGAAATGGTCAGTTCCATATCAACTCAGAAGGTTTGATGGTGAACAGTCAAGGTCTACCACTAGAGCCTCAAATTCAGATCCCAGATAACGCCATTTCATTCTCTGTTGGTGTGGATGGCACGGTAACAACTACGTCAGCAGATGACCCGACGCCGCAGCAACTAGGGCAAATCACTCTGGCTAAGTTCATTAACCCTGCGGGCTTAGAAGCAGTGGGTGGCAACTTGTTCCGTGAAACAGCAGCAAGCGGACCAGCTGACGAGTTAATCGCAGGTGAAGATGGCGCGGGCAGCATTAAGCAAGGGGCTTTAGAAGGCTCTAACGTGCAAGTTGTTGAAGAGATGGTCGACATGATCACAACTCAGCGCGCATACGAAATGAACGCAAAAGTCGTTTCTGCAGCGGATGACATGCTGAAGTTTGTCGCACAGGCAATGTAGGTAAGAAATTGGTGATGATGAAGGAAAAAGCAATGAAATGGCTTTCGAAAAGTTGGGCAGTTGCCGTCGTGTTGCTGGTGGGATGTGCTGGGCGTCAGGAGTTTATTCCGCCTGAACCAAATGCAGAGGAATACGCGCCGCCGGTGTTGGATTACACCTTGCCAGAAGCAAACTCAGGTAGCCTTTATCGTCACCAATACACCATGACGTTATTCCAAGACCGACGTGCCTACCGTGTTGGTGATGTCTTGACGGTGCAGCTATCGGAAGAGACGGAATCCAGCAAAAAAGCAGGCACTAAGTTTGGTAAAAGCTCCACTGTAAATTTTGTTGCGCCAACCATTGGCACTAAAACCATCGATGAATTGGGTGTAAGCGTGGACGGTAGCCGTAATTTTGATGGCAGCGCTTCTAGTTCACAGGGCAACAAATTACAGGGTGCAATCACGGTTACTGTGCATGAAGTGCTACCAAATGGTGTGCTTCGTATTAGCGGTGAAAAGTGGTTGCGACTTAACCAAGGCGATGAATTTATTCGCCTAACTGGCATCGTGCGTGTTGATGATATCAACCGTAGCAACCAAGTTTCTTCTCAGCGTATTGCAGATGCTCGTATCACCTATGCAGGTCGCGGCGCATTAGCTGACAGCAATGCAGCTGGGTGGCTGACGCAGTTCTTCAACAGCCCATGGGTACCATTCTAATGAAGCCAATTAACGCATTCTTTTCTTCTTTCCTATTGGCATTGACCTTGGGACTTCCTGCCACTTCGCAAGCTGAAGTGGAAATTCCGATCATGGACTTGGTGGATGTTCAGGGCATCCGAGAAAACCAATTGGTCGGCTACGGTTTGGTAGTGGGCTTGGCAGGTCAAGGTGACCGGAACCAAGTTAAATTCACTGCTCAATCGATTACCAACATGTTACGCCAATTTGGTGTACAAATTGATGACAGCATGAACCCGAAACTACGTAACGTTGCATCGGTGAGTGTTACTGCATCGGTAGACCCAATGGCGGGACCGGGTCAAACACTCGACGTCGTAGTCTCTTCTATTGGTGACGCGAAAAGCTTACGTGGCGGTACGCTGTTACTTACACCACTGCGCGGTATTGATGGTGAAGTTTATGCCATCGCTCAAGGTAGTGTGGTAGTTGGCGGCTTATCGGCAGAAGGCAAAAGCGGCTCCAAGGTAGAAGTGAACACACCAACTGCAGGTCGTGTTCCAAACGGTGCAACGTTGGAGCGAGAAATCGAAACAGACTTTAACCAGCGTGGTGAAATCACGTTAAACCTTCGTAAACCAAGTTTCACTACCGCAAAAAACATCGCCCGCGAAATCAACAACACCTTTGGTCCAAATGTAGCGAAAGCAATCAACAAAGCACGCGTTGAAATGCGAGCACCAATGGATACCCAGCAGCGTGTAACCATGATGTCGATGCTAGAAGAGATGAGCGTGGAAGAAGGTCGTAAACCGGCTCGAATTGTTTTCAACTCTCGTACTGGCACCGTTGTCATCGGTAAAAATGTCAAAGTGGGCGAAGCGGCAGTTAGCCACGGTAACTTGACTGTCCGTATATCGGAATCGCAGCAAGTTAGCCAGCCGAACGCCTTTGCTGGTGGTGATACAAAAGTCATAGATCAAACGCAAATTAACGTTGATGAAGAGCTTGCGCAAATGGTGATATGGCCGCCGGGAACGGAGCTGAACACCATCGTCAATGCAGTGAATAGCTTAGGTGCGACACCGACGGATCTGATGTCGATTCTGCAAGCACTCAGTGAAGCGGGTGCGTTGAATGCCGAGCTTGTCGTGATTTAAGGGGTTTGAGATGAAATTAGATACCAGTAACGATCAAGCCAAACTGAGCTCCATGTTGTATCACGACAATAGTGCGCTAGCGAACATCAAGAGAAGCCGTGATCAAGAAGGTGCCTTGGAAGTGGTTGCAGGTCAGTTTGAAGCCATGTTTCTGCAAATGGTGCTTCGTCAAATGCGCAGCAGTAGCGACGTGTTGGCTGACAAAGACAGTCCGTTTGCTAGCCAACAACAAGGTGTGTTTCGCGATATGTATGACGGTCAACTGGCAATGGAGCTTGCTAAAAAGCAAAATGCGGGCATTGCCAATATGCTGGTTCAACAGCTAAGCCCATCAATGCGTGAGGTAGCATTCGACCAATCACGCAGTATCTCTTCGGCGAATGATGGAAAAGTGACCTCGCTTGAACGCAAGTCACAACTTGAAAGTGATGATATCGCCACAGTCACTGATGCAGTTAATTCCGTGCAGCAAGTGGTCGCCTCTGTTAAACAAGTGCTCGGTGAAGCCGGTATGACGACCGCGTTTACTCAGCCGCTGATCAGAAAAATGGAGCTGTAAATGAACCTTGTTAATATCGGCCTTTCAGGCTTGAACGCAAACCAAGTCGCACTTGAAGTGACGGCACAAAACGTGGCAAACATCAATACGCCAGGATACAGCCGTCAACAAGCGCTTATGGCATCTGTAGGGGATGGCAAGTACAACAAGCTCAGTCCAGGCATTGGTGTTGAAGTCACAAGTATTCGCCGCGTAACAGACCAGTTTTTGGTCAAACAGACTTGGTCGACAAACAGCCTAGCGTCATACTCAAGTGGTTACACTACCGCAATGAGCCAGCTTGAAAGTACGCTTGGCGCTGATGGTTTTAGTATTTCTGCGGGCTTGGATTCGCTTAACGCAGCTTTGAATGATGCCACAGTAAAACCAGAATCAATTCCATACCGTCAGCAAATTATCAACGAATCAGAAGCGTTAGCGCGTCGCTTCAATACGTTAACCGAGTCGCTTCATAATCAGCATAAAGACATGAGTGAGCAACGTAATGCGGCGTTAAATCATGCCAATAGCTTGATGACGAACATCGCTCACATAAACAAACAGATTGTCGAAATGCAGGGAACGGGCGGTAACCCAGCTCAGCTAATGGATACTCGTGATGTTTTGATTGGTGAGCTCTCTCAGATCGTTGAAATCAAGACAACGGATCAAGCTGATGGAAGCATGCAAGTGACACTCGCTTCAGGTCAGCCTTTGGTGATGGGGACTGATTACGGTCAGCTAACGTCGAAGCCAAATCCTTCCGATCCTTATCTTGCTGATTTAAATGTTGAGTTTGCTTCTCAAAGTTTTGGTCTCGATCAATCTGTCGGCGGCAAATTGGGAGCGATTAACGACTATCAAACAGAAATCCTAATGCCAAACCAAGTGGCACTAGACGATATGGCGAAGGCGATGGCAGACGAGTACAACGCGGTACTTGCGACGGGTAAAGACCTTAAAGGTAACCCGGGCAAACCTTTGTTCAGTTACGACCCTGCAAACCCTTCATCTAGCTTAAAAATTACGGGAATCAGCGCAGAGGAATTGGCATTCTCAAGTGATGGTGCGCCAGGTAATGCCGACGTACTGAATAACTTGATTAAGTTGAGCAACAAACCGGTCGCCATTACAGGTTTTGGTTCTTTGAGCTTGAACGATGCATTTACCGCAATGGTTGGTGAAACGGCGATTAAAGCGCGCCAAGCTGCGGCAGATTATGAAGCAAAAACCGCAATGAACAAGCAAGCTCACGCGGCACGCGATAATGTTAGTGCGGTTAACAGTAATGAAGAAGCGGCGAACTTGATGACGTTTGCTAACGCACACAATGCCAATATGAAAGTCATTAGCACAGCTAACCAACTTTTCGATGCTGTATTGCAGCTTTTCTAAAGGGAACTCGATATGCGAATCAGTGACACTCAATTTAGCCAAATGATGCTGCAAAGTCTGCAAACCAACAACGCAGGCTTGGGGAATGTGCTACAACAAATGTCGACAGGTAATCGACTGACGAAGCTTTCAGACGATCCAATGGCGTCCATTAAGCTACTGAACCTTGAGCGTGAAAACAGCGCAATCGGTCAGTACCAAAGCAATATTGCCAATTTGAAAACGACGCTTTCTGCGCAAGAAACACATTTGGATTCTGTGAATGAAAGCCTGAAAAGTGTTCGCGATTTGGTGCTTTGGGGGGCAAATGGCTCGTTAACCGATGATGACCGCAGCGGCATGGTTACCGAACTAAAAAGCTACCGAGATGCCATACAGTCTTCCTTTAATGCACAAGACGAAGAAGGTCATTACTTGTTTTCAGGCACCCAAACCGACAAACCAGCGGTGAGTAACGGGGGCGGTGTTTACCAAGTAGACGGCAACAGCGATAAGCGTGTTGTGACGGTTGCTAAAGGCGTCACCATGGAATCCAACATGACTGCTAAAGACATTTTAGAGCTTGGCAGTGGCGACAATGTGCTGAACCAACTTGATGCTTTAATTGCAGAATTTGAGAAGCCGAGTCCGAATTTTCGAGCTGAAGTGGACGCTAGCCTTGCTGCCATTGATGATACCTCTGCAAACGTATTAGGTGCTATCACAGAGATTGGTGGACGCCACAACAACCTAGATCTGATGGATGGAGCTCACGGCGAAAACAAGCTGTTTGTTGATAAAGTGACGAACGATTTGTCTGCGCTCGATTACGGTGAAGCATCAGTACGTTTGAGCAACTACATGGCAGCGTTACAAGCAACGCAAGCTAGCTACGTTAAGATCAACGATCTCAACCTGTTTGATCGTATTTAAGGAAGTTTTATATGGTGATGAGCACAGTAGAGGTAAGACCCCACAGTATACGCTTAGGTGGGCAAGAACAAGCCTCTATCATGCCGACCCGCTCAGCGGATACGAGCAGTGCGATTAAACCGCGTCCTAGGCAAGTTCAGGCTGACACCGCGTCAGCCTATTCTGTTTCCGGTATTCAGCTTACTCAAGGTCAGCAACAAGCAACCGCTGTGCAGATCGCATCAAAATCGCTGCAAGTGATTGGTAGAGAGCTGACTCAAATTAAGCGAGGTTTGACCCAAGCCGTTAGCCAAGGCACACAGAACGTCCCTGGTTTGCAAGACAGCTTAGTTCGCTCCAAAACGTCCATTCAACAAGTGGTTGATCAGGCGCGTTTTGATGGACAAAAGGTGATTGATAACGAACTGCACCTAAAACTGGATAAAGCCGATATTCGCCGCTTCTCTATCCCGGGTTTGAACGTACATCGTTTGAGTGAAAAAGCAGAGCAAATTCGCTTGGATTTTCCGCAGGGCCAATCGGTGATGATCCAGTTTGACGGTCAGGCGGATGGTGCGCGTACGGTGAAAATGCTCGATCGCAGTTTGATTGCGATGGGAATGCGCTCATCACTGGCGGAAGACGGCACTATTTTATTTGAAGCGCGCGATACTGCTTATCAGCAAATGCAGCAAAAGGTATTGGTGACGGGTGAAGGGCATCGATTCCCAGCGGGACACGCCAATGTTCTGAACCTAAAATCGGAACCTGACGGTATTGCAGAGTTAAGCTTTGACCTAGGTTCTCGCGATGGCATCAAACAAACTATTGCCAAGGTGAATCAGCATTTAAGACAAGTGCAAACTAGCTTGGAAGAAGCGAAAGCTTTTCACGGTGAGTTGAGTGCTCAGATGCGTTCGGTGCAAAGTAAATCTAACCAGATGAGTGCCGAGGATGTGAATTCGAAACTCGATGGATTTATGGCAACGTCAGATCAATTTACCTCAACGTTCCAAGCGCTAAATGCACAAGCGAATGTGCGTCGCCATACGGTTGTGGCGCTCCTGAAATAACCTTTCAAGAACACTCCAAGATTCCCTTCTCGATTCTATATGTGGTTTCAAAAACCAGAAAAGAGTTGGGAATCGCCTTTCTAGTTCGCGATTAAAAGAGAGATTCCTGACACTTAATTCCTCAACTCTGAAAAGACGATCATTAGGCGCGTATTCCGCTTTAGAATTCGTCAACCGCTCATTACTTTTCTGGGTCATTCCCGAGAGCGACGAAGGAGCGACGCCGGGAATCTCTTTCTTTGTTCAAACACTATTCTACTTGCTCAACAGGTCCTGCAACCGAACGATGGAGTTTTTGGAACAACCACCCAAGTCCAATCAGTGACGCCCCCAACCCCAAGAAGCTAACCGCTCGCCAGAAGCCATCTAGTGAGCTTACATCCCACAAGAATACCTTAAGCGCGACGCACGCCAACACTGCCAAACCAATGCGTTGAATCGTCATCGCTTTACGTGTTGCGCCTACCCAAGTGAGTAAGCCGCCGACAATCAAACCAGCAATCGAGTAGGTAAACAGCTCTGCCATACCCGTTGGTTGAGCTAGTGTCATCGAGATAGGCTGCCAGAATTGGCGAATCGACATACCTAGCCAAGCTGCCGCTAAGATAAGACCAAAGCTAGCAACAATAGGACGTGGGATTTGCAATGTGTTCCAGTGTTTGTAAGTGGTTACTAGCAAAATAATTGCAGGCAGTAGCCAGCCGAGTGATAGCATGTTAAACACAGGCATGGATTCAGCGGAAACATTATTGACCATCAACGGTGATTCAAGGCTATTGAGTAGCATCACCAACACAACAAAGACCCCCCAAAGTAGGTAGCTGTAAGCTTGATAAACACGTTCTAATTGTTGCGCGAACTTGCTGCGATAGCTGTAAACCAATCCCATCACTAATGCTTGGTTGGCAAACACAATGGCAGAAGTGAAATCGACGTAGCCAAGGTAGCCGTATTGCCCCGTCAGCCAGTAGTTGGTCTGAGTGAACACTGCCATCAAGAACACGTGTAAAAATGCACCTTCAAACCAATTGGCGAGTTCTGTATCTGAGTGATGTAATACAGTACGAGCGTAAGCAAGAATCGCCAAAGACGGCAAGTAACTGATCAATACCCAAGCCCAGTACCCAGCATTAACGGGTTGCCACTCTGGAATGAATGGTAGCAAAGTCAGACGCATGACCAAGATCCCCATGGTAACTTTCACTGCCCAACTTGCAGGGCGGAACAGGTTGGCTTGAGTCTGTAATGCCATTACTGCCACTTGAATCGAAATGGCAGTCGTAAGCCATGTGTCATTGAGCCAAACAAAAGCCGTTCCTGCAATGATGGCGTGCATGATAGCTGAACATTCCAGCGCCAGAGCTTTGAATTTCTGTCCGAGTAAGGCGTAATAAACCGCAATCACGGCGGTGAAGAGTGTCCAAGCAAAAACATGACGACTCATAAACTCGTACGCGTAGAGCAGGGTAATCAATGTCATTGCTGGGGCAAGAACAAGGAAGAGGATACCCGTCAGCCGTGAGTGATCACCTGCTAGGGTCTGGAATAATGTTCGCAGTGCAATCAACGCAATACTGACACCAAGCGCAACCAATACTGGTGTTTGCCCCTCTGCCATATAGATAGACTCAAGCGCGATAGAAAGCAGCATGATTGCGGTAGAAGCCACCAACATTGATGGTAAAAAGATTCTTAACGACCAAGCCTTTCGAACGGCTGGTAGCCAAATCATGGCAATAAAGAACACATAGAAGTAAACCATCTCTGCGGTATCAACGCTAGACATGCGAGCCAATGCCGACAGCATTAACAACGTGACAGCCAGAGCAATGCCTGTTGGCGGATGTGTCCACTTACCTTGGCAATGACGGTAACGCGGTTTGAGCATCCAGCCCATTCTTGGTACGACAAACAACAGGTACAAACTGAGTGAAAGGAAGAGCGTAAGCCAAGAGAATAGTTGCTCTATTGGTATGCTTTCGATCAGCAGAAGCATCCACAAAACATGCGGCACGGTCATCGATGGTGAAATCCAAGCGTGTCGGATCTTTTGCATTAACAAAGTCGCTGCAACTGAAATCGCAGTGATATAGCCCGCGAGCAAGTAATAGTTGGGCTCTGCGCCGCCAATCCACAGGGGCGCGGAGTAGCCGCCGATCAAACCAAGTACAGCCATTAAAGGTCCCTGGCGCAGGGAGAGAGCTAAGCTCGAAAATGCGGCGCCCGCTAAGATCAGCAGCGATGCACTAGGCGATAATAGTTGATAGAAGACAAACGCAAAGATCACCGTGCAGTAAATCCCTGTTAACCCTGTTCCGGTAATGGCAGCAGGTACGTAAGTAAAACCTTTCGCTCGTTCTGCTCGGTCTGAGGATTTTTGCTCACGGCGATGGAACCACTCACCTGCTATCACGGTAGCAAGGGAGATTGAGAATGCGATGGTCACGCGCATGATTGGTGAGAACTCGATATGACTGCCAATCACTTGCACGAGATAACCGCCACCAATCAACATGGCGAGTGCGCCAACCCAAACCAACCAATTTTCTTGGATGTTGCTCAGCAGTTTATTGGCTTGCTTCTCAAAAACGGATTCACTGCTATGGGCTAAACCACCAATGTGCACTTCGTCGAGTGACGGGAGGCTCGGCTCAACAATTGGTTGTGGCACTTCTTTGGCTGCTAGAGACGCAGTTATTGGCTCTGGCTCTGATTTAGGCTTCGGATCATTAGGTGGTACGGGACTGTCTGGTGGTGTTGACGCATGCAGTGTTGCAGTAACCTTATGCTCAGGCTGTGGAGTCGCTGATGTATCTCCCTCAAACCAACGCGCACGCAGCTCTGTCAGTTCTTTATGAAGCAGAGACACTTCGTCTTCGAGCCTTGATATTCGACCGACTGCTTTCCATGTGATGACTATGGCACAAACCGCCAAGATGACCGCCAATGAGATTAACAACTGTTGCACTCCCTTCCTTGTTTGAGAACCCTTAACTTTGAGCAACTTAGCTAAGTTTAGTTCACTGTGTGGCAAGCTAACGGGATATATACCCAAGTGACTTCAAGATGCAGGATTCAGAGCGTTGTCATTGATTCTCTGTTTTAACCGAAAGCAAGCAAGGAAAACAACGTAGCGTAATAGCCCGCTCTTTCCAAGTTGTTTGGCGCAGCAATCGGGTCAATGACACGCTCCCAAAGGGCGAGTTTACTGGGCTTGTATACTTTGTTGTCGATTCTTGATTTAGACCCGCTAGACCTTTAAATCGCCGCCGCGTCTACAAACCCAGTCATTCTCGCTGAACCGAGCATCTCGAGGTTACTTGGGTATACAACACAGACCGAGAATTTTGAGGGAGAGTCGCATATTTGAACGAAAACTGGCGGAGCATTCACACTAAACTAATCTTTTTTATAGAGTTAATTGGTTTTGGGCGAAAGCTCACCATAACAATAACAAATTAGGTGATGATAAATGCAAGTGGGCAACGAAGCGCTGGTGCTGTCGGCGGTTGGGGTTATCGGTTTAGGTTGTCAATGGTTGGCGTGGCGAATGCGCTTACCTGCCATTCTGTTCTTGCTATTAGCAGGGATCATTGTTGGTCCGATTCTACAATGGCTCAATCCAGATGACATTCTCGGGGATTTACTCTTCCCCTTAGTTTCCCTCGCTGTGGCGGTGATTCTATTTGAGGGCAGTTTAACCCTTAACTTTAAAGAGATCCGTGGCGTGAGCGGTTCGGTGTGGAGCATCGTGTCTGTTGGCGCAATCATCTCTTGGGTGGCAACCAGTGTGGCGACGCACTATTTCCTTAACTTTACTTGGGAGCTTGCGATTTTATTCGCCAGTTTAACCGTCGTTACTGGTCCAACGGTGATCGTACCATTGCTAAGGACCGTGCGCCCAAGCTCCAAACTCGCCAATATTCTGCGTTGGGAAGGCATTCTCATTGACCCATTAGGCGCGCTGTTTGTAGTGATGGTGTACGAGTTTATTGTCTCGCACAATGCCGTTAACAGTGTCGAAGTATTCGGTACCATCATTGCGGTGGGTTTGATTCTTGGTGTTGCCTCCGGTGCTGCGGTATCTACCGTTTTGCGCCGAGCTTGGTTGCCGGAATACCTTCAGCCATTTGCGGTTTTGATGGTGGTGCTCGGTGTGTTCTCGATTTCTAACCAAATGGAATCGGAAGCAGGGCTATTGACGGTTACCGTGATGGGCATGTGGTTAGCAAATGCAAAGGGCATCAACATTCAGCAGATCCTGCACTTTAAAGAGCACTTAACCATCTTGTTGATCACCGGGTTGTTCATCTTCTTAGCGGCTCGAATCAGTCTTGATGACTTTGCCGCGCTTGGCATTGGTGCGGTAATGTTGTTTGTTTTCATGCAGTTGGTATCGCGTCCACTTTCGATTTTCGCTTCAACTATTCGCAGTAACTTAACCTTCAAGGATAAGCTGTTCCTCTCTTGGGTTGCGCCGCGCGGTATTGTTGCAGCATCCATCTCGTCTCTGTTTGCTATCAAGCTGACAGAATATGGCATTTCAGAAGCCATGCTGTTGGTGCCAATGACCTTCATGGTGATCATCGGCACCGTGGTACTACAAAGTGCGACGGCTCGCCCTATGGCTAAAGTGTTGGGCGTGGCTGAGCCAGCACCGAGAGGCTTTCTATTGATTGGCGCAAACCGAGTGGCGCAAGAGATAGGAAAAGCACTGGCGAGATACGATCGCAAAGTTCTGCTCACCGATTCTAACTGGGATTACATCAGCCAAGTTCGCATGTTGGGCTTAGACCATTACTACGGTAACCCGATCTCTAGCCATGCGGATGATAACCTGAACCTGATTGGTATTGGACAAGTGGTGGCACTGACGCCAGACCAACACTTCAATATCATGGCGTGTATGCAATTTGTCGGCGAATTCGGCGAAGATAAAGTACATTGCCTGCAGAAAACCAAATCTAACGGCAATGAAAAACACTCGGTTGCCGAAGAGTATCACGGCAAATTGCTGATGGGTGGCAACGTCAGTTACACCCAAATGGCAAGTTTGTTGAGCCAAGGGGCAGAAATCAAACACACCAAGCTAAGCGAGAGTTTCACCTACCAACATTACCTTGATCACCACAAAGACAATTTGATGATTCCGCTTTTCCATGTTGAAGAGAAAGGCAAAATTCAATTCTGTGATGATCCAGACCAGTTCAAACCGCCTACAACCAGCACTGTGGTGGCACTTATTCAATCAGTCGAGACTCAATAGCTCAAATGGCGTATAGAACTGCCACTCTTGGCACATCGGAGTGGCAACATTGTTAATCGTTACCCAAGCTTAATAGAGCAGTGAGGCGTAGTGTTTTAAACGCTGCTCCTTAATATGATTCCTTAGTCATAAGATCAGAGCCCACAAGGCTCGATTCGGCAAATAAATTGTTCAATTTCCGAATTTTCGCATTGACGGCAATGACAAGGATCGCAATACTGCGCGACTGTTTTACTTTAGGGTGACATTATGGCTCCGCAATCTAATCGAAAAGACTTACATTTAGACGCTGTTTTACATCATGACATGAACATGAAAAGCAAAACGGCGGGCTTTGAGTCTGTCGAATTTGAGCATTGCGCATTGCCTGAATGTGACTTTAACACCATCGAACTTTCGAGCGAGTTTCTTGGTCATTCATTGGCGTTGCCGTTTTTGATCAGTTCGATGACTGGCGGCGCAAAAGACGCAGAAATCATCAACTGTCGTTTGGCAGAAGCGGCTAGTGAAATGGGCATTGCGATGGGGGTTGGCTCACAGCGAGTGAGCCTAGAAGACAGCCTACATTCAGGTCTGGGTAAAACCATTCGTGATCTCGCCAAGAGCGTGCCTTTGTATTCCAACCTGGGTGCCGCTCAACTGAGAGACAAACAACGTCTCGACAACGCCCAACGTGCGGTCGACTTTATCCAAGCGGACGCTTTATTTGTGCATCTCAACCCTATGCAAGAAGCTTTTCAACAGAATGGCGACCATGATTGGATTGGTGTGCTTAAATCGATTGAGCAGCTAAAACAACGCATTGATGTCCCGATGATCATCAAAGAGGTGGGTTTTGGCATCAGTGGCGCAGTGGCGAAACAGCTTGTCGAAGTGGGCGTGGATGCGATTGATGTTGCAGGCGCTGGTGGTACAAGTTGGTCAGCGGTCGAAGGTTACTGTCAGACAGACAATAAGGTGCAGCGCGCAGCTGAGTTGTTTCGTGACTGGGGCATTCCAACGGCTAAGTGCTTAGAGCAAATTCACGCTCAATACCCTGACTTACCTTTAATTGCGTCTGGCGGCGTGCATAACGGCTTAGAAGCCGCGAAGGCGATACATCTGGGTGCCAATCTAGTTGGGCAAGCTGGTGCGGTATTAAAAGCCGCAACAATCAGCACACAGTCTGTTGTCGATCACTTTGAACAAATGGCATTAGAGCTGCGTTTAGCGTGCTTTGGTACCGGCTCTGCAAATCTCCAAGCATTGACCCAAGCTCGTCGTCTTTAGCTCAACGGCTAATATTTACTCGCTTATCGATACTGTTAGGTTGATTTCGCCGAATTTCACGTCTTTTACAGAGCGAACGTCGATAAATTGTCTGAGTCTTAACACTTGCGCTGATATTTTGGGTATAGTCCATTCATCAATTGAAAGTGGAACCTGAATTTATGAAAAAATTGGTAATGCTACTGCTAGCGGCAACAGCGCTTACCGCATGTACTGACGAAGTGGGCACAGAAGCTTGGTGTAAAGACATGCGTGACAAGTCTAAAACAGAGTGGACCGCTGACAACGCAGTAGATTTTGCAAAGCACTGTGTTCTGCAAGATGGCATCGGTAGCGAGCAGTGGTGTGAAGATTTAAAAGAGAAGCCAAAAGGCGATTGGACAGCCAACGAAGCGACTGGCTTTGCTAAGCACTGCGTGTTCTAAATTGACCGAACAAAATTGAGAAAGCCGAGCGTCATGCTCGGCTTTTGTGTTTCTGTTTCTTTACTTCCAATTTGTCGTTCCATTTTTGCAAACCTGACTTACTTATCTTTATTTCGTTGTATGGGACTGGCATGGTTACCGTAATTCCAATAAGAGAAGGACTAAAAAATGGAAGTACTCAAAGGTTCATGTCTGTGTGGCAAGGTAAAAATCGAAGTTGCGGATGAATTCAAATACATGGGCAATTGTCACTGTTCTGAATGCCGCAAGTTTACGGGTTCTGATTATTCATCGGCGGGAGGTGTTGCACTCGACAAGCTGATAGTTATCGAAGGTGAAGAGCATATCCAAACCTATCAGAAGAGCGCAAATACCGAACTCTCATTCTGCCGTCATTGCGGCTCTAGCCTCTATTCGAAAAAGAACAATGGTATTGTGAATGTTCGTTTAGGTATCCTTGACGATATCCCTGCCGACAAACCGAGTTTCCACATTTTTGTAGGTTCGAAAGCGCCATGGAATGAGATTACTGATGAGCTTAAACAGTTTGAAGCGGAGCCTAAGCTATAGGTCGGTTTCTTGCTGCGTTTAGTACAAAATCGCTAAGGATTTAAAGTTGTGAGATAGAGCCACTCAATTGAGTGGCTTTTTGCTTTTGAGTGGCAGTAATATCCGACACTATACGATTAGTTAATATCGACAGTTTTTTGGGAGAACATCAGTGAGCGAAGAATACAACCAAGCCATTTCTAAGCACTACGCGGCTTATCGTCCGCCACTGCATCAAGTGATTTTGCAAGCCAATTTGGAAGAGTTACCTCAGTTTCAATTGGGGTTGGATATCGGCTGCGGCACGGGCGTATCGACGTTTGCTTTGGCTAAGTTCTGTCAGCAGGTTCATGGGGTTGACCCGAGCACATCAATGATTGAACAAGCCAAACCATCAGTAGGTATTGAATATCATGTTGGTGACGGTGAACACGTACCTCTTTCAGACAGTAGTGTGGATGTGGTGACGTTTGCTGGCTCGCTCTCTTATGCAAAATCAACGGCTTTATTGGCAGAGCTACAGCGTGTTTGCCAGCCTAAAGCACATGTCGTGGTTTATGATTTTGAAGTGCTGCTAGAAAAACCTCTTGCGCAGCTTGGTATCGAGATGGACTTGGTTGAATCCAACTACGACCATGCTATCAACTTCAGTGATTGTGAAGGGTTTCAAGCGGTCAACGTTTATAAAGAGACAGTAGAGTTAGAAGTCAGTGCTGAAGAACTGGCGCATGTGTTGTTCTCGTCTTCTAAGCGATACTCCAAGTTAGCGGAAGCATTTGCAGGAGATGACCCATTTGTAAACGCTGTTGAAGCGCTGAAACAGCATAACCAAAAGCATGTTATCCAAGCGGATACTTATTTCGCGATGTACCAAATCAACATCTAATACTCTTGTCCTATGAACCCTCTTAAGACCGCTAATTCAGCGGTCTTTTTGTTTGTATATTTTGTGAAATACACGCGCTTTTTACCTTGTTTGTGAATTTGCGGTCAGATTTTTGGTAAATGTTTCATTTGTAAGTAAATCCAAGTGAAAGTGCGGTTTGGCTCTAATTTTGAAGGCGAGCGCTTATGATAGTCTCACGTCAATCTTGGCGCAGAATTTCAGCCACTGTGTGGCTGTTCATCGGTCTGTTGTCCAGTCACCGAATTTCATTATTACTTTTAGGCTGTAGGAAATCATCATGGCGAAGGCATTAAAAATCGAGTCAGGGCGTTACCTAAATATGGATCATGTTGTGACGTTCTCGCTTGCGAATGATTTCATTGAAATTACCGCGGCAATTGAGACTTTTACATCGATTCATATTGGTATTGAAGGCAAAACTGATTACGCCGACTACTTCGTTTCAATCCAAGACTTCCACCGCATTAAGCGTGAATTGTGTGATTACATGGGCATTGACGACCCTTCGCTATTAGTTGACTAATCACTCAAAAATGACAATAAGATTACAGAGGCAGTATGCAATGCTGCAACTTGTAGTCTACGTTTTAACAACCACTGGCTAGGGTGAGCAACAATACGGCGGCGAAGATCGTCCGTTCACCAAATACAATAAGGGACGTTATGTCTGACAAATACATTGCAATGATCCAAGACTTTTTTCAGGTGTTTGAAGCCCTGAATCAACATGTCTTGGACTCCCACGGTGAATTGGCAACGTGGGAGACCCAATTGGTAAGGCTTGATATTAACCAAGGTGATAAAGAAAAGTCGTATGACGTGGCGCAGATTGCCGGCATGCTTAACTTTTCTGAAGATGCAGTAAAATCATTCTTAGTGATATACAGCTTCTTAAGTAACAATCTTTATGATCTCATTGGTAATCGTGAATACGAAGATTGGGGGACGGACGGCGATAGCCTGCAAGTTGAGTACTCTGATCTTACTATTGAATCATTTTATGCCGATCAAATTGCGCCACTGATGGAGCGAAGAGTGTACTTCGAGTGGACATTTGATGCGTTACAACGGTCGTATGATGAAATGATGGCGATTAGCCACGGTAGAATAGCTTAGTGAGTTTAACGGCTGGCTAAACAATTAAGTTAAGACAAAAACAAAAGCCGCTCGTTTTAGCGGCTTTTGTTTTTAGGGCTTTCAAGTATTTCTGTTTCCTCTTCTTACAACTCTTGAATTAAAATCTATTGGCTTATCACGTATTGTGATGATGAGCGATTTACTTGTTAGAAGAACAAACATGAAAAAGACAATCTCAATAATGGTATTGGCAGTGGCGCTGGCTGGCTGTGATGACGCAAGCAAAGCCATTGACCAAGCACAAGAAGCAGCAAACAAAGCGATTGATACGGTTCAAGAGCAGATGGAATCGGTAGAAGATGCATTCAATCTCGATCAGTTTGGTGATGCTGCTGAATCTGCAGAAGAGTTAGCTGCATCTGTAGAGGAAGCGATGAATGTAGATTTCAGTGATCCACAAGCCTTGATTGAAGCAAAAGAGCATATTGCCAATGCATACGCTTGTTTGGTGGAAGCGTCTTCAGAGTCGACGGTGGATAAGGTGATGGATAAAGTAATGTCATCGATCGGTAGTGAAGAAACCAAATCTTTGATTGAAGAAGGCATCGAAAAAGCACAAGCCGCCAAAGAGTGTGTGATGTAATCAAACCGGAAAATGAAATACCCATGGCTTGTGTCGTGGGTATTTTCCTTTTGCCAGTTATTCGAGCCCATCTTCTTCGTCCTGCATCTTGAAGTCACTTGGGTATACAGACTTTATTTCTACATTTTTACTTTTATTGGGCTGTGAACTTTCGTTTTATATGCACTTTTATTCGGATGAAAACAGTTCACAACAGGATGATATCCTGTCATCAGAAGTGAAAACTTAAGTTTTGTCGATTTTGTCGTATTTATTATCCAGATGAATACTAAAAAATCCTGTAATGCAAATATCTCCACAAAATCATAGCCTTACATTTGAGGCGATAGCTTCTTACCACTTATACGTGCTTCATGGTTGTTTTCACCCAGCAAATTTTACTCATTGTAAATGATAATAATTTGCAATAGCGTTCACGAAATATTCATGTTTTGTGGACGAACTATGTTGGCGGTAAAGAAAACGACGTTCTCAACACTCTTGGTGTTACTTGTCTCTATTTATTCCTCTTTTGCCTTTGCGATTGACTATGACAGTGCGGTCAACGACATTGCGCAGCGCTTAGATAAAGCATCTCAGCTTTATGAACAAGGCGATAAAGACCAAGCAAAAACAACAGTACAAATGGCGTATTTCGAGGTGTTTGAAAGCCTAGAAGGTCCGGTACGAATTAATTACTCACAGCAATACGCGTATCAACTAGAGGCGAAGTTTGGTGACATTCGCAAGTTAATCGTTGCGGGAAAACCAGTTGATGAAGTGGATACGGAAATCAATTGGTTGAAAAAAGAAATTCTGGGTCTGCCGGAGATCTTGGCGTCAGGTCACCAACTTAAAGCTGAAAACACCAATCTACATACCGAGGATATCTTGCCGTTTTGGCGTGAAGCGATCACAAGCATCGACACCCAGCTCAATGCGGCTTTGACTGAATATCGTGAATCTGGCGAACAACCAGAAAGCGCAGCAGAAAAACAACAGCGTGCATTCGATTTAGTGCAACAAGCGCAGTTCAAAGGGTACAAAAATACCGAGCTGGAAATTGCTATTCGGTTATATCGATCTGCAGAGCGTTCGGCAGAATACAACGCAGCGTTCCGCTCGATAGCCAAAATCACCAAGCAACCTTTTAATCAACAAAACCTGATCCGATTTGGGTATGAGTTGTCGACCTTGGTTCAAGGGTTGAAAGACGAATTACCAGGCCTGCCAGCGACACGCGATTTCCAAGTTCCTGATACTGCGAAGAACGCCGATACAGCAGTTGCTGCACGTGATTGGAACCCTGTCGTCAGCGATATCATGACTGCGATTGATGGCGCTATTGATAGCTATAAACATGGTGACAAAACGGCGGCTATTCTTGCGGTACAAGACGCTTATTTCGATCATTTTGAAGCATCAGGTATGGAAAATGCGGTGGGGTCGAGAGACAGCGCATTCAAATCAGAACTTGAAGGCTACTTCACCCGTATTGTCAGTATGCTAAAGGCAAATCAAGCTCAGGCTGATATTGACCAGCAAGTGCAAAAGCTAAAAGTAGGCTTGATGGATGCAGCAGGCAATCTATCTGAAGGCAACTTGAGTTGGTGGGCGATGTTGATCGCGAGCTTCACCATTATTTTCCGTGAAGGATTGGAGGCGCTGCTTATCGTTGCCGCCATTACCGCTTACCTGATCAAAAACGATGCCTCTGACAAGCTACATGTTGTCAAAAATTCGGTCGTTGTTGGTCTGATTGCCAGTGCGATCACCGCGGTATTGTTCCAGTGGCTATTTGAAAACTCTGGCGCAAGTCGAGAGCTGCTTGAAGGCATCACCATGTTGATTGCTGTTGTCGTGCTGTTCTCTATGAGTTACTGGCTGCTTTCCAAAGTTGAAGCCGCTCAATGGAAGCGCTACCTCGAAAGCAAACTTGCCACGTCGATCACCACAGGTTCTCTCTTTGGTTTATGGCTGGCGAGTTTCCTAGCGGTTTACCGTGAAGGTGCAGAGACGGTCTTGTTCTACTTTGCTTTGGCGGCCGATACCAATTCTCAAACCATGGTCGCCCTGATTGCTGGATTCGCTATTGGCGTGCTACTGCTCGCGGTGATCTTCTTTGTCATGCGCTATAGCGTGGTCAAGCTCCCTCTGAAACCTTTCTTCATCTTTACTGGCGGATTCATGTATCTGATGGCGTTTGTCTTTGCGGGTAAAGGTGTCCTAGAGCTGATTGAAGGCAAGTTATTCCAACCGACATTAATTTCAGGCGCGCCAGAGTTTGCTCCGTTGGGCATTTACCCATACATGGAAACTTTGCTGCCTCAACTGGCGCTTATCGTGGCAGCAGTCTTTGCGCTCATCGTAATGAAAGCAAGAAGTAAGCGAGATCTTGCTCAGCAAGCTCGTTGTTAAACATGAAAAAATCTTTGTAAAATCAAGTAAGTAAAGGACATTACTATGTTGAATAAAAAACTCATCGCTACCGCAGTGGCTGCTTCAGCTCTATCAGGCATGGCTATGGCAAATGATCTACCTTTCGTTGAGCACCCAGCTGGTGAACCTCTTGAAATGAATGGTATGGAGATTGCTGCTGTTTACCTTAAGCCCGTTACGATGGAGCCTCAAGGTATGATGCGTGCAGCTTCTAAATCGGAAGTGCACTTAGAGGCAGACATCCATGCTCTTGCTGGTAACAAAAACGGCTTTGGTGCGGGTGAGTGGATCCCTTACCTAACCATTAACTACACGTTGAAAAACGTCGATACCGGTAAAGTGCAAGAGGGGACCTTCATGCCGATGGTGGCAGCAGATGGTCCTCACTACGGCTCAAACATCAACATGTTAGGTGTGGGTAACTACGAGCTTACATTCCACATCGATCCACCGTCAAAAGCGGGTCTGCTACGTCATACGGATGAAGAAACTGGTGTTGGTCGTTGGTTCAAACCATTTGATGCTCAATACAAGTTTAAGTACGTAGGCATTAAGTAACCTTCCTTGCGTAACAACCAGACCGCAGTTTGTGGTCTGGTTGTTCTGGTTTTTTGAGTGACTTATCTGTCTGATGCACTGTGCATGAATGGTCAGTGGTAAATATGAGCTTCTATCTTTCTCACGTCTTACTCGTTTTTTTGCTCCCAGCGATGCTATTTGGTGTGCTGTGGGCTGCGCAATCTAACGCTTTGTATAAACACCAGATTGGGTGGTTTGTGCTTGCGGTGCTTTCCGGTTCTGCACTGTTTCATCTACTGCCATTTAGCCAAGTGAATGTACTTATTATTAACAGTGTTTATCTTGGCGTTATCTTCCTGTCGGTTTTACTTGGTGCCATATGGCGATTGCCTTCGGTCTTATTGGTGTGCCTGCAAAGCGTAACGGTCTTTCTATGCAGTTTTGTTTGGGCAAAAGAAGCCAAGCTCACGATGTTGAGCACAACCAACGTTATTAACACCGAGCTGATTTTAAACATCAGTTCTGTGGTTCTAGGATTTGTCTTGATTGCACTAATCAAGATCGCGGTCTCTTTGACGACCAAATCCCTATCCAAGATGGCTCGTAATGCACTTTGTTTACTGTTGTTAGTGCTGGCAGCATTGCCCCTCTCTGGCGAGATTATCTTGGCGTGCATGAAGCTAGGGATTCTTGGTCTCGATAAAGGTTTACTGTCTTACGTATCTAAAGTCACCAACTTCTCTTGGATTCTGTCTTACGCCGTACTGGCATTAGTTTCTATTTGTGTGACTGTCTTTTTCGTTACTCAAACTCGACCACTACAAGAGCAGGTGAAGCGAGCTGAATCCGCGATTGAACGACGCAAACATCAAGCGGCTTTGAATTCAGCTCAACGTAAAGTGCGTTTTAATATTGCGACTATCGCTACGATTCTGGTTGCACTGCTTTTCTGGGATCTTGTCGCTTCTCAACCGATTCGTCGTTCAGAAGCGCAACGTATTGAAGTGGCAGCCGATGGCGCTGTCCATGTCCCTATCTCTGAGCAATTAATCGATGGAAAACTGCACCGATTTGAATGGGTAGCAAGCGATGGCAAAGTGGTGCGCTTTTTCATCATTGATCGTTTTGCCGGTGAAGAGAAATTTGGCGTTGTCTTTGATGCTTGCATGCTGTGTGGTGATGCAGGATACGCGCAAGTTGGTGATCAAGTGGTGTGCTTGGCGTGTGGCGTACATATCTTTATTCCTTCGATTGGTAAGCCTGGTGGGTGTAACCCAATCCCTATTCCTAAATGGACCGTCGCGAATCATGAAATCGTAATTTCGAAGTCGACCCTAGAAAGCGGTCTGAAATATTTTAGTGACGTGGTGGAAGTCATGGCGACAGATCCAGTCAATGGCGAGAAGATCAGCAATATGGAGGCTGAGCACAGTTATTCATTCTCAGGAAAGACCTACTTCTTTACCTCTGAGCAATCTTATGACGCTTTCCGTGATGATCCATGGAAATACGCGGACGTTGAACCGCTAAATCCGTTAGGAGAGTAATCATGTTAATCAGAATGCTTCGTCAGTCATGGCGACATGATACCAACCGAAAATTACTCGCTGTCATTACGGTTTTTCTCGCGGCGAGCCTAATCTCAGCGCTGCTGGCTATTTCAATCAATATCGGTAACAAGATGTCGATGGAGATGAAAAGCTATGGTGCCAACATTGAAATCTCTCCTGAAGGACAAGTAAAGCTGCCAGATATTTTGGCGAAGAACGTCAACAAGTTGGAAAAAGAAGACTTACTTGCAGAGAGTGAACTGCCCAACATCATGGACATCTTTTGGCGCAATAACATTATTGGTTTTGCTCCATTTGTACGTGGGCAAGTTAAAGCGCCTGAGTTCGATAAAACCGTCAATATTATCGGTACTTTTTTTGATAAGAATCTGCCTGTTTCTGACGATGGCAAATACCGAACGGGTAATAAAACCATCTCGACGTATTGGCATGTCGATGGTCAATGGCCAGATGATGAAAAAACTCAAGCCTTGGTAGGGCAGTCATTGGCGCAAAAACTGGGTCTTAAATCTGGCGACAAGCTTGAGTTGCGCGGCATCGAAAACCGCACATTGTTGGTAACGATAACGGGCTTACTGGAAAATGGCACGACGGATGAGAACGCAGTGTTACTGCCGCTGAACCTTGGCCAGAAACTACTGGGTTTGGAAGGACGAGTACAATCGGTAAAAGTCTCAGCATTGACGGTGCCGGAAAACGCACTATCAAAAAAAGCACGTGAAGATTTGGAATCACTCGATTCGGATGAATATGACCTTTGGTTCTGCACGGCGTTTGTCTCCTCAATCTCTTTCCAATTAGAAGGCGCGATGAATAATGCAATGGTGAAGCCCTTGTGGCAGGTTGCCGCTTCAGAAGGCATGGTGATTCATAAGATCCAAAGCTTATTATTTGTTGTGACGTTTGCCGCCTTGATCGCTTCTGCGATGGGGATCGCCTCATTAATGACCAATGCGATATTGCAGCGAGCCAAAGAGATTGGTTTGATGAAGTCCCTTGGTGCTCACAACTGGCAAGTGTATGCGTTGTTCTATTCTGAATCGATGATTTGTGGCGTGTTGGGCGGCTTACTTGGTTGCCTTGCCGGGTGGGGACTATCCAAAGTGGTTGGTTATGCACTGTTTGGTTCATCCATCTCTTTTGATTGGATCATCGTTCCAGTGGTGCTGTTTATCTCGACCCTAATTACAGTGTTAGGTACTTACTTCCCTTCACGCAGAATTGCTTCTCTCTACCCAATTGAGGTGTTGTATGGCCGCAAATAAATCTTCCTCTATGCTGCTTACCTTAGTTTGGCGTTCATTGAGATTACGTGCGCAACGTGTT
Organism: Vibrio sp. NFR; assembly: GCF_027587095.1. NCBI lineage: Bacteria > Pseudomonadati > Pseudomonadota > Gammaproteobacteria > Vibrionales > Vibrionaceae > Vibrio > Vibrio sp. NFR. The sequence continues at coordinate 154,117 of NZ_JAPPTN010000005.1, forward strand.
CTCGTGGTGTTTATGGCGTTGACGGTTGGCGCGGCAATCATTACTGCAATGGCAGGGGTCTACTTCGACATTAACCAGAAGATGAGTCATGAGCTACGAAACTACGGAGCGAACTTTTTTGTAGGACCGGACGCGACAGCGACATTAACGACAAAGCAATACCAACAGATCAAAGCTGAGGCACCTAAAGACAGTTTAATTGCTTCCAGCCCATATCTGTACGGCATGGTACAAGCCGAGCTAGAGAAAATTGTCTTAATGGGTATCGACTTTTCGCAGTTGAAAAAACTGGTTCCTTATTGGCAAGTGGAAGGTCGATGGATTGGTGTCTCTTTTGATGATCGGAATGTCATGATCGGAAAGAAACTGGCAGAGAAATTAGAACTCAAAGTTGGCTCTGACCTGACGGTCTACAACAAAAGTGACCGTTATACGTTCAAGATTAAGGGCATCATTGAGTCAGGTTCGGATGAAGATAACTACCTAATTGTAAACCTACCGTTCGTACAAAAATGGTTGAACAAAGGGGATGAAATCAATTTTGCCATGTTCAGTCTAACGAATGATAAAGGTCAGGTAGGGCAGTTTGAATCGACTTTGAAGCAGCAGTACCCAGACTTGCTTGTTCGTCCTATCCGAAAGGTGTCAGCATCGGAAGGTAAAGTACTCAATAAGATTAAGCTGTTAATGGGCATCGTCGCTTTGGTCATTTTAGTGTTGTCTACCTTATGCGTGAATACAACCATGACGTCGATGATTTCTGAGCGACGTTATGAGTTCGCACTACAAAAGTCTTTGGGCGCATCCAATCAATCCATTACTCGTCAGATTGTTGTTGAAACTCTTGCCATTACCTTTGCTGCAGTTATTGCAGGGTTGCTAATCGGCTATGTGTTAGCGCAATTTCTTGGACACTCGGTGTTTAACGCCACCATTGATTTACGTTTCCCTGTGCTGGTTATCACTAGCTTACTTTCTTTCGCTGCGGCTTTAGTGGCTGCAACGCTTCCAACCATCAGAGCCATTCGTATCGATCCGGCTAAAGTGCTCAAAGGAGATTAACCATGTCAGATTACGCTATTAAGACCGAAGGCTTATGCAAGGTTTTTGACCAAGTTCATGCATTGGACGACATCAATATTGAGGTCAAGAAAGGGGAGTTTGTTGCCATTATGGGCGCGTCGGGCTCAGGTAAAACGACCTTAATGAATATCCTCAGCTGTTTGGACAATCCGACCTCAGGCAAGGTGTTCCTCGATGGTGAGGAAGCGGACAGCCTAGATGAAGAAGGGCGACGAGCATTTCGAGCAGAGAAAATCGGTCTGGTCTTCCAGCAGTTTCATCTCATTCCTTATCTCACTGCTCTGGAGAACGTGATGCTTGCGCAGCATTACCATAGTGTGCCCGATGAAGAAGCAGCAAAGCGAGTGTTAGAACAAGTAGGGCTAGGGCACCGCTTTGAACACTTGCCGAGTCAGCTTTCTGGTGGTGAGCAGCAGCGTGTATGCATCGCTCGCGCGATTGTGAATGAAAGCCCGATCCTGTTTGCTGACGAACCCACTGGTAACTTGGACGAGGAGAATGAAAAAATCGTCCTCGATATTTTCCAAAAACTCCATGCGCAAAACCGAACCATCATTATGGTCACCCACAATCCAAGCTTAGGTCAGTACACGGACCGAATCATCCGCCTCCAACACGGCAAGTACATCGGAGAGGAGGTGTTAGATGTGGCATAAACGCCGCTACGTGATCGCGCTGTTAGCCATGCTTGCGTTATTTGGTTGTAAAGACCAAAAAGCACAAATCGGGCAACCGAGTCCTGATATTGCTGCAATGAATGCGGCGCAACAAACGGTAAGCCTTGAAAGCTATCAAGGTAAGAAAATTGTTCTGGAATTTTGGTCTTCCACCTGCGGTGCGTGCATTGCCATGATGAAGAAATGGCAAGACGTATATGCACGTCGAAGCGATGAAGTCGCAGTGATAGCGATTAACATTGATGACTACGAGGTCGACTTAAATGAATACGCCACCAAGTATGGGTTTTCATTTCCTATGGTGAAAGATCAATTGGGCATCACTAAAGAACGTTTCTCTATTGGGGTGACACCCACAACTTACCTCATTAATCGCGATGGAAAGCTGGTGGACATGCACATCGGCTATTCAGCGAGTATGGATCTGGACAAGGTCATCTCTCAACTTTAATCATTTTAGGAATCAACCAAATGTCACTTACAAAATTCCGCCCGTTTTTGACCGCTCTGATTACTGTCTTTGCCATGATGTCTTCTGCTTGGGCGACTGAAAACTTACAAGAAAAAGTACAAATTGAATCACCAGTCATCTTTCAGTTAGCCAGCGGTGCAAAGGGAACGGGGTCGAAAATGACCATTCACAATAACTCAGATGAAGCTTTAGTCATCAATGGCTTCAAAGTGGATGAATTCGACAAGACCATGCTACACGGGACGAAGTATGAAGCGGGTAAGCGCAAAATGTTTATGGTGAAAAGCATCACTATTCCTGCACATAAAAAACTCGCGCTTACGCCAAATACACACCATTTCATGATGTTTGGTCCAAAGCGTGAATTAGAACTTGGTGAGTACCTGACGATGGTAGTAAACACCAATCAAGGTGACTTCAAAGTGATCGCGCAAGTGGTGCCTCGTAAACTGAAATAAGGTGGCTCAATGAAAGTACGAATAGGTTTGGCGCTGGTTGCAGCAGCGTTGTTTAGTTTGAGTGGTTGTTCTGAACCCGAGCAAGCAAAGAAAGAGCCACCTAAATTGACGCAGTTGGATCAGCGTCTTACCCTCGCGGAATCGGCAGGGTTAATGGACAAGCGTATGCCGATGAAGAAATTGATGGAGCAATATGTATCGGTTGAAGCCGTCGACCTTGATAGCGGTGAATATCGCGATGCCTCCATGAGTGTAGACGAGTCATTCTCTGCATTTCCCATCGACCCAAGTAATGCAGTAAAGCTATCTTCCCGTGATGATCTTGCTGGGATTAAAATGCGTGAAAATAGGTTGCCTGTGTATTTGATTAAAGATGACAACGGGCAAGTCTCTCGAATTGTTTTGCCAATCCGTGGTGAAGGTAAGTTTGGTTTGATTTATGGCTACTTAGCCCTCTATAGCGACAACTACCACATTGCGAGTCTGTCGTTTTACAAACATGGGGAGAGTGCAGGATTAGGGGCGGAGATTACCGATAATGCTAACTGGACAAAGCAGTTCAAAGACAAGCCTTTGTTCGACCATGGTCATCCATCGATTCGTATCGTACAGGAAGGGCGCAATACACAAGACGCTTACTCTGTCGATGGAATCAGTGGGGCAACCTACACCAGCCAAGGCGTTGAACACGCGATTAATTTTTGGACCGGGGATCTTGGTTTCGGCGAGTTCTTACGCCAATACCGAAATTAAAAAGTTTGACTATTCATAAGGCAATTTAAACTCTGCGCTCAAGGAGAAAAGGTGATGGCACTTAGAAGAGGTCAAGTTTCAGAAGAACAACTGATGTTATTGATTCAGCTTACTAAAATTCGCTCAGCAGTATTAATAAAAGCACTTCGAATGCACTTAGTCGAAGGAAAAAGCCAGCGCTTAGCCACTGAAACGGTGGGTATCAATCAGAGCTTTCTCAGCGTTCGTTTACGTAAGCTTCGAGATGTTGAGGCGACGGTTCTCAAGTTAAGGAAGTTTTATTAAGTGCCCACCACTTTTTAGTGACGCCTCTGCATTCAGCGACCATGCTACTTTTATTCACTATAAGGCTTTGAACAACAACGGTGGCGTGAGTAACAGCACAGCGTGAGGGTACAACAAAAAGGGGATATGACTATCCCCTTTACTGTTTCTACTTACCCATTAGCTCTTGGGTAAAATAATCCATACAAAGCTGTTGGGCTTGTGGTTTGATACTGACCTGCTCGTTTTCTCGCAATGCTAAGTAGAGTTCAATGATCTTTTGGAATGCGGGAATAAGGGCGTCGCGTTCTGGCATTGCAACGGTCTGCTTTAACTGTTCACTAAACTTAGGCAAACGGGATTCAATCTTCCTTACACCTGAAGGGGTTAATCCTTGTTGCTGTAAAGCCAGTGGTGATATGGCAACCGAACGAAGGAAAGACAAGAACTCAGCTGCTTCAAAATACTCACCACGCGCAATTTTGGTCGCGCCATAATGGACCCAAATCCAAAAGCGGTCTTCAATCCATTGCGGATCTGGTTGAGGGTAATGGGGCTGCGAAGTGGTGAAGACTTGCGATAATTGACCATCGCGCTCCCAAAGTACTTTTGTATGATCCACGCGTACTGCTGCATCCTGCAGTGCGACAAATTTGAAATCAACGTGAATGGCATCAGGTGCGTAAATCGCGATGACCAACCTTGGTTCTCCCACGTGCTCACCAGTGAACGCCGCGACTTGTCCTTCTACCTTGTCGATAAGTGCAAAGCGTTCTGTCATCACCGATTCTACATCATCAGGGTTGATGGCGATAACCAAGTCCAAATCACTGTATTTATCCATTGAATCAGAAGCATAAGAGCCACTCGCTCCAATGCCGAGGATGCGTTGGTCGGCAGTAAATACCGCAAGAATCTTTTTTAGAAGCTGTTCATGAGCTTGAGGGAGCGTGCTTGAGAATTTCATATTTTACCTATTAATCATGGTTGATATTAGAACCATCAGGAGATGGTTAGTGCGGTAAAATTAGCGCAGCATTACAATATGGCGTTAAGTGCTAAAAGAAGCAAGAAAAACCGGCTTAGAAAAGCCGGCTAATAAATTACTTCAGTGAGTTGTGGTGCATAAATTGATCATCAATGCCTTTGAGCTTCATGTCGTCCATGATGAAATTCACCGTATTTAATAAGCGCTGTTCGCCTTTCGGGATAAGGTAACCAAATTGACCTTTGGTGAACGGGTCTTCACAGCGTGCGGCTTCTAAACGCTCATCGGTGACTTGATAGAATAGACCTTCAGGTGTCTCGGTAACCATCACATCCACTTTGCCCGTAGCGACAGCTTTCGGCACATCTAAGTTATTTTCGAAACGAGTAAAGCTAGCATCTTGCAGATTTGCATCGGCGAATTTCTCGTTGGTGCCACCGATGTTAACGCCTACACGAACGGATGCTTGGTTTACTTTATCCAACGTGTTGTATTGCTCGGCTTTGCCTTTTGCGACCAAGAAACACTTGCCAAACGTCATATAACCCTGAGTTTGTTCTGCATTCAATTGACGTTGCATCTTACGTGTAATACCGCCCATCGCGATGTCATATTTGTCTTGGTTAAGGTCTGTCAGCAGGTCTTTCCAAGTAGTACGAACCAGCTTTAGCTCTACGCCTAACTGCTCGGCGATGTGTTTCGCGACATCAATATCGTAACCAGAGTAACTTTTGCCGTCATAGTAAGAAAAGGGTTTGTAATCGCCAGTTGTACCGACACGCAATGTTCCTGATTTTTGAATGTCTTCTAGCTTGTCGGCTTGAGCGACGCCAGAAACTGCAAGTGCTACGGAAGCAAGTAATAATGTTGTTTTTTTCATTGTTGTTGTCTGATTTGTTGTGTTTGAACGAATTTTCAAACTAACAGGAACCGCAGCAAAAACAGATCAAACCAATCGAAAAAAGCGTAATTTTTCAAAAATAATTTCTTGTCTTGAAAGTGATTGCATTTGTCTCTTTATACGTAAGAAGAGCAAGGTTTTTTGTATGAATGGCAGGGCGTTATGAATCGGATTCATCCTAAGAAATTGCTTCGTAGTAAATGGACGGCGGCACAACCCGTAAATAAAGAAAAGCACTTTATCATTTCAGAAATGGAGTTTGATGAAGAGGGCAATGTCGTGAGGTGTGTGATTGAGGCGGTTATGACCAAGCGAGAGCATGAATTAGATTGGCATGATCTAAAAGATACACAGCAGTGGCGACAAGGATGGAAATAAGCCGTTGGAAACCCAAAAACGAGATGGAGTTAGAAAAGTGATGAATATGAGTAGGTTCGTTGTAGAGACTTTGCTATTAATGGAGTCGTCACTCTACTTATTCAAACACAAGGTAATGCCATGATCGATTTTGACAGTTCCTCGGTATTCAAGCTTAAGCCAATAGAAGTCTCTAAAGTTCGCGACGATTTTCACAAGTTCTTAATTGACGGTGAGACCGTTTTTGCTGGCTTTAAAACCGTCCGTGACCAAGTGGTGTTCACCAACAAGCGTGTTATCGCTGCTAACGTTCAGGGTATCACTGGCTCAAAAGTGGATTACACGTCGCTTCCTTATAGCAAGATAAATGCTTTCTCGATTGAGACATCAGGCACGTTCGATTTAGACTGTGAAATTGAGTTCTTTCTCAGTGAGGTTGGGCGAGTGCGCTTTGAGATAAAAGGCTCGTTCGACCTAATCTCATTCAACAAGATGATAAGCGAGTATGTGCTGGCTTAATGAGCGTCAATGCCATATCTACAGATAAGCAACAAGGAAGCAAATATGCTTCCTTTTTTGTTCTTGTACTTGGGTATATTAAGAACTGGTAGATAAGTTTGCTGTTTGAATCACTGCGTTGTCGCCAAATGACAAGACAAGCGATGGTGTTTTCTTTACCTTTCGGCTTTTTGAATGATTGCAAAGGGAAGAGAATGACGGTTGTATTTGAGGGCGTTCCTCTTGTTCGAACAGAGTGGGTTCACGATCTGGCAGCGCTTTTCGACAACAGTAATATCGATGTGCATCAGCTTATTAAAGTAAGCAAAGCCCCTGAAGACATTCAAATGTCAGATGTTGAGTTTCTGCCCGAAACCATACTTAGAAATCTGCTGTTAGCGTTCGGAGAGTCTTGCCCCACCGACGAATTTATTCACACCATTTGGACCTTGTGTCGCGATTTGTATGTGCCCAAAGTGTTAGCACAGTTAGCCCTTACGCCGACAATGACGGTCGCTGAAGCCATTGAGGTATTCTGTCATTCGATGCGCCGATATTCGAACAATACACGCCTTGGCTTGGAGCAATACCACGATCGCATATGGTTTGCGAGGTACAAAGATGGGGAAAACCAACCTTGGTATCAATATGCTGAGATGTTTAGTCTCATTTTTATGGATGAACTGGTTGCTGCACTTGCAAACTATCGGCAGCAAACCGTAAGTGTGAGTGTGAAGAGCACCAATATGGAACGCTTCTTTGATTGCCGGCAATTAAAGCATGTGCAGTTTTACACCAACCGAGCGGCAACGGGTATCCAGCTTGATGATGCCGTGTTAAACAAGACGATTTGTATGCCGAACAAAGGGCGATTTGATGGGAGTACCGATCTCAGTGAAGTGCCAACCTCGTTTGTTTCCTCGTTTGGTTTTGCGATTCTTCCCTATATTTCTTTTGGGCGATTTTCCATTTTGGAAGCGGCTCAAATTTTGGGTATTCATAAACGAACGTTACAGCGACGCCTGCATGATTGTGAGGTGACGTACAGCCAAGTGATGGAATCATTGCTGCTTGAGCGCAGTTTATCTCTGCTCAAAAATTCCACTCTTTCTATCACGACCATTGCAGCATCCTTGGGCTATGCCGATACCGCCAATTTCACTCGTTTTATTCGTCGGAAAATAGGCATGACGCCTTCTGCTTACCGCAAAACTTGAGGTTTGGGATGTGGCGCAAATGTGCTTTTCAGTTAGGGTCATCAATTCCACCTTGTGGCACAGGATGACAATTTATATTTCTCTCAATCAATAAGATGAAGGGCATCGAAACTAAAGAGAGAGAAACGAAAATGTCCCATCGATTCCATGAGTACCGTTCACCGCTTACCCAATCCTTCGAGCACGCCGTCGAGTACTTAGAGTCTTTAAATGAACGACCTGTCGACAAATGTGTGACATCCCAGGAACTGAGAAAGGCGATTGGTGGTGCGCTGCCAACTACGCCAACGGATCCATCTGCGGTGATTGATGAGATGGTTAAGAGCGTCGATGCCGGTCTGATTGCAACAGGTGGTCCTCGTTTCTTTGGTTATGCAATTGGTAGTTCTTTCCCTGCATCATTAGCGGCAGATTGGCTAGTAAGCGCGTGGGACCAAAACGTGCCGTATTACGTTGCTAGCCCTGCGTTATCAGTGGTTGAAGAGACGGCCGCTGAATGGATGACTCAACTACTCGGTTTAGCGCCTAACTCTGGCATTGGCTTTACTTCTGGCGCGCAAGAGGCAATTTACACCAGCCTTATCACTGCTCGTAATGCGCTATTGCAACGTGCAGGTTGGGACGTGGCTGTTCAAGGTATGTATGGTGCGCCGCGCATTAATGTGGTTGTAAGTGATCAAATTCACTCAACGATTAAGCGTGCTCTTTCAATGATCGGTATTGGTTTGGAAAACATTGTTAAGGTACCGACAGACAACAACTTACGCATTATTCCAGACAACTTAATGGAAACGATCACCGCACTTGAAGGACCAACTTTAGTTTGTGCGCAAGCGGGCTGTATCGACTCTGGCGCTTTCGATCCTTTCCACGCGCTTGCTGACGCTGTCGCTGCGCATGGCAATGCATGGTTACACGTTGATGGTGCGATTGGTTTGTGGGCGGCTGCAAGTGCAACACATCGTTACCTTCTTGATGGTATTGAAAGAGTCGATTCCATCGATACAGATGGTCATAAGTGGTTCAACATGCCTTATGACTCGGGCATGGTCATTGTGAAGGATGCAGGTTTGCTGGCTCAAGCGATGGGAGGCAGCAATATGGGGGATTACCTGAACGATGCGATGGATAAACCAGATCGTAATGCCATTAATTTTGGCATTGGTGCTTCGCGTCGTGCACGTGGTGTACCTGTCTACGCTGCGTTTAAATCGCTTGGCAAACAGGGCATTGAAGAGCATGTTGATCGTTGTACTTCGCTTGCACAACATATGGCAGAAAGGCTTTCAACGGTAGATGGCATTACTATTTTGAATGATGTTGTGTCCAACCGTTTTTCCGCACAGTTTGGTGAAGGGGATGAGGCGTATCGTAACGAACTGACAGCACGCGTGGTCCATCGACTACAGCAAGAAGGAACGCTTTACCCTTCTACTTCGGGTTACAAAGGGCTGAAAACCATGTTGTTCTCAGTGCTAAGTTGTCACACTTCTCTTGAAGATATCGACTTATCCGCAGAGAAAATCGTAAAAGCATATGTGCAAGAGAAGCAACGCATGGATGCTGAGTAACGTCTTCGAGCCCAAAAACTGAATATAAGCCCAGTTTGATACTGGGCTTTTTTATGTCTGCTCAATGTACTTAGGCATGCAATGACAATTAATCCTGTATGGGTTTACTTATTCTTTTTGTATCACTTATCCCATTCAATAAGGATTCAGATATGAAATCAAAACTACTCACTCTTCCCTTTGGACTCACTCTTCTCTTTGGACTAGCTATTCTCAATGGATGCTCGAGCGCTAAGCCCGTCGACAGTCATCTTGTTAGTGCCTCAGGGGTTGATACGGCATTCTTAGTCAGTAAAAAAGCCAGCTTGGTCGGACAGATTGAATATTCAAAAGCCGACACAAAAAGTAGCGCTGCTCTTAATCAAACCCAAACCAATATCAAAGTTTTCAAGGATGAAGAAAATACGTTAACTCTCGCTCAGGTGAAGAGCTGCAACAACTGTAATTACCATTTAGAGCGGGGACATAAAGGCGTGTTATTCCCAATCGGAGACGCAAATCAACATACGTATATTGGTAGAAAAAAGCTCGCGAGCTTGTACTCAGAACATCCCATTTATGTGGACAAAATTCGTGATTTTATCCGTGCCAATCCTTCGCAAGTAGAACATGAAGAAGCTTGTATTGACGTGCTTGCGGTCTATTCGAAAACAAGTCGGATTGAGGTTGGAACGATCACTGATTGTGCGACTCCGCTAAAAAGCCACGCGATTAAAAACGTACAAATGGTGCCACTTGGTTGATATTCCTTTGGCGATGCTGCGATTAAGAGGGCGAAAACTCGTGAGACAATAGCCCCGAGTTCATACCAAAAAGAAAAAATACAGGAAGAAGACAAACGCCAACAAGGTTGCAGATAACACTGGATAGATGATGTAGGAGTCATGATTGCTGGTGCGCTGGTAGCAGAATGAGACCAGCAAGACGTTGTAAACAACGAGCAGCAAACTGATCATGGTACCGCTATTCAGGCTCAAACTTGATAACTGAGTAAGAAAGAATCCCAGCAATAGATAATCAAAAACGATTAGCCAAAGGAACGCTTTCTTTAGCGAATCATTGTTAGGCTTATTGGCCGCGGGTAATGGCATATCGAACTCAACTAAACAATTACTGCAATCATGATATTGGGGAAAAAAAAGGTCACGCAGAAGGAATGAAACTGGTGACCTTTTTGGGTTTAGAGGTCTTGAATCTTGGCTTTTTGATTGTCAGATTCAACAGAATAACGAATCACTTCTTGTCTTATCACTGGCTGGTTAAACTCCGCTTTCTGTTTTGCTTTTTCTAGCTCACTGTCTTGCTGGTCTCCGAAGAAGGTTTCTAAAACCTGAGCAGCGGGCGTAGTGAGAATAAACAACTCTATACGGCGGTTTTCGCTTGAATCTGGTTCATCTGGGTTAAGCAGTGCACGATCGGACATCCCCGTGACTTGCATGACTCGCTCATCAGGCATGCCACCCTCAACAAGTGTTTTTCTCGCAACGTCGGCACGAGATGCGGACAATGCCCAGTTTGATTGTCGACCAAAGTGCTTTTTGAAAGGTGTAGAGTCAGTATGACCACTGATGATCAATGGGTTGCTGATGCGTTCAAACACAGGTGCAAGCGCAAGCAGTAAATCTTCAAAGAAAGGGGTCAACTCCGCGCCACCACGACTGAACATGTGCTGCTTGTAATCATCTTGCAGTGCGATACGTAGACCTTGTGGCGTAATGGTTACGTTGACGTTACCTTGCGCGCTGATTTGACCTACCACTTCATCGATGACTTTCGCCAGTAGAGCAAGTTGCTCTTGTGTATCGAAGTTACCAGGGATCAGCGAGTCGATTTCTGGACCATCGCCATCACCTTGGAAGTACGAGCTCACGACATGATTCGAGTTGTGTTTACTTGGCACAGAAGAGTCCTGTGCCAAGTCGATTGGAGAGATACTTTGCGAGGTATCGAAAGGGTTACCGTAACTCTTATCGAAGACACTCGAGCTATGAAGGTGAGCCATAATGGCTTTGCGCTCTTCCTTGTCGACCACCTGCATGACCCAAAGTACAAGAAACAGCGCCATCAAAGCGATCATAAAGTCGGCAAACGCGACCTTCCACGCGCCACCATGAAACTCATCATGGTTGTGTGCTTTGACGCGTTTGAACACCACATGCTCTTGTTTTTGCATTATCCCTCCTGTTCAGATAGCCACTTCTCCATTTGGTTGAAAGTAGGTTTGATGTCTAACTGAATGTGTTTACGACCAGCATCGATAGCGAGCAATGTTGGCTTTTTCGCAACGTAAGCGACCAAAGTGGCACGCACACATTCGAAAGCCGTCATGTTTCGTTTCACTCGCTGAGCCATGGCGTTACTGAGTGGATCTAAACAACAGTAACAACCAAAAATACCAATGAATGTACCGACGAGGGCAGCAGCAACGTGATAACCGATTAGGGCAATTGAACCATCAATGGCTTGCATGGTAATGATGATGCCACCAACTGCAGCAAGAATACCGAACCCAGGAAGTGCTTCTGCGGTGCGTTGCATAGAGCGCGATGGTAACAGCATTTCGGTTTGAATTGCTTCGATTTCTTGTTCTAACAGTCCCTCTAATTCATGAGGCGACATTTGTCCCATTGCCATTAAACGTAAATTATCAGTAATGAAAGAAATAAGACGATGGTCGTCACTTACTTTTGGATAAGCGAGGAACATAGAGCTCTGTTCTGGTGATTCAATATGTGAATCGAGAAACTTAAAACCGCGGCTGCGAGCAGTCTCTAGTAGATTGTTAAGCAGCGCCATTAACTCCATGTAGTATTCATACTCTTCGTCAGGACCTGAAATGGTTGCGCGCAATTGCTGACGCATTTCTTTCAAGACTTGCGGAGGGTTACCAATGATCAGTGAGCCAGCAGCGGCACCAATGATGATCATAAATTCAGCGGGCTGCCAGATTGCACCCAGATTACCGCCTGCCCACATGTATCCGCCGAAGACACACAACAGGACAGTAATGGCTCCAAAAAACTTTTGCATCTCGTGACTCCTAAGAGGACATTAATTGGTTAAGTTGTTTAAGCGCTTGTTTGTGCAACTGACAGATGCGAGGTGGTGTCAGGTCGAGCACGAGCGCGATTTCATGTAGGTTGAGTTCGTGTTGGTAAAACAAGGTCAGCAACAGTTGGTCTCGTTTTGGCATTTTGCCAAGAGCACTCTCTAAGCTACGACGTATATGTTCATGTTCCATACCGTCATATTGACCACCAAAGTGGCTGTCATTACCGCTTTCCATCAACTGATCGAGACTTTGCATTTCGCCTGCAAGCGCCGCGTTTTGACGGTTGTAGTAATCTTTCTCATCGGTGCCGAGGGCTTTGATGATCTCGGCATCGGTGGGCATTCTGCCAAGAGCACGAGTGAGATCTCGGGTTACGTCGTTCAGCTCATGCGCTTGCTGACGTGTCTTGCGCGATCGCCAATCCAATCGGCGTAGCTCATCGAGAATGGCACCACGAACACGGCAAACGGCGAAAGCAGGGAAGTGTGGATCTTCCACATCCCCGTAACGACGACCCGCTTCAACAAGAGCAATCAGACCAATTTGTTGCATGTCTTCGATGCTGCAATGAGACGTTGCATGAACACGCAGTTGGTTCACAACACGTTTGACCATGATCTGATGACGCTGCAATAGTGCATTCTCGTCAATCGGGCGAGACGGCGTGTTCACTTCCTCCGTCTCGGTATAACTTTCCTGTAAGTTCATCTCCAACATAGTTGTGCCCCGTTATTGCACAACGTATTTGGTTAGCAGAACATCATCGATATCACGCACGATGTCAGTTTTTGCGAATGCCAGTAGCAAGGTTTCTTTCACCTCACTTTGCAAAGTGTCGATAGCACCTGTTTGTTGTAGCTCATCGAATGTTTTATCGCTGAATAGCTTAAGCAATGAGTTCTGCACCATAGGCATGTAGTCATCGATGCTTTTGATGCGCTCAGGGCGACGTGTTTCTAAGGCTAGCTCTAACATTACAAAGTGCGTTTGTTTTTTACCTTTGATAGTCAATACCACTCTCTCCAACGGATGGAAGCTTGGTCCTTTACTCGTTGGTTGCTCGACCGCTAGAAAAGCCAGTGGGGAGTCCTCTAAATAATCGTTGAAACTGGACGCCGATGATACTGACTGTGCGCTTTTGTTTAGATACCAAATACCACCAATCACAGTGACTCCGGAAACGAGGGCACTGGTGATGATCATGGCGATAAACAGGGCGATCATTTGTTGTTTGGTCATAACCTTTTTCCTCGGTGATTCATTAGGCTTGAGTGTTTAGCCAATGCTCTGAATAGTTTGTTGTTGTATTAGATTGAAAGGTGTTGGATTCGCGAGCGGCAAAGATAGATGCCTCTTCTTGGTTGCCATCATGCGCGTGTCGCTCTTGACCTTGATCCGAGCCGACATTGACATCGACATGAACGAAGTTTTGCTCTTGAAGTTCCGTTCTTAAGCGTTCTGAAACTTGCATCAATGCTTCGCGTGTTACGGCGCTATTAGCGTTGATTTGCACGCTTAAGCGATCTCCCTCGACACGAACCAATAGATCCAACTTACCGAGTTCTGGCGGATCGAGACGAATCTTGGCTTCTTGCAGGTTCTGCTGTGCTTGCAACGTCACGCGGTCTTGAAGTACCTGCATCATCTGCTCACCCCATTTACCAGAACTGGTATCGACACGAACTGCCGCCCATTCCGACCCCTGAGCTTGGGTTGCTGCGAGCGGCGTCGTAGGATTGGTGTGCGCCGCATGAGCTGTCGGTGACTGCACTTGCGCATTAGCCGTCAAAGGCTGTCCCTGAACTGGCTGGTTAAGGAGTGTTTGCAAATCTGCTGCAGATACTTTGACCTGATTTGTGGCGCTAGCTTTAGCTATGCTTTGATTCTCTGACGTTGGCGTCGCCGCTCCCAGTGTAGAGTGTGGTTGAGTTGCCGTACTGGTTACTTGCGTTGAGCCATTTATCGCTTTGGTCGTAACTTGACCAGATTCGCCTTGTTTGCCGACTGCTTTCACCATGCCTTGCATCAGAGCTTGTGCTTGAGCTGCTAAATTGGCTGGTGTCGCTGGAGCTTGAGAACTGAGTAGGGCATCCACCGAGGCATCTTCAGAACTTGAACCTTGCTCGGTTGTTTCTGTATCGGCAGGCGCTTTAGGCAACGCTTGTGCATTCAAACGAAAGCCGGGTACAGGAACGTGACCGGATAGCGCTTCTTGCTGAGTTTGAGAAGATGATGCAGAAAACCCTTGCTCGGATCGTGCGTGCATTACTTTCCCATCTTGCGTTGGCTGAGAAGCAACACCGCCAGAAATTGAATTGGTTACCATCATTGTGTTAGCTCCATGGTCATTGCAAGTTGATACGCCATGGCTCGCTCTTGCTGGTTACTCACCGAACTCATTTCTTGCTCTAGCTCGCTGGTGGCTTTTTCCAACGTAGTAAAAGCACTCGCGTGCACTGCTTTCGCTCGTTGGATTTCCGGCGCCAGTTTTGGATCTTTCAAGAATGGCTTGTGGCTAATAAGCAGCTCTCGCAACTGTAAGTCGTAGCGCTTGAGAGCTCGCCAATCAGCCGTTTTAGTGGCGATTTGGATCAGTTTTGACAAGTGGCGAAATCGCTCTGGCGACACTTTATGCTTGCTGTCCAAAATTCATCCAACCTTCTCGAATGTTACCCATGACACGTTCAACGTTGTCTAAACGTGATGTGTCGTTTTGTACGCTGGTGTAGAACAGCTCTACTTGGCAGAAGTCGTAAAGTTGACGTAAGTTATCAGCAATTTCACCGCCGTTCTCTTCATCTAAAGCACTGCTTAATCCAATGAGGATGTTCATGCATTTGTTAATGCTTGCGCCTTTTTCCGCAAGTCGGTTGGCAGCTAGGTGACCACGTATGCGTTCAACTTCATCGAGTAAGCCGTCGATTAACATGACAACGAGTTGATGTGGGTTTGCTGATGCAGCTTGCGCATCAAGATCGACTTGCTGGTACGAGTCGTAGCCGGAATCCATGAGCATGAGTAGTTCTCCTAAAGCCTTAACCAAACAACGACTGGGTTTGGTTCATTTGCGTCATTAACGTGTTCATTTGGGTAAATTGTTTGATGTAGCGTTTGTACGACATCTCGTACTTGCGCTCTAACGTGGTTTGCTTATCTTCGATGCGTCCAAGGTTGGCTTGTAGTGCATCTTTGCGAGATTTGAATGTGCCAGAAGAGAACTTCAGGAAAGGTTCAGCCATGTCATCCAGTGAATCTAGAAGTGCACCATCGCCGTTAAAGATGGATTCTAGTGCGGCACTGTTGCTCTTTTGAGCTTCGTTGAACTTGGTTTGATCGACTTTCATTTTTCCTGAACGGTCTAACGTAATGCCGATTTCACTCAAACGCATGCCGCCGTATTCACCACGAACTAGGCTCGTAACTTGGCTTTCGATAGAGCGCATGGTTGGATCACTAGCAAGTACGCCGCGTGCTTGATCTTCGCCGCCTGTTTTGGTGTATTCGTCGATGGTTGAAATCAATGAGTTATATGCTTCAACAAACTTATCAACTTGTTCTTTTGTGCCTTCTGAATCTGTGCCCACTTCAAGTGCAATCGGTGTTTCACCTGACTTTTGCGCTTTTGTTACTGTGAGGTCGACACCATCAATCACGCCTTCAAAAGTATTACTTGCGTTAGTTAGCTTTAGACCACTGCTTTCTGCACCAAGCCAAATGACAGCGTCTTGAGGTTTACTAATCTCAGTCGTGCTAGTGAAAGCATTTTCAAACCATGCTTCACCAGTACCCGATGCACTCACATTGATTGTGTTTGCGACACCTGTTTTGGTGCTAGATAACATGAAGTGAGTTTGACCATTAGAACGCACAAGTGTGGCGTTAACGCCAGGGTTATCGGCATCGTTGTTGATTGCACTAACCAGCTCGGTCATGGTTGCTTTACCATCACCGTCGCTATCAACGGTTGATAAGTCCAAGCTCATGCTTTCACCGTTGATGGTGAAATCTAAAGAACCCACAGCAGGGATTTCTGTCGATGCATCCAAGCTCGTAGGCATACCCGTAGAGATCTGGTGTGAGGTTGCAACTTGCTCAACGAAGATCTGATAGTTACCCACCAAAGCTTTAGCATCGGCATCAGCAGTAAAAAAGCCTTCTTGAGATGTCGTAGCTTTGTTTTTGATAACGCTGTTGGTGCTGCTGTTCATCTCTTTAACGGCGGTGCGGAAGTCACGCAGAGCAGTTTCTACTTTGCCCAACGCCGTTAATTGAGATTGATACTTGTCTGTTTGTAGCTTGTAGCGTTGCTGAAATGGTTGAACATCTAACGTGGCGAATTGGGTTGCCATGCTTATTGGATCTAACGAACTCATGAGGTCGCTCCCTCTCTCATCTGTGGTTGGCACTGCGAGCTGTCGCAGTGCCACTAATAAATTGTCTATCGCAAGATGCGTGCCTAATGTTTAAGTCTATATAAAACAATGCATTACGATGATTTTGTGTGGTTGGGAGGAAGCGGGTTTTCCACCTGTTGGTTCCGCTCTTCCCCCGAATACTCTTGGGGTTTCCCAAATAGAAGAGGCGACCAAAATTAGGCAAAGATTTAACGCAATACCCGAGTAACCTGAGAGGCTTGGTTGAGTGAGAATAAGTTGGGTATCGAGAGGAGAAAACGAGGCTATGAGGCTGTACGCATAGTGAGCGGATTTCGGGGTTTACTGCTAAGTGTTTCAGATTTTTCTGACCCTAATAAGAGAACTGTTTTTGCTATCTTATGCCCCTGCAATTTTTGTGGTTGCTAACGTCCGGCTATTCCTCAATTAGATCCAAAAAAGAACGACAGTAATGAATGATTTTGTTTTTAGACTTATGAAGTGTGCCCGCGCATACGAAGCCTTCATTGGAACCAAACTACGCAGTAAACAGAGTATTAATGCTGAGGAGTTGGCGAGTATTCGTATTGAAGCGGTTTCGCGATTCCCTGAGCTTAAATCTTACCATCCGACTCATGGCGCGGAATCTGCGGAGCTTGAGCTGTTTAATAAGGTGCTGATCAACACCATGCTCAAAGCTGGATTTCGTGTCCCTGCCAATCAAAATAATGGTGCAAGTAGTATCTACATTCGTCGTTAATAAATCTTTTCGTGGCGGTTTTTCATTTATACCCAAGTAACCTCGAGATGCTAGGTTCAGCGAGACTGACTTGGTTTGTAGACGCGGCGGCGATTTAAAGGTTTAGTGGGTCTAAATCAGGAATCGACAACAAAGTATACAAGCCAAGGTCCCTTACTATTTACAAAGAGTGCTCTTTGGGAGCGTGTCTTTGACTCGCTTTTTTAGTCAAACAAATGGCCGCATCAAACAACTTGGAAAGAGCTGGCTATTACACTGTGTTGTTTTCCTTGCTCTCGAATCAATGACAACGCTCTGAGTCCTGCATCTTGAAGTCACTTGGGTATAGGTATAAATCAACCCTATGTGAACGAAAAAAGCCTCCCGGATGAATGGGAGGCTTAGAGCTTTCAGACGAACTAAATGTTGTAACTTTTTAGTTAATAGAAGGGGACTATTAACGTAGTAGCGACATTGCCATACCAGGCAGTTGGTTCGTTTGAGAAAGAACCGTTGTACCAGCTTGCATAAGCATTTGGTTCTTAGTCATGCTTGAAGATTCTGCTGCGAAGTCTGCATCCATGATACGGCCTTTCGCTGCAGTAGTGTTCTCAACCATGTTACCAAGGTTAGTCATAGTGTGTTCTAGACGGTTGATGTTCGCACCGAAGTCTGCACGAGAAGAACCAATCTTTTCAACTAGACCAGCAGCGCCACTGATTTTATCAAGAGCTGCTTTCGCTTTAGCTGCGTCACCAACACCGTCAGTGATTGCTGCGTCAGCTAGGATAGTAGTGATTTCACCAATACCAGTACTTGCGTCTACAGATAGTGTTTCAGCTGAAGATGAACCGATTTGGAATGATACTGCGCCTGCACCGAAGCCGCCGCCTTTAAGAAGGTTTTGACCACCGAACTTAGTGTTGTCAACGATGTTGTTAAGTTCTTTAGTTAGCTCTTGGAATTCTTTATCAAGAGACGCGCGGTCAGTAGCACTGTTTGAACCGTTCAACGACTGTGTTGCTAGGTCGTTCATGCGGTACACGATGTTAGTCATTTCGTCCATCGCGCCTTCCGCAGTTTGCATCATTGAGATGCCGTCTTGTGCGTTACGCATTGCTACGTTCATGCCACGAGTTTGTGCTTCTAGTCGGTTAGCAATTTGCAGACCTGCAGCATCGTCAGCCGCTGAGTTAACACGGAAGCCTGTGCTCAAACGCTCCATTGCAGTGTTTAATAGACCATTTGTGTTGTTCAGCGTGTTTTGCGTAACAAGTGAAGCGTAGTTAGTGTGCATAGATAAAGCCATCGTAAGTCTCCTTGGTTTTCAATATCTTTTCAGGCCTCGGGAATTTCCCTGCTCACTAACAAGAGGCGGTTAATTGGTTTTAATGATTAATTAGAAAGTTAAATATTTTTTCCAAATGGCTCATTTTGATGGTTTTTGGTGATGCCCATTCCAGAAAATCGCTGATTTAGACCCAGTAGACCGTTAAATCGCCATCGCATCTACAAACTAAGTCCTTCATGTTTACAAAACAAATCAACCTCGCTGAACCCATCGTCTCGACACGACTGGG
This sequence comes from Vibrio sp. NFR, assembly GCF_027587095.1. Lineage (NCBI taxonomy): Bacteria > Pseudomonadati > Pseudomonadota > Gammaproteobacteria > Vibrionales > Vibrionaceae > Vibrio > Vibrio sp. NFR. Next base: position 173,100 of record NZ_JAPPTN010000005.1, read on the forward strand.
TATAAAAAAGGGCGAACTCTAAATTTAGAATTCGCCCTTATTGTTCTACGGCATTCTTATTTTATTCGCCATCAAACGATTGAAAAGACAGTGACGTAGGAATATCGCTGAAGTATCCGAAATAGTAACTCGCGCCTAATAAACGGTAGCGGTTGAGTTCTACTTGGCTTGCGACACGCCCTGCTACCCATGGAAATTGATTGCGACGTAGGAAACGAGCAATAGGCAAAAACGCATGTTGATCTTCTTTGTTTTCTATCGTCACAGATAACTTAATCATGTCTGGCTCGAAATCCACAATATGCTCAAAGTGAATTTGATTTGTCGCGATCTCGAACCAGAGTGCAAAGGCGTTTTCTTTGAGCTGCTCAACCAAAGTACCAACGCGTTCGTGTAAGCAGAGCGCTTTATCTGCTTGCAGAGATGGCACGACATGTTGAAATCCTGCATTGTGAAACTGAATCATTTGCTCAAGAAAGTGCGCGCCAGGCTGCCAAAGCAACGCATCAACATGAATTGGCACGACCACGTTGCTGATCAAATCGGGATGAAACGCTTCCAACTGAAATTGAGTTTGGCGAAGCGCGAGATACAAGCTGTAAAGATCTAAGCAAAACAGCATTTGCTCAGAAAGTTCAAATTGATACACGCTCTGCTCACCACGTGACCCAAAACGTAATGTGAGGTGTTGGTATTCCACCTCTCCTGTTTTCGTCTCACGAATTGCCTGACACGCATGCTGAATGTCATTGTGTTTGAGTGCATCAAACACCAGTTTATCGTCTTCCGTGACAATGTGTTCCTCAGCAAGGCAACACAAATAGTCGTACATCGCTTTGTTTGAGATGAGATTATCCAAGGTTACCTACCACGTTGATTTGTTTGTTTTCTGGAATTTCATTGTAAGACAGTACTGCCAACCCTTGGGTAAAGGTGCGGGCATAACGTGCCAGCAATGGTCGCAGTTGAGGCATCACCAGTAAAATTGGTGGTAGACCTTGTTGCTTAAGTTGTTGACGAATCAAGGGTAAATTCTGTTGGAACTGTCCAAGAATGTTTGGTTCGATCGGGAAACTGTCTAGCATGACCGTACCTGCTGCTTGTGCTTGTTGCAGTGATGTCATCAACATCTGTTCGAGTTCGTCAGACAAGGCGTAGACGTTCAACTCGTTTTTCTGACCAGCAACTAAGTTGACCAAGGTGCGTTTGAGTGCGCAACGTACGTCTGCAGCAAGCAAAATTGGATCTTTGGTGTTTTCCGATGATTCCAACATGGTATTGGCGATGGTGCGAATGTCTTTTAGTGGCACTTGGTCAAGCAGAAGCTGACGATAAACCTTAAGTTGCTGGGCTGGTGTTAATGCTGCCGCTAACGCTTCAGCCAGTTTTGGCGCTTGTGCTGTAAGGCGTTGAGTCATGGCTTCTACGTCATCGTGCGTAAACAACTCTGCCAAATTGGTCTTCATGATCTTGCTGATGTGGGTGGCGATTACCGTACCATCGTCAACCACCTGATAACCCATATTCAGGGCTTTGGCTTTGTCTTGATGTTCAATCCAAACGGCTGGCAATTGGTAAGCGGGATCGCTTCCTAAAATACCATCAACTTCGCCATAGGTTTCACCAACAGCAATTGCCATTAAGCGTTCTGGTTCGATAAAGCCTTGTTCAATCACTTCACCATTTAGAGCGATGGTGTATTGATTTGGCTTTAAGCTTAAGTTGTCGCGGATACGGACTTCAGGCAGTAAGAAACCCACTTGTTCAGAGAGGTTGCGACGCACACCACGAATACGCTGTGCCAAAGGTGCACCTTGTTCTCTGTTGACCAAATGTACTAAGCGGTAACCTAGGGCAAGAGACAAAGTGTGAACGTGTGGAATATCATCCCAAGTTAGCGTGGTCTCTTCTTCTTGCATTGCATGAGAAAGCGCTTCTACTTGGTCAATTTGTGGGTCTTGAACGGGCTTTTTACTTTGTCGCCATCCAGCAAATGCCAATACTGCAGCAAAGGTGAAAAATGCCAAATGAGGCATGCCCGGTACGATACCAATCACCACCATAATGCCAGCAACGGTGAACAAAGTTGCTGGTGTTGCCAGTAACTGCTTATGCATGGTTTCTGACATGCCATTGTCGCTGTCGTTGATACGAGTAACGATAATGGCAGCGGCAGTAGCAAGTAATAGTGATGGGATTTGTGCAACGAGACCGTCACCAATGGTCAGTAGGGCATAAGTCTTGAAGGCTTCGGAAGCAGGTAATCCGTGCTCGAATACACCAATACTGATACCACCAATGATGTTGATGAATAGGATCAGCAAACCTGCGACAGCATCACCGCGAACGAACTTAGATGCACCATCCATTGAGCCGTGGAAATCGGCTTCGTTCGCGACTTCTTTACGACGCAGACGTGCAGTCTCTTGGTCGATCAAACCAGCGTTGAGGTCGGCATCGATCGCCATTTGTTTACCTGGTAAGGCATCCAAGGTAAAGCGAGCGGATACTTCAGAAATACGCTCACCACCTTTGGTGATCACGACGAAGTTAATGATCATCAAGATGATGAACACCACCATACCAACGACATAGTTACCACCGATAACCACTTCACCGAAGGCTTGGATAACTTTACCTGCCGCATCTCCACCGTTGTGACCTTCAAGCAATACGATACGCGTTGATGCTACGTTCAGTGTTAAGCGTAATAACGTCGCGACCAACAAAATGGTTGGAAAAACTGAAAAGTCGAGTGGTCGCTTTGCTGTAGTGCTGACCAGCAATACCAGAATCGCTAAAACGATGTTGAAGGTAAACAGCGCATCCAACAGTAATGGTGGTAGAGGCAAAATTACCATTGCCAAAACCATCAGCAAGACAATTGGAATTCCCATATAGCCTTTGGTGGAAGTTTGAAGTTGTTTTAACCGGTTAAACATACTCTCGTGTCCTTGGGTAAACGCGGGTTAATCAGTGTTGCAAATGCTTTGGAATTGAAAAGTGAGGCAAAGGTGTTGGTTCTTTTCCTTCCCCTTTACGAAAGGCTTTCAATTGCAAAACGTAAGTTAGAATGTGAGCCACAGCGATATAGAGCTGGCTTGGGATGGCTTGCTCAATTGCGGTGGTGTGATAAATCGAACGAGTAAGAGGTGGCGAGTTGATGATCTCGACCTTGTTCTCGCGGGCAATACGTTGAATGTGCATTGCGGTCTCATCGACGCCTTTTGCGACCACAAATGGCGCATCAGAAAGTGATGGCTCATATTTCAATGCGACGGCGTAGTGAGTCGGGTTAGTGATCACTACGTCTGCAGTTGGCACCATTTTGTCGATTTTACGACGAGCAAACTGTTGTTGAATTTGTCGAATACGTTGTTTGACTTCAGGGCGACCTTCGTTGTTTTTGAACTCTTCTTTGAGCTCTTGTTTGGTCATTCGTAGTTCCTTGAGGTGTTCCCAACGTTGGTAAGGAATGTCAATAACCCCAAACAGTAATAGAGCAAACCCCATCAGCAGTAGACCTTCGAACAAAATCGACATGATCAGAGAAAAACCTTGGCTCAATGGCAAGTTTTGCATACCAAGTAGCGGCTGCAAATGGTTGTCCAAGTAGCCATAGAGGATGCCGAAGATAACCAAAACCTTGAAGGTCGATTTCAACAGCTCAACGACTGAGCGAGTCGAGAAAATGCGCTTAATACCTGAGATAGGGTTGAGCTTGCTTAGCTTTGGCATCACGTTGGCTGGTCGAAACATCCAGCCACCTAGCACCATGCTACTGCCACAGGTCACAATGATGATCACCGTGAAAAGCGGTAACAGCATCTCAATAATGACAGCCAAACTTTGACCTAGGTGCTCGACCAACTGTTTTGGATTTTCTAAGTCCGCTTTAGTCAAGGTCATGTTGTAGCGGAATACGCCCGAGATGCTTTCCCAAATGCCATTCAGTTGAGAATAAAAGAACAGCGCTACCGCTAAAAATATCACAGCAGTCGTGAACTCTTTTGCGCGAGGAATCTGCCCTTCCTGGCGGGCTTTTTTTACCTTCTGGGGGGAGGCTTTCTCGGTTTTGTCTTGTGACGACTGATCGCTCATGAGCCCCCCAACATAAAGTTGTTCAGAAAACGAATCGTGTCATGCACCAATGCGGTGTAGCGGCTTGGGACGCCGGATACTGAAATCAAAACACTAAATAGACCTAATAACATGGTCATCGGGAAGCCGAGTGCATACACGTTAAGTGACGGGGCTGCTCGGTTCATCACACCAAAGCTGATGTTTGCAAGCAGCATGGACACGATAGCCGGTAGCGCTAAAGCAAGTGAAGAGGCAAACATCCACCCAAATATGTTGATAATGCCTTGAAGAGATAGAGCGGTAATACCTGAGCCGACCGGCCAAACGACAAAGCTCTGAATAACAATGTCGATAACCAACAAATGTCCTTCAAGTGCAAGGAACAGCAAAGTAGAAAAAATCAGAAAAATACGTCCAAGAATGGCGACCGAAAGTCCGTTCACTGGGTCATTCATCATCGCCATACCTAAACCCATCTGCAGAGAGATGACTTGACCAAGCATGGTAAAGACATTGAATAGCATATGCAGAATCAACCCAAACATCACGCCCCAGATTGCTTGCTCGAAAGCAAGAAACAGAGACGTCATAGAGAAGAGTTCGACTTCTGGCATGGGTGGCATCAGTGGAGCGGTGATCACCACAATAGAAAGGGCGAGCAAGCTGCGCACCCAAACAGGAATAAGCGCATCTCCGAAAAAAGGCATGGAGATAAACACCGCGCCCACACGGAAAAATGGCCACCAAAGTTGACCAAGAATCATGGACAATTCCGCGAACGAGATCGTCATTAGCCGATCATCCCCGGAATGTTGTGGAATAGGTAATCGAACAGCTCCATGATTTTTCGCAGCATCCAGTGACCTGCGAAAATCACCATAAGGAGTGTGACTAATAGACGCGGTAAGAAACTCAGTGTCTGTTCGTTAATCTGTGTTGCGGCTTGAAATACCGCAATACACAAACCAACAATCAAACCAGGTACAACAAGCACTGCCACCATCAAGATGATAAGCCATACTGCGTCAGAGAATAGAGTGACGGTTAATTCTGGTGTCATGATGTTCTCCCATCACCCAAAGCTGGCAGACAAGGTACCAACCGTCATCGCCCAACCATCAACAAGAACAAAAATGACCAGTTTAAAGGGTAGGGAGATGATCAGAGGTGACAACATCATCATACCCATTGCCATTAAGACACTAGCGACCACCAGATCGATGATCAAAAATGGAATAAACAACATGAAGCCAATTTGGAAAGCCGTTTTGAGTTCACTGATCACAAATGCTGGCAGTACAACAGCGAAAGAAATGTCTTCAACATTTTGATCTATTGGCTCATTCGCAATACGTAACATCTGCTCTAATGAGCTTTGGTGCGTCTGCGCTAACATAAAGCTTCTGACTGGCTTTTCAGCTACAGAAAACGCCTGAACCAAAGTAATTTCACCGTTGTCATAGGGCTTAAACGCATTGTCGTAAATGTCAGTCCAAACGGGACGCATAATTAGAATCGTCAGCGTCAAAGCAATACCCACCAACACTCGGTTTGGTGGGCTTTGTTGCAAACCTAAAGCCTGACGCAAAATTGCCAATACGACGATAATACGCGTAAAGCTGGTGGCCATGAGGATAAACGCTGGCAAGAAGCTGAGTGCTGTCATGAGCAACAGAATCTGAAGCTTCACACTGTACTCTTGTTGTGTGTCGCCGTCGGAGACCGATAGGATCGTTAAGCCGTTGTCCGCCGCCATGGTTGGCAGTGCAAACAGTAATAAACCGAACACCACCATCGTCAGCAAAGATCGTCGACGCTGACAAACACTCAGAACATTCATTGCGCAATCCATCCGAACTTATCGACCTACACCGCTAAGTGCGGAGTCGTGTACATCAATAAGGCGAAGTCCATATTTATCGTTAACAACGACGACTTCTGCTTGTCCCATTAGCGACCCGTTAACTTTAACGTCTAGAGGCTCACCGTTGAGTTTATCAAGCTCAATGACGGTACCTTCACCAGCTTTCATCAAGTCACCTAACGGTATCTCTTTGCTCGCGACTTCAAGTGTTACGGTCACTGGAATGCTCTTGAAGAAACTCAAATCGCGCTCGGCAACAGGTTCAGCTTTAAAAGTTGGCTCAGTTTCAAAATCTTCCAACTGAAAATCATCAAAATTTAATTCATCGGCGTCGAATGCTGTGTTCTCTTGCGCTTCGCTCATCGCTGCGATTCCTTATCTGGGTTAAAAATCAAAACAAGCTGACCGTCTTGCTCGGCAACACGACCAGTGAAAAGGGTTTGGGGACCAATGCTGATAGGCACGGTATTTAGAAGCTCTATTGGCAAAATATCGTTAGGCTGTAGCCCCACAACGTCACTGAGCGCCATGGTTTTTTTGCTTAGCACGACGTTGAGACGAACGGGGGTGGATTCTAAAGAACGACAAAACGGCTGATACAGATCGGCATCGCTGTGCATTTCCAGCTGCTCAATCAGAGTTTGAATCATCGCACTGTCTAGCTTGAGGTGAATGGTGCCCTGATAGTCTTCAAACGCGATGGAAAGTTCGGCGTGTAAGCCAATTCCGCGTGGCGTTTCATACTCACAAAGTTGCCACATTTCTTGAGGAGCGAGCCAATTGGTGATGATTCGGCTAATCCGTTCTTGTAATCGTAAATCACTAGCGGTTAATGAGGTTGAACTGCGCTCTGTCGTTGCGCCGTAAAAACGGTCTGCTAACTTAATCAGAGTTTGCGAATCACCATGAACATACACCATGCCCTCATCTTGATGTTGGTAAGTGGACGTTTGGTCCTTATCCAACAGCGTTGGCGAGAACCGATGCAGCTCGACAGAAACTAAGCTCGCTTCGACTTTGTTTGAGCTGAGCCAATTTTGCAATTCATTTGTGAGGCTGGAACAGGATTCTGAAATCAAAATTTCGAGCTTTTCACGAATGATATGAATAGGTTTGCCTAATAATTCTACATCTAACAAATTGATGTCGGAAATAGGCTCGTTAACTTTGTTTTCCATCTATATTTTACCGTGCGTTAACAATCTAAACTGCTTCAACTTAATGGCGGCCAGTCTATACATAAAATTTAATGATCCTTTAGTGTCAACTTTGATTATTGTGACTTTAGTTCACATGTTGATTTGTAGGTAACTATATGCACTTTTAATGAAATTTAAAAAGAGTTAGGTTGTGGCTTATAAAATAGTTAATAAAAAATATAACAAGCGGAAGCTAAGATGGTGTTAATTCAACTATTTAGGGTTGAAAGATAATAAAATCATCTAACCTCATGCAATACAAACCATTTTTTGTTGGTCAAATTAAGTTTAAGTAAGAATGAACCCTGCTTTCGTGGGCGTTTGTTGACCAATTTTAATATTTCAGAATAGGGTCTTAATATGATTACCTATGCCAAACTTCCTAATTTGATGGCATATTTAATTAACCATTCTATGTCAGGGCTTTGTAAGATATACCTAGGCAGAAATGGCTTAATAATATTTTCAAGCTTATTTTCTATTGCACTATTAACCTTGTCTAATTCTTCAGTTGCTGGAGAAAAGATCACCATACCCATGGATCTTTCTAATTGGACATATAAAGGAAATAAGTTTAAGTGCAACTTGGTGCATTCAAATGTTCCACAGGGGAAGTTTTATTTCCTAGCGGAACCAAATAGCCAAATTTCGTTTATTGCAGATGTTCGAAATAACAACAATAAATGGAATAGCGCGGTGCTAAGTAGTGAGAATGCTCCATGGTCTAATGAGCTTTATACGAAAGATGGGGCGTTGGTTGAGTATAAATTGGCGACGAATCGGTTTAAGTTTAGCCATGGTGCAGATGCATTACTGGAGCAAGTTGCTTCAGGTCGTTGGGTGACATTGTCACTTGGCGGAAGTAATCCTTCCGCTATTAGCGCTGTAACGTTACCAACTATCCGAATGCAGAGTGCATTGGAGTCCTTCAACCAGTGCCGCGCTCGTTTGCCTAAGCTTTCGTTTTCCCAAGCACGCGATATCAATCTGCCATTTAATTTTGGTCAAAAGCAATTAAGTGTTAAGCAATCAGACACATTGGCCGCCTTATACAGTTATGTGTCTGTCGATGAGCGCGTCACTAAGATTTTGATCGATGGTTACACCGATAATGTAGGCTCTCAGCTTGCAAATTTAAGCGTATCACGTCAACGAGCCCAGCAAGTCGCAGATGCCCTTGTTGCGCTAGGTGCTGAGCGCAGCATGATTGAAATTCGTGCCCATGGTGCTCGCTACCCTATCGCCAGTAATAACACGTCAGCCGGACAAGCCAAAAATCGCCGAGTCACATTAAGACTGGTTCGAGACAATGAACGTGTGATTGCGAAAAATCGCCCAGAAGTAAAACAACCCCAACAAGAGAAGGTAAAGGTTCAATGATGACGAAAACAGATATTTTGTTGGTTGAGCCAAATGAAAACCTTGCTCAACCAGTGTTGGGTGTACTTGAGAATGCAGGATATTCGACAAAACACAGCCGCACTGGTCGTAGCGCACTTTTGCAAGAGCGTGCTTGTATCACTCTGGTGAGTTCTAACTTGCCTGATATGTGTGTGCGTGAGTTTGTGGCATGTCATCAGAAGCAGCGCAATGCTGGTGTTGTGATCGCTGTTGTCGATCAAGAACAGGGCATCTTAGCTGCGGAAACAATGAAGTCAGGCGCGACAGACTACCTACTTCGTCCGTTCGAAACCAACCAATTACTGAACTTACTTAAGCGCGTAGAAGCTTTAGGTAAGCCATTGGCAAACATTGTGGCGGAATCATGGCGTAGCAAACAGGTGCTTCAATTAGCTCATCGCGCAGCGTGCACTAATGCAAGCGTTCTTATTACTGGTGAATCGGGTACGGGTAAAGAAGTGCTTGCTCGCTATGTGCATGAGCAATCTCCAAGAGCGGATGGACCTTTTGTTGCGGTCAACTGCGCGGCTATTCCAGAATCTATGTTGGAAGCGGTGTTGTTTGGTCATGTAAAAGGCGCGTTTACCGGAGCAACAAACTCACAAAGCGGCAAATTCGAAGAAGCCAATGGTGGCACCATTTTGTTGGATGAAATCGGTGAGATGTCGCCAGCAGTGCAAGCGAAACTACTACGCGTACTTCAAGAGCGTGAGGTGGAAAGAGTTGGCAGTCACAAAGCAATTCAACTGGATATCCGAGTGATCGCGGCGACCAACAAAGACTTGCGTGAAGAAGTGCAAAAAGCCACGTTCCGTGAAGACCTTTACTATCGTTTGGATGTGCTGCCATTGCATTGGCCGCCGCTGCGTGAGCGCAAAGAAGACATCTTACCGATCAGCCAATTTTTCATCGAAAAATACCAAGATGGCAGTCGTTGTCATCTGTCCCAAGATGCGATTTCAGCACTGAGCCAATATCACTGGCCAGGCAATATTCGTGAACTCGAAAACGTTATTCAACGCGCTTTAGTCATGCGTCACGGTGATTACATTACCGCCCATGACTTGATGTTGCCAATTGAATTGTTAACACCAGTCCAGTCTGTTGAGCCTGTTTCAAGCTTTGGACATGTCGAAGCGAAGAAGCAAGCTGAGTTTCAATTTGTTCTAGATAAATTACGTCAGTTTGGTGGAAACCGAACCAAAACCGCAAACGCATTGGGTGTCTCTACCCGTGCGTTACGTTACAAGCTCGCGGCAATGCGCGAGCACGGTATTGATCTACAGTCGGCGCTTGGCTCGGCTGCCTAAAAGGGGAAAACAAAGATGGCAAGTCAACCAACCAATGCGGTTTCAGCAGAGCAGCTAATGCTGTCAAAAATGGAGGTGATGCGAACACAAGCTCAACCTCCGGAATTTGTGGTAAGTGCAAACCCACTTGATCAGAAAACCTTGAATACTCCAATTTCTTTTTCACAAGCGATGACGAACGTGCTCGATACGGTCAATCAACATCAGTCAGTCGCAAGCCAGAAAATGACGGCTGTAGAAACTGGGGCAAGTGATGATTTGGTCGGGGCAATGATTGCAAGCCAAAAGGCGAGTCTCTCATTCAATGCTTTGATGCAAGTGCGCAACAAAGTCGTGATGTCATTTGAAGATATTATGAAGATGCCGGTGTAATACATGTCAGAACTATCCACTCAAGTCGCCGGTACTTCTGCAATGCATACTGGCACCACTCAGTCATTCTCTTCAAGCAATGGAATGGATGACGTTACAAACAAAATCAAGCAATTGTGGTCAAGCAGCCAACGCAACCTGGTGTTGTCTGCTGTATTGGCTGCTATTGTTGCCGCGCTCATTGTGGTCGCGCTTTGGAGTTCTTCTCAGAGCTTCCGTCCTCTATATAGCCAGCAAGAACGCTTTGATATTGGCGAGATTGTGTCGGTATTAGAAACGGAAGGCATCAGCTACCGTATGCAAGAGCAAAATGGACAAGTGCTGGTTCCTGAAGGTGAGGTTGCACGTATCCGTATGCTTTTGGCTTCAAAAGGGGTAAAAGCGAAGCTGCCAACGGGTCTTGATTCATTAAAAGAAGACAGTTCTCTTGGTACCAGTCAGTTCATGGAAACTGCACGCTACCGTCATGGTTTAGAAGGTGAGTTAGTACGTACTATCATGTCTCTAAACTCGGTTGCAAACGCACGTGTGCACCTTGCTATTCCTCGTCAAACCCTGTTTGTGCGTCAAAATACGGAAAACCCGTCGGCTTCGGTCATGCTAGAGCTTAAACCGGGTGAAGACCTTAAGCCTGAGCAAGTTGAAGCGATCATTAACTTGGTGGTTGGCAGTGTGACGGCAATGAAGCCGGAGTTTGTCTCTGTCGTTGACCAATACGGTCGCCTATTGAGTGCAGACGTTGCTTCTGCTGAAGCTGGCAAAGTGAACGCCAAATACCTTGAATATCAAAAAAACGTTGAGAAACAAATCATTCAACGTGCCGCTGACATGCTGACCCCAATCGTGGGACCAAGTAACTTCCGTGTTCAAGTCGCGGCAGATATGGATTTCAGCCAAGTTGAAGAAACGCAAGAAATCTTAGACAACGCTCCAGTGGTCCGTAATGAGCATACGATTCAAAATAACTCAATCGACCAAATCGCTCTTGGTATCCCTGGTTCATTGAGCAACCAACCGCCAGTCACCGGTGAAACGCCAACGAATGACAGCCAGAACTCAAACGCGCGTTCGGAGATCAACCGTCAATACGCAGTGGGTAGCAGTGTTCGTCGTACTCAATACCAACAAGGTCAGATAGACAAATTAAGTGTTTCGGTCTTGCTGAACTCACAAGCGGCGCCGGATGGTGTGGCTTGGAGCGAAGCCGATAAAACGCAAATTTCGACCATGATCATGGACGCAGTTGGTATCTCAAACGCTCGTGGTGATAGCTTGAGCCTTATGAGCTTCAACTTCACTCCAATCGAGATTGACGCGCCGCCAGCAATGCCTTGGTGGCAAGACCCGACGGTACAGCAGCCTTTGCGTTACGTGATTGGCGGAATGTTGGGTTTGGCGATGATCTTCTTTGTTCTTCGTCCGCTTATCATGCATCTCACAGGTGCAGACAAACCTGCTCCTGAGCTGGAGTTTGCTGAGCCGCAAATCGAACCGGATTACGACAACCTACAAACTCGTGAAGAGCGTGAGCGTGAAGAAGTGCTCAATCGCAAACTATCAGAGAAAGGGATTGCCGTTTCGTCTGGATTGGATGTTAACAGTGACATGTTACCGCCAGCAGGCTCTCCACTTGAGATTCAATTGAAACACCTACAGCTTATTGCCAACGAAGAGCCAGAGCGTGTAGCCGAAATTCTGAAACAATGGGTAAACATCAATGAACACAGCGCCGTTGACGTCAAAACAGACGCTTAGTTATGTAGAACAAACCGCCCTTGTGCTACTGGGGATGGGAGAGGACGCGGCTGCGAAAGTGCTGCAAAACTTTACTCGTGATGAAACCCAGCGTGTGACTCGCGCAATGGCGAAGTTGAATGGCATCAAAAGTGATTCTGCTCGTGGTGTCATCCAAAACTTTTTTGAAGATTTCCGAGAGCACAGCGGCATTCGTGGCGCGTCGAAAGAATACTTGTCCAATACGCTACGTAAAGCGTTAGGTAACGATTTGGCAAAGGGGTTGCTCAACAACCTGTATGGCGATGAAATTCGCAATAACATGCAGCGTTTACAGTGGGTAGAGGCGGAAACGTTGGCACGATTTATCGTCAACGAGCACCCACAGATGCAGGCTATTTTCTTAGCTTATCTACCGGCGGACAGTTCTTCAGCCGTATTGAAGCACCTGCCGCAGGATTACCATGATGAGATCTTGTTCCGCATTGCTCAGTTGCAAGATATCGATCACCAAGTTGCGAACGATTTGCACGAGCTTGTAGAGCGTTGCATTGACAAGGTTTCTGCTAGTCAAACCACGCCTTTGTCTGGTGTGAAGCAAGCGGCAGACATCATTAACCGATTTGAAGGTGATCGCGCGTCCTTGATGGAAATGCTCAAACTGCACGACGAGGATGTTGTGAATGAAATCGAAGAGAACATGTTCGACTTCATGGTGCTGGGTCGTCAGCGCGAAGAAACCATGGATGCACTGGTTCAACAGATCCCATTGGAATTGTGGGCTGTGGCATTGAAAGGCTCCGAGATTACTATGCAGCAGGCAATCAAACGTTCTATGCCTCAACGTATGGTTAAAGCGCTAGAAGACGATATGGAACTGCGCGGCGCCGTGGTATTGAGCCGAGTGCAGCGTGCACGTCAGGACATTATGCAGCTAGTTCGTGAGCTCGATGAGTCGGGCGAAATTCAACTGCTACTTTACGAAGAGCCAACGGTGGAGTAACGCAATGGCAGACAAAGCACCAAATACCATGCGTTTACCCCCAAGTGGTTACCGTTTACATCGCTTTCCACCTTTGGCACAGCCAGTAAATATTGAAGATGACTTCGCGCTGGAAAATCAAGGTTGGCAAGATACTCAAGCTGATATTCAGCAACAGCTTGAGGCTGGCTTTCAACAGGGTTTACAGCAAGGTCATGATGAAGGTCTACGTCAAGGCATTGAGCAGGGTAAACAACAAGGCTTGCTCGATGGACAAAAAGAAGGCTTTCAAAAAGGGTTTATTTCTGGAGAGCAATCTGGAAAGCAAGGTTTTATGGAAGCGGCGAAACCAGTGAATGAGTTGTTCCATGCTCTGTCTCGTTGGCAGAACGAAAAAGAACAGCAACAACGTCACATGATTTGCGAGTTAGTACAAAAGGTGGCGCAGCAGGTTATTCGTGCTGAGCTGACCTTAATGCCACAGCAAATCTTAGCCTTGGTTGATGAAACGCTATCGGCAATGCCGGGCAAAGCGGAGAGTGTGATTGTGCATTTGAATCCGCAGGATTTAGAGCGTATTAATCAGATCAATGCAGATTTGCCATCAGCTTGGAAGTTGGTTGCAAATGCCGAGTTGCCTGTGGGCGGTTGTCAGCTTGTCACCGAAGATGCCGAAGCTGATGCGAGCTGCGATTCACGCTTGGAAGCTTGTATGGACAACGTAAAGCAGCACTTGCTTGATGAAGTGTCGATTCCGCAGGTTGAAACCGAAGATGAATAGCACCTTAAGCCATGAAGTATTAAGTGAGCGTTTGAGCGATGCATTAGCGTCGCTCGATTCAATTCCCGTTGCGAGAGTGACAGGGCGATTGATCAAAGTAAATGGTTTGATGCTTCAAGCCGTTGGCTGTCGTTTCAAACTGGAACAACGTTGCCTAGTTGAAACCGCAGAAGGGGATATGATCGAAGCGCAAGTGGTTGGCTTTGATCATACCGTCGCCTACTTAATGCCTATTCGCCGTTTAGGTGGCTTATTTGCTGGTGCCAAAGTCATTCCACTGGATGGAGACAGCACGGTACAGCTTAGTTCGCAATGGTTAGGGCGGGTGGTCAACGGATTAGGTGAACCGTTCGATGACGGTGCGCCACTTAAAGGGGGAGATCGTGTTTCACTTGAACCTAAACCGATCAACCCACTTAAACGTCGCCCGGTCGATACGCCTCTTAATGTTGGCGTTCGTGCTATCAATGGTTTATTGACCGTGGGTAAAGGGCAGCGCATTGGCTTGATGGCTGGCAGTGGTGTCGGTAAAAGTGTCTTGATGGGAATGATCACGCAGAACACAGAGGCAGATGTGATTGTCGTGGGTTTGATTGGCGAACGTGGTCGAGAAGTCCGCGAGTTTATTGAACGAAACCTAACACCAGAAGCTCGTCAGAAAGCGGTGATTATCGCCGCACCCGCGGATGAATCGCCACTGATGCGATTGCGCGCCACATTACTTTGTCACCGAGTTGCTGAGTACTTTCGTGACCAAGGTAAAGACGTATTGCTCCTGATGGATTCTTTGACGCGTTATGCGATGGCGCAGCGAGAAATTGCCTTGTCTTTGGGTGAGCCGCCAGCATCACGAGGTTATCCGCCTTCGGTATTCAGCGTTTTGCCTCAGCTTTTAGAACGAGCGGGTAACAGCGAAAACCCGCATGGCAGTCTGACCGCAATCTATACCGTGCTTGCCGAAGGTGATGACCAACAAGACCCTGTGGTTGATTCTGCTCGTGCAATTTTGGATGGGCACGTTGTGTTGTCTCGTCAATTGGCTGAGCAAGGGCATTACCCAGCGATTGATATCAATGCTTCTATCAGCCGTTGTATGAACGCTTGTACTCACGAGGCGCACAGCACGATTGCTAATAACTTCCGTCAGCTTTACTCCAACTATCTGCAAGTTAAAGAGTTATTACCACTGGGTGGCTATCAACCAGGACAAGATCCTGAGTTGGATCAGTCGGTTTCTATGTATCCGCAATTGCGTGCTTATCTACAGCAGTCTGCAAATGAAGCCGTAGACTACCCAACCAGTTTGACGGCGTTGGCGCAGATGTTCCAGAGTGAGGCGCAATAAGGTTACGGCATGGAGTCCAAACTAAAAGCTGTTGGTAAGCTGCAGCAAATGGAAGAAAAGCAGCGTGATAGAGTGGGGCAGCAGCTCGATGTGATGCGGCAGCGTCACTCTCATCTTGCGATGCAGCTAGAGCAGCTTTCTGAACTCAAAAACCATGCGGGTCAATCCGCCCTTGCAACACCTGTGCTTAATAGCGCGACGCTGATGAACTTAAATCGCGTTGATCACATGCTACAAAAAATGCTTCACCACCACGAACATGAACAAGCCGTGATGCAAGCAGAATGCGCTTCGGTACAAAAACACCTTGAATACAAACATGCCCGAGTGCAGGGGCTAGAGAAAGTGTTGGAACGTTGGCGCAGTAAACAAAATTATGAGAAAGCCAAGAAAGAGCAGAAATTGATTGAAGACATCATCAATTCCCGCCTAAAACGCAAACCGCTATAAAGTTGCGAACTCTGGCGCTGGTAACTGTTCTTTCTTGTCTTGGTGGTCAAAGAGGTTCGCTAGGTAACGACTCAGCGGCATAGGCTTTGCGACGCCATAACCTTGTGCAAAGTTGATCCCCAAACTGCGTAATATCTCGCTATGTTCTGCGGTTTCTACGAACTCTGCGACGGTTTCTAAGTGCATTTCTTTCGCAACCGTCGCAATGGAACTGACGATCAATCGGTCGGTTTCACTCTTAGTGATTTCACGTACAAATGCCCCTTCAATCTTCAGAATATCTAATGGCAGGCGGCGCAAATACGCAAAGCTAGCGTAACCAGTACCGAAATCATCAATTGCGACTTTACAGCCGAGTTTGCGTAACAAGCTTAAGGTTTCAATCGCTTGTTGTTCATTGATGAGTGCTGAAGATTCGGTAATCTCAAAGCAAATCTTTTCCAACGGTACATTAAAGCTTTTGGCACTCTCTATAATGCGAGAGGCTAGGTTTTCTGCACTTAGGGTTTTCGCGGTAAGATTGATCGCGCAATGCCCAATGTCATCCCAGTTTTTTACCTTGTCCCCAAGCATTCGAAACGTGTTGATGATCACCCAGTGATCAAGTTTTATCTCTAATCCGAATTGGTTGATCAGAGGAAAAAATGCCGCAGGTGAGAGCACTTTTCCATTTTGTTCTTTTAGGCGTAACAATACTTCAAAACTGTGCTTAGTTTCTTCGACACCTGAGAGCTTCATATATGGTTGGCAGAACAGTTCAAACTGCTCGCGCTTAAACACTTGTTGGATATGGTTGAGTTTATCGACGCGGTCCATTTCGAACGATTGTGCGTTAATCCAATGAATACTGCGATCGCTTTGAGGTGGTTGATCACACAAAATCGACACCACCTTTTCAATGTCTTGCCCGTGATGAACGACGGTACAAAATATCGTTGGCGAAACAAGAGCAACAGAGGTGCCACGCCAATAGAATTGAAAGCTCTCTAGATACTCCACGACTTCTTGCAACTCTTCCTCTGCGAGGTCTGAGTAATGAGTAAAACTCAACAACCCTGTAGAGAAAGGTGGGCGGTAGCAGCGATTGATACTGTCGTTGCGAGAATAAAGAAACTCACTCAGTTGCATGATTAATTGCGATTTACCCTCATGACCGAGGTCTGTGAGCATAGAAAGCGTTGGCGTCAGATCAAGATAGAGCAACAGGGAATGGCGTTGACGACTGATGTCTTCTTTTAACTGGGCGATGTTGGACAAGCCTGAATACGGGTCAATCCGCTCTGAACGAATCTGTCTTTGTGTCATCTCGAACAGCTTCACTGAATAGCCACCGAGTAAATACGCCAAGGTAGTGAGCACGGTAATGATGATCAGCAAACCATAGAACTGTTTGTCACCAATTAAGCCTGCGTTGTAGTGGCTGATACTGTCATTAATGATCAATAAAATGAACGGCGCGCCAACAAACAGTGGGCGAATGAGTCCGTGCTTAGCTAAACCAATCACGACAAGAAGTACGGCAAAGAAGCTCAGCGAGTTGAGCATGAAAGAAGATGAAGAAAGTACCGCAGTAATAAAAATGGCAATACAGCTTACTAGCCATGTTATGTAGCCGCGACAGCGGGAGTTTGAAACTCTTAAACGCTTGTCTAAGGCAAGATACGATTGTGTGTCGGTATCGGTGAGTAAGCTCACCATGACGTACAAAATAGGTGTCACCAACAACTGAGTTAAGTAATTCCCTAGTGTGGCATAGAACAAAAAGTCCGGACTTAGAAATTGGCCATCAACAAAGGTGTTGACCAACATCATCTTGATCGTATTAGCGAACGGAAATAAGCACCCAATGACGACAAAGAATAAAGTGATCCTTTGCTCTGCGGGTTGATAGAGGGCACGGTTGTTGAGGTAATGAAACAAGCTAGAAAATGCGAAAGGCAACAATGGAACAGTGAAAGCGTAAAGCAACGCATGTTCGAGTGTTCTTCCGGTCCAAAAATAATAAGCGAATAACCCGAGTATTACTGCAGGCAATGCGCGCCATTGATAACGAAGAAAACTCACTATCATGACGGAGCTGACGGCAGAAATTAGCTGAAAGGAATCTTGCTCAATAACAAACATCTGCGACAGCGCAAAACCAGCAAACACGGACAATATGACGCCAAGAGTCAAAAACAGCATCGCTGAAATACGGCGACTCGATGCAGCATTATTCATGGACTTGATCTGAAAGTAGTTGGGTAGCCGATAATAACAGGATTATCGGCTTAAGATGTACTGGAAAATGATAAGTTTTAGAGTTTTTATTCTAAAAATTGTAAGTAAGGTTTAAGGCACGTGCTACAAGGGCTGACGGCGTCTGACCCAAGCGAATAAACTGCCAAGAGTGACCAGTCCGAAACCAAGTGAACCGCCACTGCTTTCACCACTGTTATTATTGCCAAAATCATTGCTGGTGGTGTCTTCCGGATCGAACCCTGAATCCCCTTCGCTATGGTAATCCTCGCTTTCAGCCAGAGTGGCGTTGTAGACCGTTTTTACTCCGGAACTGGTTTGCGCCTCGACCCAAGAAGTGTAATTGAGTACTTCTGTAAATACGCTTGGAATAGCGGGAGACTCGCAAACCGAAGATCCGTAGCTCACTATGCCGATCTGTTGATAATCCCCGTTGCTGTCTTGATAGGTCAAAGGACCTCCAGAGTCCCCTGCACATATCCCAGTGTAAGTTCGGTTAGGGAAGCCATTGGCGCACAAGCTCTCTTGTGAGTTAAAGCCTGAAACAAGTGAGGCACACTGTAAATCTGTTAAGGGTTGGATTTCTGCCCAGCGTAGATAGTTAGGGCCTGATGTATCGTTCGTTGAGGTTTGTCCAAGCCCAAAGATTTGATATACCGTCTGCTCACTGTAGTCGCCAAAGTCCTGTGGTAGTGTGATGGATTGGACGTTGTCGGTAATTGGACGCGTGAGCTCCAAGACAGCAATATCGTTAATCCAAAGGTCATCTGGATCGTAGTTTGGATGAATGGTGATAGCTCGCACGTCTTTAAATTCTTCCACAAACACATCGTTCATGGTTGGGTTTTTCACCAACACGCGAAGATCGTTGATTGTCCATCCGCCAGTGAAGACACTCGGTTCAACACAGTGTGCTGCGGTCATGATGTACCTGTCATTAACGATGGTACCACCGCAAATGTTGGCAAACTGACTGGAACCCGTACGGTGTAAAATGACGCGTGCAAAGAAAGGGAGTTGGTTGGCTGTAGCTTGCTGTCCGCCAATAATAAAAGGTTTCACGTCAGGTGAACTGACTTCACCCATCGTTTCGGCTGAGCTAGAAAGTGGGGCAATGAGAACAACGCCACTCATAAAGAAATGATACAACCTCATAAAGCCATCCTTGGATTTCAAAAGCACTCTTTTTACTTTATACCAATTCCGGCATTAATCTATTCACTCGTGATGCAAATAAATCCACGTTATACCCAAGTAACGTCGAGATGCTAGGTTCAGCGAGAATGACTTGGTTTGTAGACGCGGCGGCGATTTAAAGATCTAGTCATTCTAAATCAAGAATCGGCAACAAAGTATACAAGCCAAGCCCCTTACTATTTGCAAAGAGTGCCCTTTGGGAGCGTGTCTTTGACTCGATTTTTTAGTCAAACAAATGGCTGCGTCAAACAACTTGGAAAGAGCTAGCTATTACCAAGTTGTTTTCCTTACTCTCGAATCAATGACAACGCTCTGAATCCTGCATCTTGAAGTCACTTGGGTATGAAGTCGATTATCTCAATTCAATATTCAATCGATTGCAAATTTGTGCAGGCGAAACTTTAGGTTCAATACAATTCGTGTGATCGCTGCTCTAGCACACGGGCATGTTGGCGTATCAGCTAAACTCTTGTCTTAGCCAAGACCTCAGTAAATGAAAGGCTTCCTGTTTGAGTTTGTGTGGTGGGCAAACAAAGTAAAACTGCTGGTATGGGTTGACCACAGGCTCGCCCAATTCCACCAATTGCCCGTATTTGATGTCATCTTTGACAAATAGACGATGGGTTACCAATAACCCCAAACGTCTTGTCGTTGCTTGCACCGCTTGAATGGACATATTGAAGGTCATTGGCTTTTTATTGGTAGGTCGCAGTAATCCTGTCTCTTCTTCCCAAACTTGCCAGTCATGCTTTCGGCGATCGTTAGTGACTTCAATGATGG
This sequence comes from Vibrio sp. NFR, assembly GCF_027587095.1. Classification (NCBI taxonomy): domain Bacteria; kingdom Pseudomonadati; phylum Pseudomonadota; class Gammaproteobacteria; order Vibrionales; family Vibrionaceae; genus Vibrio; species Vibrio sp. NFR. Next base: position 192,836 of record NZ_JAPPTN010000005.1, read on the forward strand.
GGTAAGTTGATAGCAGTTGCTGAATGTCTCGGTTATCAGGCTGCTCTAATAATTCGGGACTGCACACCAACACTAACTCATCCTCACTCAGCTTTTCACAATAGTAATCTTGCCACTCTTGAGGACTGCCATGCACGACCGCAGCGTCAATCCCCTCTTGCTCTAAGCTAAACAATCCCACCAAATTAGACAGACGAATATCCAACTGAGGGGCGTAATCTTGCAAGCTCGACATGCGAGGGATCCACCAATGCAAAGCAAGTGAGTTAACCATATTGAGCGTAATACGCTTGGAGTTTTGATCGTGAATCAAGGCTTCAGTGGCATCGACGATTTGCTCCAACGCAGGCGCCACTTTGCGATAATACTTTTTACCATCATTGTTGAGTCTGACTTGGCGACCAATGCGATCAAACAAAGGTTTATTGACCTGACCTTCTAACGATTTGATGGCTTGGCTCACCGCAGAGTGGCTCACAGAGAGTAGGTGGGCGGCTTCTGTCATGCTGCCTGTCTCCGCTACAGCGACAAATGCGTAGATGGATTTTAGTGGGACTAATTTGCGCATACTGCTTCGGCTCTCTCTATGAACTGTATTTTATTTAACTTGTAAGTTTTACTTACATTAGCGTTTAAAAATACTCGCTATTTATCACTAACGCCTTTTCCTAAAATACTCCGTGAATTAAGGAGTATCCAATGAAAGAAGAAAATAAACCCGTCATCTTTATGTTGATGTCGACATTAAGCTTATCTGTTACAGGGCTGTTAGCAAAGCAGCTCAGTGATGATTTATCCGTGACCATGTTCAGTTTTTTACGCTTCTTTACTCCAGCTCTCATTTTATTGGTCATGCTGCGCTTTAAGAATCTGACTTTGCCTACTGCAGGTACTATTAAACCAATTGTTCTGCGTGCTCTTTTCATCGCAATGTGTCAGTTGTGTTTCATTGCTTCTTTGCAAACGCTCACCTTGGTTGAAGGGGTTGTACTGTTCGCAACTGGACCACTGTTTATGCCCATCGTCGAGAAGCTGTTTATGCGTGGTCAGATTCGAATGTCGACTATCGTAGCGCTCGTTATGGCGTTTTCAGGTGTGATTTTATTGGCGGGTGCAGATGGCGAGTTTACATGGCGTATCGATTTGCTCTTGGGGTTAGCTGGTGGGCTGTTTAACTCGGGTTCTCAATTGACGCTCTACAAAGCAAGTAAGAGTGGTCTATCACCACTAGAAATCAATTTTTGGACCTTCGGCACAGCGGCACTGCTTATCTTGCCACTCGTGTTCGTGAATGATGCGAGTATGTTGGTTAATTCCCTATCGATAAGCACTTTTGAAACGCCCAATACTGCACTCGTATTTTTGATGTCGTTACTCATTATTAATACGCAAGTATTCCGTTCCAAAGCGTACCAGCTTGCAAGCAGTGGTTCGCAGCTTGCACCGCTGATATTCACCAATCTGTTGTTTACCGCAGTATGGCAATGGACCTTCTTTGACGACCAAATGAGTCATAGCCAAGTTGCAGGAGTGAGTTTGATTGTGTTAGCGACGGTATTGAATACCTGTTGGGTTAGGTTCTCGGCACGCCGCGTACATGTACTGCGAGCTAAAACACCTTAAGGGGAGGTTTAGCCTAGCAAGCTGTGACAAATGAAGTGTAAACGTCAGTGCCTGTTTGATTTTTAATCAGAATGAGCTAGCGTCAAGAAAGGTGCAGGGAGAGAAAACATGCTGACTTTAAACTATCACGTCGAGATTGCCGCGACACCTCAGCGCGTATGGAGCGTGCTGACCGATGTCGAACTATATAAACGATGGGCACAAGCCTTTTCGCCTCAGTCTCAATTTGATGGCGCATGGGAAGAAGGTTGTGATATGACCTTTTTTGACCCAGACATGGGCGGAACGAGAGCGATAATTGACACGGTACAGCCGCTACAAAAACTGGAGTTTCATCATGTTGCCATTTTTAACCCAGATAATCGGCAGCAATTGGATGGAGACTTAGCGTCAAAGTGGATCGGATCGCGAGAGATCTATCAGATCGATACTTTGGAGGACCGCTTATTGCTGAGTATAACCATTCACACTCACAGTGATTTTGTGTCGATGTTCAACCACGGCTGGGAGAAGGCTCTGCCTTTGATCAAAACTATCAGCGAAGAATAGGGTGAGGTTGCAAGCTAAGATTGGGCTGACGACAGGTGACTTGTGGGTATACAATAGCCGCCAATTTGCGCACCAAGAGAGTTGATGATGGAATTTAAGGTTGATACCCACACGCATACGTACGCCAGTGGTCACGCATACAGTACGTTGATTGAAAACGCGAAATCGGCAAAAGAGAACGGGCTTGATATGTTCTGTACGACCGATCACGCTGAATCAATGCCGGGTGCGCCTCATTACTGGTTTTTCTCTAACCAGAAAATTCTGCCTCGTTTTCTTGAGGGGGTTGCGATCATTCGTGGCGTTGAATCTAACATCATGAACACTCAAGGTGACATCGACATTCCCGACAGCGTTGATCGAAATTTGGATTGGGTGATTGCCAGTTTTCATGAGCCAGTATTCCGCCCTGCAGATAGTGCCACGCACACGGAAGCGTTGTTGAATATCATCAAAAATGGTCGTGTTGATGCGTTGGGTCACTTAGGTAACCCGAACTTTGACTTTGATTTTGAAGCTGTGCTGAAGTGCGCTAAAGAGCACAATGTAGCGATTGAAATTAACAACACCACTCTGAAGGGCAATAGCCGCGTCGGTAGTGTAGACCGCTGCCATGAGATTGCACAAATCGGCAAAGAATTGGGTGTATTTTTCACTACCGGCAGCGATGCACACTTCTGCCATGATGTGGGTAATCTGAGCTTAGTCGGCGAGTTAATGGACAGAGTGGGTATCGACAGTAGCAAAGTTATTACTCACTCAGCACAACAATTCTTAGCCTTCTTAGAGTTGCGCGGTCGTAAGCCAATCGTAGAGTATGACGAGATTCGCAACGCATAAACTTGATTACACTTTTGGTTATGCAAGTGTTAAGGGATTGCTTTACACTGCTCGCATTAAAAAGCCGACTCAGAATTCGGCATTCAATGGAGAAGTGAAGATGTTACGTCCTTTAATACTAGGGTGTGTGATTGCGTTAGGCTCAACTTATGCAATGGCAGAAGCCGTCGATTTAAAACAAAACATGAAGCAGATGAAGATGGAATTCAAACAGGCGGCGGAAGCGTCTGATGTTGAAACCATGAAATCTGCGATTGATAGCTTGCAAGCGATCGTCGAACAATCTAAGCGTGGTAATTACCCACCAGAGAAGTTTGATATCTACCTAGAAGGCTTTAACAAGTTGACGGTAACGCTAGATAAGATTGAAGCTGATCTCGATGCGGGCAAGCTACAAGAAGCGAAAGATCAATTACGTGAAATCGATAGTCTACGTGAAGAGTACCACGATAAGCGTAACCCAAGTATTTGGAGCAAGCTGTTTAGCTAACCGTTTATCCAACTTGAAAAGATGACCATCAGCCTGCCACTTCGGCGGGCTTTTTTGTGCCTGTCAATCACAGTATTCAAGAAAACCTGTGAGGTAGCAGCCACTTATGAATCCTCTTTTTGAGCTAGCACTCAGAATTGGTTACGCTATGTGAAATTTGTTAAGTCACCGTTATGCGTAGATTAATTCCTTTTTATCGCTCCATGTTATTTGCTAGTGCTCTAAGTTGGGCACTAGTGACACTGATGCCTGTTATCAATGCTCATGGTAACAGCATGGGGGTGTGGGCGACGCTATGTACACTGAACGGTTTTGAGTTGGTGCAGATAGAAGAGGGTGACAACTCCGTCAGCCACAAAGGTAAGCCTTGTCCGTTCAGCCACTTCTCGACTTTTCATCACGATACACTTCCAACGACACCGATACTCTCAAGATTGAGCTTGGTCGTTTCTGACAGCTACACTTATTTGGCTCTAAGTGTGCGATTTGAAACGCCAGTTCCTCGTGCTCCCCCAATTTCCTTTTTCTCATAACAAAAACAATTACAAGTAAATAAAGCCAACAACACTGCCATTCGAGCAGTGGTACTCCCGAATCTAAGTCAAATGACGTCACATACCGATGAGTATGTTCAGGATGCGTTTGACTGAATTTGGGTGTTCACAATGAAAAAAGGAAAATACACATGTTGAGAAACTCGGCAAAGCCTCAACTCAAGGAAGCTTCACGCGAAAAGTCCATCTATTTTATGACGTGGCGATGGCACTTCTACGCAGGTTTATTCGTTATTCCATTTATGTTGATGCTCTCCCTTACGGGGTTAGTGATGCTGTTTGATGATGAAATCGAACTGGCTCGATATGAGGCAACGTTGCACGTTATACCGCAAGAGCAAACCGTTCCTGTCTCTAGACAGTTAGACGCGGTAAAGCAGGCGTATCCCGATTTTAATATCACCCAATTTGTGCCTGCAAAAACATCTGATATCGCCAACCGATTCTCGATTCAAAATCAAGAAGGCAGCTCATTGATTGTTGCTGTGAACCCATACTCCGGAGAAGTACAAGGGACGATTAACCGTGGTGATAGCATCTATGAACTGATGAATAACATCCATGGCACTTTGCTTATTGGTGATTTGGGTGATCGGTTAATAGAAATCGCCGCCAGTTTAGGCATTTTACTGTTGGTGTCTGGTTTGTACCTGTGGTTACCAAGAGACAACGCAAGCCGTGCTGGCTTTTTGAAAATTCGTTTTGGCAGTGGAACTCGTATTTTGATGCGAGATCTGCATGCGAATTTAGGCGGTGTGCTATCAATTGTTCTGTTGTTCTTTTTGATTTCAGGTCTGTCTTGGGCTGGGATATGGGGCGCGAAAATGGTGCAAGCTTGGAATACCTTCCCAACCTATTACACATGGGGTGAGAAACCAGAGTCGACACTGACACACCAAGACCTGAATCATGGTGCATCAGAAGAGGTGCCATGGAACTTAGAGCTTGCTGCTGTGCCACAGTCGAAAGATAAACCAGCTCATGATCACGCCAACATGAAGGAAGAATCGGCTTATGCAGGCAGTCATGATGCACTATCTATTGATGATATCGTCCACAAGGCAGAAATGATGGGTTTTACTGGCTATAAGCTATTTTTGCCACGCTCTGAGACAGGTGTTTACACCGTGGCTGCTAACTCAATGGGCGGTGATATTTCCGATCCAAGACAAGATCGCACCAGTCACTTTGACCAATATTCCGGTCGCTTGTTGGTGGACGTCACATGGCAAGATTACAGTTTGTTTGCCAAGTTCATGGCGGCAGGCGTGTCATTGCACCAAGGCGATGTGAGTGTATTGAACAAAGTGCTCAACGTGGTGTTCTGTCTGGCGTTCATTTTAATCTCAATCACAGGGGTTGTGATGTGGTGGATTCGTAGACCAAGTCGCAGTGCTGCATTAGGGGCGCCACCTAAATTTCAACAAGACGGAATTTGGAAGCTTGGTTTAGTAACGTTGGTAGTATTGTGTTTGGCGTTTCCGATGGGCGGTTTGGCAATTGTTACCGTTCTCGCACTGGATTGGCTGTTGTTCAACCGCGTCGAGAAGCTGAAAACGGCGTTGAACTAGCAAGAGACAAGTGAAATAGTAAAAGAGCCAGCGAATTGCTGGCTCTTTTTATTTCTGATAAATCTCCAGCGGCAAGCCATCTGGATCTTGGAAGAAGGTAAATGCTTTGCCTGTGAACTCGTCAATGCGAATCGGCTCAACTTCAACGTCATTCGATTCGAGGTAGACTTTTACTTGCTCAACATCATCAACCAAAAACGCGAGATGTCTCAACCCTTGTGCTTCGGGAAAGCTTGGTCTATTCGGTGCGCCCGGAAAGCTAAACAGCTCAACTTGGCTTCCATCAGGTAGAGCAAGGTCGAGCTTGTACGAGTCTCTGGCTTCACGATAATTTTCAGCAATGACTTTTAGCCTCAAGACTTGGGTGTAAAAGTGTTTTGATGTTGGGTAATCACTGCAAATGATTGCGACGTGGTGAAGGGCATTAAACATGGTTAGCCTCTCCGGAGACTAAGTGCTCCTTAACGAAGTCAATAAACACGCGCAGGCGAGCAGGCATGTATTTGGTTTGTGCATACTGCATCGCGATAGCGCCGTGGTAGTTACTTTTGATCATCCAATCAGACAGAACCTCTACCACTTCTCCTCGTTCTAACGCGTCTTTAATCACGAAGTCGTGGAAGATTCCAATTCCCAAGCCAGACTTAACCCCGTTCAAGCGCATTTGAGAGTGGTTAACGGCGTAGCGTCCACTCACGGCAATAGAGTGGAAAGCTTCTTCTTTAAAGAAAGACCAGATGTTGTCTTTGTCGTTTTCAGCAAGATAAATACAATCGTGCTGCTCAAGTTCAGTCGGATGCTCTGGCATACCGTGTTTGGCAAGGTAATCTGGAGAGGCACACAAAACAAGATTGGTCTTGCTGATCTCTTTGAGTACCAGATTCTCATCGGGTTTGTCGGTGAGCTTAAATGCTACGTCGATACCTTGGCGAAAAAGATCAATCTCACCATCAGCAGCACGTAGCTTGAGCTGAATGTTTGGGTAGCGATCTAGGAATGGCAACACAAATGGTTGAAGCACCGAGTTAAGAAACGCTTCGGGTGCAGCCACTGTGAGTGCACCCGTGGGCTCGGCATGATCTTCCGCCGATAATTCAACCGCTTGCTGCGCCGCATTCACCATGGCGATGCTTTGGTCGTAAACCTTTTGCCCGGCTTGAGTGATGATCAACTTGCGAGTCGTTCGCTCGAACAGTTTCACTGAGAGGGCTTGTTCTAACCGTGTGATCAACTTACTTAAAGCCGATGGCGTCACGCCAAGTTGTTTGGCTGCAGCGGTAAAACTGCCCTCGTTTACCACTAAGATAAACGAAGCAAGATCAGGGAGTAGGGCAATGAGTTTTGGGTTAACCATATTTGTTCAGTTCTGCGCAGCGGAATAACGGTATTGTCTGGTACGGTTTTGTTCGGTTCAAGTGTCACCTTCTCGCTTTAGCGATATTTTGCTAAGAAGGTATTCAGGGCAGGCAAGCCAGATTCACCAATATGGTAGTGCTGCCAACAGTGATAAATAGCCGTTTCGTGGTCCGCAATCAACTCGATAGCTTCTTGCTCAGCGATTGAATACTGCTGTGAAGCTTTCACTTCTTCATGCCACTCTCGATACTTGACCTCATAAGGTTCTACCCACTTCAGAAGAGTTGCCACCAACTCCAGCCATGGCAACTCTATCCACTTGGTTGCGTCTGCCAAGCCTTTATCAAGCATCTCTTGGTGTCGGCTTTCGATATCCATGCCATTTGCTAGTAATACAGGCTTGAGCTTTTCTGCGGTGAGCTCTTCTACTTCAATCAAGGTTTGCCACAGCGTTTGTTGTTCACCATGGGCGTAATGGTTCAAGTAGTGATTGAAAAAAGCGATGCCGTAGATTTCGCCATAGTAAGCAGCCAGTACGTTATGAATCATGCTGAGAATCGTGATTTAAACAGGGAATACCGCATTGTAGGAGGGGAGTACACGAAGTGTAAATAGCTGATTAAGAGTAAAAATCGCTGCTGAAAAAATCGAACAGAACTTGTGAGAATTTTATGAGAATTCGATGAAGTTGCTGATAGATTTGTTCGTCATTCTTAGAGGCAAGAACGCAAAACGTTCGAAACGTAATGCTTAACCTACTCAAGTTACAAACAAAGAAGTAAAGCCGTAAACATGGACTTGAGTAGTTCAACCCTCATTAAAGGATGGAATCACAATGAAAAAACGTACCCAACTCGGACTCGTCATGACTTCAGTCGCTATGGCACTAGGCTCTGCATCAGTGAATGCAGCGGAACTGGAAATCACCGTGACTAACGCGACAAAAGGCATTTACTTTACGCCACTGATTGTCGCAGCGCATGGCTCTGATCTTAAGATGTTCAGAACCGGTGAAGCCGCTACCCCAGAGTTAGAAGCAATGGCGGAAGGTGGTGACATCTCGGGTCTTGCTAGTGTCATTGGTAATGCTGGTGGTGTTGTGGTTGAGAACCCGGCTGGTGGTATTTTGAATCCGGGTGTCGCAACCACCTTTACCATGAACAGTGGTGATCATGGATACTTGTCTCTTAGTGCGATGCTTCTGCCAACCAATGATGGTTTCGTGGGACTAGATAGCTGGAAAATCCCAACGGAAGCTGGCACATACCGAGCAACGCTAAGAAGTTATGATGCAGGCACAGAAGCCAATGATGAACTTAAAGGTAGCATGCCAAATCCACCTTTCATTACCTTTGGTACAGGCGGCACCGGTGTTGAAGCTGCAGTGACTAATGACAAAGTTCACGTGCATCCGGGTAACCTTGGTGATAGCGATCCAACTGGCGGCATCAGTGACCTAGACAGCAGCAGCCATCGTTGGCTGAACCCAGTTGCAACCATCACAATTGTTGTGAAGTAAGGGGGATGTATGAAATACAGAATCTTACTCGTAGCAGCTTCAGTCGGCTTACTCGCCGGTTGTCCAAGCGATGATGATAACGATGTGGTGAAGTCATACCGTTACACGATTAACGTTGCAAACTTGACCGCGAATCAACCGATGTCGCCACTTGCGATTTTGGCTCACAACGACAAATACAAACTGTTTGAAATTGGCAAAAGCGCTTCTGTTGAGCTTGAGCATCTTGCAGAAGGGGGCAGCAATGCCGAGCTGTTAGCGCTAAAGGATTCCAATGACTATGTCTACCAAACGTTGTCAGGTAATGGTTTAGTGCTTCCTGGTTCAAGTGATTCCGTAACCTTTACGGTTGACCCACACAAAGCGGGCTACGTTTCAGTCGCTTCCATGTTTGTGAACACCAACGATGCGTTTGTTGGGGAAACGGGTCTATCGCTTAAATCATTGGCGGTGGGAGAAAGCTACGAAATGAGCATGAACGTTTGGGATTCCGGCACGGAATTGAACGATGAACTTGCAGCCACCATTCCGGGACCAGCAGGCGGTGGTGAAGGCTTTAATGCTGCTCGTAACGACACAAATGACGTAGTGGCGTTTCACGCTGGAGTGGTAAGTAAAGATGATGGTTTAGCCAATTCTGCGCTTTCTGCGAACCATCGCTTCCTGAATCCTGGTGCGAAACTCACTATCACCCGAGTCGAGTAATACAGGCTCCGATGGCGTCTCCTTTCCAAAGCGCTTGTAGCCGAGCGCTTTAACCCTCATGGCGTCATCGGAACCTTTTTTGAAAGAAATTCCGATTTGTTCCGGTCATGTGCAAAGTGAGGATTCTCAGACGCAGGGAAAGGACTATGGAACAGCAGGCAATCAATTTAGTCGCGAACATTTTGCTGGTAGAAGACGATGATGATTTGGCAGAACTGGTTCAAATGCATCTCAAGTTTCAAGGACACCAAGTGTTGCGGGTAACGAATGTCGCCGAAGCCAAAGCGCAATACCAACAACAACCTTTTGACTTACTCATTCTTGACCGAGGTTTGCCAGACGGTGACGGCTTAGATATCTGCCATTATTTACGTCAGCAACAAGATTGGAGCCCTGTGCTCATGCTGACCGCCAGAGATGGTGAGATGGATAAAGTGGATGGTTTAGAGGCGGGTGTGGATGACTACATTACCAAGCCGTTTAGCGTATTAGAATTTCAAGCTCGAGTACGCAATGTATTGCGACGGGTAAGTCAAACCGTTGAAGTACAAGTTGAAAGAAGTGAACTTGAAGATAGCATGGATTTTGGTCCATTAAGAATTATTCCAGAATTGCATCAGGTATCCCTAAATGACAAGGATGTCACTCTTACCGCGACAGAGTTTACCTTGCTGCAATTCCTCGCGACACGCCCGGGTAGAGTCTACAGTAAAGATGAATTGCTCGACCATGTGTGGAATACCAGCCATTCCGGTTATCATCATACGGTGTGTAGCACCATCAATCGCCTACGTAGCAAGTTGTCTTTGTCTGACTCTGATCATCATTTTATCCAGACGGTATGGGGCGTGGGGTACAAGTTTCAACCACGACAGTAGCTTAACTACCCAAGTAATGACTGATTAAGGAGGCGCTAGGATGAGCTTCAAATCTCGCTTAGTGGTGTTCACGAGCCTATGGTTTTGTTTAGCAGCAGCCGTTATTGCATTAACGTACAATTGGCAAAAAGAGACCATTGAATTACGCACTAAACAGAGTCTACACAAAGAGCTGGCAAGCCACATGCGTGATGATAATCCGTTGATGATAGGTACGGATTACAACCCGAAAGCGCTTAAATCCATTTTTCATACCCTTATGTTGATTGGTCCGGATTTCGAAATCTACTTTCTTGATAGCCAAGGCAACATCACTACCCATGCAGCACCAGAAGGTGCAGAGATCATGGGTAAGGTAGATCTTAACCCAATTAAACGATTCTTGAATGACGAGCCATTCCCCATCTTAGGCGAAGATCCTCGTAATCGTGGCGAGCACAAAGTGTTTTCCGTAGCAGCGATTGAGGAACTCGGCTCAACCGTGGGTTATCTCTATGTAGTCATTGGCAGTACCAGACATGATGCGATTGCCAACGCCCAAGTAGACACACCTTATATCGCGCTCGCTGGGTTAGTTTTAGTGTCTATTTTAGGCTTTGCATTAGGTGCTTATGTGTTAGTGAAACGCAGTTTATTGAACCCGATTGAGCGTGTGACCAATCAGCTTCAACAACAAGCAGAACATGATTTCCGCCTGCAACCCGATTTTACGCGCCAAGTTCCGGAATTAGTACCGATAGCAAATTCCTATCAGATGATGGCGAAGCATATCCAGCAACAGTTTTTGCAGTTGGAGTATCAATCGTCTCATCGTCGTCAAAGCTTATTGCAGCTTAGTCATGATTTAAAAACACCGTTATCGAGCGTTCTTGGCTATTTGGAAACGTGGCGTTTGCAGCATCCGGAATCCGACCCTTTGATTGACGTCGCTTTCAGAAACTGTGAGAAGCTGTCTACGCAATTGCACTCTTTGTTGGACGTAGCTCGAAAAGAAGCTCCCATGCCGAATTACGAGTATCGACCAGTGGATCTTGGAGCCTTGATGGCAGAGTGCGCCGAGACGATGCAAAGCCAGTTTGCTCGAAAAGAAGTGCTGCTGAAAATAGACGTCGATAACGAAATTCAAACCGTGGGTGATAAAGGTCTTTTAGAGCGGTTGGTGCTTAACTTGCTTGAAAATGCGCTGCGCCACAGTCCAATGCGTTCTGAAGTACATTGTCATGCTCATTTGAGTGACGATAAATCAAGAATTCATTTTGCCTTTATTAACCATATTGAAGAAGAAGCACAGGGAGGCTCGCTAGGTATTGGGACCAAGATTGTACAGTCGATACTCATGTTGCATCACAGTTATCTAGAGACCAGCAGCACACCATCTCAATATCAACAAAAGTTCACATTACGAGCCGTTTAATCTATCTATACCCAAGCCATTCTCGCTGAATGAAGTGTCTCGAGATTACTTGGGTATAGCTACCGCCACCTTCCTCTTGCTTACTTTCCCTTTCTGTTCATCGAACAAATCTACTGTTTAAATAGAATTTTTCGCTTAATAATTCGTCATGATTGTTATTTCAACAAACGAATGATAGCGCTGATGAATTAAATTTATTCTGTTACATATTTAACGTGCTAGAACTTAATATTAACCTTGCTATCTAATTTGTTTCGTAAATATTACAACTCACGCTTTTTTATGATTTTTACATTATAAAATTAATTTCTATTTATATTAGAGTTAGGTGTTTTAGTGAATATTGTAATATGCGTTTAGTTGTTTATTTTTATCGTAAAGAACTGTTGCTTATATCATCAAATGAAATGAAAAAATGGAACTAAAGTCACTTAATTGCCGCCGAAAAATCTAAACAGGGAATCTATTTGGTAATAATGTTTAAGTAACAGTTAGTTACGGATTCATAATTAATAATATGGCTAAACTTCCGACAAGGATCGAAAAGATGAGCGACAAGGAATCTATTAAGACTAATCGCAGCCGCCGCAATTTTTTAAAAGGTGCAACTGGTGCAGTTGTGGCTGGCGTCAGTGCTTCGGCGTTTTCTGGTGCTGTTCAAGCAAAGGAACAGAATATCGATTGGAGCAGACTAGGTAAAAGAAATGAAAGACGCCTCTGGCGTAAAGTTCGAAAGCAGTTCGTTTTGGATAAGCGAACGACTTATATGAACATCGGTACTACGGGCTCAATGCCAAGACATGTTCTTGAAGGGTATGAGGATAACAACAAACTGGTTGCGAAATACCCGTGGGACATGAAGAATAAATTTGGTTCATGGCCTTATGTGTCTGAAATGGTGACGCAAGTTGCACCGGGCTTTGGTGCAAATGCGGATGAAATCATCTTGAGTCGTAACACTACTGATGGTCTATGCTCTATCATCAACGGTCTTCACTTCGAGCCGGGCGATGTGATCTTAACCACTCATCACGAACACGTTGCGGCGACGTCCCCTATGAACGTTGCCAAGCATCGATTTGGTGTGGATGTCGTAGAGATTCAACTTCCTGTCTTCACTGGTACAGAAGATGTGACAGAAGAAGACTATATTCAAGCGTTCAGCGATGCGATTCAAGCACATCAAAATGTTCGGTTAATCGTGTTCTCTCATATCACCTACAAAACTGGTACAACACTTCCAGCGAAAGCCATTTGTTCTTTGGCTAAGCAACATCGAATCCCGACCTTAGTTGACGGTGCGCACACTGTGGGTATGTTCGATCTTGATTTCCATGACATGGACTGTGATTTCTATGCAGGTTCTGGTCATAAGTGGCAGTGTGGTCCGGGCGCTACGGGTATCTTATATGTACGTGACAACGGTAAACGCTTAAATGAGTACTGGAGCGATCGTGAAAACCCATTGTGGTTGATTAACTCTTCTTTATCTCATGCAGATTACCTAGGTAAGCAATTACAAATGCAGTACATTGGTAATGACAACTACCCGGCAAAACAAGCACTTGCTGACAGCTGTAAGATGTGGGATGAAATTGGTCGCGATCGAATTCAAGAACGCATCTTGGAGTTAAGTGAGTTATGTAAGGTGCTGCTTAGCGAAGCGTTACCTGAAGCGCAAATGTACTCGCCAAACGTTGAGGGCTTAACTAGCGGTCTGACTACGTTTAACCCGTTTTTTGATGTAACAGATGAAGAACGACTAACGCAGTTCCGTGATCGTCTTCGTGAAGATTATGGTTACATCATCCGTACAACAAGCTTCAAGTTGTACAAGGATGATTCGTACGAAACACATGCGTTGCGCATTTCGACTCATTTATTCCATGATGAGAGAGATGTAGAAGGTCTGGTTGAAGCCATTGCGGATCTTTATTACTCGTTCTAATGTTGTTTATCGTCAAAGCGCCCATGTTTGGGCGCTTTGTTAAAGAGAGGGATATTCACCATGTCAGTGAAATTAATCAAACGAACCATGACGGCAATGGCTGTTGGTATGACGTCACTACTCTCTGCTTCAGTGTTTGCTGGTGATTTACAAGACATCAAAGACAGCGGCGTTTTGCGTCATATCGGTGTGCCATACGCGAACTTTGTTTCTTACATCGACCAAGGTGAAGTGCAGACTTTGACAGGGCTGGATGTGGATATTATTAAAGGGTTTGCTCAGTCTCTTGGCGTCCGATATGAATACGTACCAGCGCAATGGAACAATGTGGTAGGTAAACTGACAGGTCAACAAGTTGATTACAAAGACGCCCAGCTTCAGGTTGGCAAAACGATGCCCATTGAAGGTGATCTGATTGCTAACGGAGTCACTATTCTTGATTGGCGAACTCATGTCGTCGATTTTTCTGATGATTACTTCCCATCTGCGGTTTGGTTAGTTGCACGTACAGATTCCACCCTTACCCCAATCAAACCGACAGGTTCCATTGAGAACGATATCTCGATGGTGAAATCGCTTATCAAAGGTCGTGAAGTTCTCGCGATGGAGCACTCGTGTCTAGACCCGAACCTTTACAATCTGTATGACACGGGAGCAAAAGTTATTTTGCCTGATGGGCAGCGTCGATTGAATGAGATGGTGCCAGCGATAATGAAGAATGATGCAGAAAGTACACTGCTTGATGTAGCAGATACACTGATTGCATTGGAAAAGTGGCCAGGAGAAATCAAAGTAATTGGTCCTGTGTCCGAAAATCAAAAAATGGCGGTTGCCTTCCGTAAGGACTCCCCTGAATTAAAAGCCGCATTTAATCAATATTTGAAGTCAATTAAAAAAGATGGGACGTACCAGAAGTTGGTCGAGAAATACTACCCGTCAATTTACTATTTTTATAATGACTACTTCTTAGAAGATAGTAAGAACGATATATGAGAAAGTCTGTAAAAAAGATATCAAGCCAGAAGATCATCACCGTCAGTGCTATTTTGGTGTCGCTCTATTTAGCGATGATTATTACTGTGACGAGTTTAGGTCAAAACAAATTAAAAGATTCTCAGCATCGTGAACTTGACCTAAAGGTAAAAAGCTACGCGGGTACTCTCGATAATTTATTCACGATAGCCAGCGAAGATGTCGACCACTTATCAACTGATAAAACGGTGCAGACCTTCTTTGCGAATCTTGCTTCAGGCATGTCGATGGAATATGGCTTAGGCGCTAGTTTGATCAACTTGAAGCGTAAGCTGCAAGAGAAAGCCAACGCGAAAACCGTCAACAACCAGATCATCTACACCAAGCTGACGTTAGTTGGTCTAGATGGTTCAACCATCGTCACTACGGGCGTTAAAACAGATCATCGCATCGATACGTCTCGATTGCTTAACGACCACGCTCATCCTGAGGAAGTTAGAGCGATACAAAATGATGGTAAGGTCCTCATTCAAGTCGTTAAGCAAGTGATGTTTTCTGGCAAGCCTGTTGGCTTTTTGATTGCTGATATCAACAAAGAAGTGGTGATTTCCCAACTGACGAATCAAGAACATGAAGGCAGCTATAGCCGGATGGTGTTAAAGATCAACGATGTGGAAATGGAAGTTTGGGATTCTATTAGTCGTAAGCTGGAACAAGAAAACATCACGGATCCAGGAGCCCTTGCCAAAGAGCTAAAGCAAAAAATCTATTTTGAAGTACCCATTGAACATCATCACTTTAAGTTGATGGCGTGGTTTGAATCACTCAGTGAGCGAGATATTTATACTTCACGCATGTTCATTAATGGTTTAAGTGTACTTGCCATCATGATTGTGGTTGGGTTGCTTTATGCATTCACGCTAAACAACACTCGCGTAGAGCTGAAAATAAAATTGGAAGAGGAGAAGAAGCGTAAAGACTTTCTTTCTCAACAGAACCAGCGCCTGACCAGTGAAATCGAGCGCCGTAAATCGTCAGAGATGGAGTTAGCTTATCAAGCGAAACATGACTCCTTGACCGGATTACCAAACCGAGTTTATGGCTCCGAGCGTCTCGACTTAGAGCTTTCACGTGCAGAACGCATCGGTTCGAATGTGTTGGTGATGTTCATCGACCTTGATCACTTCAAGCAGATTAATGATTCCATGGGACATTTCGTTGGTGATGAAGTCTTAAAACTCGCAGCGGAAAGATTGCACAACGCAGTTCGAAAAACAGACTTATTGGCTCGGATTGGCGGTGATGAGTTTTTGTTAGTGATTCCAGACTTGCACAATGCGGACAGCGCAAAACGATTTGCGACAACGGTTCTATCTGTGTTTAACGAGCCGTTTGTATGGCAAAACCACGAGTTTTTCCTCTCGGCGAGTGTCGGAATGTCAGTCTTCCCGGAAGATGGTGATAACGCCGAGCAGTTGTTGGCGTGCGCGGATATGGCCATGTATCGAGTTAAGCAGGATGGACGTAACGCTTTCTGTTTTTACGATCACAACATGAACCAAGATTTGCAGCGCTTCTTAGAGTTGGAAACTCGCTTGCGTAACGCCATTTCGCAAGACTTATTAGAGCTTTACTACCAACCTATTATTGATTTAGAAAGCGGAGCGATTGTCGGCGCTGAAGCTCTAATGCGTTGGAATGACGACAAGTTTGGGTTTGTGAACCCAGAAGAGTTTATTTCGATTGCAGAAAAGAACGGCTTGATTCATCAACTTGGTGATTTCGCTATTCGTCAAGCATGTCACCAAGCAGCGAAGTGGCAGAAAGATTCACCTTTGTTTGTATCAGTAAATTTTTCTAGTGTGCAGTTTAGATACTGTGATCGCCTCTTTGAGCAAATCAAGCTTCATCTTGAGGAGTCGGGACTGCCGCCTGAATTGTTTGATGTTGAAGTTACTGAAAGTCTTTTATTCAACCACAGCAATGAACTGATGGGCATGTTAGATAACTTACGTGCGATGGGGGCGAAGCTAACGATTGATGACTTTGGTACCGGTTACTCAGCATTGAGTTACTTACAGAAATTCCCATTTGACCGACTTAAAATTGATCGCAGTTTCTTACAGAACATGTTTGAGAATGAATCGGATCGTGAGCTTGTGAACGTTATTATTGCAATGGCGAAAGCGCTTAACCTTAAGATCGTCGCAGAAGGCATTGAAGAGCAGCGTCACGTTGATTACTTGAAAAACCTAAACTGTGAGTTCGGACAAGGTTTCCACTATAGCCGACCATTGCCAGCGAAGGAGTTTGAAGCGCTTTTAACAACGCCAACTTGGCTATAACTCCTTTCAATACAACCTCATAGAAAAGCATTAGTTGGATTCGTGCCTAGAATTCATTAATGCTTTTCCACCTTGAGGGATAATCGTTTTTCCTTCCTTGAATTACACTACACTTAATTGAGAAGTAATTGCCTGTGACCCCCGTCACATAAAGGCTCAACCTAATTCTAATCGAGTGAAAACTCGACAAAATAAACAGGAAGGAATTGCGAATGTCTTCTGCATTTTACCAACAGATTGAACAGCAAATTGAAGAAGTGAAGGCGGAAGGTCTTTACAAAGCAGAGCGTATCATTACGTCTCAACAGCAAGCGGCTGTTAAAATCTCTACTGGTGAAGAAGTACTAAACTTCTGTGCAAACAACTACCTTGGTCTTGCTAACCACCCAGCGCTTATCGAAGCGGGCAAAGCAGGCATGGACGAGCACGGTTTTGGTATGGCTTCAGTACGTTTCATCTGTGGTACTCAAGACATCCACAAAGAGCTTGAGCAGAAGCTTTCTAAGTTCCTAGGTAAAGAAGACACGATTCTTTACACATCATGTTTCGATGCAAACGCGGGTCTATTTGAAACTATCCTGGGTAAAGAAGATGCGATCATCTCTGACGCTCTAAACCACGCGTCAATCATTGACGGTGTTCGTCTATGTAAAGCGATGCGTTTCCGCTACTCAAACAACAACATGGAAGAACTAGAGCAACAATTGATCGCTGCAAAAGAAGCGGGTGCTCGCCACATTCTTATCGTAACGGACGGTGTGTTCTCAATGGACGGCGTAGTGGCTAACCTTCCAGCTATCTGTGACCTAGCAGATAAGTACGGCGCATTAACTATGGTTGATGATTCTCACGCTGTTGGCTTTATGGGTAAAACAGGTGCAGGTACGCACGAACACCATAACGTAGTGGACCGTATCGATATCATCACCGGTACGCTAGGTAAAGCAATGGGCGGCGCTTCAGGCGGTTACACATCTGGTAAAGCTGAAGTGATTGACTGGTTACGTCAGCGCTCTCGCCCATACCTATTCTCTAACTCTGTTGCACCAGCAATCGTAAACGCTTCTATCCGCGTTCTGGATCTACTAGAAGAGAGCGGTGACCTACGTGAGCGTCTATGGGAAAACGCAGCACACTTCCGTGCTCGTATGGAAGACGCAGGCTTCACTATGGGTGGTGCTGACCACGCGATCATTCCAATTATGTTAGGTGACGCAAAAGTAGCAGCAGAATTTGCTGAGCGCGCACTAGAGAAAGGCATCTATGTAATTGGCTTCTCATTCCCTGTAGTACCAAAAGGTCAAGCGCGTATCCGTACTCAAATGTCTGCAGCACACTCTCGTGAGCAGCTAGACCGAGCAATCGATGCGTTTATCCAAGTTGGTAAAGATATGGGCATCATCTAAGTCTGAGAGACTAAAAGGTTACAAAGGCTTTCCCAACTCTTTTGAGTCGGCTCATGGGTAAAGCCTTTACCTCTTCTTTAATGACGGTAGATGAAAGAATTTTTTGCCACGCATAGAGCGGGGCAATATTGGGTGAATATTATGAAAATCAAAGCACTATCAAAGCTAAAGCCTGAAGAAGGCATCTGGATGACTGAGGTTGAAAAACCGGAAGTTGGCCACAACGACATTCTGATCAAAATTAAGAAAACCGCTATCTGTGGCACTGACGTACACATTTACAACTGGGACGAATGGTCGCAAAAGACAATTCCAGTTCCTATGGTTGTAGGTCACGAGTACGTGGGTGAAGTGGTTGCGATTGGTCAGGAAGTTCGTGGCTTTGAAATCGGCGACCGCGTTTCTGGTGAAGGTCATATCACCTGTGGTCATTGTCGTAACTGTCGCGGTGGTCGTACTCACCTGTGTCGAAACACGATCGGTGTTGGTGTAAACCGTGAAGGCGCATTCGCAGAATATTTAGTGATCCCAGCGTTTAACGCGTTCAAAATCCCAGAAGGCATCTCTGACGATCTAGCATCAATCTTTGACCCGTTTGGTAATGCTGTACACACTGCGCTTTCTTTTGACCTCGTTGGTGAAGACGTGCTGATCACAGGTGCTGGTCCAATCGGCATCATGGCAGCTGCGGTAGCGAAACACGTTGGTGCTCGCCATGTTGTTATCACAGACGTAAACGAATACCGCCTAGAGCTTGCTCGTAAGATGGGCGTAACTCGCGCAGTAAACGTGGCTGAAGAGAAGCTAGAAGACGTAATGTCTGAGCTAGGCATGACAGAAGGCTTCGACGTAGGTCTAGAAATGTCTGGTAACCCATCAGCATTTAACTCCATGCTAACGACGATGAACCACGGTGGTCGCATTGCACTTCTAGGTATTCCACCATCAGACATGGGTATCGATTGGAACCAAGTTATCTTCAAAGGTTTGGTGATCAAAGGTATTTACGGTCGTGAAATGTTCGAAACATGGTACAAGATGGCTTCATTAATCCAATCTGGTTTGGATCTATCACCAATCATCACGCACCACTACAAGATTGATGATTTCCAAGAAGGCTTCGATGTAATGCGTAGCGGTATGTCAGGCAAGGTTATTCTTGATTGGGAATAGAGTCGCGAGAAAGCAACCTAAAATCTTCTTGATATAAAATTAATACAAACGCCTCAAGTTAACCTTGGGGCGTTTTTGTTATAAACCCGTTACTCATTGAAGCGTAAGCGAGAACACTATGATTAGGCAATTCTTCGTTTACCTCATGTATAGGTTATAACGTGATGATAGGCATGGCGTTATATTTATCTTTTTATGTCGGTCAACATATTTAAATTAAGCGTTTCTTTAAGAAGGTACAGTTGCCTTTTGGGTATCTAAGTATAATCGTTACATATATGGAAGTACGTGAAAGCCTTGATTTAAGGGAACTTTCAATAACTCATTCAATCTGTTTAGGGGCGTCTATGGCAGTATTTAGCAAAGTGTTTGTTGTAACTCCAAATGTCAACGAGTTCGCACTGTTACAAGAGCCTTCATTGGCACTTTCTATTCAGGAGACTGAAAGAAAACCGATTCAATTGTACGGCGAGCCTGTCAAAGCTAGTTGGAAGTGTGTCGATGTCGAATGGTTAGAAGTTGAAAACGAAAAGGCATTACCAAAGCCGGATATTGCTGCTTGGAGAGCGATATCATTAGCCATGCCTATCTCGATCGCGGATCAACTGGGGGGACTATGTGAAGATGTTGAGTTTCTCCCATTGTGCCTGAATAAGCAGTCTTGGCGAGCTGTTAACATCTTGACTCAATTAGATGCTATCGACCATTATGCAACTAAGTTCAATCTTCGCGATGGAAAGCAGAGCCGGGTTAGACCCTTTAAGAAGCTTGTTTTGAAGAAGAAAGCTGTTAATGGCGCTGGTTTGTTTCGAGTTCAAGGGGCAGGGTTGCGAATGTTCTGTACAGATAAGAAAGGTGGTTTGTACGAGCGAGTTCACGAGTTGGGTTTGACGGGGCTGAGTTTTAAAGAGATACAGTTATCTCCCTAAAACCCCGTTTGCAATACGTCTGGAGCTCGTCATTCATGTATCTATCGATGCCCGCAGACGTTTTGGAGGTAAAACTACTATTCAGTAAGTTACAAACTATCGTGAAATCAGACGGAAAAATATTGAGTAGATTTGCGGTTTTTTCAATGAAGGGGTATCAACGTTCATTCTAAATCTAAGTCAAATTTATGTTTAAGAAGCATATACAGGTATTGCTGAGAATAGCAAAAATGGGTGATTGAAAATGTTAATAGTTGCGCTAGTTGTATTCTTCTCTCTGGTTACGATCCATTTTTCTCATGTCTTTTTCTCAATTTGCTTGAGTTCTTTTAATCAGTTTACAAATTATTCTATGTGGTTAAGACCTCTTTCCCTCTGTGTCATGGCTGCCTGCGCACAGTACTATATTCTGTCACTAATTTTGGGCACCAACCTACCAGCTGTTTCTGGTTTTGTACTAGTGGTAACCAATGCTCTCTTTTTTATCGGTTTTTTCTCTGCTTTAAAAGCTAAAAGGGAAACGGAAGAATAGTCAGTTGCCATAAATTGTGTCACTTAGCTTTAATCTTTGTTCAGACCCCGTTCCCCATAATTGTGTTGCTGATATCTTCCTTTTTATTGAGCAAAAGGTTCGACAACGCATTCCTGGAAAGTATTTAGATGCAAAAGGCAGGGAACATTCGATGAATGATTTGACACGTCAGGGGGCGCTTGGTTTGCATGGTGAGCGGTATTATGTGAATAAGGAGCTTACCGTGGTTTCAAATAAGGCTAACAATGAGAATAGTTGCAGTTATTTCAGTACGATAATGTCATGAATCGCAAAGGACCAATCTACTACTTATCACCAAAGCTTCTCGTGATAGTTTCGTCTCTCTAAAGTTTGTTTTGGGAAAGCAGAGGAAAGCCTCTTTAAGGTCTTTAGCATGCAGAAGCGGAATAGATACCACTGGCTCAGGGTGGTTATTGGTGGTGTGTTTGGCGCTATCGTCGTTGTTGTCCTCTTCCACTTATTTGGTTCTCTATTTGGACCGCTATACCAATCAGAAGATGAGTCTGCTCGTAATTTTGTTATTTTCCTCGCCTGTCTTTTTCTTGGAATTGTTAGCGGCGCGTTGTTTGCTTACAAATATACAGTGAAATAAAAGAGCATATTCGAGCACCCCATTGAGTGAAAAAAGATTGGCATTCACTAATATCACCTCATCTGACGTAATAGAAAAAAGGAATGGTACCAATGCAATATGGAATTCAGCATCATGTTGAGATTGCAGCCAAAGCCGCAGGCGCGGTCATTTTCAATCAACACAGAAAAGTTTTATTAGTTCAAGAACTTCACGGAACAAAAAAGGGGTTATGGCATATTCCTTCTGGCAGTGTCGAAGTGAAGGAACTTCCTCAACAAGCTGCAGTTCGAGAAGTTTTCGAAGAAACGGGCTTACAAGTTAGTTTAGATAATTACCTGAACACTTATGTAGGGTGTTTTGATGATGGTGATTTGGTGCTTCGTCACGTGTGGGTGACAGAGGTTGAAGACCAAAAAATCTCACCAATATTTAGCCATGAGATAGGTAAAGCACAGTTTTTCACTTTAGCTGAAGTAGAGGAAATGTATGCCCAGTCTAAATTGCGAATGCATCATACGCTTTTGATGGTGAACGATGCATTCACTTGGCGAGAAAGTTAAACGTAGTGGTTTCTGGTTACAAGTAAGATTCATGTGCAGGACTGCCTTTGTTTTGCCGCTTTCCCTTTGAACATTCTCACATTATCATTGTCTTAGTTTTTATCTTTGACGTGAATGTATGGTGTATGGTGTATGGAATGAAACATTTGATGTTGGCAGCACTCCTATTTAGCACTTTCCCAGTGAGTGTGTTGGCTGATGATGTGTTGGGTGTTCCCAATGTAGAACTAGAAGATGAGGGCTGTTTGAGTGTTGTGTGTAAAAACACTATCGAGCCAGAAACGGTTGCTAAAGCGGGTGAGTTTCCAGACCGTGAGGGCAATGAAACCCTATCCGCATTAGGGAGCGTACTCTTTGCAGCAGGAGAAATGGGGTTAGCCGAGAACTTACAAACAGAAGATCCAGAGCTGAGCACGACTAGGTAGTACAGGAATGGTACTATGACGGGATTCGCTCTCTTCTAAATTAGTGTTCTCTATTTTATAGCAATACTAATATCTGAGCATCTTTGATACGCTCGATAAGTGATTCAAAAATAAAGACCGAGCCTCGTGCTCGGTCTTTTCGTTTGTGAGATGTTTTCTTACTTTTGAATCCTAAGTAATATCTCAATTTCGCGACTAGAGTGATGGGTTCCAAAGTTAGCTCGCAATCATTGTTTTCAGTCTGTTATGTATGTTTCCACAACGATTAGTATGAGTGTGCTTTCACAACACTCGAATGGAAGAAAACAAGGAGAAAACATGAAAAAGTCACTAACAGCACTTGGTCTTGCTTTGGTATTTGCGAGCTCCGCGAATGCGGCGAATTGGGGCTACGAGGGGGAGCATGGACCTGCTCATTGGGGGGAGTTTGCTTCCGAATGTGCTAAAGGACAAAACCAAAGCCCAATTAATATTCAATCGTCTACTGAAGCCAAACTAGATAAGCTTCAATTTGATTATCAAGGTAAAGCTATTTCATTGCTAAACAACGGTCATACCTTACAGACGAGTTTAGAAGGGAAAAATACACTGACGATTGATGGCAAAGAGTTCGTATTAAAACAATTTCACTTCCACACGCCATCAGAAAACCATGTAGATGGAAAGGAATACCCTCTAGAAGCGCACTTTGTGCATGCTGATAAGGCGGGTCACCTAGCCGTTGTCGCAGTGTTCTTCAAACTGGGTAATGAGAATCCAGATCTAGCTAAGTTACTGCAAAACATCCCTAATAAAGATCATGATGTTGCTATTGAAGTCCCTTTTGATGCGGACGCGCTTATCCCAAGTGATAAAGATTACTACCGTTTTAATGGTTCTCTAACGACTCCGCCTTGCTCTGAAGGAGTTCGTTGGTTGGTGATCAAAGACACTAAAACGATCTCACCTGAGCAGGTGAAAGAGTTTGCTAAAGCAATGGGACACAACAATCGTCCAATTCAGCCGCTTAATGCACGTATGATCCTTGCTCAACAGTAATCCGCGCTCACACAGAGAAAGATCCCACTAAAGCTAATGAATGGCAATCAACCTGTTTTTGCCATTCATTTTCTAACCCAAGCGTCGCATCATCCCTACCGTAACCGTTTTGGCATCTGTTGCTAGAATGTTCTTATCGTAAATAGTCGTGAAGAATGCCCTCTAAATACTGCATAGCCAATGAGGACAGGATTTTATTTTTCATCGTCTTTAATGGCTTAATTTGTTAACGTAATGTAACTTAAAACCTCAATAAAGCTTGAGGTTGGCATTTGTAAGAGCAAGAGGCAAAGCATGGAAATCAGTGTTGGTGAGGTAGCAAAGCGTTCTGGAGTAAAGGTTTCAGCACTGCACTTTTATGAGCAGAAAGGACTCATATCAAGCTGGCGAAACCAAGGCAATCAAAGGCGGTATCACCGCAGTGTACTTCGTCGTATTGCGGTAATTAAAGCAGCTCAACAAGTCGGACTATCCCTCGAAGAAATCAAACAGGCATTAGAAGAGTTGCCCAAGCATCAAGCGCCAAACAAACAACAGTGGGAAACCATGGCAAGTCATTGGCATGCACAATTGGATCTAAAAATTCAAAAGCTAAAAGCATTGCAAAATGACTTAGGCGGGTGCATTGGATGTGGCTGTTTGTCGCTTGAAACGTGTGCGTTAAGAAACCCAGAAGACGTATTAGGGAAAGATCATTCGGGGTCTAACTTAACGTTGGATGATTAGGGGCAACTAGCCCCTAGTGACGAGAATGTGGTTCTATTCTTTATCAAAACTATCGACGACGATAGCGCCTATTGAAGCTGGCATGGTTATGACTATTACGCGTTTAAGAGCGATAATTGGGTCGGTAAACATTGGCAATTTGTTGATGCAAAATAGAACCAGAGCAACAACTACAGCGGCAATAAAATAAGCAATCACGACACGAAAAATAAATACCGTAATACGAGTCTTGATGTTGCTTTGAAATACACTTTGATAGGCGAAAAAACCTAAAAAGAGTACTGAAAGGCTAAACAACATCAGTAAGTTAATAAAAGGCAGGCTTTCTCCTAGTCGCCATGCCTCTTCCGAAAATGAAATTGGCACGGCTAAAGCAAAAGCACCAACGAGAACTTGGCTGGCGTCTTCGAGATTGAAGTGGCTACTCATGCTTAGACTCTGTAGTGTTACTTGTGAGAAGTTGCTCGAAGCGTTCATGTCCATGAAGCAGTTCCAGATCTTGCTCTTCAGCTAACAAGTCGCGAATTGATGGACTGGCATCTATTGCACGCTCCAAATCTTCAATCGCTTGTTCTTCAATGCCGAGTCGAGAGTACGCACATGCACGTTGATAAAGCGCCGGTCCGTTAGTGTCATCTACTTCCAAAACGCGATTACATAAGCTCAGTGCCCAGTGGTATTCTTTGATCTCCATTGCGGCATCTGCTTTGTAAGTCAGTGCTTCCAAATCGCCCGGGCGAATCAGCAGAATCTCATCGTAGATATCGATACGTTGCTCTGGAGTTTGTGAGCTTTGTGCACGAAGCCATAAGTTATGGATTTCGTTGATTTTCTCGATTTCTTTGTTGTTCTCGCTGATGATGCGAGTTTTGCGTTTTAAGTCGCGTTCTAATGCTAGGAACTTTTTCTCGTATTCCTGAGCGATTTTTTCTAGTCGCTTGTCTGCCATTTCTTTGGTGTTGTGTTTAAATTCACGCAGTGACTGCCAACCGACAAAGGCAATTAGCGATGCAACACCTGCGATGATATAGAAGAAGTAGGTGACGGTGACGTTAGCGTAGTTCAATGATTTATCGGCTACGGTAAGCTCGCGGTCGGTGATCTCGACGACCATCCGTCGTTCTAAATCCTGTTGTTCCTGACGTAGAGACTTTAATTCGTCGAGGATATAACGTTCCATCAAAGGGCGATCTAAAAGGTCGGATTCTGAATACTTTTCTTCTGATGCTAGAGATGGAAAAGAGAGTAGAGCAGCGAAGAATATGCCGATGATTAAGCGCATAAAACGTCCTTTTGCGTCGAGAGTGGATGGATCTCTGAAACCATAGCAAATAGCGACTATGTTTAGCAAAGAACTCATGAAAAACACTTGTTTTATAATGTGTTCTGACGAGTCATTAGCTTTTCGTCTCGTGGCGGGCTATCTCACTTTGTAGGGCATTTGCTCTTTTTACTCCGGTATTGTGTAAGTGATCTATGCGAATTGATCTGGGCTGAACATGCCTTGGATCAGTGTTTGCCACTCTTCTTTCAATACGCCATATTTGACCGAGTCGTAGTATTCGCCTTGGTAATAACGCACTTTACGAATTCGTGCTTCTTGCTGCATGCCGAGTTTCTCCGCACAGCGCATCATCCTCGGGTTACCTGACCATGTGGTTAATCCGACTCGCTCTATTTCTTGTGTGTCAAAGATATGGCTTATCCAAGGCACCAATGCGCTAAAACCTAACCCTTTGTTCCAGTAGTTAGAATCGTAAATGACGATCCCAGCTTCTAACCAACGCGTGCTCTCGCATTCCCAATACCAACTGACAGAGCCAACAGGTTTACCCTCGAACTCAATCAATAACATGTCTTCACCTTTTATTAGGCGTTGTAAGGTGTTGTTACGAAAGCCTTCCAGTGTCGGAGTTTGATATGGAAAGTAAGGACCATTAAATTTAGCCCATCGTTCATCTTCAGTAATTAACTGATATAGATTCTTTGCTTCTTCAGGGGTCGCGCGTCGCAGTGTCACGCCTTGGAAATGGTACATAGCTTACCTTTTAATTAACGTTTAATGGCGGTGATGCTGAACGTGTGCCAATGCTTTGTGTGTCCAACAGCTGTTGTGCCATCTTCATCTCGTTCGTGAAAATGAAGTATTTCATAACCTTCAAACAAAGCTTCCACTTGCTCTTTGGTGAAAGCACAGATGTTGGGGTGAGTATCTGCCTCAACCCAAGAATCGTTGATTCCTAACAAGTCGCCACAAAATACGCCGTTAGGTACTAGGGTCTGTTGACCCTTTCACGGTTAAATTTTGTTCGAGATAAAATCGTTTTAGGCGAGGCAAGGAGTGTGCTGCCTAGTCATTCTAAGTAAATACTCCTTAACAAAGCATAAAACGATTTTAGCCGAACCCTCCGGGCAGCGTTTGTTGGTCATTTCTACTGCGTTATCGCCTTCTCATGTAGGCTAGCTACACAGCAAAGTCTCTGCCTTGTATAAATCCCCAACAATTCGCTGCAAAAATCAGCTCGAAAGGTCAACAGACCCTAATGCTTTGTTGATTTTTTGCCAGACCTTGGCGAAGTGTTCGCTAGGACAAAAGAACAAACTAGCGCTGGCGATAAATAAACTGCAAGCAGGATACGTAAAATCACTAAAACAAGAATGGGATATGGAATAGTGAGGGTTGCCTTCAAAGCGAGTTAAGCAGGTTTCGACAGCGTCTTGATGCGCATCGAAAGCATGAACGGTGTAGCCTCGACTAAGAAGATACTGAGAGTCTCTTCCAGTTCCACATCCCGCATCTATAGCGGTTTTATTATCGAGAGTAAGTAAATTCGCTGCACGCTCGACGTTGGGACGGTGCGGCTGCTGCGCGACCTTTTGATAATATTCGTTCCATTTTACTGACATCGTGATTCCTTTTTCACTCTTCTATTTTTGTCGTATTACGTTTCAATAGAACACGACTCCCTTATGTTCTGAGCGGTGGGCTATTCTCTCTGGTTTCTGGTATTCAGCAGGCGCATAACGAGGGTTATAGCTGATCTTCAATTGGAAGTATGCCAGAGAACCAAGCGCCCATTTTTCTCCATACACTGGCTTCTGGCTCCGAATCGAATTCTTCACCAGTTTCCATATCAACCCACGCTATGTCGCCATCTTTGATTACGATTTTATAGGCATTTTCTCTGAGCTGTTTGGGCAACTCCGCTAAGGATTTTTGCACGTATTCAGGTTGTTCGATGACGACTGCCATTTCGGTATTGAGTTCAGCGGAACGTGGATCCCAATTCATGGAACCAACAAACAGAGTTTTACTATCGATCATCATGGCTTTGGCATGCAAACTTGCTCTGCTACTGCCCGTGAGACTCCATTTACTTTTGATTTTTGCGCTGGCTTTCACTTCCCAAAGCTTGATCCCAGCTTTAACCAAGTCTTCTCGGTATTTCGCATACCAACCATGAACGGCAAACACATCGTTCGATGCCAAGCTGTTTGTGACTATTGTGATGTCGATACCTCGCTTTGCCGCGTCCGTCAGTGCTTTTGTCCCAGATTTTGTTGGCACAAAGTACGGGGATATTAGTACAAAAGAGTTATCTACGTTTGCTAACAGTTCACTGAGGTTGGCAACAAGTTGGCTTTCTTGAGTTGCAATCTTATCGGGCAAGTCGAACCAAACTTCACCTTGTCCCCAGTATAAATTCAACTTGCCCTGTTGCAGTTCTTCGTAAAGATCGAGTTCTTTAAAATTATAGGGACCAGCAGAGAACTTTTCTTCTAATTTCAAGTTCTTAACTTGAGTTTGAATGGCATCATCGGCAACTCTTTCTGATTCAGGCACAATCCATTCCATTGGGATCGCATACAAGCTGTTCCAGTAAAGGTCGAATTGATCCGCGGTTTGTGTCACAGCCTCGCCATAAAGCATGACATCGAAATCGCCGAATTCGACATTAGATTCAAAAGAGAAGTATTCATTACCAATGTTTCTGCCACCAACAATCGCGGAGACACTATCTGATATTAGTGACTTGTTGTGCATACGACGATTAAGGCGGTCAAAGTCACTCGCAAGAGCAAATACGCGCGCGTCTCGGTATTGATGAGGATTGAACAAACGAATTTCGATGTTAGGGTGAGCATTCAGTTGCGCCATACCTTCATCATTGCGTTTTTGCATGTCATCCAGCAATAGGCGAACACGTACACCGCGTTGAGCGGCTTCATACAATCGCCATGTCATCAGTTGGCTAGTTTCGTCGCTACGGTAAATGTAGTACTGCAAATCCAAACTTTTCTCGGCGGATTCAATCAGAGCTATTCGAGCAAGAAGTGCGTCATTGCCTTGGTTTAGTGGATAAAAACCGGTATCAGAGTCTGGATCTTTGTCGTAGCTTTCAAAAAACTCAGCCAAAGCAGAATCATTTTGATAGCCAAATTGAAAGCTGGTGGATTTCTCACTTGGATCTCTGTGTTGAATGGATGAACACGCTGAGACCAGTAAGAGCATAGAGCCCAAGAGGGCTTTTGAGAGAGAACGTCGCAATGCACACTTCCTTGTTTATCATAACCTTTTGATTATATATCAAGCGTTGGTAACTGGTAATGCGAGCGGGTTAGGTTAAGTCGCAGTTTTCACATTCAAGGCAAAGAGCGCGAAACCACATTTAATGCATGAAAATGGAATATTATTCAGGCGGACAATATCATGTTTTTAACTTATGTTTTGTTGGTAAATGGTTAATATCACTAATATCTGGTGGTAATTACCAACACTGAACTACAAAAAATAGCTAGATTAATTTAACTTATTGATATTTAAAAAGTAAACGATTGGCACACCTATTGCGTATAAACGGTGAGTGTGAGAGGTCGTAACTTGCGAAAGTGGTTAAGTTTTTGTTAATTTTATTAACTTGCCATGGATAGTTCTTTTGTGATCGATAGTCACAAAAACAGCGGAAGCACGGCTCTTTTATAAAGTTGTCTATTTCAGATGCAAATATCTCACTGTTTGTCCGCGGGGAGTGTAAGGTCCAGTTACAAAATCTCGGATTTTTAACGTGGTCTTAAGGCGAATGCCTGATGGGGATGAATAGGAGAATACAAAAATAAAAAAGGATTTTTGATGTTAGCAAAACCAGTATTACGTTGGCTTTTACCCTTCGTCGTGATGGGGGGGGCTTATGCGGGCTATGCCGCTATCGCTGCGACCGCACCAGAAAAAGAGTCAACCAAAGACACCGTTACTGAACCTACAGTACAAACTTCTTCACTTTTTCCAACCGATCATAAAGTCGTAATCACCAGTCATGGTGAGATGGTCCCTTTCGAGAAAACCCACCTCGCTGCACAAGTCAGCGGTGAGGTCGTGAGTTGGCATCCAAACTTTGTCACTGGTGGCATCGTTAAACGTGGTGAAGTGCTATTCACGATTGAAAGTGATAATTACGAAGCGGCAGTACTCCAAGCTGAAGCCGGTTTAGCAAGCGCTCGTGCAGCTCTAATTGAAGAGCAAGCAAAAGCTGAGGTAGCGAAACGTCAAGCGAAGAAGTTAAGCGATAAACAAATTACAGACCTCTATTTACGCAAACCACAGGTGTTAAGTGCTCAAGCGCAAGTGAAGTCAGCGCAAGCAGCCCTGAAACGAGCAAAGCGTGACCTAGAAAACTGCAAAGTGGTAGCACCTTACGATGCTCTCGTTGTTGAACGCGACATCGGTGTCGGTCAATTTGTTTCTTCTGGTTCTCGTGTGGCTACGTTAAATAACATTGAAGTGGCAGAGATCCATGTTCCGATCGCAGGCTTTGACAGTGCGTTCCTTCCTGACTCCTTAAAAGAACTGCGAGCAACGGTGACCCAACAAGGTATTCTTTCAACAACGAGAGAAGGTAAGGTCGTTCGAGATTTAGGAATGATCGACAGCGCGACACGTATGATCAACATGGTCATTCAGGTGAAAGATCCTTATGGCTTAGATAACAAGCAGCCGCCGATTAAGTTTGGCTCGTATGTCGAAGTGAGTTTCACAGGTAAAGAACTAAAGCACATTTATCGCTTACCACAAGAGTTAGTGAAAAACCGAACGGTTTGGGTAGTGAATGGTGAAAAGGAACTGCAACCAAGAACAGTAAACGTGCTTCGTGCAGAAGGTGAGTTTTTGCTTGTTGGGGAAGGCTTGGAGCAATCAGACATGCTTGTTCTGACTTTGCCTGAGTACCCGCAAAAAGGCATGGCAGTCCAAGTCGCAAAAAAGAATGACGACTCCGAAACCGTCGTACAGTAAGTAGGAGTCAATCATGGAAGAGAATCAACAAAAAGGCATTATTGCCTATTTTGCCAATAACTCTGTCGCTGCAAACTTAATGATGGTGTTCATCATCGTGATGGGCATCGTGAGTTTCTTATTCATTCAACGTCAAATGTTCCCGAATGTTGAGGTCAACTACATCAATATTCGTGCTGCTTATCCAGGTGCTTCTCCACAAGAAATTGAAGAGAGTATTTTGGTGAAAGTGGAAGAGTCGATTAAAGACGTCACCGGCATCAAAAAGACGGTCGCACGCGCATCCCGAGGCAGTGCGCATGTGTCGATTGAAGTGGATGTGAACGCGGACATCAAACGTGTGTTGGACGATGTAAAGCAAAGAGTGGACACCTTATCCAATTTGCCTGCGGGTATGGAGCCGATTAACGTTTATCAAGTGGAGTGGCGGCAAGAAGTGATTGAGATGGGGTTAGTCGGGGACCGACCTCTTGAAGAGCTCAAACCTATTGCTAAACAAGTCGAAGATGAGCTTCTGCAACTACAAAACGTTATGTTGGTGGATCTCAGTGCGCCAGAAGAAGAGATTGCGATTGAAGTCGACCCACTTGTTTTGCGTAAGTATGATCTAACACTGAATGACGTGAGTAATGCGATTCGTCGCTATTCTGCTAACTTCTCCGCAGGTGAGGTGAAAACCAACGCAGGTATGATCGCGGTTCGTATTGAGAACCAGTACTACCATGGCGATGAATTTCGAAATATCCCCGTTAAACTCGGCGCAAATGGCGCCAAGGTGTTACTGCAAGACATTGCAACCATCAAAGATGGCTTCACAGAAGAAGATCGTTACTTTGAATATTCAGGTCAAAACGCAATTTACATGGCGGTTCAAGCCACGCGCGACCAAAACATCATTCCTGTTGCAGAGTCTGTTCGTAATTATATTGAAGCAAAGAACAAAACGTTACCTAGTGATATTCAGTTGAAAGTACTGGTTGATATGACCTATTACCTCAATGGTCGTCTCGATATGATGCTGAAAAACTTGCTTCAAGGTGCGGCGCTTGTAGCGATCATGCTGAGCGTGTTCTTGCGTTTCCGCTTGGCGATGTGGGTAATGTTAGGGCTGCCAGTGTGTTTCTTAGGTGCAGTGATGATGATGCCCATGCTTGGTATCACTGTAAATATCGTTTCTTTATTTGCCTTTATTATGGTACTCGGTATCGTTGTCGATGACGCTATCGTGACTGGGGAAAGTGCTTATAGTGAAATCGAAGAGAAGGGCGGTGGTGTCGAAAATGTTGTCACTGGCGTTAAACGTGTTGCTACCCCAGCTACCTTTGGTGTGTTGACTACGATTGCGGTATTTGCACCTTTCCTGCTTTCTAGTGGTATCGATAGTGCTTTCTTTTATGGCATTGCTGGTGTTGTGATCCTGTGTCTTACCTTTAGTTTGATTGAATCTAAGTTGATTCTTCCGGCTCACTTGGCGCATACGAACTTCAAACCAATCAAACCAGATGGATGGCGTGATAGCTTTAACAAGCGTTTCTTTGGTTTTGTGAATGGTCCTTACCGTAGTTTTGTTAAAGCGTGTACGCATTGGCGCTGGACTGTATTTGCCTTCTTCTGTGGCTTGCTTCTTATTAGTGCAGCCCTGGTGAGTTCTAACTATGTGCGTGTGATTCCGAATCCAAAGGTACCAACGGATTATCCTGCGATTACGATTGAAATGAATGACACGGTATCGAGTGAGCAAACCATTAATGCGCTAAAAACCATTGAAGGTGTGATGCAAGAAATCGAAGATCAGATCATCGATGAATACGGTCAAGGTATGATTCGTGACGTGCTGTCTTACAACCGCAGTCGTACTGAAGGTCGCATTCTTGTGCCACTTGTCGATGAAGAATTACGTCCATTTAATACCTTTGAGCTTGCGCGTCGTTGGCGTGAAGCTATGCCTGTGATTCCGGGAATGAAGAGCTTTAAGATCCGTGAGCAAAGTGCAGGCGGTGGTGATCGTGATGAGTTTGGTTACTTATTGTTTGGTTCGGATATTAACGAGCTGAATGAAGCTGGTCGTTACTTGATTGGTCGACTGCAGCAAGAAGAAGGTTTGTATGACGTATCTTCGTCTATCGATTCCGGTAGCAAAGAAGTTCTACTATCACTTGCTCCAGTTGCTTACGACCTTGGTTTGGATCTGACGATGATTGCAGAACAAGTTGGTGGCAGTTTCTATGGTGGTGAAGCGCAACGCATCATTCGTGATGGTGAAGAAATCAAAGTCATGGTGCGTTACCCGCAATTGACTCGTGAAGCGTTTTCTTCTTTACGCTATGCAGTGATCACGACGCCAGCAGGGAAAAAGGTCATGCTGGGTGATGTGGTTAAGATCAACGAACAACCGGGTGTGAGTAGCATTCGACGAGAAGGTGGTTACCAAACCGTTTACGTTTATGGTTCTATTGATGAAGAGTTGGTTGAACCTCAAGAAGTTGTGAAGGTAATTGACGACAACATCTTACCGGACATGAAGCAAGCTTTCCCGAGTGTGAAAACGGAATTGGGCGGTGATATTGAAGAGCAAGCTGCGCAGCGTAACGAGCAAATCATGTTCTTCATTGCAGGCATGATCATCGTATACATCTTGCTGGCTGTGCCGTTGAAGAGCTATACCCAACCGCTGATCGTCATGTCGGTGATTCCGTTTAGCTTAACAGGTGCGATTTGGGGACACTTCTGGCTGGATATGGACATCAGCATGATGTCGACGTTTGGTTTGATCGCGGCAGCGGGTGTGGTTATCAATGATTCCTTGGTGATGACAGATTACGTCAACCAGGTGCGTGAAAAAGGCATGAGCATCAAGCAAGCAGTCGTTGAGGCTGGGTGTGCACGTTTCCGAGCGATCACGCTGACATCGATCACGACGTTTGCTGGTGTTTTACCCATCATGTTTGAAACCAGCTTGCAGGCTCGATTCGTTATCCCTATGGCAGTAGCCCTTGGTTTCGCAGTGCTGTTTGCTACTGTACTTACCTTGATTTTGGTGCCTTGTTTGTACCTGATGCTTGAAGACATTAAAAACATCTTCCGAGCAATCAAACGCTTTTTCGGGCGTGTGATGAGTAAGTTCAAGAAGCCGTCAGCGAATACAACTGGTAGAGAAAGTATGCAAAGCTAGTTTCACCTAGAACGAAATTACAAAGCAGTCTTCGGGCTGCTTTTTTTGTACCTTAAGCGAACTGAAATGAACTTCCTATACTATAAATTGAGTGAATGGTTAAATATTCATAAATTTGCTTGGTTAATTTAACACTGAGTGTGTGAAATTCGCCACCGAGCAGATGGTGGAAAAATGATGCTTATTTTAAGTCATTGATATTAAAGGTTTAAAAAGTTGGCATTCTATGTGCAATGTATAGGATGCAACCCAATGAACTGCTAATCCCTAAGGAGCTTATTATGCAAAGCGTATTTCTATCTACTCTAGGTCTTATTGCTGTAATGTCATCACCAATCGCTGCTGCTAACACTCTAGACAAAGATGAGTGGAGTGCAGATCTACGTCAAGAATTTACAACAATGAAGCATGAGGCAGTTGCGGACATCCAACAAATGAACATGGACGCCATTGATGAACGTGATGAGCGCATTGTTAAACACATCAAAGAACAACAAGCGCAGTTGGTAAAGATCAAGTGCCAGAAGATAGAGGCAACCAAATCTTAAGCTCTGACGTTAAAGATTCCGTGTTAGTCACAAGGAAGCGCGATTAACCAAAGTACATCCGATACAAGGGCGACGTGATGAATTATCGGCGTCAATCTTGTTGCTCTGTTTGCCAATCTATTTAACTAGGTTGGCTTTTTTTGTGTTTACGAGTTAGTGAAAACGAACGATATATCTGGCGACATGATAGGCAACAGTAGTGAGTTGAAATAGTTAGAAAGAAAAAAGCCCGCGAAGAATACCTTCGCGGGCGAAAAAAGGGCACCAATTTGGGTGTCTATTCATTTTGGAGATGGTCGAACGTCCATATCATACTGACAATAGGCTTGGTGAGAGGCTTACCACCAGTGCGACCAACGGGGCTAAAGTTAACATTGTTGTAATCATTGTTAAAATGTTAATTCTTCAATCAATGATTTCATTATCGTTAGTTCAAATTGTGAATGTGTTGTCTGTGTGTGTTTTTACTGTGCTAAATGTCGTTTTTGATAATAAAACTTATCATAAACACGGTACCTGTCATTTGAATTAGTTATATAAAAGTCAACATATCGCATTCTCAATTGTTCATATTTGCACTTAATGCCTCATAATAACCTTTTAATTGTTACGTGTTTGTGTGGCTTTTAACGTTTTTCACTGAAAACAAAAAGAGCGACCTAAGCCGCTCTTGTTTGTTTTGATAAGGAAACTTATCGGATTGTTTTAGATCTCTTCGTGCTTATGAACTAGACCGAAGTCAGCCAAAATGGCATAAGCGGCAGGAATCATAAACAGTACCAACAACGTCGAGGCGAAAATACCAAACACGATAGAGATAACCAGAGGTTGGATAACTTGGGCTTGCAAACTGGTTTCCGTTAGCAACGGTAGCAAACCTGCAGCGGTTGTCATCGAAGTTAGGAATACGGCACGGAAACGTTCTCTACTCGCTTTAACGACAGAATCATGAACATTGTCACCTTCATCTACATGATGGCGTATGTACTGTACTAGCAAGATTGAGTCGTTTACTACGATACCAGCCAATGAGACAAAGCCCATCATGCTCGGCATACTTAAGGAATGCCCAAGCACAATATGCCCCCATACTACCCCGATAAAAGCAAGTGGGATCGCGAGCATGACTACAAACGGTTCCAAGTAACTGCGGAATTGGTAACTTAGGATGGCAAACACGCCAAATAACCCAAGCAAGAAGCCTTTGCCCATAGAGGCTCCGGTCTCGGCTGTGTCTTTAGCTTCGCCTTCAAAGTCGAAACGTAACCCAGGGTACTTCTGCATCAATTTTGGCGCTTCATCTTGTTGGAATTGGCGAATGATAGCGGTTGAGTTTGCCTTGGTGTTGTCGGTATCACCAAATACGCTCACCGTGCGCAATCCATCAATACGTTGGATGCGTACGTAGTTGCGCTGGAAATTCAATGTTGCAATGGTCGCGAGCGGAATTTGGCTACCGTCTGGCAAGATAATCGGAAAGTTCGCCAACTGTTGTAAGTCGCCTGCTTGCGTTTTATCTAGTCGAACTTCTATCGAAATATTCTCAACGCCGACTTGGATTTCGTCAGCGGTTTGACCAAAAAATGCCGCACGCAGTTGGTTTGCAACAAGCTGACCATTGATGCCATAAGCTTCTGCGCCGGGACGCAATTTAACCAGAACTTCCTCTTTACCCATGCGCATGTCATCTAGCACGCCATGAACACCGTCAAATTGATTAAGATACTGTTGAATATCAATCGAAGCTGCTTTCAATGCATCAAGATCATCATGTTTTGCACGAATTTCTATCGCTCGCCCACCCGGTCCCATCGTGGGCTGTTTGAATACCAGAGAGATGGGGTCTGCGAGTTCTCCAATATCTTCACGCCATGCTGCGATAAAGTCATCAATGAGAGTGTTGCGGCTTTCTGCCCCTAACAAGTCCAATCTAACTGTTGCGATATGGGGACCTGATTCGTTGGCATCGGCATTCGCGTTGAATTGACTGGTTATGTGTAGTACGAGCGGATTACCGCCTTCAACTTTTTCAGTCCATTCTTTATCGAGCTTTTGCGCTGATGCGACGATCTTATCTACCACTGCCTCTGTTTGGGATAGCGAAGACCCAGGAGGAAGAATGATACGAGCTTCGGCAATATCCCCGTCTAGCTCAGGGAAGGGCTGGAACTTAAGCAAACCGCCAATTAACGTTGCGGCAGAAATCAGCAGCAAAGTAATGACACTGCCCATGAAAGCGTAGCGATACTCGACCACTTTATCTACGGCATTAACCAGCGTGGTATTACGGAAGTTCTCAAAAGATGCCAGTAGTTTTTGTTTGAACTTTGGTGTGGTCTTTTCCTGTTTTTGTTTATGCAGTGAATGAGATAAGTGGTTGGGTAAAATCAAAAATGCTTCCACTAAGCTCAAGCTTAATACCAAGATAAGTACTTGCGGGACCGCCTTTAGCACTGCACCCATTTCACCTTGTAGAAACAGCAGGCTACCAAAGATGCAAACGGTGGTTAAGAAGGAAGAAATTACACCCGGTAAAACTTTCTTAACGCCTTTGATAACGGCGTCATCAATCTCTTCGCCTCGGTCAAGGTGAGCGGCAATGGACTCTGCTATAACGATTGCGTCATCCATCATGATACCGATCGCCATTAGCAAGCCGACTAAGGACATAATGTTGATGGATAGTCCAAGCTGTGCCATCAAAAACAAGCCACCTAAAAATGCAACAGGTAAACCGGCGGCAACCCAAAATGAATAGCGAAAGCTAAAAAACAACCACATCGTAGCGAAGACCAAAATGATACCTTGCCAGCCATTTTTAACCATCATAGTAAGACGATCCCAAAGCACCGACGAGAGATCATTGGTCATTTGTAGCATGACTCCGTCTGGCGCGTTGGCTTGCTGTTCTTCCACAAATTGAGCGACACGTTCTTTGATTCTGAGAGCATCGTCTTCTTTGTTTTTACTGATTTTTAGAAGGGCAGAAGGGTGACCATCGAAGAGTACTTTCTGCTCATCTAATTCAAAGCGATCTGTAATCGTAGCGATGTCTTTTAAGCGAATGATTGAGCCATTCGGACCTGAGCCAACAACAATAGTTTCTAGTTCTTCTGGCGTAACGCGGCGTTCGTCAAAACGAATCAGGAAATTTTTGTCTGGTGTTTCAACATTACCACTTGGTAACTTAACGTTTTGACGACCAATTTGCTCCGCAATATCACCCACACTCAGACCTAATTGTCGAATCGCTTGCGTATCAAGCTCTACCCTGTATTGATGATCCGAGAAGCCTGCCACATCGACCAAAGACACGCCGTAATCGAGTTTTAGTGTGCGTTTAAGTTGTTCGGCATACCCTTTTAATTCCGGCCAAGTCGTATCTGCAGTGATTGCCACATCAACGACAGGCTCGTTCCAGTCCAGTTCTTGAACTACGGGCGACTCAATTTCTTGTGGGAAGTCATTGATCGAGTTAATTTGAGTTTGAACGTCAACGAGCATGCGACCTATATCGGCGTCCTCATTTAACTTTAAGATGAGACGAGCTGACCCTTCAATAGCTTCACACTGAGTTTCTTCAATATTAGCGAGTCCATCTACGGCGTCTTCCATACGAACACAGATACTCTCTTCCACTTCTTGAGGGGATGCTCCTGGATAAACCACGCCAGCAAGAATATAAGGGGGATCGAACTCCGGAAAGGTTTCTCGCTTGATGCCAGAGAGGGAAGAAATACCCAAGATAAGCAACGTCAACATCAACAAATTGGCTGCGGTTGGGTGTTTTGCAAAGAATCGGATCATGAGTCGGACCCCTCAGTCACCGTTTGGCTCTGCTCTGATGCTTCCTTCAACAACATGCCGTTGATAGCAGGCAACAGGTCATTAATGATTAACTTTTGACCTTGTTCCAAGGCACCTTCGACAACGACTTGGTTGTCGCGTCGATAGAGTACCTCAACAGTCACGATTTGAAGGCGGTTATCTTCACCCATCAGGTAGATCTTGTCTCCATGGAGCGCGCGTTCAGGAATAACCCAGCTTGGATTCTGTTGTCCTTCAATCAACGCACGTACAAACATACCGTTCACGAGAGGTGGTACAGACGTTGGTTTCAATGCTCGATAATCTTGCTCAATCTCCAATATCACCCCAGCGGTGGCTTGGCTTGGATCCACCGTCTCACTGATACGCGCGACTTTAGCAGACCAAGACGCAGATAGGTTGCCGCTATTAAGCTCAATAATGGCGTGGATAGCATTCATATCAGGTTGTGGGATACCAGACTCATCACGTACAAACTCACCAATGCTTGAAGCAAGGGTTTGCATATCATGTATCGATAGCTGGGCTTCAACTTCCATCACATCAATGCCATGCCCTGTGACCATAGTTTGTTGAAGGTTCACTACTTGATTTTGTTCGATATCCACCTGAGCAATGCGCAGATCATATGGGAGCGTGATGATGGTTTTATCAAGTGAACGTTTCGCCTCATCCACTTTCGAAGCGTTGACCTTAACTAACGCCTCAGCGACACGCTTCTCATCTGGCATCAAACCTATCTGATTTTCAATATCAAGCACCAACTTACGCTGAGAAAGCGCACTTTGCTCTTGTTGATCCACATCAGATTGTGATGTTAAGCCTTTCTTGCGTAGGTTTTGTTTACGAGCAAGTTCCTTGTTGGCGATCACTAAACGATTCGCTTCAATTTTTAGTGTGCTTTTTAAGTTCGCTTCTTCTTGGTTTAGCTTAGCCAGAGAGGTTTGTGCAGACTTAAGGTCGGCTTGAGCTTGAACCAGTTTTAATTCGTAATCGAGTGGATCGATCCTTAAGATCTCCGTTCCTGTTTGTAGTACTTGCCCTTTTTCCAATTGTGGGTGGCGATAAACTACTTTTCCAGTGACTTCGGCGATAGCCTTCCACTCAATTTTGGGTGTAATTTTTCCGAACCCAATAGCGATAGGAGCAATGGCTTTCAGTTCAAGAGGAACAGTTTCGACTAACCTTGCGCGATCCCCCGCAGGTTTTACTGGCAAATCTGGTTTGAGGTTAATTGCCAAAAGCAGAATGACGATCCCGGCAGCAAGGGCAGGAAAGAACAGCAGTTTTTTATTCATTTTCATTTTGGTCGCCCGAGTCTAAGAGTCCATGTTTCATCAGTTGTATGTTGTGTTCGAACAACCGGTTCAAGAATGCTTCTGAGAGTTCAATACCGTGTATGGCGAGCAGCGCTGGTGGTGCCATAAAAGGGAAAACCATTAAGCTGATGTAAGAGACACGACAAAGTTGCGGGTCAGCTCCCTTTCGCAGAACACCACTGTCGACCAACTTATCGAAGATAACCCCTTGCATTGGTTGGCTGATGTCGGCAAATACTTTTTCAAGTAACTTTCGTTGAGTTTCGGAAGGAGGCATGTGCATGACTTGAGCTATTAAGCGAGGAAACTGCGGCACTTTGATCATTTCTCGGTAATAGGTGCGCATTAAGTCGAGAAAATTTTGCTCACTGCTGTCTGATACGAGAGCTTGCAGTTGCTTCTGCATGGGTGACAGTGTCTCGCGCAGCATCGTTTCAAATAGCCCTTCTTTATTTCCAAAGTAGTAACGAATCATCGCGACATTCACTCCAGCCTTTTGTGCGACCAAACGAGTGGATACTTTGTCGTAGGCCATGATGGTGAAGAGCTCGCGTGCGTGGAATATTAACTTTTCACGAGCATCAATTTGGTCTGTGGGTCTTCCTGCTTTTCTTTGAGCTTTTGTCACCGTCGCCTCTCAAAATATTAAACATTTGATTAATTATAAGACGGCGATTGGTTATACGACATACGAAAAATTCATCGCTATTTAATCAATTGATTAATTTGTGATGAAGTCGACTTCGAGCAACGAGAGAAGCATGACGACTCGCAGTATGAGTAAGCTAACACCAATGAAAACGATATGTTTCTCAATAAGATATAATTCTCTAGTCAATCGAAAAATCAGTATTTCCTCTTCATAACCATCTCGAACTGAATCTGTTTTCAATTACCATGCTGCGTTAATGATGCTTATTGTGTGAGATGAAGATGATACATAAAACACTAACTAAGCGCGGAAAAATTAGTAATCATCAAAGAGTCTCTACCGACCCTTCGTTCGTGTGGTCTTTCTATAGTCAGATTTAACGTGTCCTAGTAAGTGAGAAATGTTGAAACGATTGAAAATATCACCTTTCATCGATTCATATTTAGTTGAGAATATGGATAAAATTAATTGTAGTCATTCAGTTTCTTTGATTAGTTTTCTTTTATATGACTGAAATTTTACAACGAGTATTTATTATAAAATGAGTATGAAAATAAAATTTTTAGATCAATTTAAAGATGGTTTTAGAGGAGAGCCAGAATTCTCTAGCTTGTTTTATCATGCGTTTCAAGTTGATGATCTCGTTATTTTATTTGAATGCCCAGATAACATATTTGAAGGTGCAGTATACGAGAACAAGATTGAACTAAAGAATTTTAATATCAATTCAGTTAACGAAGATCATGATAGTATAATTAAGCTGGCTTATGTTAATTTTTCTTTTAGTAGAGTTATTTTTAACCCTATAGCACCTGTAAATAAACAAGGTGATCTTTTCGTTAGGTTAGGAATAAAATCAATAGATAGTCATGTGAAAACAACAGAACAACTATCAGATTATTTAGAAAAAGAGTATTTTGATTTTTATCACGACCCAAATCCAAGTTCGGATTCTAAACGTGGATATCATACGGAGTTAATGAAAAAATTTATAAAAAGAGCTAATCGTCAATGGGGAGAATACCCAGAATCTGAAGAAATGATATCAGAAAAAAGACAATACCTTATCGATGGCTTTTACCGCGGCTATCCCCCAATAAAGTGTAAAAATGTAAAAATAGGCAAATATACGTTTTCTAAGTATTTGGAAGGAAGTTTAAAGTATAAAGGGGAGTTTAGTCGAGTATATAATGTAATCATCAGAGATGGGTTCTGTCTACGTATTGAGTTTTGGTACGCAACTCAATATGGCTATCCTAAGAAAAAATTTTTGAAATGGATTGAAAGAGCTGACGAAACATTTGAAAAAGAAGTGCTGAAACGATTAGAAATATCACCTTTTATCGATTCATATCTAGGCAAGAATTGGAGGATTGAATAATGTTTTGAATGATTATATTTTATAGAGTTGAATTTTTAAAAAAGTGTTTTTGATAAATGAGTATAAAGTTGAAATTTTTAGAACAGTTAAAAGATGGTTTCAAAGAAAAGCCAGAGTTTTCTAGTTTGTTTCATCATATATTTAAAGTTGATGATTTCATTGTTTTATTCTTATGTCCAGACAATATGTATGAATATTCAATATATGATGATGTAGTTGATCTAGACAAGTTTGATGATAATTCGTTTCATGAAGGTCATGAAAAAATAATTGAATTGGCTTCTGTAAACTTTCCTTTTAGTCGAGTGATTTTTAATCCTATTGCTCCGGTTAATAAGCAAGGAGATCTTTTTATTAAAATAAAAATAAAGTCGATAGACAGAAATATAAAAACAAGTAATCAGCTCTCAAGCTACTTAGAAAAAGAATATTTGGAATATTATCATGATCCGAATCCATGTTCAGACTCTACGCGTGGAGAGCATACAGAGTCAATGAGAGATTTTACTGAAAGAGCAAATCGTCAATGGGGAGAAAACCCAGAGCGTGAAGAAATGATATTGGAAAAAGAAAAATATCTTATCGATAGTTTTTACTATAGCTATCCACCAATAAAGTGTGAAAATGAAAAAATAGGTAAATATACGTTTTCTAAGTATTTGGAAGGAAGTTTAAAGTATAAAGGGGAGTTCAGTCGAGTATATAATTTAATCATTAAAGATGGATTCTGCTTAAGTATTGAGTTTTGGTATGTAACTCAATATGGCTATCCTAAGAAAAAGTTTTTGAAATGGATTGAAAGAGCTGACGAAACATTTGAAAAAGAAGTGTTAGAACGATTGGAAATTTCAAATTGTATTGATTCCTCAATGGTTTATAACATTAAAGCTTAAACATTAGCTAAATATCATATTTTTATCAGTGAATTTTATGTAAATTAATTATTGGATTAAATAGGATGGAAATTTGAAAATATTTAAATTGCTCCTAGATGGTTTCAAAGGGAAGCCTGACTTATCTGAAATGTCCATCGATATTTTTAGAGTCGACGATTACTTGATTAAATTTGAATTTCCGAAAGATATATTGGAAAGGCGTCATTACGAAGATAGCTTTCTTTTTGAAGACTTTAATATTAAATCTACTGAGTATATACACCAGAAATATGTCAATCTATTCTATGTTGGTTATTCTTTCAGGAAGATAGTAACAAATTATATTTTTCCTGTGAACACTTTAGGTAAACTGTATATTAATTTAAGAATTAAAAAATCAAATGCCACTATTGAAACTGAAAATGAATTATCAAATTTTATAGAAAGAGAATATAACGACTATTATCATGATCCTAATCCATGCAGTGATTCTATGCGTGGTTATCATACAGACTTAATGAATGATGCCAGAATAATTGCAGATCAGC
Source organism: Vibrio sp. NFR (assembly GCF_027587095.1). NCBI lineage: Bacteria > Pseudomonadati > Pseudomonadota > Gammaproteobacteria > Vibrionales > Vibrionaceae > Vibrio > Vibrio sp. NFR. The sequence goes on from NZ_JAPPTN010000005.1 coordinate 235,596, forward strand.
GTTGGGGAGTTAATCCTGACGATGAAGATAAAATAAAGAAAAAAGAAAAATATCTTATACATAGTTTCTTTTTGGGGTATCCACCTATTAAATGTAAAGAGGTAAATATAGGTAATCATCGATGTGTTAAATATGAAGAAGGAAACGTTTATTATAAATATGATCTAAAGCGAGTATATAACATAATAATTAGTGGTGGATTTTATCTTAGTGTAGAGTTTTGGTATAAATTAGACTCTAGTTATACAAATAAAAAATTGTTAAATTGGGTGAGTAATGCCGATGCAAAATTCGAAAAAGAAATGTTAGAACGATTGGAATTGTCTAATTATATTGACTCTTGTTTAAATTCTGCTGAGGAACAGTTACGAGAGAATGGTGCAAAGCAAAAGGCGAGGGTGGTAGGAAAATATGCGAAAATAGGAAAGCACTGATGTACATTTCTTCATTTTTTAATCTTAAGTTTCGGGCAGGAGCTAAGCTTGCTCAAACGCAACAAAGACTCTATCGGTTTGGTAGTTTAATTTGTGACTTGACTGTTCCTGAAGGGTTTAACGAAAGTAGTCTAAGTGGTAATTTGCCAGAAGTGGATTTTGAATACTATCTTAATAATTCAAAAACTAAATATCATAACGATATTATTGAAATATCACGTTTAGATTGGTTTTACCATACGTTAATTCCATATCCTATGAATTATAGTTACTATGGTAAATTGACCGTTAAAATTCAATTGATCCCTTTTCTTTTTAAACATAAAAAAGAAATAGACATGGATTGTATAAAAAGAGATATTGAACAAAGATATGAAACATTCTATAACGAAGAGGAATATGATCATGAAACAGGAAGAGGGTATAATAAATTTAAAATTAAGCTAATTAATGAACATTTCAACGAAAATTACATTATTGGTGATTTGAGACTTAAGGAAAGCCTTATAAATAAACGAATTCAAGAAGTTTTAATAAAAAATCCTGAATTTGTTTTTAGGGATAATTATATAATGTATGAAGAGGTTCGTTCAGAATCAAATCTAAAGAATCAGTATTTCTATATCCTCAATGAATATGGATATATTAATTTGGAAGTCCACCATGATGGATGGAATGATAAATATATGGGTGTCTGCTTCGAAAATTCAAAACAGGCAGAAGAGATTATAGTGTCTTCATTACATGTTTCTAAATATATTGAAGAAGGCTCTTCTGAGCACTTGCTGAAGTAGGCTAGGTTTCATCAGAGCATGACTTTTTATCTACCTATTAGCAGTTAGTGTTGAACCACTAACCCCAATTCAACAAGGTCCAATTCGGTCTATCAGCGTGCACTTTTAAGCGAGGGCATGGATTCACAAGGTAGACGTAATTTGCGTATTCACACAGTGGCAAGTCGTTGATTGAATCAGTACAGAAGTGGATTTCCGAATAGGACTTTGCCTGTGTCGCCAACCACTGTTTTAATCGGGTAACTTTGCCTTCTCGGTAACTTGGGATTCCATCGATTTCTGCGGTATAGCGGTTATCCGCTACCACCAAGTCAATTCCAAGAGAAGTCGGAATACCCAGATGTCGTCCAACAGCTGTCACTAAAAAAGTGACACTTGCAGAGATGATGACCATATCAATACCATCACCAGACAGTTGCTCAATGAGCGTTTTGGCTTGAGGGTACTGTTTAGCCAGAATATGCTTTTCAACGCACTCTTCAACCAAGGCGTTGACTTCTTTAATCGGCATGTTTTCTATTGGCTTCATGGAAAACGCTAGGTAATCTTCCATCTCCATTTTCCCTTCTGCGTACAAGCCCATTAGGCGAAGATCTTCCTCAATAAAGTTAGGCTCAGTTGCGATGCCTTTCTCCACCAAAAACTCATTCCAAATCATTGCACAATCTGCGTTGATTAAGGTCTCATCCATATCAAATACATACAAAGGTTTGGACATAGTTTGGTTCTCACTGGTTGGGTTGAGGACGATGTAACTTGTCGCTCAGTATAGAGCGAGGCTTATGAGTGCGTGAGGTATGCTAACGACAAACTGTGACGGTTTCGTTGCACTTTCTCCGGACTATCACAAAACTTAGTTTCAATGATTAGGGATGAAGCATTTCTGAGTTGGCGTTAGAGAGCTACAATAGAACTTTCGAATCTAATCTTATTCTTGTGTACTGAATACAGTCACGCTTTTGAGCGATAATAGAGTCACTCGCAAAGCGAACGTTAAGAAAAATACAAAAAGAACCCCCGATATGAACCAGTATGTAAATGATCCATCCAATTATCAGTTACTAATTAAAAACTTGCTGTTTTCCCCAGTTGCTTTCAACCCAGAGCAAGAAATCGTCTACGCTAACCACCGCCGTCATAGCTACAAAACGTTTCATGACCGTGTAAGACAGTTTGCCAACGCGCTTACCAAAATGGGCGTGAAAAAAGGCGACACGGTTGCTGTGATGGATTACGACTCCCACCGTTACCTTGAATGTTACTTTGCTATCCCAATGATTGGTGCCAAGCTGCACATGATTAACGTTCGTTTGTCTCCAGAACAGATCCTTTACACCATTGATCATGCTGAAGATGACATCATTCTTATTCATGAAGAGTTTCTACCAATTTTAGACCAGATCAAAGGGCGCATTGATACGGTCACTCGCTACGTTGTGTTACGTGATGATGAAGAGTGTGAGTATGAACGCCTTCTTGAACAGGAAAGCACGGAATACAATTTCCCAGATTTCGATGAAAACACGGTGGCGACAACTTTCTACACCACGGGTACTACAGGGTTTCCAAAAGGCGTTTTCTTCACGCATCGTCAACTTGTTCTTCATACTATGGGTATATTAAGCACAATCGGTACCAATGCTTCGCAAGGTCGATTGCATCAAGGTGACATCTACATGCCGATTACGCCGATGTTTCATGTCCATGCTTGGGGGCTTCCATATATGGCAACCATGCTTGGTGTTAAGCAAGTCTACCCGGGTAAGTATGTTCCAGATGTTTTGCTTAACCTGATTGAGCAAGAGAAGGTGACGTTCTCACACTGTGTGCCGACTATTTTGCATCTACTTCTGAGCTCTCCAAAGTCGAAGGCGATGGACTTTTCTGGGTGGAAAGTCGTCATTGGTGGTGCTGCGCTACCAAAAGCATTATGTAAATCAGCTCTAGAACGTGATATCGACGTATTTGCTGGTTACGGCATGAGTGAGACTGGACCTATTCTTTCTATCGTCCAATTGACGCCAGAGCAATTAGAGTTAGATGTCGACCAACAAGCGGAATATCGCTCGAAGACAGGTAAGAAAGTTGCGCTTGTAGAAGCGTATATTGTGGATGAGGATATGAACAAACTGCCTCATGATGGCGAAACCGCTGGTGAAATTGTTGTTCGTGCACCTTGGTTAACGCCTAACTACTACAAAGACAACAAAAACTCTAAAGCACTATGGCGTGGCGGTTACCTGCACACAGGTGATGTGGCGCATATTGATGACGAAGGCTTTATCAAGATCACTGACCGCGTAAAAGATATGATTAAGATATCTGGTGAGTGGGTAAGTTCTTTAGAGCTTGAAGACATTCTCCACCAGCATCAGAGTGTTTCCGAAGTTGCGGTGATTGGTATGCCGCACAACAAGTGGGGTGAAGTGCCGTTAGCTTTGGTGACATTGAAAGAAGACGCTCAAGTCACAGAAAAGGAACTGTTAGGTTTTGCGAAAGACTTCATCAATAAAGGGATTCTTGCTAGAGAAGCATTATTACTTAAAGTGAAGATAGTGGACGAGATTGCTAAGACCAGCGTTGGTAAAGTGGATAAGAAAGAACTGCGTAAACTTCATCTGTAAGTAGTGAAACTTTTTGAATCCAAACCATAATATTCGGCCCCGACACAAGTTATCTATCGGGGCCGATTTTCATTTAGTTAAGGCTGCGTACTCAGTAACGTACTAAATCAAACCTTGCTCTTTCGCCATGTGGTTCGCGATGCTTGGTGCTTTCCAAATGCTTGGCAGCAGAATAAAAGACACGGGTACTGCCGTAATGACGATGAAAGACTGCAGTGCAGAGATACCACCTGAGCCCATAGAAATAAGTGCGATTGCCACCACCCCCATCATCAAGCCCCAAAATGAACGAATAACGGCATTTGGCTCGGTAGAACCCGTCATCACGACACTAATGGTGTAAGTCATTGAATCACCAGTCGTTACGATAAAAGTCGTAGTCAGGATCAAAAACAATACTGAAATCACCATTGGGAATGGCAATTCAGAGGTAATGGCAAGTAGAACTGCGGGAAGGTTAAAGCCTTCGAATGCTGATGAAATCAAACCTGGGTTTGCTAGCTCGAAGGCCAAGCCGCTGCCGCCAACAATGCTGAACCAGAAGCAGGTGATCAAAGGCGCAGCGATGCTGATAGAAAGGATCAACTGACGAATGGTTCTGCCTCGTGAAATACGAGCAATGAAAATCGCCATCATTGGTCCGTAACCAATAAACCAACCCCAGAAGAAAACCGTCCACCAACTTAACCATTCTGTGTCACCACGATAAAGCGCCATTGGGAAGAAGTTATCAACCATGCGACCAATGCCTTGCACGTAACCATCCACTATAAAGCTAGTTGGTCCGAAGAACAGAATGTAACCAATCAATGCTACAGACAACACAATGTTGTAACGGCTAACAAGTTGAATACCCTTGCTCACGCCACTTAGCGCTGACAAAGTGTACATGAGAATAGCAGCGACAATCACCAAGCTTTGAGTAATGAAGGTATCTGGCAAACCAAACAGAGAGTTCAATGCGTAGCTGATTTGTAGACCTAAGAAGCCGATAGGACCAATAGTACCAGCGGCTACAGCAATGATGCTGCACGCGTCTGCGACATCACCAATTCGACCGTGAATCGCTTTGTCGCCAAACACAGGGTACAGCAAAGTGCGTGGTTTAAGCGGTAAACCTTTGTCGTAGTGAAGGTGCATTAACACAACAGAAGAAAGACAACCTAAGATAGCCCAAGCAAGGAAGCCCCAATGCATGAAAGACTGAGAAAGCGCATTGATTGCAGAGGCTTTTGGTGAGGCTTCACCATATAAAGGTGGTGCAGAAACAAAGTGAGCAATAGGCTCAGCTGCAGCCCAGAATACACCGCCACCAGCAAGTAGGGTGCAAAGTACGATTGATAGCCATTTAAAGGTATCGATATCTGGTCTCGCTAAACCACCTAAGCGTACGTAACCCGTACGACCTAGCGCAATAGCCAAACCAATAAGGAAATTCAGAAGGAGTAATACTTGCCAGAAGGCACCGAAGTATTGAGTTGCAAAGCCAAAGCCTGCATTAACCATTGCGGTCAGAGAGTCTGTATTCGTTAGAGCTAGCAAAACAAACACAGTGAGGAAGCTACCACTTAACCAGAAAACAGGGTTAGTGAGTTCAAGACGCTTGAGAAGGGAAGGAGGATGAATCGCAGAATAGTCTGCCTCCTGAATAGGAGCATGAGAGGCGGCGTTCGTCATATTTGACATAATTACTTCGCTTTTTAGGGCTCGGAAGCCGTGCATTTCCCTCACACGAATAGCTCGAAAAGTGTGAGGATGATCAAAAAGCCGCTGATACTAGCACGTTGAGCACACCAATATAACCGTAGAGCCAGATTAATTATGGAAATCTGAAGCAAATTACTGATTTTGGGGTAGAGATTTTTTGCGTGAAGTGCGCCGCATTTCATACGTAAATGACATTTCCCTTATTCTTGCAAGGACATCTCAGGATTACATTGAGCCAACCTGTTCTAATAAAAATTAAAGGTCTTATCCTATGGCTCATGTTGAACTCAATGGAATGTGGCAGTTAACTTCACCACAGCACCCAGATATCGATATTCCAATGACTTTGCCCGGAGACAACGTTTCTGCGTTGTTACAAGCAGAGCTCATCCCTAATCCTTATTTTGCGGATAACGAAGCGAAAGTTCGTTGGATTGAAACGTGTGATTGGCATATTTCACGTCAGTTTGATGTGGATGACGCAGTGCTCTTTGCCAAACAAGTTTGGATGACACTTACTCGTGTTGATACTTTAGCGACGTTTTACATTAATAGTGAGCAAGTACTAACTTGCAGCAACATGTTTGCCCAACAACGTCTTGATATTAAACCTTACTTAAAACAAGGCACTAACACGATTCGAGTTGAGTTTGCTCGCGTAGACTTAGAAGGCGCAGAGCGAGCAAAGAAACTGCCGTTTCCTATTCCTTCGGCGATGGGGAACAACCAGATCCCGCACATGAACTTGATTCGCAAAACTCAATGTCATTCGGGCTGGGACTGGGGCATTTGTTTGATGGTCTCGGGTATCTATGACCCGATTCAAATCGATGTTGTCGAGGACGTGTGGTTAAAAAGCTTCTCCACAAACCAGCAATGGCAGACAGATGGAAGTGTATTGGTTGACGTTCTTATAGAGGTAGAGGCTGGCAATCAATGTCATGAAATCATTGTTAATTTTAATGGTGAACGACAAGTGCTCCAAACCGAAGGAAGTGGTCACTATCACTGTGAGTTCCTTGTAAGCGAACCTAAGCTTTGGTGGCCGGCAGGTTATGGCGAAGCGCACCTCTATTCCATTTCAGTCACTTCTGGTGAACAAACTCTAGTCCGTAAGATTGGTTTACGAGAGTTGAGCTTAAATAATCAAGCTGATGAACATGGATCGGCGATGGAATTCATCATTAATGGCACTCCGATTAATGCTAAGGGGGCGAACTGGATTCCGATCGATGCCATGCCGGGGCGTGAGTGCGAAACCCGCTACCGAACGCTTTTACAAAGTGCCGTTGATGCCAACATGAACATGATTCGTGTCTGGGGTGGTGGGCAGTATGAGAGTGAAACCTTCTATGACTTGTGTGATGAACTGGGGCTGTTAGTTTGGCAAGACATGATGTTTGCTTGTTCGCTTTACCCTTCTAGCGATGACTTCTTAAAAGAAGTTGAACAAGAACTGCGTTTCCAAATTCCACGCTTAAAAGAACACCCATCTATTGCGTTATGGTGTGGCGACAATGAAGTTATTGGAGCTATTGGCTGGTATGACGAATCCAAGCATAACAAAGTGAAATATACGGTGAACTATGACCGTCTCAACCGCATGATAGAGCAGGTGATCGGACAGTTAGACGAATCTCGTCGTTTTTGGCCGAGCTCTCCTTGTAATGGTGAACTGGACTTCGGAGATGCTTGGCATGATGACAGTAAAGGTGACATGCATTTTTGGGATGTGTGGCATTCAGGAAAATCATTTAATGCCTACCTAAACATTAATCCTCGCTTTTGCTCAGAATTTGGTTTCCAATCTTGGCCTTCGTTTGCGGAAGCAAAACAGTTTGTACCGGAACAAGACTGGAACGTTACGTCACCTACCTTTGAGCAGCACCAAAAGAACCCACGTGGTAACAGCATCATTACTGAGATGTTCACCCGATATTTCCGTTTTCCTAGCGGCTTTGAGCAAATGTTGTACCTTAGCCAAGTGCAGCAAGCGATGGCTATCAAAACTGCGTGTGACCATTGGCGAGCCATCGCACCGATATGTCGTGGCATGTTGTATTGGCAACTTAATGACAACTGGCCTGTGAGTTCATGGTCTAGCATCGAATACAGTGGTCGTTGGAAGCAGTTGCATTACCATGCGAAACGCTTCTTTGCACCTCAGTATTTCGTGTTCTCGGAGCACACAGGCAACTTGAGTCTGCATCTGCTCAACGATGCCAAAATACCAGTTAGTGCGGATATTCAACTTCATTGGGTTAATTGGCAAGGCGAAATTGAGAAAACTTGGCAGATAGAGAAAACGGTGACGAATGATAGCAATACTGTCATTTGGTCTTTAGATGAGCAGGTTGACTTAGTTGGTTTGGGCGACCTGAAGTCAGGGTTTTTGTATGTGGAAGCGCAGGTGGGTGATGAACGGATCAACAATACCTGGTTTAGTACTCATGAACTTAAGACGCTACCTATGGTTAAAGCAAATATTGAAGTAACGATTGAAGCAAACCAAGTGACCCTACGGGCAAATAAAGCGGCGTTTTTTGTTCATTTGGAGTGTGATACGGCTGGGCGCTTTGAAGATTCAAGCATCACTTTATTGGCAAACCAGCCCGTTACGTTAACATTCTTGGGTGACGATTGGGCGGCAATGGCAGAGTCTCTGCGTGTTTACCACTTAATGCAATAACGGAAAGCACTTTTGAAAGGGGGCTTCCGTGCTCCCTTTTGATTTCTTAGCCTGAGAACGGCTTGATTTAGAACAGGTTTCGTTTTGCCCAAGTGATCGCCTGCATTCGATTCTTCACTTCAAGTTTGCGAAAGATACTGTAGAGGTGCGACTTCACAGTGTGCTCACTTACAAACAACGAGTCGGCGATATCGAGGTTAGAACCTCCTTGGCAAAGCGCTGTAAGTACTTGCATTTCACGTCGAGTTAGCTCAATTTCGAGTTTCGTGTCGAGCTCAGAAACCGAGTGATTTAAGTTTACAAGATAGCTCACTAAACGATTGAGTATGTCGCGTGAGAGCCAGTTTTCACCATTCACAACACCTTTTAATCCTCGAATCACTTTGTCAAAATCTTCATCGAAGTAAAACAGACCTTTTAAGTTCGACCAAGAGAGCAGACTCTCGATGCCCAAATTAGGTTCGGCATTAACCAAAACGGTCGCATCAACGTGATCGAGCTCGTTGAGCACGACTTTAACCCCAGAGAGATCTGGCAGTGAACTGTCGACAATAGCAACATAGTGTTCATCGCGATAAACAGGAAGATCAGTACTTGATCCTTTCGCCAAGAGGACTGGTTGACCAAGCTGTTGTTCGATTGTCGTCTGTAAGCCTCTTCCTTGAATGTTGTTGCAAGTGAATAATAAGATGGTGTTGGTGGTTGGATTGTTATTCATCATTAGTGGGCCTCCTGTCGAGACTGCATAAATTCATTTCCTACTTGATGGAAGCGATACAAAACAAGATCTAAGAATCCATCGAAGCAGTGTTTAACCATTGGGTTTTCAAATATTTGAGTGGCGGGTGCTTTGAAGTACGTGACTCGCCGATGGTGATAGAAATCCCGTATAAAAATGTCGAATAAAAGTTGCTTTACCACGGGTTCATGAACCGGAAAGTGGACAACCGCATTCCCCATGACTTGGATGATATCGGTGACTAAAAACTTCAGGATAGAGCGCCCCAAATGCCATAAGCTTAGAATCCTAAATTCAGACCTCAGCTCTTGATAAATAAGGTGTCCGACTAACATGCCTTTACAGTAATACAGGCGTACCTTACTTGAAGATTCATCAAATTGATTGAGCGTATCTGCCATACCGCCTGGGGTGATTAACTGCTTGTGGACTGCATCAATTTGTTGATACTCCGACGCGCTTATTTGATTGAGTGAGCAACTCTTTACATCGGTGACTTGATACTCATAAACAATGTCTTTAAAGCTCAAATAAATGTTTTTACTTTGCGAGGCTTTAACGCGCTTATACTCGCTTGAGGTATATTGATATTGCTCACCAATATAATGAGAGAAGGCGAGCCTTTTTAATAAACTCGGTGTGACTTTTCCGCTTTCCCATTGACTTAATGTAGGTTGATTTAAGCTTTCAAAAGCACTGTAACTCCGTGCTAACTCGTCTGCCAACTGACCTTGAGTTAAACCTCTCTCCTTTCGAATTGTTGCAACAGCATGCGAAAATTCTAACTTGCTAACCATATATCTACGTCCTGAACTCATTATATTTTTGATTGCTTGAAACGACTCGGTATGAGTCGCAAATCTATGTTCTTGATCTTTTAGTGAGATACATCATTTGGTCTGCGTGCTGGATTAAGGAATCGCTGCTATTGCCCTCATAAGGGAAACGTGCAATACCAACACTCAAACCGATGTGAACGTTTTGAAAATGGATAAAAATAGGTGCGCTACACGCTTGGTGCAGCGAAGACTGAAATTGTTCTAAGTCCTTTGTACTTTCTAGCTCAGGGAGGCAAACAATAAACTCATCACCACCTATCCTTGTTGCGAACTGACCACCACTGAGTAGGTTTAAAATACGCTGGGCGGTGATTTGTAGTACTTTGTCTCCGGCGTCATGACCGAATTCGTCATTCACCGATTTAAAGCCATCTAAGTCGATATATAACAGAGTAAACGGTTGAGCTCGTTGTATCTGTTGTTCGATCAACTGATTGCCTTTGAATCGGGAATAACACCCTGTTAGCTCGTCAATCTCGAGCAGTCTTTCTAGTTTTTCAACTTGTTCATATTGCGTTTGCCAGGCGCTAAACCAATAGCACTCGATGGAGCGCAAGCCTTGGTAAATAAAGAGATTGAACAAGTAAAGAAACGTGCTCCGAATGGAGAACTCACTTAAACCCTGTAGTTTAAACAGGTAATTACCTGCGGTTATCAAATCAATGTTAAAGCAGATTGCCATTGATAAGACATATGTGAGTGCCGACCAAAATACGCCAAACTCAATCAGGGTTAAAAGGAGATTCACGGTGACTAACGAAGAGAAGAGAAAGTGCCCGCCTAAGAAGTAATACAGGTAAAAAGTGAGGGTGTAGCCGAGGATCAGAGCGATGACAACAGACTGATGCTTTTGCTCGAGTGCAAATGATTTGCCCACCCAAAGGTAGGCAAAACAGACCATCGCGGAAAATATATAAGGAAGGTATACAACATAATCAACCCCTCTGATTGCACAAGCGACTAAGGTGATAAGAATCCCAAGACTTGTGGAGCGCATATAGTAGCGCGTAAAAATTTTGGTGAACTGCGTTCTGTCCATAGTTATGTCTCAAAGGAACAGCAAATAATGGGCAGTCAGAGAGAGGATTCTGTATGGGTTGAGTGTGGATGGAGGACGAGAGAAACATAGAACCAGCCCCGCATAAATAAGGAAATGCGAGGCGCATATGCTTTTTCGGGCGTTTTTCTCGTCTGCAAGCGACACTGCATTTCATATAGTTGCTCGATACCTACTGCCGTTTTTATAAACTATTCTATGAGGCGGGGTTGCATAAAACTATACGGTTTTCGGGAAAATGCTCCGATCTCAATATGTCCGCGTAAAAAGTGCGTTAACCGGTAAATTATTGAGGAAAAACTAGTACTTAAGTACTATGCGGGGTGATTAAAATGAGTCTTAAGTTTGAGATGTCTACTTGAGTTTTTGGTGGATACGGTAACCTATTGCATAACCAAGATAGAATAAGGCTGCAAGGGTAATAAACGCAGAAATGTAGGCAAACAAGTGATTCAGCCCTAAGCCGAATGACAGGGTAAAAGCAATGCCATTCACGGCTTCCATTGGGATCTTGTACCAAGAGGCGTGTACGGTCGAACCAAAAAGAATAAGGGTTCCGATTAAAAAGAGGGTGCCAATTGAAAGGCCAACCCATCTGCTGCTGTTCATGTTCATCTCAAGAGTTACAGAGTTCGTAACAAAATATTTCAAGGTCAACATTATACAACTTAGTGAGGGGGGAAGTGGTAGCAATATTTGCTTGAATAAAGCAAGAGAACACCGAAGTGTCCTCTTTTTAACCAGATGGCGTTTTAATTATCCAATCCAATTGATGAAGTATGGAATGATCAGTGCGTTGGCTAAGTCGATAAAAAACGCACAGACTAAAGGCACGATGATAAATGCTTGGTGAGAGTTACCGTACTTCTGTGCGACTGCCGACATATTTGCCATCGCCGTTGGAGTGGAACCAAGAGAAATTCCACCAAAACCAGAACAAACCACCGCCGCATCGTAGTTTTTTCCCATCAAAGGGAAAACGACAAAAATCGCGATACAAATAGCGACAAGAAACTGTGCGCCAAGAATGATGAAAATCGGTCCTGCCAAATCCACCAAAGCCCATAGTTGCATACTCATCAGTGACATCGCCAAAAATGCTCCTAACGCCATATCTGCGATCAATGCAACCGCGGGTTTTCTAGCCGGCCAGCGCGTTCCTGTTAGGCGCGGGTAAGAAGCAGGAATCAGGTTAGAAATCAGAATACCAGCAAACAGACAAGTTACGAACAATGGCAGCTCTAACCCTAAACTGCTGACGCCTTCATTCAAGATTGCACCTAAGATAATACAAACATGAATCGCTAGCATCGCGTCTAAAAAGTCATAGGCATTGATCGAGGGTTGAGGCTCATCTTGCGCGGTACCGACATCCATCTCTTCAACTTTCGCGGGTTTGAGGTTGTGTTTGTTGATCAGGTACTTAGCAATAGGTCCTCCCATCAAGCTTGCTAAGATCAAACCGAATGTCGCACTAGCGATACCGATTTCCATGGCGGTATTTAGGTCAAAAATTTCAGCAATTCTTGGTGACCAAGCGATAGCAGTGCCATGCCCACCAATTAATGAGACTGTGCCACTTAGCAAGCCAACCGCTTCTGGTTGACCGAGCATGGTGGCGATTCCGATACCAGTAAGGTTTTGAATCAACATATAGCCGATGGTGACCGAAAGCAGAATTAATAAAGGCTTTCCCCCTTTAAACAGATCTTGCAAGCTTGCGTTAATGCCGATGGTGGTAAAGAAATATACTAAGAGTAGGTCACGAGTCGCGAGATCGAATTGGACATCAATTTGGGTAACGTAATGAATCACCGCAAACAGTACGGACACCAAAATACCGCCAGAAACCGGTTCTGGAATACTGAACTCTTTGAGGAAAGTACTCGCTTGCGTTAATCGCCTACCTAAGAATAAAACGATGATTCCAAGAGTCACCGCGAGAAAGGATTCGACTTGTAATACACCGTCGACAAAGTTCATAACCACTCCTGTTCTAATAAAACATGATGAGAGAATTAATCGGTACGTTTACCTCTAAACATACTGACATGTTTGAATGACATCCAGTTGCATACTAATGAATTTGAACCAAGTCGGATTACTCTGAGCATGGTATTCCCATGACAGATAGAAAAGAGGAGTGATACAAGGCTGCGTTAACCTATGCATGACTCCTCGTCGAATCAGCTCAAAAAGCCCCTAATTAAATAGCCAGTAGCTTTCTGGGTTATCAGGGCATTGGTATGGACCACACTCGGCAAATGTACCGATGGCATTAAGTGCGACAACGGAGATAGCCAACAGGCAAGCAATTCGACCAAGGTTGCTCATTTGGTAAGGTTCCGGTGACTCTTCTTTACTGGTGAGCATAAGGATGACTGCCACCGCAAATATAGTCGCGACGAACAAGACAAACGCCCAAGTGTAATAATGCATACCTAAGATAGGGCTACCATAACCAGGCGTTCCCGGAATGACATGCAGTGAGACTTGTCTTAGCGATGTGGCTACTCCATAAAGTGCGCCAATTAGAACCACGCCATAATGTCGAGCGTGCGGACCGTAAACCACATTCAGTAGAAAGCCGAACATGATCATGACAAAGCCAATGCGTTGTAACAGACACAATGGGCAAGGCAGTTCATTGAGTACAAATTGCAGAACAAAACCAATTAACAACACGGCGGTCATGCCGAGTAATCCGAGGGTATTGAGTAAAGCCAAATAGTTGCGATTCATATCAACGCCCCCTACAACAAAATAGCTAGAGGATCGGTTGCATGGTGGTTGAACCAATACAGCCCAATGATCACGGAGGAAGCAAAGAAGGCATAACCCATCGCTTTCTTGCCTAAAAATGCACTGAGCATCGCGATTAACAATAGTACAAAAATTAGTGTCATCATGAGGGAGTTCCTTCCTTACTCTCTGATTTCAATCCTTTTAACTATAGGAAATGGGTATCAATGCGCGACTTTATATAAAAAAGAGGAGAGGGCTGATTCGAGGTCCCAGATGAATCTGATCCTCTCCCCAAAACCGTTTTTACAAAAACGCGTTACTTACCGTCTTGTTTTGGTGGTTGTTCCAACGCCCAGTCACCGCCTAATGATTTATAGAGTGCGACGGTAACTTGTGCCGTTTGCAATTTGGCAGCAAGCTGACGGTCTTGCATCATGCGTTTTTGTCGCTGTGCATCAAGGACGGATAAGTGATCGATTAAACCTGCGCGATAGAGTGATTTCGCTTTGCTGACCGCGTTGTCCGTTGCCTCCAGCGCTTCTTCAATTCGGCGTTGGTTCTCTTGGCTTCTTCCGTAAGCAAATAGGGTCGAGTCTACTTCTGTAAATGCGGAATCAACGGCGTGTTGGTAAGCCAAGGTGGCGGATTCAAAACGAGCTTGGTTGATTTTCTCTAACGCTTCACCACGACCTCCGTCAAATACATTCCAACTGATACCTGCTGAGCCTACCCAGCCAAATGAATCACTACTGAATAAGTCATCAAAGCTAGACGCAGAAACACCTGGCGCCCCTGTTAAGAAGAACTTCGGATATTGATTGGCCACACTGGCTGCGAGTTCTTCATTGATGGCAGCCATTTCACGTTCCGCAATGCGGATATCTGGTCGACGCTGCAACAAGTCAGAAGGCAGCCCAATCGGTACCACATTTTGCATGGTAGGTACTGTTTGTGTCTGAGCGAGTCGTATCTCGACTTTCGATAAAGGCTCACCAAGTAGTACCGCAATGCGATGCTTGTGCACTTGTTGTGCGATTTCCAATTGAGGGATGATGGATTCCATTGCTGCCAATGTTGCTTTAGCTTGGGCTAAATCGAGCTCGGAACCGTAACCACTGCGAACCACCTTCTCGACCAAATCCATGGTTTTTTGTTGGTCCTCTAGGTTGGATGTTGCCAACGCGAGACGCTCTGTTGCACCTTGATATTGTAAGTAGTTGTGGATCAAATCTGCGGTGAGCAATGTGGTGAGACCACTCTGATAGATTTCAGCTTGTTCTACACGAATCTTTGCCGCATTAGATTGACGCTCAAGACGCCCAAATAAGTCCACTTCCCATGCGATGCTTGCACCAGCAAAAACGCCATCATGTTGATTATCTAATAGTGTCGTGTTGCCAATCTGTGGCGGTAAACCTGCTGCTGAATCACCAATCGGATTGAGTGCAGGACCCAGCAGAGAATCATTTTTGCTCAGTTGGTAGTTGAAGTAACCCGCGCCAATATTGACGGTTGGTACTTTGAATGACTCTACAACGGTTTTGTAGTTCTCAGCCATCTTTATGCGTTCTGCTGCCACTCGTAACGGGATGTTTTGGCTTTGCATATCAAGGACTAAATCGTTCAGCGTCGGATCATTAAATTCCGTCCACCAAAAGGCTTCTTTTTCGCTAACCTGGCTGACGTTGCTTTGCTCAGCATGAAGATAGGTTTCAGCCATACTTGTGGTTGGCGCTTGGTAGTCGGGACCAACAGCGCAACCGGATAAACTCATTGCCAATACAAGTGGCGCAAGAACGAACTTTTTCATGATTACGCCTCCTTCAGTTTGGCGTCAGTGTGGGTTGTTTGTGGCTTTTCTTTGTATGCCAAGCGATACAGTGCCGGCATGATGAACAATGACAATACTGTCGCTGCGGCCAAGCCACCGATAATGGTTGCTGCCATTTGGTCGAACAATAGGTCTGACAGCAGCGGAATCATTCCAAGGGCTGTTGTTAATGCCCCCATAGAGATCGCCATCGTTCGGTTGACGGTAGCCTCCTTAATGGCATCGACTAATGCGCGTCCATTTGCTCGCTCTAGTTCGATTTGATCCATCAATACAATGCCATTTTTAATGATCATCCCAGTCAGCGTTACCGCACCAATCAATGCCATAAAACCGAATGGTTTATCAAAACCAAGCAAAGCAAAGGTTGCGCCCGTTGCGGCCAATGGCAAAGTCGCAAAAATGATGATTGGTTGTTTAAAGCCGTTAAACATCGCGACCAAAATGATCACCATAATTAACATCGCTTTCGGTAATTGCTTGAAGATATCCGTAACAGCTTTGTGTTCGTCGTAGAACTCTCCACCCCATTCCAAGCTGTAGCCCGCAGGAAGGTGAATGGCTTCAATCTGATCTTTCACAACATTTCTTACTGTCGCAGGTGTCGAGTGACGTGCGACACCCGCTTGCGCAGTGATGGTTTTTACTCGGTTACGACGCCAAATCATGCTCTCTTCTGGTACTAACTCAAAGCCATCAACCACCTGACCAAGAGGTACGCTGTGCATGCCCAGTAGTGAACGTACAGGTAATGTTTCCAGTGACGCCATGTTTTGAGAAGTGCCACGCAGTTGAATTGGAATGAGCTCATCATTGAGATTCATCTGTCCCAAAGGCATGCCGTCAGAAGCGCGTTTCAAAGCAAAGGCGATGTCCGCACGGTTGATACCAGCTTGACGCATTTTGTCTTGATTGATGATGGGTTTGAGAACTTTGCTCTCTTGGCGCCAGTCATCACGAACGTATTTTGCATCAGGATGAGTAGCAAAAATGGCTTTTGCCTGATCCGCTAGCTGATGCAGTACTACTTCATCTGGACCTGAGAAGCGAGCTTCGACTGCGTATTTGTCCGAGGTTGCGAGCTTCAGCGCTCTAAAGCGGGGCTCTGCGTCCGGGAATGTGTTCTGCAGCCATTTATCACCACGCTCAACAAGTTGGCTGATGCCTGCGTAATCCTTGGTATTAATTAAAATCTGACCATATGCGGGATCAAATGGTTCGGGTTCTACAGTCACAGAGAATCGAGGTGCACTTGCGCCCATGTAGCTAGAAATACTTTCTACTTCAGGTTGCTTGAGCAGCCACTGTTCGACTTTGCGCATGTCTGCTGAGGTTTGTTCAATCTTGGCGCCATTTGGTAGCCAGTAATCTAGGAACACGATAGGGCGATCCGATTGTGGGATGAAGTTTACCGCTACATAGGGCACGGCAAATGCAGTCACTAAAATCAGCGGAATCAATGCCGTCAGTGCTTTCATCGGATTGTCGACCGTCCAAAACACTAATTGCTTGTATCGACTTGGTTTGGCATCTTCATCCGCGGGTGTTGGTTTGATGAACATCCAACACATCAATACGGTGAAGGTCATGGCTACCAGCCAAGACAGCAGCAGCGATGAAGCAACAATGTAGAATACTGAACCGGCAAATTCAGCCGAGTCGGTTTTCGAAAACAATACTGGGCTTGCACCCATGATGGCGATGATGGTGGCACCAAGTAGTGGTACCGCCGTTTCCTTGACTGAATCAATAGCAGCACGAGTGCGCTCGATGCCTTTGCTCAGCTTCACGATCATCATGTCAGTGATCACGATTGCATTATCTACCAACATACCAAGTGCTAGGATGAAGGTACCTAGCGAGACACGATGCAAATCAATTCCCGCGATGTTCATGTAAATCAACGTGAGCAAGATTGTTAGCAACAAGCTTGAGCCAACAATCGTTGCGCTTTTAAAGCCCATGAAGACCAGCAGCACCACGAATACGATACCGACACTTTCCAGTAGGTTGCCCACGAAGTCATCAATGGCTTTTTGTACTTCCTCTGGCTGATAAGCGACGGTAGAAATATCGACGCCGAGCGGCAATGTTTGCTCGTAGTTATGGATAATGTCACGAATAGTATCGCCCAATGACACAACGTTAATGCCTTCAACAGGACTCACCGCCAAAGTCACGGCAGGTTGACCATTAAATCGACTTTCTGTCAGCGCGGGAGTTTGGTATCCCATACTCACTTCGGCGATGTCACCTAAGCGAATTAGACCTGTGCCTAGTTCACTTACGCCACCTTTGATTACCAAGTTGCGAATATCGTCTAGTGATTGAAACTCGCTGGTTTGCGTGATGCGAATACGCTCGGTTCCTGCATCGAATTTCCCCGCTTCAAAGGTCATGTTTTGTGTGCTGAGCTGGTTCCACACTTGCGCAACAGATAAGCCGTATTGTGCTAAACGTTCATCAGGCATATCGATGTGCACGACACGCGGCTGTACGCCGTGAAGTTCGATCTTTTTGATGCCTTTTACTGCCTTAATTTGGCGCTGAAGCTCTTCTGCATAACGACGTAATTCTTCTGGTGCTGCGTCTTCACTGTGGATAGAGAAAAGCATGCCGTACACTTCAGAAAACTCATCTTGAACTATGCTGATTTGTGCCGTAGAAGGCAGTTGTAGCTTCACGTCGTTCACTTTACGTCGCAGTAAGTCCCATTGCTGAGGCAACGCTTTTGAATTGAGACTCTCTTTCAAATCGACAAATACCATCGACATTCCAGGACGAGACAATGAACGTAATCGGTTCAGTTCTGCCATTTCCTGCAGCTTAGTCTCAATAGTATCGGTCACTTGCTGTTCGACTTCTTGAGCCGATGCTCCCGGATACAAGGTCACCACGACAGCGGTTTTAACGGTAAAGCTTGGGTCTTCTAATTTCCCTAGGTCGAAGTAGGAGTAAATACCCGCCACCACACTTAAGGCGATGAAGAACAACACGAAAGTACGCTGTCTTATCGCGAATTCGGCTAAATTGATCATGGTTTGAACCTATAGCGTTTTGATGGTTAGGTTTGGCGTGTTATCGCCTGGTTTGAGATAGTGAGTTCCGCTGATAACGACATAGTCACCTCGTTGGAAATCGCCGGAAACACAAGCTTGATGAGAATCGATGGATTGCAAGTTAACGGGTTCACTGTGTACGACAGCATCTCGCACCACGTTGACGTGTAGGGTCTTTTTTTCGCCCAAAATGGCAGAGTATGGGAAGCAGTGGCTTGATTGATTCGGCTGGAACGAAGTCGTTACCGTAACCGCTTTACCATTGAACAAGTTTTTAGAAATAGAATCGATCGCTAGCGTGACAGGATAAGTTTGCTTGATTAAATGCTTTTTCGGAGCAATCTCGGCGACTTTTGCACTGTAGGTTTGCTCAGCACCGTACCAAGAAAGTGCTGCAGATTGACCAAGGTTAAACTGTCGAACCATATTTTCTGGCACATCGATATCCACTTCCCATTGCCCATCTTGCTGAATCGTAGCCACGCTCACGCCAGGCAGGGTTTGTTCGAAAGCATCAATACGGACTTCACCAATGTTGCCAGAAAATGGTGCGCGTAATGTGGTGTAAGTCAGTGCGTCTTCCGCTCGCTGGATGTTTTTTTCTACCACTTTGACAGCGGATAGACTACGTTCATAACCGCTGATGGCACGGTCTAAATTAACGCTAGCAATGGCATTATCGTCAGTTGCTTGCTTAACGCGCTTAAGCTCCGCTTTCGCCAGTTTATGTGCGGACTTTGCCTCCAGCATACGAGCTTGTAGCTCTTCTAATGAGACTTGATAATCGTGTGGGTCAAGCGTAGCAATGACTTGCCCTTTCTCGACATGATCGCCTTTCTTCACCAAAACGCTTTCTACCGTGCCTGGTACACGAAAAGAAAGAGAAGCACTTTCTTTGGCGTGAACAATGCCGCTAAATGATTTGCTTGAGGCGGAGTTGCTGTCCTTTACTTCGACGACTTGTATTGGTCGAGGAGATTCAGGTTCGGCGAGTGTGGTTTGGTTTTGGTTACAACCAAGCAGCGCGAGTGTCGCTGCACTTAACGCTGTGGTTTTGAATAGACGGTTCATAAGATGGCTCCCTAATTTTGGTGCCATCATACAATCGAACGCTGTTCAGATAATTACTCGACTCTGAGACTCACTGTCTCAAAAAATGAGACAATAATGTATCTAAACCAATTTGGGGATTTCTTTAATTAGATGCTCAATAAGTAATCGACTCGCTTGGCTTAGGGTTTTAGGTTGAGGGTAGAGTAGCCAGCCAGACTCTTCTGTTACCGAATACTGTGACAATAACTGGACCAAAGTGCCCGATTCTAATTCACGTTTTACGAGTAGTTTAGGCATAAAAGTAATGCCGCGATCTAAGATGGTGGCGTTTTTAATAAAACCGATGTTATTCGAGATAAGCTTGGGATTAAGTTGTACGCTTTGTTCTTGAAAGTGCCAGACATTATCAATGTCGCCATTTGGCCAACGGAAGCACACGCATTGATGCGTTTTTAATTGCTCTAGCGTTTCCGGCGTTCCGTGGGTTTGTAGGTAGCTCGGAGAGGCGACCAAGCATCGGTCGAGCGTCAGCAGTTTGCGTGCCACAATATCAGAATCGAATAATGCACCACCGTGAAACGCAATATCCAAGCCTTGTTGGAACATATCATGAAAGCCGTTGTTGATATTACGAATATCTAACTCAACATGAGGGTATTGATCGTGAAAGTCGAACAGAATAGGGCGCACTAGTTCATCGGTTTCAGGTAATAAACCGAGCTTGATTCGACCGCGGACCTCATTGGTATCGTTGCTGACTTGCTCATTTGCAGAGTCGAGCATAGTGAGTGCTTTTTGCAGATTCTCGTAATACGCCTCGCCGTTGTTGGTGAGCGATAAACTGCGTGTTGTTCGATGGAATAGCTGTGCTCCAAGAGATTGTTCTAACTCTCCAATTCGCCGGCTTACATTCGCACGTGGTAAGTCCAGCGCATTGGCTGCGGCGGTAAAGCTACCTAAATCCACCACCTTAATGAACAGTTTGAGATCGTCAATTTTCACTCTGGCGCTCCATGCTTATTGAACACTGTATTAAACCGTGACACTCTAAAGCATCACGAGGTTATGCACAAAACATAACGCGACTTTTGATAACCGTCACTTGTCATCAAATAGAAATAGGGAATTAATGTGCTGAGAGTTATCCAACGCCGTCGAATCAAAAAGGTCATTAAATTACTGTCTGCAAGGCTAATAAAGGGCTATGGCAGTCGTGACTACTTTTCTATTGGTCAAGTTCAGAGCAGTACAATTGAGTTAAGCAAGCGGCAACAACACATTGCTTTGGCGCTTTATGCTAACCCTGAAGCGCTTAACTCAGAAGAAGCTGCTGAAATTCAGTCTCTACGCACTGATGTCGCCAATGATTTTTTCGAAGGTGGTGACTACAACGCGCAAGATGTGTTGAATTTATTGGGCTCTGGCGGCTGGAAGGGAGGACGTATGGATGATGATATGTCCCACCGATTTGGAATGAATAGCCGATACTAAATCTCGTAATCGAATACGATGATGTCTTCAAGCAGAGGTCTAAATACTTCTTTCAAGGCGTCGTGCTCAGGGTGAGGCAGATAATTCTGACGACCTGCTTCATCAGCAAATGTCATCATCACGGCGTGCGTGTAGTCTTTGTTCTTTCCTTTTGGGCTGTTGTTTAAGCCCCACTCAACGTCGCTTACACCTTCTACTTTCGCTGGCATGGTTTCGAATAGCTCTCGTAATTGTTGAATTTTTTCGCTGGTGGCAGAAGCTTTAAATTTGATGAGTAGAATGTGTCTGATCATGGCTTTGGTCATGTTGTTGTTTTTGAAGAACAACACTATAGCGGGCATCTGCGCTCAAGTTAGCTCTTAGCTTCACAAAATAGGAAAACTAAAACGCGAGCACTTTGGCTCGCGTTTTAGTTAAGTTAGCTAGATTATCGGTAGTTAGTGTGAGCGATTAACCTTCGAGACGCTTCACCAAGCAGAAGTGCTTTTTACCGCGTTGAAGCAACCAGTACTGGTCGAACAGTGGGAAGTTCAAACTTGGTTTTTCTGCATCGATTTTTTCGCCGTTCACACTGATGGCGTTGTTGCCAATTAGCTCACGAGCAACGCGTTTTGAGCTGGCTAGACCGGACTCAACCAGAAGCTCAACCAAGTCTTGCTCAGCACTTTGCATGCTCGGTAAGCCATCGAGTTCCAACTGTTTTAGCTCGCTCAAGCTCAATTGCTGCATATCACCGCTAAATAGCGCTTGAGTGATTCGCTCTGCACTTGCTAATCCTTTTTCGCCATGAACAAAGCTTGTCATTTGTTCCGCTAAGATACGCTGTGCTTGCGGTTTGCCTTTGCTCTCTTTGTCTTGTGTTTCAATCGCTGCAATCTCATTGCAACTCAAGAAGGTGTAGTAGCGTAGGAAGTGGTAAACATCGGCATCTTCTGCGGATAACCAGAATTGATAGAAGGCGTAAGGCGAGGTTTTACTTGGATCCAGCCACACTGCACCTCCTTCGGTTTTACCAAATTTAGTGCCATCGGATTTGGTGATCAAAGGTAAGGTTAAGCCAAATACTTGTTCACCATTTTGACGGCGAGTAAGGTCAATGCCGCTAACAATGTTGCCCCACTGGTCGTTACCACCGATTTGTAAGCGACAGCCGTACTGACGGTTTAATTCTGCAAAGTCGTAAGATTGCAGCAGTGCGTAACTGAACTCGGTGAATGAAATCCCTTGGTCTGGGCGTTGTAAGCGTTGCTTAACCGACTCTCGGCTGATCATGGTATTCACGGAGAAGTGTTTACCCACATCGCGGAAGAAGTCGATCACGTTAATTTGCTTCACCCAATCTGCGTTGTTTACCATGATCATTGGCTTGCTGACTTGGTTATTCATCAATTGTTGAATTTGGTTCGACAGATCTTTTACCCAGCCTGTTACGGTTTCTTCTGAGTTTAAGCTGCGCTCTGTAGCTTTAAAACTTGGATCGCCGATCATACCCGTTGCCCCACCAATCAGGGCGATGGCTTGGTGTCCTGCATCTTGAAAGCGTTTGAGCATAATAAGTGGAACAAGGTGACCGATGTGCAAGCTACCTGCGGTTGGATCGAAGCCGCAGTACAAGGTTTGTGGCTCAGAAAGCAGTTGTTGAACTTGGTCTAAATCGCTCGCTTGGGCAATCAAACCGCGAGTTTGTAAATCTTCAATCAGTGTCATCGTCTTATCTTTATCTGGTTCGGTTGTATTCAGATTAAAAGGCGATGCGGAATCGAGATATATCCCTAAAGGGACAGTTTGTTACCTTGATTGAGTGATCAGGTGGTTGAGAAACAACTGAAAGAACTCGCTTAAAGATGCCACATTCAGTTGTGCGTAGATGCGTTTACGGTGATTCTTGACTGTGCCTTCTACGACATCTAGCTGCATTGCAATCTCTTTGCTGTCATAGCCTTGCGCGATTAATGCGGCAATTTCTTGTTCTCGATTAGTGAGGACAGTTTCGCCAAAAGATGCCAGAGCGGATTCAATTGCAGTACGCATTTGTCCCGAGTAGGTGGTAGGACTGAAAACTGGCTCGGCGAGTGTAAACTCGGTTTGTTTCCAGTGCTGTCGGCACAAAGACTGAATAATGGCAAAGTAAGATTTGAGCTTGGCTACTTGAGGCTTGGTGAAGCGCTTATCGTCCTGCATAAAACCGAAGTAGAACATCACCCAACGTGTCGGTTCGATTTCGACCAACATGCTGAGTTCATCTTTCCAGCCAGTTTGATGGTAGAACTGCTCGCAGTAGGCTTGATAATCGAGATCGTTGCGCGCGACATCTTTTCTCACCACGTCTTTGAGCGTAAAGATACCTTGTTCTTTGTTAGCGTTAAGTTTTTGATAAAACGGGTCATTTTGAAAAGAAGTCGTGAGATAACGCTGGAACAGTAGCTCGCGTTCATTTTCAATCGAATCATACAGATAGATAGGGTGTTTGCCTTCGCGGTAGCCGAGGATCACTGCGCAATCAAAACTCAGTAGGGAGGCTATCACGCGCATGAGTTTAGGCGTAAAGCTTGGTGAGTTAAGGGCAGATATTGTTTCTGCAAGCTGAGTGTTGAATGCGTCGCTGGGCATGGTGATTCGGGAGTTCGATAAAGGTTGGGGTAAGCATAACGCAACAGGCTGATATCCCAAAGTGATCAGAAAGGGGAGCGTTGTGCTCCCCCTCAATAAATCATTGTCACTCAGAGATTACTGTGAATCGGTTAGCTCTTTATTCACCCAGTATTTTGAGCCAGAAACATTGGCATCAACTAATAACCCTGTGGTGTTTAGCTGATATACTGCTACGCCGCTGTTGAATTGCGCTGTCATTTCTTCGCCGTCCTCACCAGCGACTAAAGAAGCTTCGCTTGATGCTTCCCAACCTTCTTCGACAAAGGTGTTAAAGTCTTTTTCTTTTTCAAACAGTACGACCTGTTGGTAGAACTTACCACCAACGCCAAGAGCGACGCCCGCACCAAACATATTCATATAAGTACGTTGATCTGTGGACTTGTTGACCGCAACCCCAGAGCCCGAGTTGGTATGGAACATCAGCGATAGTTTGCGTGAATCAAAAACCGCGTAGCCGTATGCCTTGTCGTACAGTGCTTTGGCTTTAGGCTCTTCATTGAACAGTTTGAGAAGTGTGCTATCCGCCATAAGATCAATCGCTTGGCGTGCTTCTTCAGGTGTATCGCCTTCCATCAGTTCGGTGATCTTCTTGTCCGCTTCATCGATCCAACCTTTACTGGTTTCAATACTTGCGTCGGTCCACTCGCCAGCGGTGTTAATCGCATCTTCTGACCAATTGGTGAAATCCTCCCAAGCTTGTTTGGAGAAGGCTTTGGTGCTGTCCCAAGTTTCTTTAGCGGTGTCAGAGACGGCATCTCCTAGGTCTGAAAGGCTGTTTGAAATGTCATCCCAATCGGCATAAGCGGGAGAAGCAAGAAGCGTTAATGCGGTAATGAGAGCAAGAGGCTTTTTCATAGGTCCGTTCTTTTATGAAATCATATCCTTTTATTCTAGGTGAAAATTTTAACAGGGAGAATTGATCAGCTTATTGGGTTGGGATTGCTGTCACGAACTCACGTAGGTTTGACATAATTAAGACACAGTAAAAAGCCCTCAAACTCAGGAGCTTGAGGGCTATATTATCGACAGAGTAGAGTGGCTTATTTGCTCACTTTACCTAGCTTCAACCAGGTATCGATAACCGTATCTGGGTTCAATGACACAGAGCTGATGCCTTGTTCCATTAACCATTCTGCAAGGTCATCGTGGTCTGATGGACCTTGACCACAGATACCAACGTATTTGCCTGCTTTAGTGGCCGCATCGATCGCCATTTGTAGCATGGCTTTCACCGCTGGGTTACGCTCATCGAATAGGTGTGCAACATCGCCAGAGTCACGGTCAAGACCAAGTGTAAGCTGAGTCATGTCGTTTGAACCGATAGAGAAGCCATCGAAGTACTTCAAAAATTCGTCAGCAAGTACCGCATTTGATGGCAGTTCACACATCATGATGACTTTTAGACCTTGGTCGCCACGGCGTAGGTCGAACTTAGCAAGTAAGTCGATAACCGATGCCGCTTCGCTCGGTGTACGAACGAACGGGATCATGATTTCAACGTTTTTCAGACCCATCTCGTTACGAACGCGCTTGATTGCTTGAGTTTCTAGCTCGAAGCAGTCTTCAAACACTGGAGAAATGTAGCGAGATGCACCACGGAAGCCCAGCATAGGGTTTTCTTCATGCGGTTCGTAACCTTTACCACCGACCAAGTTGCTGTACTCGTTGGATTTGAAGTCAGACATACGTACGATGACGCGCTTTGGCCAGAATGCTGACGCGATGGTCGCAATGCCTTCTGTTAGCTTACTAACGTAGAAGTCGATTGGATCTTTGTAACCACGGATACGTTCAGTGATTTCAGCTTTTAGCTCATCGCTTTGTGCGTCGAAGTTCAGCAGCGCTTTCGGGTGAATACCAATCATCTTGTTGATGATGAATTCAAGACGCGCAAGACCGACACCTTCGTTTGGAATCTGAGCGAAGTCGAATGCACGGTCTGGGTTACCCACATTCATCATGACTTTGGTTGGTAGCAGTGGAAGCTCATCAACCGCAGAACGTTTCACTTCGAAGTCCAACTCGCCTTGGTAAACGTAACCCGTTTCGCCTTCAGCACAAGATACTGTTACGGTCTCACCGTCAGTCAGTTTGCTGGTGGCGTCACCACAACCAACGATAGCCGGAATACCAAGTTCACGTGCGATGATGGCTGCGTGACAAGTACGACCGCCACGGTTTGTAACAATCGCAGAGGCTTTCTTCATCACTGGTTCCCAATCTGGGTCAGTCATGTCTGTAACCAGTACATCACCGTCTTGGACCAATGACATTTGGTCTAGAGAGTCAACCAAACGTACTGGACCTTTACCGATACGTTGACCAATTGCACGACCTTCAACCAAAACGTCTGCTTTGTTGCTCAGCTCGTAACGTTCAATTACGTTTTGCTCGCTTTGAGAACATACGGTTTCAGGGCGTGCTTGAACGATGTAAAGTTTGCCGTCGATACCATCTTTTGCCCACTCAATATCCATAGGACGCTGGTAGTGCTTCTCGATGATCATCGCCTGTTTTGCCAGCTCTTTGATCTCTTCATCGTTCAGAGAGAAGGCATTGCGCTCTTCTACAGAGGTATCGATGATCTCAACTTGCTTGCCGATCTCTTGGCTATTTGAGTAGATCATCTTGATCTGCTTAGAGCCAAACGTCTTCTTAACGATAGGGTATTGACCCGCTTCTAGCATTGGCTTGTGAACGTAGAATTCATCAGGGTTAACTGCACCCTGAACCACCATTTCACCCAAGCCCCAAGAAGAGGTGATGAATACGACCTGATCGAAGCCAGATTCTGTATCTAGGGTAAACATAACGCCAGAAGAGGCTTTGTCCGAACGCACCATGCGTTGAATGCCTGCCGATAACGAGATGCCTCGGTGGTTAAAGCCTTGGTGTACGCGGTATGAAATTGCACGGTCATTGAACAGAGAAGCGTAAACGTGCTTAGTCGCTTCTAAGACTGCATCAATGCCTTTTACGTTTAGGAACGTCTCCTGCTGACCAGCAAATGACGCGTCCGGCAGATCCTCTGCAGTTGCAGAAGAGCGAACAGCAACAGAAATCTCAGGGTGATTATCTGTCAGTTCTTTGTAGTTATCGCGGATGTCTTGTTCAAGATCCGCTGGGAACGGGGCTTCTAATACCCATTGACGAATGGTGGCACCTGTCTTGCGCAGGGCTTCTACATCCTCAACGTCCAGTTCATCAAGTAGTTGGTGAATACGCTCATCCAAACCTTCGTGGTCAAGGAATTGGTTAAACGCATACGAGGTTGTCGCAAAACCGTTTGGTACCGATACACCAACATTGGCTAGGTTAGAAACCATCTCGCCAAGTGAAGCATTTTTACCGCCGACTTTGTCGACATCATCCATGGATAGTCCATTGAACCAGAGGGTGTTCTTTTGCATGTCTTTCTCCAGAAACATTGCAGCTTTGTAGGGATTAATACCAACCTCGAACAGTGGTTGTGCATCCTTGCAGGTCAATGTCATTGAAGACACAGTTTCGGGCTGATAGCAGCCATTGTAGATAAGGGGCGTTAACTACAACTTCCCAACTAGGGCTTAAACGAATTTTCCGACGCAAACATGTATCAACACTTTTCTTGGCTGATATGAAAGGCAAACGATTACGTATTTGCTGAAAAAAACTCCGAAGAATTTTCAAAGCTGTGGGGAACGTAATTGCAAGCCAAACTCATTTATTAATATTATGTAAACCATCCTA
This sequence comes from Vibrio sp. NFR, assembly GCF_027587095.1. NCBI lineage: Bacteria > Pseudomonadati > Pseudomonadota > Gammaproteobacteria > Vibrionales > Vibrionaceae > Vibrio > Vibrio sp. NFR. The sequence goes on from NZ_JAPPTN010000005.1 coordinate 263,039, forward strand.
CTCAAATGAATTTGAAAAATTAAACTAAAATGCAAATAAATAACCAAAGTCGTGATGTATTCTATGTTTCTGACGGAACGGCCATAACATGTGAAACATTAGGACATGTTGTTTTGGGTCAGTTTCCCTTTATTCCTAATGAAAAAACCTTTCCTTTTGTTGAAAGTGAAGACAAAGTTGCCGATGTCATCAAAGAAATCGAGATTTCCTACCAACGCGATGGCGTGAAGCCGCTGGTTTTCTTTTCGATTGTTGTGCCAGAAATTCGTGAAGTGTTGCTCAAAGCTCCCGCTTACAGCTATGACGTGCTAGAAAGCATTGTGCAAAAGGTACAAGACGACATTCAGATGGCTCCTCAGCCTAAGATGCAGCGTTCAAGAAGCGTGAGCAAAGATTCCGATACTTACTTTGACCGTATCGCGGCGATTGAGTACACACTTGCTCATGATGATGGTATTACGCTCAAAGGCTTGGAGGAGGCTGACATTATTCTGCTTGGCGTCTCACGCAGTGGCAAAACCCCAACCAGTCTTTACATGGCGATGCAGTTTGGTTTACGTGTGGTGAACTACCCGTTTATCGCTGAAGACGTCAAGATGATGCGTTTGTTACCGGAGTTCGAAATTCATCGACACAAACTGTTTGGCTTAACCATCAATCCAGAACGTTTGAATGAGATTCGCGAGAACCGCTTATCAGGCAGCGAATACGCGAGTACGGAACAATGCAAACTGGAACTAGATACGGTAGAAGCGTTGTTTAGAAGAGAAGCAATTCCGTATATCAATACGTCTTCTTTGTCTGTAGAAGAGATCACTACGCGGATTCTTGAAAGAGCAGGGATGAAGCGCCGCTTGTTCGGCTAAGTTTCCTGTAATAAATCAAAAAAAGAGGAGGCACCTGTGCCTCCTCTTAAATTTAACCTCAAAAGGTCAATAGACCCTAGTAATGCTGAAACATCTTCTGAATATCTTGGTAATTTTTGGTTTGTGTCAGTGATAGCATCAGCAAAATACGTGCTTTTTGTGGATTCAGTGTACCTGATGCCACGAAACCGTACTTATCATCATCAACCTCTGCATCTAAAGTGGTAGAGCCGGTAGGCGTACGAGAACTACGAACAACCAGAATGCCGTCTTTGCTCGCTTTTTCTAACTCATCAAATACCGTGTGGTACAAGTTACCATTGCCGACACCTGCGCTGACGATGCCATCAAACTTCGCATCGACGAATGCTTTAACAGGTAAGCTCGACGCATTTGCATAGTTATAAACGATTCCGACTTGTGGCAACTTATCGAGCTTGGAAACATCGAAGGTTGTTTCAGTAGTGTGTTTACGTTCCGGGCTTCTTTGATATTTCGCATCACTGTTGTGTATATAACCTAGCGGACCAAAGTTAGGAGATTGGAAAGTGCTGACTGACGTTGTGTTAGTTTTTGTTACGTCACGCGCATCAAAGATGGTGTCATTCATCGCAACCAGTACACCACGACCTTGAGAATCTTCGTCTGTTGCTGTGACAACCGCATTGTAGAGATTAACCGGACCGTCAGCACTCATTGCCGTAGAAGGGCGCATTGCACCAACGATAACCACTGGTTTATTGCTTTTTACCGTTAAATCGAGGAAGTAGGCTGTCTCTTCTAATGTGTCAGTGCCATGAGTAATCACAATGCCATCCACGTCATCTTGGGCGAGTAACTCATTCACTCGTTTAGCCAACTTAAGCCACACCTCATCATTCATATCTTGCGAACCGATGCTGACCACTTGCTCGCCAGAAATGTCGGCGATCTTCGTCATACTGGGTACGGCGGCGATCAACGAATCAACACCGACTTTGCCTGCGGTGTAATTTGATTCTGTCGCAGATTGACCTGCGCCAGCGATAGTGCCGCCAGTCGCCAGAATTTTGATGTTTGGTAAATCGGCATTGGCAAAAGCAAATGAGCTCATGCACAAACCAAGCGTGATCGAACTGAGGCGGAGAAACTTTGTGGTCATAGGAATCACCTGTTTTTGGGTTAGATGTTGGGGGAAACGTTATCTATCCTAAAAACAGAACAGTAGATTTTTTGAGTACAACTTCACCAATTTACAGATGAAAATCGTGATCAACTAATCACTTAAAGAACATTAAATCAAGTGTTTAACCTAATTGGCGTGCTTCATTAACAAGTGAGATGTTCCGGTAATCTGGACAACATTTGATTAATTGTAATTAATTGATTTGTAAGTAAAGACCCTGCGAGAGAACTCGGAGTGACAGTTCACTTGAGTTACCTTTGGTTAGCCATACGAGCTCCAATTTGCTTGTTCAACTGCTGGTTGATGATCGCTGCTTAACTGACGGCAGGTGCGAACTTTTGAAAAGCGACGGTTGGCTTTACTTCTAAATAATCGAGAAAGAGAGGTTTAGGTAGTGGTTTTGAAAAGTAGAACCCTTGAATGTTGTAAAAACCGAGATCGTGCAAGACTTGCAATTGCGCTCGCTCTTCTACTCCTTCGACAATCACTGACATGCTTAGGTTTCTTGTCAGGGTGTGGATTGCTTCCAACAAAGGTTGGATCGTCTGGCCATTACCAAGGTTGTTAACGAATACGCGGTCGATTTTGATGATGTCGAATGAATATTGACCGATAAAATCTAAACCCGAATATCCGGTACCAAAATCATCTACCGCAATTCGGATACCAAGTGCGGTTAATCGGTCCAAGTGCTTTCGAAGTACAGCCAGTTCACTCGCGCTGAAGATGGCTTCTTCGGTGATTTCAAACACCAAACGCTCACTAATGAAATAATGATATTTAAGACGCGATTCAACCTCTTGAATAAAGTCTTCTCTGAGGATCAATGAGCGGCTCACGTTGACGCTAATGTAGCGGTCATGGAACGCAAGCTTGTTACTGCTTATCATGCTGATCACTTTATCTAGCACAAGGTAAGTGATCTGATCGATCAACCCCACCTTTTCTGCCAGAGGGATAAAGATACTTGGTGAAATAAACCCTTGTACTGGATCGTTCCAGCGAACAAGCGACTCTCCACCAATAACGCTGCCATCACGTTGATCGACAATGGGTTGATAATGAACGGTTAAGTTACGCCCTTTAATGGCAAGAGCAAGAGAGAATTCTAAGCTATTTTTGGCGAACTTCTTGGAAGAGAAAAATAGGTGAACAATCAAAGCACACGCCATTCCCAACAACCCAATCCAAAGCTTGCTACCTAAGAACTGAAAATAGAATGGATAGCTGATTGCAGAGTAGACGGTAAAAGGCAAAATCTCGGAACTGGCTTGTTCCATTCTAAGTGGGTTGAGTGCAATGGAATCTATAGCGGTTTTGTCTGTGATGTCGATTCGGTAATCCATATCACCAAAACGAAATATATCGCTAACGAGAACTTCCAAAACCTCTTTCGGGAAAACAACACTGATTCCTCGTCCTTGTTGTTTGGTGAAAAAGAGAATCAGAGCTTGGTTGTTGGTGAGCGCTCGCTTAGTAAAAGCCAATGTTGCATGCACATCACTGTCACCAAGACGCGTCAATATTGACGAATAGATACTGAAAGACGGGTGGCGTTCGCTACTCGTGCACAACACTTTTCCGTTTTGATCGAAGGTGGCAATGTCTTTTGCCATGCCCAAACCAAAAATGCTTGTCCTGAGATCATGGATAAGGTCGTCGCACGACTTAAGAAAAAAGTTATCGTCTAACAGGTGTGTTAACTGCTCCACGTTATCGTGAAATTCAGACTCAATCGTCAAGATAGCTTCTTCTGTGAGCTTTTTATGATATTGGTGTGCAAAAGGGATAAAAGCCAGCATAGTGATGCTAAAAGAGAGTACACCAACAACTATTAATGCAATGTTGTCACTCCAACTCTTGGACGGATTTTTAAAGAATTTATTGTTCACAGTTATCGGTGCTACCAGCAAGTAATTGCGTAAAACTATAACAAGTGTCTCATTTTTAGGAATAGAACATTTCAAAGTGTGAGTTAGATCTTATAAATTATCTATAAACTACTATTTTAAAATAAAAAGTATGGGTTTCCTTATCTAAATATAAGGCGACCATAAAGCGAGTTTATTCAATTTTAGTTGCTATTTAGGCAACTGGTCGTGCCTGTTCGAGTAGAAATTGGCTGAGATAAAGACGATTTTTTTGCATTATCTTAGGGTGATTTTGATGTGATTTTATTTGTTTCTGGGAGTGAAGTTTTTGAGATTAAATACTGGATTTATGATCGATGAAAATGCTGGTTTTTGATGATGAGATAGTCATGAATATGAGAGGTTTTGGTGTTTTTTGCTGAGCTTTTATTTCTCTTTTGAGCTTTATTTGTAAATTTGTGTGGGCGTATAGTTTATCGATGATGACTGAATGACAGCATACCGTGCTTGAAGCGCACAATGACGGGATAAAACTAAAAAAAAGCGGCTTTACCCCGGAAAAGATAAAAGCCGCTTGCCAATAGACGTGTTAATTCACGTCTTAGCGCATAATCATTTGTTCACGACCAGGACCAACCGATACCATCTTCACAGGTACACCCATCAGCTCTTCAATACGTAGAACGTATTTTTGTGCCGCGACTGGTAGCTCTTCGAATTTACGACAACCAGTAATGTCTTCGCTCCAGCTTTCCATCTTCTCGTAGATTGGTGCTAGTGCAGCCGTTTGAGGCCAAATTGGGTTTTCGCTGTGCTCGCCTTCGTAACCAACACAGATTTTTAGATCTTTAAGACCAGTCAGACAGTCCACTTTTGTCAGTGCGATTTCAGTCGCTGCTTGAAGCTCAACACCGTTCTTCGTTGCTACTGCATCGAAGTAACCCATGTCACGTGGACGACCTGTTGTTGCACCGAACTCACCCGCTAGTTCACGGAATGCATCTTGCTCTTCCATTGCAGTAATTAGTGTGCCGGTACCTACCGATGAGCTGAAAGCTTTTGCTACCGCAATAACACGCTCTGGACGAAGAGCAGGAAGACCACTACCGATACCAGCATACATAGACACAACGTTTGAAGATGTTGTCCATGGGTACTCACCGTAAACAAGGTCACGACCTGCACCTAGCTGCGCTTCGAACAGTAGAGTTTGGTCTTTTGCTTGCAGTTCTTTTAGCGGCAGCGTTACGTTGCAGATAGCGTCACGCCAAGGTGAAGATACTTCTAACAACCAGCTCGCCATCTCTTCAGCGGTTTGTTCAAATTCGAACGTTGGGTAAAGCGCACGTAGTTGAGGAAGTTTCCACTCCATCCAGAATTTGATGCGCTCTACTAGGACTTCTGGCTGCTTCAACCAACCAACTAGGATGCCTTTTTTCATCACACGGTCGCCGTATGCAGGTGCAATACCTTGACGAGTTGAACCGTATGCTTTGTCGCCTAAGCGTTGTTCTTCTAGCGTATCTTCTAGTGCGTGTAGAGGTAGACACAGTGTTGCGCGATCAGAGATGCACATGTTCACTTTAACGCCCGCTTCTTCAACTTCCGCAATCTCCTGAGACAGCGACGCTGGGCTGATTACCATACCCGGACCTAATACTGCCAAACAGTCAGGGTTGAAAACGCCACTTGGTAGCTGGTGTAGCTTAAACGTACCTAGGTCGTTAACTACGGTATGACCCGCGTTGTTACCACCTTGGAAACGAATGCTTGCAGAAGCTTGCTCTGCCAAAAAGTCAACGATGCGGCCTTTGCCTTCATCACCCCAGTTTGCACCCACAACAACGATAGACGACATAATTCATTCTCCAAAAACAGACCGGAAAATCTTAGGATGCTCGCATGAATAAGAGAAATTAATTATACTCATTAACTTGATAAGAAATTCATATCGGGTAATTTTCTATGTTGGATTTGAACTGGTTACGCACGTTTGTCACCTTGGCAGAAGTGAAACATTTCGGAAAAACAGCGATTGAACTGCACATGACGCAGCCAAATGTGAGTCTTCATATCAAACAGCTAGAACAAGCCACTCGCACTAAGTTGATTGAACGCAACCCTGTGCAATTGACCCAAGCCGGAAAGCGTTTGTTAGACACTGCCGAACACATGCTGAATGAGCTGCAAATCTGCCAATCCGACCTCAATGCCATCAATGACTTAACGCAAGGAACGCTCTCGATTGCAGCGAGTGATATTGTCTCGCGCCTATTACTTATCAAGCCTTTTCAACAGTTTAAAAGTGAATATCCTGGAATTGATTTGGCGCTGTTCAACACTACATCATCACAAGCGGTAGATTTGGTAAAAAGTGCTCGTGCAGACATCGGCTTTGTTATTGCGCAGAAAGAGAGCCAACCATTGCACTTTACGTCACTTACTCAAATTCATTGGTGTGCTTTCGGCGATAACATCTTTGATTGGCGAGAAAACAGTGAAGAGAACCAAACATTGATCTTGCTCGGTCACGATACCCGAACGCGCGAGTTGATTGACGCGTCTCTACCAGAGCTAAATCTTCCTAGGCATAGGGTCATGGAAGTTGGCAGTGTTGAAGCTCAAATAGATTGGGCTGAAGCCGGATTTGGAACTGCGATTGTACCTGACTTCTCCCTCGACCCAAGGTTGAAACTCTCGCGAGAAGTCACGCCATTACCTAGTTTCCCCAACACAGATTTTGGCTACATAGTGCGCCAAAACCAAGTGCTGTCCAAAGCCGCAAAACAGCTTCTTAAATGGGTGGCTGATAATGTGTCTGTGGTGGGGTAATACCTAATAAAGCTCTTCGAAAGTAAGCGCATTTAGGTCGCAAACACTATAGATTTCATTGGTGACTGGTTCCGTTTGTGTTGTAGGGTACGTGAATACTTTGAGTGGGGCGTCCAAATTACAAGCTAAGCTTTCAAGAGAAATGAGCAGAAGGGGAGACGGGTGAAATGAGTGTACTTTTGATTGCCATATCGTCACTTCATCACCTTGAAACTCGGTACTCAGATCCAGCTTCACTCGAATATCTTGCAAAGAATGTTGTTGGTGTTTGGAATCTAATAGCACAGCTTCAAAAACAAAGTGCCCTTCGGCGTCAGATTGCGTCGAGTCAGAAGCAACACCCTTGAAAACAATCGTCCTTTCTATATTGATGCCCTCGACGGGCTTGCCATTTAAATGCAAATAGCCAGAAATATAAGGGCTTAAAATGCGCTCCATTTCTTATATCACCTTGTCCAAGAATGAAAGGTGCCAGAATCTTTAAAGTCTATTGAGCGGGCAAGCATAAACCTTGTATTTTCGACCAAAATCACCACGCTTTGAAAACGATTAGGTTTTCTCGATGAAAAAATGAGGCGAGCTGTTTATCATAGGCGACGAAATTAACCATGCCACTATTGTGATGACTGACAAGACTATCTCCATCCCTCTACCATCTTTGATTCACCGAATTGGTGGCGATCATGCTAAGCGAGCTAAAGCAATTGCGGCTGATAAGAAGTGCGAAATGAAGCGCATTCGACGCTCTCGTAATTGGCAAATTGCTGGTGATGCGTTGGATTTAAAAGTGTTCCTCGATCATATCAAGGCAGAAGAATCTGAGCCGATGCGGTTCGTGATAAACAAAATGGAAGCTGGCCTCGCCAAGCACAGCGATAAGCTTGAACCTTTGGAAGCCAAGCTGATTCGATTGGTCTTGGAGAATCCAAACATTACTTTGGCGGAGCTAATGTCAGAAACCAACTGTACTATCGCCCAAGCTCGAACGGCGCGTTTCGAGGCTGAGATGCTTTAAACCTGAAAGTTTCTTCTGATTTTTCCTGTCTATACTGGTAAGCGACTGATTATCGACATTGGATAAGATGAGAGAGGAAGTTATGAAGCTGATATCGAAACTTTTGAGCGTATTCTTCATTTGGGGGAGTTTGACGCTTCCTGCTTTCGCGCTTGATCCTGTTTATAGCGACTTTCTCGGTAAAGCGATTCGTGGTTATGACCCTGTCGCATACTTCACTCAATCGAAACCGGTAAAAGGTGACAGCGATTTCACTTACCGTTGGAATGATGCCAAATGGTACTTTTCATCGGCTGAAAATCGAGATGCATTTGCGAAAAATCCTGAGAAATTTGCACCGCAATATGGTGGTTATTGTGCTTGGGCAGTAAGCAAAGGTTACACCGCAAAGATAGACCCGAATGCATGGTCAATTGAGAATGGCAAGCTCTATCTCAACTACAGTAAATCTGTGCAAGCGACATGGGAAGAAGACATTCCGGGCAATATTGCGAGTGCTAATAAGCATTGGCCAACACTGCTTTCCCAATAGGGCTCTGATGCCAAAACGAAAAGATACAGAAATCAAAAGACGCAGAAATAATTAAGCCGCGATGATCGCGGCTTTTTCAATTTGGGTTCCAAGAAGTGGAGCATTACCACATCAGATCGTCTGGTACGACGAAATCTGCGTACGGGTCATCTTCTGCCGGGATGTCTGCTTCTGGTTCTTTTTGTTCGATGATCACAGATTCATCGCGTTGAGCAATCTTGTTTGCTACACCACGTGGGATAACAACGTAGCTTTCACCAACAATCGCGATTGCCAAGGTGCCTTTGATAAGCTGTTCGCGGATCTCTGACTCAACGTATAGAGACTTCACAAGTGTACCGTGTGTGAAGTTGTATTTGATGTCGCCATCTTTCAAATCAACCTTGTTCATTTCAATCAGTTGGTTGATTTGCGCTTTGATTTCTTTGTTCAAGCGTTCTGCGTTTTGCTGCTCGCTCAATTGCTTGTCACGCTCTAACTGCTGACGTTTGTTCTCTTCAACCGCCGCTTTTACTTCGCGAGCTTGAACGCGTGATTTTTTAGAGCCTTTTTTCGCTTTCTTCAGTTTTTTCTCGTTAACCAAGCCTGCTTTTAGCATCTGCTCTTGAAGGGTAAGTTTTGCCATGATCTATCCAGTTAGTGCGCAATTTTGTGCATTTTAACCAGTCATCCGCCGCAAAGAAAGAGGGATATACTCAAGTGACTTCAAGGTGCAGGATTCAGAGCGTTGTCACTGATTCCCTATTTACCGAAAGCAAGCAAGGAAAACAACGAAGCGGAATAGTTAGCTCTTTCCAATATAAACACAAGGCGGGATATGGCTCGGCGCTTTGTTGAGCAAAAAAACGAAAAATAAATCGAGAAAGTGTGCGTCTTATTGCAACTTCCAGCGTCTTAAGTACATTAGGCGAAAAATTTTGAAGAAAAACCATGAGTACCTCAGACAAACAAACGATCCCGCAACAAGTGATTGAAGAAGCTTGTGAGTGGGCAATCATGCACGGCGTGGCATTTCGCCAAGCAGATAACACCGCAAGACACTGTCCTTTTAGCTTTGCGCCAATGACGATAGAGCGTGATGTGTTCGCACATTTGAAGAAAGTGACGCCGTTGATCGCCAAGCTGATCAGTCACGTGTCTGAGGATTATGAATTCCTGCAAACCTCCTTAGCCGAGCTAGGCAAAGCCGATACTTTCTTTGAGCGTTTGTTGGAGCTGCATAAAGAGGTTCACCATGAAGCAGCACGCCAGCCACTGTTGTTAATGCGAACCGACTTTATGGATGATCGTCAACACGGTGCGAAAGTGATCGAGTTCAATGGCATCGCGGCTGGGATGGCGCCGTTTGGTCAGCGTGCCACAGAGCTGCATCAATTTTTGAGCTCTCAGTGGGGCAGCGTTTACCAACAATGGTTAGAAGATAAAACGGCAACACCAGCCGATAACCAAGGCATGCAGCAACTTGCGCTTGGCATTGCCACTGCCGCGAGAAAAGTCAAAGCGCATTTTAATGAAGAAGGCGCACCGACGTTTCTGATGGTGGTGCAGAAAAACGAAGACAATGTATATGACCAACACTTACTCGAAGTGGAATTGCAGAAGCTTGGCGTTCGCACAGTAAGACGTACCTTTGAGCAGTTAAGTTCACAGCTATCGAGCGGTGACAAGCAACGCCTCTTGCTAGATAACATCGGCGGTCTTGACGTTGTGTACTTGCGCGCAGGTTATCAATATATGGACTACTTCTCGCCAGAGCTAAATGAACCAATCTGTTGCCATACCTTGAGCCAAGCTCGTTTGTTCATGGAAAAGCACTACGTAGCGATGAATGCGACCATCAGTCAACAGTTGGCTACCAGCAAATCAATGCAAATGTTGTTAACCATGATGCCGGCAAGTGAGTATAAGCGCTGGGGACTCAATGTTGAAGAAGCCGAGTTGGTCAAAAGCGTATTGGCAGAGATGAAGCCAATTAACACTGACACGATTAAATGGTTTGCTGCTTCTGGTAACAAAGACGAATGGGTATTGAAAAACCAAGGCGAGGGCGGTGGTCACTGTATCTTTGGTGAAGATATAGCGAAACAACTGAGTCGACTGCCACAAGAGCAATACAGTGCTTGGGCTTTGATGCAGCGTTTGTATCCGCATGAAAGAGAAATACCGACGATTGCAGTGCGTGATGCAAAGCAGAGCGTGGTGACGGACCTTGTGAGTGAAATTGGTTTATTCACGGCGCACTATCAAGGTGAACCTGTAACGCAATTGGATGGCTACGCTGGTTATTTGATTCGCAGTAAACCAGCCAGTGAAAACGAAGGTGGCATCCACAGCGGCAAAGGCATCTTAGATTCTTTAGTGCTGGTGGATTAAAAAGAAACACTCTCCATGAGTAAAGCATGGAGAGTGTTTTTATCTGTGGATTAGTCGGTTACATGTGACCTATACCGTGGAACATCCCACCGAAAAGCGCCCCTAAGATACTGAAAATAATACCTAGGATGATCATTGCAGGAATTGAAGCGATAGCGAACTTGACCATAAAGATCACCATCGACATAAATGGCATTTTAATATCAACAACCGTCACTTCCTGTTTTGTTTTTTCATCAGACACGAGCGTTCTCCTAAATTTGCATTCTGAATATGCAGCCAGTTTATTACACTCAAACTTAAGAAAACGTTGAGCTGTGTTGCTCTTTTCTTTTTATGGGATAGCAACTGATTAATCTGAGAAATACGGCACGCTATGAATCGTTACCAGAAGCGGGTAAAGCCTCTCAACCAAGCGCCGGATAATCTGTATAGCCGTGTTCATTACCACCAAAGAGTGTGGAGCCATCCAGTTCTGCCAGAGGTTGTTGGTGCTGTAAGCGCGCCACCAAGTCTGGGTTAGACACAAACGGGCGTCCAAACGCGACTAAATCCGCATAACCTTTCTCAAGTACCTCGTCAGCACGCTCTTGGGTGTAACTGCCTGCGACGATAATCGTGTTGGTGAAGTATTCGCGCAGTTCGATGCGGAAGCTTTCTGGAATCACTGGTGCGTCGTCCCAATCCGCTTCAGACAGGTGTAAGTACGCAATATCACGAGCTTGAAGTTGTTTCGATGCATCGAGGATGGTTGGCACAATATCTGGGCAGTTCATGTCCTTGAAAGTGATGAAAGGTGCGAGTCGTACTCCTACTTTGTTGGCACCAATGGCTTCGCTCACCGCATCGACCACTTCTAATAAAAAGCGAAGTCGGTTTTCGCGAGTACCGCCGTAGTTGTCGGTTCTGTGGTTTGAATTGGTACGTAGGAACTGGTCAATCAGGTAACCATTACCGCCGTGGATTTCGACGCCATCGAAGCCTGCTTCAATCGCACGTTTCGCTGCATGGGCAAAATCACTTACCACACGGTCAATATCGGCTTGAGTCATCGCTCGTGGCTCTACACAATCGACCATGTTGCCGTTGCCTTGCTCGTCGGCAATCCACACTTGGGTTTCTACGGGTTTTAGTGCTGATGGGGCAATAGGCTGTTCGCCTTTTTGGAATGTTGGGTGTGATACACGACCGACATGCCACAACTGACAAAACATAGCTGCGCCTTGCTCTTTTGCTGCTTGAGTGACGGTTTTCCAGCCTGCCACTTGTTCATCAGTGTAGACGCCTGGTGTGAATGAGTAACCCTGCGAATCGTCTGAAATCTGGGTGGCTTCAGAGATGATTAACCCTGCGGTAGCGCGCTGCTTGTAGTAAGTCGCCATCATTTGGTTTGGAATGTTTCCCGGTTGGCTAGTGCGCGCTCGGGTCATTGGAGCCATGGCTACGCGGTTTTGCAGAGTTAGTTGTTTCAGCTGTGTTGGTTCAAATAGTTTGCTCATGCTCGATTCCTTACTTAACTAGTGGTACTTGGGTTTTGTTGCTTACAGATTCCATCCAATCTTTCACAGCGTTGTCCCATTGGATTTCTGCGGCGCTGAAGAACCCGCGCAAAATAGAAAATAGGATCGCTTCGTCTACCAAAGTCACATGCTGATAAGAGTCGAGATTCAACACGCTTTTCGCACGTTCAATGAGCGCTTCGATCTCTTTGGCAATGTTTGGTGTGTCTTGCAGAAGTGCATCAAAATTGAGTGCATCCGTTTCCTTTTTTGCGCGCCAAGCTTGTTGTGCAGACTGAGTGGCAAACTCTGGCAAATCCATGTTTGACCAACGTGGGTAACCCACTTTTTGTAATGGAAGGAACGCGATTTTTTGCCAATCCAACACCGCTTGCGACGGTTGGCTTGTTTCACTTGATGTTGCCAGTTCAAGGAAGTAAGCGATGATATCGAGACTTTCTGCCATCGCTTCACCGTTGTCTTTGATAAGAAGTGGCACTTGCTTGGTTCCAATCAGGTCTGTTGTGGTTTTATCGTCGTCATAAGCAATATTGATGACGTCGAGTTGGATATTCAGCATGCCAGCAACGTAGCGGACGCGAGCACTGAATGGGCAATGTTCGTAAATGTAGAGTTTCATAGTATTTTCCTGGTGATTCGTATTGGGTAGCCCCGCTTGCTCGAGAAGCGTTAAGTCAGGGCTACCTGTAGGGATGACATTAGTTGTTGAAGCTCGGAGCTAACTCAGCCTGTTTGCTTTCTTTGCGGTTTGCCTTGGCGATGAATAGCAAACCAATCAGTGGAACAATGATGGCTGCGTAAGGGATCATGCTTGCGCCCATTTGGCTATCGAGCACCATGCCGCCTAAGAAACCGCCAAAGGCATTAGCTAAGTTGAACGCCGAGATGTTTGCCGTCGCTGCTAATTCCTGACCTTCACCACCGTGGTTCATTACTCGAAGCTGCATTGCTGGTACGTTGGCGAATGACGCAATACCAAATACAAAGGCGGTGGCAATGAACAGCACTTTGCTGTCTACAGTGATTCCGACCAGTACGAGTGACACAATCATCGCGATAGCCCAGAACATAGATGCTTTTTGTAGGTTTTTATCCGATGAACGACCACCCATAGTGTTACCAACAATCAGACCGACACCAACGATAACCAGAATCCAAGTTACGGCACTTTCACCAAAGCCAGTGATGTGCATGGCGATAGGGGCGATGTAGCCATACAGAGTCATGAACCCCGACCAAGCAAATACGGTGATCGCAAGGCTGATAAGTAGCATTGGGTTTTTGAACGCAGCTAATTGCGCTTTGACATCTTTTGCTTCGCCATGACCGGTGGATTTGATCACTGAAGTGATAAAAAACAGAGCCACTAAACCAAAAGCTGCAACGGTCAAGAAAGTGGTGTGCCAGCCGAATTGCAAGCCAATCCAGGTACCGCCAGGCACACCTAAAACGTTAGCCAGCGTTAAGCCCGCGAACATTTGTCCGACCGCACGACCTGCCATTTTTTCTGAAACCAAATTGGTCGCGACCACGGCACCGATGCCGTAGAAAGGACCTTGAACTAAACCTGTGATCACTCGGCTGACCATCAATACAAAGTAGTTCGGCGCGAAAGCGGACAACACGTTGCCGAGAATAAACAGCACCATTAGCCCAGCCAGTACGGCTTTCTTGTTAAAGCGTGCTAAGTAAATCGTAAGTAGCGGACCGCCAAATACAATGGCAAGTGCGTAGGCACTGATTAGGTAACCGGCTTGTCCTTCCGTGATGGACAAAGAGTTGGCGACTTGAGGAAGGATTCCTGCAATAACAAATTCTGCGGTACCGATAGCAAAAGCTGCAAGTGTTAAGATCCATACCTGCAGCGGCATTTTTTCTTTATTCATGGGGGAGTCTCTTTTTTTAATTAGTTTTAACCCATTGGTGCCATGCTTTTTTCTTGCTCTGGCACCTTGTTTTTATTTGTTGTTATCCAAATGTGTGTTGTTAGCCAAGCAGTGCGCCACCATCGACATCAATCACGGCACCGGTCATATAGTTGTTTTCAATCAGAAGTAGGTAAGCTTTTGCAACGTCACTGGCTTCGCCAACTTTGCCCACTGGTAAGCTATTTTGTGTGCGTTTGTACATGGCATTTCTGTCGTCTTCGTTCATGCCTTGATACGCCTCAGTTTTGGTCAAACCTGGGCTGACTGCATTCACTCTGATCGGAGCCAGTTCTTTCGCCAGTACTTTTGTGGTTGCTTCAATGGCAGCGTTAATCGCGGTTTTTACGTAGGTGTTAGCAACAACTTTGCGCGATAACATGCCGGAAGTTAGCGTGATTGATCCGCCTTTCTTGATGTAGCGTGCTCCATGTTTCGCTGCGTTGATGGCGCCCCAAAATTTGGTATCGAACGCGTATTTTGCTTGGGAAACTTCTACATCCACCACTTTGCCTGCTGGAGCATAAGAACCTGCTGTGACGATCAGGTGGTCAAAAGCACCAATAGTTTCGAAGTAGTGGTAAACCGACTGTTCATCGCTGATGTCTAACCCTGTTTTGCGGCTTGCTACGTGGACAACCGCATTGTCGCTCGCAAGTTGTTGGCTAAGTTCAGCGCCAATACCTGATGTGCCACCCAGTACGACATAAATGGTTTTTTCTGTTGTCATGATTTGTTTCTCCAATCTCGTTTCGATGGAGTCAGTATATTGATTGGAATAAATTTGATAATTGAGTAATATTTGAATTGATTATTCAGCTCAGATGAATAATGAAGTTTAAGGAGGGAATGTGGACAAGTTTTCGGATATGACGCTGTTTGTCAGCATAGTGAAGAACCAAGGGTTGGCGGCGGCTGGCAGAGAACTCGGCTTATCGCCAGCAACAGTAACGGCAAGATTGCAGTCGCTGGAAGATCGCTATGGGGTGAAATTACTTAATCGCAGTACAAGGCATATCTCACTGACGGACTCTGGCGCTATGTACCATCAGGCATGCTTGGAAATCATCGACAGCGTCAAAGAGACGGAGAACTTACTCCAAACTGGCACCAAAGAAGTGCGCGGCACACTTAAAATCTCGGCTCCTCGTGATATTGGAAAGCAATACATTTCGCCAATACTGTCGGAATTTAGTCAGCTCTATCCCGATGTGATCCCTTATCTGTATTTGAACGATAACTTATCCAACTTAGCTGAGTCCGGTTTGGACATCGTTATCCGATATGGGGAGCTAGCCGACAGCAACCTTATCTCTCGCAAACTGGCGTCCAGTCGCCGAGTGCTTTGTGCTTCTCCTCAGTATTTGGCAAAGAAAGGCACGCCGATCACGCCACAAGATTTAGCACATCACGATTGTTTAGCCATGGTTCGCAGCAATGAAGAGTTGAAAACATGGCACTTTCAAGATGAAGAGCAGCACAATGTTGTTACTGTCGTACCGAAGCGTTTTTCTGATGATGGCGAAGTGATTCGTCAGTGGGCGTTAGATGGCGCGGGTATTGCGTTGAAATCGATTCTCGATGTACAAGAGGACATCAAACAGCAGCGTTTAGTGACGGTATTAAATGGCTATATGAAGAACTTCAACGCATCGACCTCTTCTGCAGGTGCGGATTTGAACGTGATTTACCTGAGCCGCCAGTATCAACCCAAGCGACTTCGTTTGTTTTTGGATTTCTTGATTGAGCGTTTTCACACTCAATTTTAATGAGGCGAACGTTTCGATGTGTCGCATGGAAAGGCTGCATCATACTGAGGTTAGAGATTATTAACACAGCGCTTTTAAGAATATTGGCATCAAGTGCGGTGTGGCTGAGTTAGCTAAAAACAGGTCTGAAGAAGCTGCGTTCGTAACTCAATACACAGTCGGTCTCTTCCGCGAACTTAAAGGCTTGGATGCACTCTTCATCGTTGAGCGACTTTTCTCGGTATTCCTCATACGCCGCGAGGCTTGGGAATGTAAATAATGCCAGTGCAATATTGTTAGCACCTTCAGATGGAAGATAGTAGCCGTTGTGTTGTCCGCCAAATTTCTCTACTAACGGAATCCACATTTTTGCGTACTCTTCAAACTCTTTGGTTTTTTTTGCATCAATGACATAACGAACATAGCAAGTGATCATAAAGATAAAGTCCTTTTTATTTGGTTTATACCCAAGTAACCTCGAGATGCTAGGTTCAGCGAGAATGACTTGGTTTGTAGACGCGGCGGCGATTTAAAGGTCTAGTGGGTCTAAATCAAGAATCGACAACAAAGTATACAAACCAAGACAACTCGCCCTTTGGGAGCGTGTCATTGACTCGACTTCTGCGTCATACAACTTGGAAAGAGCTGGCTATTACGCTGCGTTGTTTTCCTTGACCTCGAATCAATGACTACGCTCTGAATCCTGCATCTTGAAGTCACTTGGGTATATATATCCGAGAACCTTGAGGTTACTTGAGTACAAGTTTTAGGTTTGGCCAAATGGTTAGCCAATTTTTCTGAGTTAATCGCTGTCGAAATAAAACTAATGGTCGTTCTGGATTCCAAGTCAGGTAACCTCTAAACAAAGACTCAAATCCGAACGCTGAAATGCACTCTATCTGGTTCTTTTCGTTCAATCTGGCAGCAACCGCCGTCTCTTTTTCTGGCCAGTAACTCATCGCATCCAAGGTATTTTGGTATGGCTTATCACCATTTTTTAGGTGCATGTTTGCTTGATTGCGTACTTGCCAGTTGAACTCTGGCATCATTGCAGTTAACTGGGCTTCATAAATCAACGCCGCCTTGTCATCTATTTCATTTGGGTCGAAGTAGACAATATCAAGGTCATTGAGTGGGGTTGGCTGCGGTTTGTGATGAAGATGGTCCCAAACTAGATTTCGTACGAAGCCTGCAGCAATGTAGCAATCTGGTAAAGCCAGTGAGCGAGCACATTCCATTGCTTTCATACGCTCAGGGTCGGCGAGCAATAATTGAACAAGATCTTCCATGTTCACCCTTAAGATTTGGCTGGTGGCAGCTCAATGCCCAATTCATCGCGTTTTCGCTTACTCAAGCCAAGTGCAACTAATCGATAAGATTCTGATAAATAGTACTTTAGCTCTTCGTCTAGGCGTCCGGAGGTTTCCGTTTGTTGAATCCACTTCATACCACGGTTTGCGAAATAAGGGGCAGGAATATAACCCTCATAATCACTTAAAAAATCGAAGTTTAAAGGGGAAGCTTTAAACGTAAATGCAGGCTGCTTGTCTTTACTCCAGCCACCAATAGCAAATACCTTTCCACCGACTTTCCAAACGTGCGCATCACCCCATTGAACAACATGAGAAGTAGCAGCGAATGAGCCACAGAATTGATTAAATTCATCGTATGTCATGATGACGTCTCAACCTATCTTAGTCACGGATTTCGCTAGACTAACACAGGTTGAGAGTAAGGTTAGGACGTTTGCGGAAAAGTGCTCACCAGCGCTTGGATTCCGACATGCTAATGGAGAGATGATCGATAAAGGCTCTTAATAACGGTGTGACTTGTTTACGTGTGCCATAGATGGCATGAACGCCTAACGTTTTTGGGTGCCATTCTGGTAACAGCTGAATCAACTTACCCTCAGTGAGCAAATCCTTCACGGTTGGGAAAGGCTGTAAGCTGATTCCGTTACCATTTAAAGCGGCAGCAAGCAGTACTTCTGGGGTATTCGCGCTGATATTGCCTTTGATGGAGACTGATTCATCACCGTTTGGTCCAGAGAATATCCACTCGGAACGACCAAAATAGCTAAAGGAAAGACAATTGTGGTGTCCTAGATCTTGTGCGTTTAACGGTGCGCCTTTTTGTTCGATATATTTGGGGGACGCACATATCACCGAGCGGCATTCACCTAATTGCTTTGCTACGACATTAGCAGGTAACTCATTGGTGATGCGTATGGCAAGATCAATACGTGATTCCACAAGGTTTACGGTTTCATCTGTCGACACAATATCAATCGCCACATCTGGCCATTGTTCAACAAAGCTTGTGATTGCATCAATGAGGAAGCTACTCACAATGGAATAGCTTGCGGTAATACGCAATTGACCTTTTAGATTCACTCGATTTTGGTTTCGGATTCCGCTTAGGGACTCTTCAAGTGCAAGTAGCTCTCGTGCAATCTCAAGCGTCTCTTTACCTGCACTGGTTAAGCTGAGGCTTCGAGTTGTGCGGTGGAGTAAACGAGTATCCATCCACTTTTCGAGCTCACCTAAATAACGTGTCACTTTAGTTCGCGAAAGATCGAGATGCTCAGCGGCAGCACTTAAGCTTCCTCGCTCTACGATCGTGACAAAGACGTTCATTGCCTCAAGTCTGTCCATTCTGTTGCTTCACCTTAAGAAAATCGCCGTCACAGTATATGTCCGGATTTCGCAACAGTGAAAGTTAATTTGCTGTCTATTTCATCTAAAACCAATCAAATAAGATGACCTCAACACTAAACGAGCCGCATGAGTTGGTTCTCTAATACGGAATAAGATGATGAATAAGCGTTCAATTACTCTACTGATTACAGCACTAGCGGCATCGAACTATGTGTCGGCTGCGGACTTAACGATTACCCACTACAACCCCGGTGAAAATGCGATCTTTCCTGCAAGCTCTGTGCTTGTTTCTGGTGAAAAAGAGCTGATGTTGTTTGACGCACAATTTAGCGTCAAAGACGGAAAAAAATTGGTGGAACAGATTAAAAACAGTGGCAAAGAGCTGTCGATGATTTACATCAGCAGCGGTGACCCAGACTATTATTTTGGCTTAGAGCCTATTGTTGCTGCATTCCCTGATGTAAAAGTGGTTGCGAGCGAAGCGGTTGTTAAACATATCGAACGAACAAAAGACGCGAAACTGGCGTACTGGGGACCTATTTTGGAAGAGGGGGCACCATCAAAAATTGTTGTGCCTACTGTACTCAATGACACCACTCTGACGCTTGAAGGTAAGCACATTGAAGTAAAAGAAATCAATACTCATGATGCTTACCTTTGGGTGCCTGCGGAGAAAACTGTATTTGGTGGTGTATCGGTTTACAGTGGTGTTCATGTTTGGATGGCGGACACTCAGTCGAAACAAGAGCGTGCTCAATGGTCTCAATCGTTGGAGCGCATGAAAGCACTGAAACCAAAAACCGTGATTCCGGGACACTACCTTGGTGATATGCCGAAAGGTGTGGAAGGTGTTCAATTCACCATAAACTACATCGCAGACATCGAGCAGACGTTAGAAAAGTCAAGCAAGCCATCATCAAGCGAGATTTCGGCAGCGATGAAGGCTAAGTACCCACAGTTTGCTGCGACAGAAGGCGATCTTGAACTGGGCGCGAAAGTGCTAAGTGGTGAAATGGAATGGCATTAATCTAAGCTTGCTATTCGCCATACTGCCCAAAAAACAGCCCCTCATTGTGAGGGGCTGTTTTTTATTATTTTGCTACTTGCGGACGTGGCTTGCGACGTTGTCCTGATGGCTTGTTGCCTGACGGTTTGCCGTTTGAAGGTTTTGCACCCTCAGGTTTACCGCTGTTAGGCTTGCGGTTTCCTGATGGTTTACCACCGTTACCATTTTTATTTGCGCCTGATTTGTTCGTATTAGGCTGTTTGGTATTCGGCTTGTTACCGCTTGGCTTGTCGTTTGTGCGAGCTTGACCATCACGGTTGCCTTTTGGCTTACCAGCGCCGCCTTTGCCTGATTTGTTTTCGCCCTTGCCATTTTTGTTGTCGCTGTTGAAACGACGCTTTGGTTTGTTGTTACCGCCGTTGTTTTTCTTCTCAGCTGTTTGACCGTTTTCACCTTCTGCTTTTGGCTTCTTAGGCTTTTTCGGTTTCTTTGGCTTGATAGGGCGAGTATCAAGCTTCGACTCTGGCAATACGTTAGTTGGTGCGTAGCCTTCCAGTTCTTTACGAGGCAGCAGTTGTTGAATTAAACGTTCAATCGCAAACAACTCGGATGCTTCAAGTGCGCATACTAAAGAAATCGCTTTACCCACTTCACCAGCACGACCGGTACGACCGATACGGTGAACGTAGTCTTCAGCTACTTTTGGCAGCTCAAAGTTAACCACTTGAGGAAGCTGAGGAATGTCGATACCGCGCGCAGCGATGTCTGTTGCGACTAATACGCGAACTTCGCCAGATTTAAAGTCAGCTAGAGCTTTAGTACGTGCGCCTTGGCTCTTATTGCCGTGAATTGCAGCTGCTGTAATCTTTTGGTCGATTAGGAACTTGGCTAAGCGGTTCGCGCCATGCTTGGTTTTGGTAAATACCAATACTTGTTTCCAATCGCCATCTTTGATCAGCTTGACCAGCATTGGTGCTTTCTTCTTCACGTCTGCTGGGTAGATGCATTGTTCTACGGTGCGTGCTGTCGAGTTTGCTGGGTTAACTGAAATCTCAACAGGGTTGTTGACCAGACCTTTCGCAAGCTCACGGATTTCGTTTGAGAATGTCGCAGAGAACAATAGGTTTTGACGTTGCTTCGGTAGCAATTCAAGAATCTTGCGAATGTCGCGAATGAAACCCATGTCAAGCATGCGGTCTGCTTCGTCCAGTACTAGCATTTCTAGTTGGTCGAACTTCACTGCATTTTGGTTGTATAGGTCCATTAGGCGACCTGGTGTTGCAACCAATACGTCTGCACCTTTACGCAGGCGAAGCATTTGTGGGTTGATCTTCACACCACCAAATACCACTGCACTCGTTAGAGGTAGGTGACGGCTGTACATGAATACGTTTTCTTGTACCTGGGCAGCAAGCTCACGAGTTGGTGTCAGCACCAATGCGCGGATGTGGTTGCCGCGTACGCGTGGACCGTTTGACAGACGTTCAAGAATTGGCAGCGTAAAGCCCGCCGTTTTACCTGTACCAGTCTGTGCTGCTGCCATTACGTCTTTCCCTTCCAAAACAGCAGGAATTGCTTGAGCCTGAATCGGCGAAGGGGTGTCGTAGCCTTTTTCCTGAATAGCCTTAAGGATTGGAACAGATAGACCTAACGAGGTAAAACCCATATGTATGATTCTCAATTGTCGAGTTTGATAACAAGGCGTCGATTTTATGCGCGACGCGAAAAGTGCGACATTCTGAGGCTTTTGGGCGTTAGCTTCAACTATTTCCGTCATGGATAAATGTTTGAGGTAGATCTCATTTCGAAATTGAGTGAGCTAATCAAGCGATTTGAGCGTTGAAGAAGAGCTCTCATACCTTTGGCATTTTTGGTCGTGATGATAGAGGAGGGAGGCTTAACAACACATTTCATAGATATGAATGCTGTTGCTAAATGTAATTGTTGCTTATTAATTTAAAGGTGTCTTTTTTATTTTATAATATTTGGTTATGCAAATTAAATTATCTTTCTATTTATAAAGCAAAAATATAGCAAACGATAAAACGACGCTTTGTAATTGAAAATTAAGAATTAATCTAATTGATTTCATGTGTGTAAAGTGAAGATGAAAAAATAGAAATAATCGTCTTAACAATGAGACCAATTGCTGTGCTTAAATGCTGAACGCCGAAACGGCTATTAAAATAAATAGATATAGTGGTAATAAGAGCGATCATAAACCACATAGATAAATGATATTCAGCTTGCTTAATAAAGGTTCCTTAATGTTCTCGTTTCTTCGTATTAATTTAAAATATATATCCTCATTTCTTTATTATAAGTTCAACGTTATTCTTTCTGTCAATTAATTGACTGCTTCGGCGTGCCAGCGTGAAAGTACCGCTATGTAACGCCCTGATTTGAAAATTATATAAATTCACTGCTGTTTACCTGACCACGTCATTTAGCGGTTCGGGTTCAAGGCATTTTTTGCGTTCCTGTCGATTAAATTATTCAAAAAAGATCTGTAAAGGTTCTATATTTTTAATTAGTAGGTCGTTCTAATATTTGTGTGAGTAATAATCATGTTAATTGAGAATGAAAAGTTCTATTGGCTCGGGGATAAACCAACTGAATACGAACTTGAAAATGTAGAGTATATCAATGACGTAGAGGCACTGCCTGCTGGTATGGGAGGTATGTTTTGTGTAAACGCTTCGGAACCAAAGCAACTTGAAGGAATACTTAAAGCTTTTTACCAACAGCAAGAGCGATGGAGTTGGGCTGTCTACACCACGATTGAAACACCATATTCTCGATGTGTTACTGATGGCACTTTTGATTTAACGACGTCCTATAAAGCATGGCAAAGCTCGCGAAGCCGCCTTGAGTCGGTACCTCAGGTGACGTCGTTAGATCCGCTGATTGGCTGGCTTGGCATAAATAGAAACCGCAGATTAACGGCGATGAAAAGCCTTGAATCATCTTCAATTTATACGTATCCACTGATAGAAGCGTTTTACCCTGACATTTACTCAACCTATCGCTACGTGTTGTCCGAGAAAGCTCGAGATATTTTAGAAAGTGAACAACTGATGGATCGTATTCGTGTCTGTACGCATTGCAACAGCGGTCACTTGAATTACGTTGAAGTTTGCCCTCAATGTAGCAGTATCGACATTGAGTCTCAGAGTTCGCTTCACTGCTTTACTTGTGGTCACGTTGGTGAGCAGCAGTCATTTCAACGCCGCGGTAAGTTGGAATGCCCAAAGTGTTTAACGCAACTAAGACACATTGGTGTGGACTACGACCGCCCTCTAGAGAATCACGTTTGTAATCAGTGCTCTAATCTTTTTGTTGAAGCAGCAACGATGAGCCAATGCTTGAGTTGTGATGAGAAGATGAAGGTTGATGATCTCGTTGTGCGCAAGCTTTACCAATACCGTTTAGGTGAAGCAGGAGAATACATATTCCAGCACGGAAAGTCCTCTCAAGCTCCTGAGCTCTCAATCAAAGGTAAGGTTGAGAACAGTTTCTTCCAGAACTTACTCGCGTGGCTCAATAAAGTGGCTATGCGCCACAAAGAGCATCACCTACTTTTGGGGTTACACCTTCCATCTTTAGATGAGTACGGAAAGCAGCACGGTGACGCCAAGCTTTTCTCCTTGATGGATCAACTGACTAAGCGTCTTAGTGAGATATTCAGAGATACGGATATCTGCTGCCAATTTAAGCAAGATGTGTTGCTGGTGCTCATGCCGAATACCGAAACGTCTAGCTTATCGGTATTGCAGAACAAACTCTCGGCACTGGGAAGCCAAATTGAAGATGAAGAGTTTGAGCTCAATGTCTTCTCATGGGCACTTCCTCAAGCAAGTATTGAAGATGGCGTAGCGGTATGGTTAGAAACACTGGTTGGTGATATTTATGCTGCAAGATAGTCTTGTTCTGCTTGATTATCTTCGAGGGATGCTGCTTCACAATGAAGAGCTGTGGCTACTGCTATTCCCGGTCATGATTATTATTGAACTGCCCTTGTACCTGTTGGTATTAACGGGCATTTTTCGATGGTCGTATGATCAGGAAGACGTTGAATTGACGCAGTTTCCATCGATCAGTTTTGTCATCACTTGTTATGGCGAAGGGGATGCGATTGGAATCACCATCGACACTTTAGTTGAACAAGTGTATCCGGGTCACATAGAAATTCTTGCCGTCGTAGATGGTGCGGTACAGAACCAAGATACTTACCAAGCGGCGTTGAACGGAGAACTGCGTCACGCTGGCGTCCGCAATCGCAAAGTACGGGTTATTCCAAAGTGGCAACGTGGCGGACGAGTGTCGACTCTTAATGCTGGTTTATCTGTTGCTCAGGGCGAGATTGTGATTAACGTCGATGGTGATACCTCCTTTGATAACGACATGGTGTTTACCATGATGAAACAATTTACATCGAAAGATGTGATTGCAAGCGGAGGCGCGTTACGGGTTAGAAATCATGACGCCAATATTCTGACAAAAATGCAGTCCTTAGAATACATGTTGTCCATGCAAGCAGGCAAAACTGGGATGGCAAAATGGGGCGTATTAAATAATATTTCAGGCGCGTTTGGGGCTTTTAGAAAAAACTTACTCAAACAAGTGGGTGGCTGGGATACGCATACTGCAGAAGATTTGGATTTAACCATGCGTTTAAAACAATATAAGCGACGCTATCCAAACAATAAATTAGCTTTTGCCACACATGCGATTGGGCATACCGATGTTCCAGATACCTTAAAAGGGCTAGTTATGCAGCGTTTAAGGTGGGATGGCGATTTGCTTTTCCTATTTTTGCGTAAGCACAATGAAGGATTATCACCATCTCTTTTGGGGTGGGGTAATTTTCTATTTACTCTCGCTTATGGTGTGGTTCAAAACGTCTTATTACCTTTGTTAGTTGTTATTTTTACGGTGTATATGCTTATAGCGTATCCGCTTAAATTTGTTTTAGCGTTAATGCTGTTGCTGTACTTAACGTATTTATTTCTCTCTTTAATTATATTTATTGTTTATATTGGGCTGGTATCTGAGAGAAGAAAAGAAGACTTAAAATTTACGAAATGGCTATTTCTATACCCCGTTTATCAGTTTTTCATGCGTCTAATAACGGCGTTTTCGATGGTGAATGAGGTAGTAAGACGCAGTCACGAAGAATCTAGCATGGCACCTTGGTGGGTATTGAAACGAGGTAAAAAGTTTTAGTATGAAAGTTAACTTTCACTTAGATAAAAAGAACAAACCACAATCTGAGAGTGGCATGAAAGTCGCCTACGGTCAGGCGAAGCGTGGTGGTTATCGACTTCGTTGGTATCTGATTTTGGCAATTGTCATTAGCCCGCTGTTATTTATGGCTTATTACTTGTTTAAGACGCAGATTCTAGTGACTGCGCCCGGTATCGTGACCTCTTATCCATTAACGATAACGGCGACTCAAGCCGCAATTGTTGGACCGATTCCGGCGAATGTCGGTGACGAGGTAGGCAAGGGGCAGTCTTTAATTCTATTGGCAGATAGTGCGTTAAACAAAGAAGTCGAGTTTTTACAAAAAGAGTTGGTTTCGTTGTCCAATAACAAGGTTCAAAGTACTGATGAGTTGTACCAGCAAGCGATAGCCAGTACCAAAACAAGCCTCGCTAAGGTGCAACAAATTCAGCAAAAGTACGACCAATTTAGAAAGAAAGGTCAGGTGTCAGAAGTGGATTACGCTGCGGTAGTTAACGTGAGCAATGCCATTGATAGCCAATTGAGCGACCAAGAAATAGCTTACATCAATGCCAAACGTGATAGAGAGCAATTGGCATTGGCGGGGCCGGTTGCACAGCAGTATCGAGCGTTAATGCAAGAGCTTGTCGTAAAGCGTGCCCAACAAGAGAGCTTGACGTTTAGAGCACCGTTTAGTGGTCGAGTTTTGGATATTCATGTTCATGAAGGTCAGCGCGTTACAGAGAATGCACCATTATTGACGGTAGCTCAGAACGTAACACCGGACATTACCGCATTTTTAAATCCTAAGTATCTGGATTACAGCCAAAAAGGAACCAAAGCGAAGGTCATCTTCCCTGACGGTAAAAAGTTATCTGCGACAGTTTCAAGACCGGTTGAAGTGGTTAACAAGCTACCCCAAGAGCTGCAAAGCCCATTTGAGGGTCAACCAGCGTACCTGAAAGTCACATTATCTTTTGACGAACCCGTAGAGCAAACGAGATGGATTGAGGGCGTTGAAGTGGAAGTTCGTTTTTAACTTAATGAGTTTAATAAATGATAAAAGGGAGCAAATGCTCCCTTTTTTGATGAATATCGCGAATAGACTCAATGCTTCGCGTGATCCAAAAACGCTTGAGTCAGCGTTTGAAACAACGTATCAACACTTAGTTTTTGTTCTATATGGTCGAATAGGGGAGTATGAACGTCGCCACGAATATCATCGTTATGCCCGCAAAGGCGATTACATAGCTTTACTGGTTCAACGATTTTTTCTACGTCAGCATCTATGAGAATACAGGCTTGAGAGAGCACTACTTGTCCTCCGCCTTTTTTCAGTAAGACACGTTGTGCTGTCCCAACCACTTTTTTCCCATCAATATTTAAGTTGTATTCGCCATCACAATAGGAGTTTGGCGTAGCGTGCACATCAACTTTGACACCTAACTGTTTAAAAAACACGGCGAGTACGGAACATAAGTCGAGATACGCTTTTTTAATGTTGTAAGGTTGACCTTCAGACCAGTGGTAGATATGAGAGAGGTTTATGATCCCCGGAACCTGTGGAACTGGTGCACCGCCGGTTTTACGTGAAAACAGCCTCCAACCTGAGTCTGCTAGATCTTGTTCTAGTTGCTCTGAAATTGTCCACTTCTTACCTGCTGGAAGCACTAGCGTAGGGCTTTTGACTTGCCACAACAGTAATACTTGAGAAAGTTGACCAGATTGAACAAGCTTGATTAACTCGTCTTCTTTGCTGAATACGTCAGCTACTTCTTTAGATTGGTAACGGATCAGTTTGTTTTTCGAAGTCAAATTCAGTCCCTCTTGCCGCTTACTCCTCTGTTTTACTCTAATTTGGTCAAAAAGCAAATCGCCTAGTTATTTATGTTTTCTATTAAATTATTAACTAAAACATAAACTTAATAAAAATCCATTTAATTAAGCTAAATTTTAATGATTTTATTTTGGGCGCAAGTGTTGCGTATGCAATGATTGTTATGTAATCTTTTTTATACCGTGAGTCCCAACAACATGAAAAGAGAATATCGCTATGAAAAAGACACTCAGCTTTGCTCATCGAATCACCTCTATTAGTGCATACCTGCTCATCATGAGCTTTTTCACCAGTACAGTCGCGGTTGAGTTGTTTGGTGATCATCACACAATTTTGGCGGTTAAAACTTATATCTCGTACGCGATTTGGGCAGTTGTCCCTCTTATGGCAGCAGCTGGCATAACCGGGTCAAAGATGGCTCCGAATGTGAAAAAAGGACCTCTAGCGGCAAAGAAAAAGCGTATGCCTTTCGTTGCGATGAACGGCATCTTGATTTTGGTTCCGGCGGCGATTTATTTGCAGCATTTAGCCGCAAGTAATCAGTTTGATACGACCTTCTATATTGTTCAGTTGGTTGAGTTGCTTGCTGGTTTCACGAACCTAACATTGATGACGCTGAACATTCGCGATGCGCGTGCATTAAAGAAGCCTAAGAAAGCTCCTAAACGAGCGGTTATGTAAAGCATAAAAATAATTTGTTGGTCATTGCCTAAACGATAAATAGAATCCGCAGACGATTTAATTCTAAGGCGATGAAATTATGAAAAAGTTAATGACTGGTGCAGCATTAGCAGCGTTATTAACTGGCTGTGTGACGTTCCCAACACAAGAATCTGAACAAGTTAAAGTGATTTGGGATGACGCAAACGCAATCGCGAACTGCCAACATTTAGGTACAGTGATCGG
The DNA here is from genome assembly GCF_027587095.1 of Vibrio sp. NFR. Lineage (NCBI taxonomy): Bacteria > Pseudomonadati > Pseudomonadota > Gammaproteobacteria > Vibrionales > Vibrionaceae > Vibrio > Vibrio sp. NFR. The sequence goes on from NZ_JAPPTN010000005.1 coordinate 290,518, forward strand.
CTCAGAAGGTCACTTCTATGACTACTGGTTGCATGCGGACAAAGATATGGTTTGGGGAACGCTGAACCAAATGCGTATCAAAGCTGCTGAACTGGGGGGCTACACTCTTTATTTGTACCAACCGCTTGGTTTTTCGAGCTCAGTGACAATGTTCGCTAACGCGTATAAATGCCAGAACTAATAAAAGCAGACCTGAGGTCTGCTTTTGTTTTTGTGTAATCGTCAATTTTGCTATCTAATTCAAGCCCGCCGTTGCCATGGCGACCGCATCAGTAAATGACACCGAGAATGCTTCGTCGGTATTCAACACCTTCGCAGGAAATTCCAGGCTAAGCTTCATTTCGGATGCGACTTCCGACTCGATACTGGTAATGAAAGTGCGTGTTTCTCCCGGAGCAATCACCAGATCAGTTCCGCTTTCTGGACCGAGTTCAGCGATTCCCACGGTTGTTAGACCATTTCCCTCGCTGTCCACTAAGCTCAACAAGGATTCTGATTTGTAGATAAGTTCACCTTTGTCTGTTTGGTATGCCCTAAACGTATTGAAGTTTGGTTGTAGTTCACCATCAGCGGATAGGTTAGTCACAGAGAAGGTCACATTGGAGCCATCGAACTTTTCAACTTTAACCAAAACATTTGGGTCTTGATAGCGAGCTGCTGCTGCGGCTGCCGCTAACTCTTGCTGTCTTTCTTTCTCACGTTCTACTTCTTCTTGGCGCGCCTTTTCTTCTGCGAGCTTCGCTTCTTCTTCAGCAATACGTTTTTCTGCCATCGAATAAGACTTATCGACCATTGTTAGCAGAGCTGGTATTGAAAATGCAGTTAACCCCTCTAAATGGTCAAAATCGATTTTTGCATGCGTAGTGAGTTGGTTGGTTGAGAACTGGCAGTGCCCGTCAATAAGGCTCACAAACGCTACTTCAAAAGTCCCTTGAAGCTTACTCACTTCTACGCCTGCTTTTTCGATGTTTTCTCGTACTTGCTTGATTTCTTCTAATGACTGCTTGGATAACGGTCCATTTGGTGAAACATTGTTAGAGACAGAGACAAGCTCTTCGGTCACAAACGGATTATTTTTTGCTGGGACAACAGTAGTGATTAGATTTGATTTGGTGATGTCTTCACCCAGCAATATCGTCATTTTCTGAGAAGCGGCGGTCTTGTTACCCGCTAGTACGTCGCTACAGTTTGGTGAATTGCCCGCATGCGCTGTTTGTATGGCTGCGAGAGAAAGCATGGCGGACAAGCCCGTGACGACGAGTCCTTTCGATGGTCGATTGTTCATCCTGATAAACCCCTCTGTAATATGATGCGCTAAGCCGACGTGTATAAGACCAATCGCGGATTGGTATAGCGACATTCAGAATGGTTGTAATTGCGTCCTCACCACGTTCATCTTCATCTTCACAAGACGACATTGCTGATGGTATCAGCTCGACTTTCGATGGTGATAAGCCATCACGATCAAAAGTGTTTGAATTCGCAGATGATGCTGCAAGGGCGATGTCTTTTTTCTGAAAGATAGACGTAACTTTTCCAAGCTTCAAATACGTGATCGAGATCTATTTTTTGCGATAGTGCGAGGATCAAGCGAAAACAGACACTTAAGCTAGAGAGTTGATTTTGAGAGAAAAAAAATAAATTTTTTAGGGAACTTTTTATACTGCTGCCTTTGGGACTTAATTCGCATCCCAAAGGCAGGTGATTGGATTCTAAAGGGGAATTCGGATTACAGCGCGTTCAGTACATCAGCTAAACGGGTTACGGCAACTCTGAGTTCATCAGGTGTTGCGTTGGTGAAGTTCAAGCGAAGCGCTGCTTTTACTTCTGAACCTTCTGGGTAGAACACTGGGCTCGGTACGACAGCTACACCGTTCGCAAGCAATGACTTCGCTAGCTCAAACGTATCGCACTCTGGAATCTCCACCCATACGAACATACCGCCATCAACCGGTTTCAATACACAACTTGTCGGAAGCTGTTTTTCTAATTCTGCATACATCACGTCGTAGCGCGATTTGTATAGCTCACAAATAGTAGAGATGTGGGTTGCAAAGTTATCGTGTTGCAATAGACCGTGCAACAGGGCTTGCATAGGCACGCTAGAATGCAGGTCTGCACCCTGTTTGATTTTAATCAGTGGCTCTAGGTAGCTGGTTTTACCCGTTACAACACCGATTCGTAAACCCGGAGAAGCGATCTTAGAGAAAGAACGCAACACGATAGAGTTTTGTGGGCAGAAGTCAGATACCAAGGGCAGAGCTTCACCAGAGAAGCGTAACTCGCGGTATGGTGCATCTTCAATGAAAGCCACGTTGTATTGAATACAAAGCTCCGCAACCTTTTGGCGTGTTTCCAGTGCCCAGCAAACACCTGTTGGGTTATGGAAATCTGGCACGGCGTAGAACATCTTTGGTTGTTGCTTAGCGAAGCATTGCTCGAGCTCATCAAGGTTTGGACCAAATTCTGTTTGAGAAACGGTAACGATGTTTGCTTGAACTAAACCAAATACCTGCATGGCACCTAAGTAACTTGGCGCTTCCATCACGACTTTGTCACCTGGATTCACGTAAGCACGTGCGATCAAATCCAAACCTTGCTGGGAGCCAGTAGTGATCATCGCAGTGTGTGTTTCAGGCAGTTTGAAGTAACCGTTTAGGAAGTTTAGTAGTGGTCCATAGCCTGCCGTTGAACCGTATTGGAAAACTTCAGGCATGTTTGCCAAGTTCTCTAATGTTGGCTTCATCAGCTCGATAGGAAAGGTTTTTTCATCTGGCAAACCACCAGCAAGTGAGATGACGTTTTTATCGCTAGCGGCAGCGAGGATCTCTCGAATGTACGATGACTTTACTTGTTGCAGTGACTGTGCGATTTCCATGTGTTGTGTTTCTCGTATTTTTTAATTTTATGTGAAAGATAGTACATGGGATTTGCTAACTAAGGTGTGTCCATTTATGCTGTTAAACATGTCCATTTATGCTATTTAAGTAAAGCGATAAGCTATGAGCCAGCAACAGGTTTCCAGAATCAATGACGTGCTGTTCTATATTCATCAAGACATCAGTAGAGAATTATCCGCCAAAGAGCTAGCTGATGTAGCGGCGTATTCTGAACAGCACTTCCACCGTATATTTAAAGATGTAGTAGGTGAGTCTATTCATCAATACATACGTCGTACGCGAATGGAATACGCAGCAAATCAGTTGATGTTTGATACTAAATCGTCGGTATTGGAAATTGCTAATAAGTGTGGTTTCAGCTCAGTGTCGTCTTTTAGCCGTGCTTTTAAAGCGACGTTTGAATTGTCTCCAGGAGCATGGCGTAAGCATGACCTTCATGTGGCAGAAAAGCCGTATTTGAAGGATCCGGAAGTGGCAGCAGGGTATCATCGAGTCGCAAAGCGCACTCTACCAGAGCCAAAGATTATTGAAGTTCCACAACGCTTTGCTGCGTACGTTCGACATGAAGGTTACAACCGTTCGATTCGTAATGCGTGGCTGGTGCTGAAAGCGTGGGCGAACTCTGAGCAGCGTGATTTCTCTACTCAATATGGTTTGCACCATTCCAACCCTGCTTGGGTAGAGCTGGATAAGTGTCGCTATGTCGCGTGCATGGCGATTGATAAACCGCTTAAATACCGTGGTGTGGTGAATCAAATGACCATTCCAGGTGGCTTACACGCGGTGTTCCGATTAACAGGCGTCTATGGTGAGCTTTTGCCGCAAATCAGCATGGTATTGGAAAAGTGGTTACCTAACTCTGGTTTTAAGCAACGTTCGACACCTGCTTATGTGCACTATCATAAAAACCATTTTCTTAATCACGAAGAAGTCTTCGAGTTAGATTTCTATTTACCTATCAGTTTCTTCTAATAGTCTTTGCTTCAAATTGAATGCTTTACTATTGTGTGGGAAGAAAATAGCCATTAATAACCTCAGACTTTATAGAATAAGTTGAAAATAAAATGAACATAGAACATCTAAAACTTTTCGTTCGTTTAGCATCGACCCACAATATCAGTATGGCGGGACAAGAGCTGGGATTATCTCCTGCGGTTGCTAGTGCCCATATTAATAAATTGGAAGAAGGTTTGGGCGTGCGCCTTGTACATCGAACCACGCGCAAGGTTTCGTTAACAGAAGAGGGGCAGGCATTCTTACCTCATGCTGAAGAAGTGTTGGCAACGGTTGAAGCGGCACGAGGCGCTGTAGGTGTTGGTCACAAGGCGCCAACAGGGACGTTACGAGTCACCGCATCTGCATCTTTTGGGCGCTTGCATTTAGTGCCAGCACTTAAAGGGTTTATGGCAAAGTACCCAGAGTTGACCATTGATTTTCGCTTCTCCGATTCGATTATCGACATGGTGGAAGGTGGCTTCGATGTTGCTGTTCGCCTTGCCGAGCTGAAAGACTCGTCTCTAGTGGCACGCAAACTTGCTCCAGATCGTCGTATTGTTGTCGCGTCACCGGAGTATTTGGCGCAGCATGGCACACCTCAATCGCCAGAAGAGCTTGTAAATCATGAATGTGTGACTTTGGCTGGTTTGGAGAACTGGGTATTTGAAACCCCAGAAGGGCAGTACTCGATGCGCGCTTCTGGCAGCTTTAGAACCGATAATGGTGATGCAATGCGTGATGCTTGCATTGATGGGCTTGGGGTTTCAATTAACTCGATTTGGAGCGTATACAAACAGCTACAAAAAGGTGAGTTAGTCGAAATATTACAAGACTATCCATTAGTGATGAATGCGAGTATCTGGGCGGTCTACCCGAGCTCTCGCCTGATCGCCCCTAAAGTTCGAGCGTTTATTGACTATTTCGCGGAGTATTACGGTCAACCGCCTTATTGGGAGCTTGAACTGGCAGAACAGCAAAAGTAGCCTGAATAATATTCAATGGAAACGCCACTTAATTCGCATTAAGTGGCGTTTTTTCTTATAAAATTAAGAAGATTAGCTGCGACCAAGCATACGTGAGATGGTGCCATCCTTATCGATCACTTGGTGTTTGATAGCGCCAGCAACGTGCAAAACAAACACTAAGATGAGCACTTCTACCGCAGAGTGATGAATCGTTGAGCCAAGCTCTTGCAGCCAAGGTGTTTCTGCGCCTTCTGCGATGATCACCCACCCGAAAATATCAACAGCTCGACCACCGCCAGCACTCATAGCAATACCAGAGATAGGCATTGCTAAGGTGGCTAACAGTAGAATACCGTGGACTGCCTTGGCTGCTTTGTCTTGCCATGCTGGCATCTTAGAAGCTGGTGGTAGAGCGCCTTCTTTTAAGCGCCACACTAGACGAGCAAGAGCGATAACTAAAAGGATAGCGCCTAGCGATTTATGAATCCCGTACCATTCGAATTTTACTGGGCTGCGTGGTAAATCCACCATGTATAAACCAAGTGCGAACACACCAATAAAAGCGAGTCCAGTTACCCAGTGCAAAGCAATAGTTTGCCAAGTTAAAGGCGTTTTGTTGAGCATAAGATAATCCTCTTTTTCTTTGTGGTTATACGAACGATTATCCATTAATGTTGTGAATAGAACTACACATGTCAGTGTAAAGTTGGGTAAATTTTGTTCACAAAAAACGCTCCGAAAGTTGGAGCGTTTTGCGTTAATTCAATGAGCAAAAATTGCTTAGCCTTGTTTTAACTCAGCGAGAGCGTGGTGCAGTGAAGGAACGATCGCATGACCAAATCCACGCACTTCTTCACAAGGTTCAACGAGGTCTGGGATTTGGAAAGTTACCATGTTGGCAGCAACAGCAGCACGAACGCCATTATTTGAATCTTCAAAGGCGAGACATTTGGTTGGTTCTATGTCTAAACGACTTGCCGCAAGCAAATAAATTTCTGGATCGGGTTTACCGTGTGAAACTTCACAGCCAGTAGTTAAGTTGTCGAAATACTGGCTCAAACCTGCCAATTCCAACTTCTTTTTCGCCACTTCTTTTGCTGTAGAAGTGGCAACAGCAATGGGTAACCCTTGCTCTTTCAACCATTCAAGTAGCTCAATCACTCCTTCTTTGACCGGAATGGCTTGGTGTTTAACTACCGCATCGTATCGGTCGCGCCATTCTTTGTGTAAGCGGTCAAGATCATCCCCATAAGCTTTGCGGAAAATCACTTCAATGCCGGCTGCATTGCGACCAATGATTGAAAGGTAAACGTCTTTATAGAATGGGAGGTTTTGTGCTTCACACGCTTCTTGGAAAATGCGCATGCACACACGTTCCGTATCGAGGAGTAAACCATCCATGTCAAAAATAGCAGCTTGAAAATTCATTACGTTATGACTTGTCGATTGAGATGGCGCATTTTGACATAAGCGAAAACGATTTTCTTGTGGAATTCCACCATCTCACATGCTTTTTACTCAATCCTTATTTTATTCCTAAGCGTTTTGCTAAACGGTGCAAATTGCCGTTATCCAGCTCAAGTTGACGTGCCGTTGCTGCCCAGTTACCTTGGTTCTCTTCCAGTGATCGAACAATCATCGCTTTTTGGAATGCGTCTGTGGCTGGTTTTAATCCGCCTTCTGGCAGCTCTAAGCGAGAGTTTTGTTTCGTTTCTTCAACGTTCTTGATGTTCTGATTCGGCGTTCGAATATCAAAATCTTGTTCGACTAACTCAATATCCATGGAATGGGTGCGTGCTTTTGCCAAAACTCCAGCCCGTTTGATGACATGTTCGAGTTCTCGAACGTTGCCTGGCCACGAATAATCCTTAAGTGCGTGAACGAGCGTAGGGGACAAGCGAATGCTGTTCAATCCGAGCTTACTTCTCAAGTGTTCAGCAAAGAAGCCCGCTAGCAACACTACATCATCCTCGCGTTCGCGAAGAGGTGGCACATGAAGTGGGAAGACGCTTAGGCGGTGATATAAGTCGGCTCGAAAACGCCCAGCGGTGACTTCTTCATGCAAAATACGGTTGGTGGCGGCGACAATACGTGTATTGACTCGGATATGACGGTCGTCACCCACTCGTTGGATGTCGCCGTATTGTAGGGCTCGAAGTAACTTGGCTTGTAGCTCTAATGACAGTTCACCGACTTCATCCAAAAACAGTGTGCCGCCATCTGCTTGTTCGAATTTACCCTTACGATTACTGATTGCGCCCGTAAATGCGCCTTTGATGTGCCCAAACAGTTCGCTCTCTGCTACGGACTCCGGCAGTGCCGCACAGTTGAGGTAAACCAAGGTATTGCTGGAACGATTGGAGCGATGGTGAATAGCGCTGGCGACTAATTCTTTACCCACGCCAGTCTCACCCATGATCAGTACAGACAACTCGGTATCGGCGACTGCATCTATTTGTTCTTGAAGATTCTTCATCCCCTGAGAGTTGCCAATAATTTCGTTGCTCAAGGTGCGTTTCTCGGCGTAAGAATCACGTGGCAGGCTCGCTTGAGTTTCTAGTTGCTCTAACAGTAGAGCTGTATGTAAGCCACCTGCGGCTAATGCACTAACAAAACGTAATTCTTGGTTACGCAACCCATCAAATTGGTTGGGGTCGAAGGCGTCAATCGTAATAGCACCAATGAGCTGATCGTCGATCAGCAAAGGTAAACCAATGCAGGAATGGACATGCAGTTTGTCATCGTGGTTTGGAATCAAGCCGTCGTAAGGATCAGGTAAGTCGCTGTCAGAGGGAAAGCGCACGATGTCGCCAGCTCGGGCAATGGCTTCTAACCTTGGGTGCTGCTCAATGGAGAAACGGCGTCCCAGCACTTCTTCTGCCAAACCATTGATCGCTAACGGCTTAAAGTGCTGATCTTCATACAAAAGAAGGGCAGAAGAGTCACACTTTAATACCTCTCGAATCGTGGTTAACAACGTATCAAAACGAGCTTGCTGAGTGAGTGCTGAGTTAAGGTCTTGTGTGATGTGTAGCCACTGCGCGATTAAAGAAGTCATAACCAATACCAATTGTGTCAATATGACTATTGTAGTGTCTTAATGACAATTTTCAACTGTGTCTTAATGACAGTTATTATTTTTGATTTTGTTTTAACTTGTTGAAAATAAAGAAATTAAAAAGTTGGCATGCCCGATGCAGTATAAAAGTCAGTTCTTCTTATTTATTTCGTCATTCAAGGTAGTAATTATGACAATTCACGTAAAAAACAACATTCATTGGGTAGGTCAGCGCGATTGGGAAGTTCAGGACTTCCATGGTACAGAATACAAAATGACAAAAGGTACCAGCTACAACAGTTATCTAATTCGTGAAGAGAAAACCGTACTGATTGATACGGTCGATCATCGATTCAGTCAACAATTCATCCAAAATTTAGAGATGGAAATCGACCTTAAGTCTATCGACTTTATCGTGGTAAACCATGCAGAAGAAGATCACTCGGGCGCATTGTCTGCATTGATGGAGAAGATTCCGAACACGCCAATTTACTGTACAGAAGCGGCGATTGACTCCATCGTTGGTCATCACCACCATCCCGAGTGGAACTTCAAAACCGTAAAAACGGGCGACAGTATCGATATCGGTAATGGCAAGCAACTGGTGTTTGTGGAAGCGCCAATGCTGCATTGGCCGGACAGCATGATGACATACCTAGCGGGCGATGCGGTGCTATTCAGTAACGACGCATTTGGTCAGCACTACTGCGATGAACGTCTGTTCAATGATGAAGTGGACCAAAATGAATTGATGGAGCAGTGTTTGCGTTACTACTCAAACATCCTAACGCCATTTAGCAGCTTGGTAACCGCTAAAATCAAAGAAGTGCTGAGCTTCAACTTGCCTGTCGACATGATCGCAACGTCACACGGTATTGTATGGCGCGATAATCCGGTTCAAATCATCGAGCAATACTTGGCGTGGGCAGACAATTATCAAGAAGATCGCATTACGATTTTCTACGATTCTATGTCAAACAACACTCGAATGATGGCCGATGCCATTGCGCAAGGCATTCACGATGTCGACCCTAGTGTGGCGGTCAAAGTCTTTAATGTCTCTAAGCACGATAAGAATGAAATTCTCGCCAATGTATTCCGCTCAAAAGGTATCTTGGTTGGTTCGTCTACGATGAATAACGTCATGATGCCGAAGATCGCAGGCATGCTAGAAGAAATTACCGGTCTGCGCTTTAAAGCGAAGAAAGCCGCTGCGTTCGGTAGCTACGGTTGGAACGGTGGTGCGGTGGATCGTATCCATGCTCGATTGACTGACGCAGGCTTTGAAACGGCGGTGAGCTTGAAAACCAAATGGCGACCAGATGGTAAAGCGATGCGTGAATGTCGCGAACATGGTCAAAACATCGCGAAATTGTGGGCAAAGCATGACCTGACAAGTCCTGTTATTTCTCCGGCGATTGCTGCGTCTGCACCACAAGTTCAATCACAACCCGTTGCGTCAGCAACAACACTGGCGATAGTAGACACTGCTCCTAGCAACCCTAGTACTGAGGCGCATCCCGCAGATTGTCAATGCATGGTTTGCACCGTTTGTAATTGGGTATACGACCCAGCAAAAGGCGAGCCTAATCAAGGTGTTGAACCGGGTACGGCATGGTCTGAAGTGCCAGATTACTTCTTGTGCCCAGAATGCCACTTGGGTAAAGACGTCTTTGTCGAATACAACGGGTAAGGGGGCGAATATGCAAGCACCTATTGTGATTATTGGCAGTGGCTTCGCCGCTTACCAATTGGTGAAAACAGTGCGTCGAATGGACGCACATATTCCGCTACAAGTGTTTACTGCTGATGATGGCGCGGAATACAACAAGCCTGATTTGAGTCATGTATTCAGCAACAAGCAAACCGCCCAGGACCTAGTGGTTAAGAGTGGAGAAGCGTTTGCACAGGAACACAACATTGAGTTATTTGCCCATACCATGATTGAGCATGTCGATGTGCAAGCTCAGCAAGTGGTAGTCAATGGTCAAGTCTATCCTTACTCCAAATTGGTATTTGCGATAGGTGCGAGAGCCTTTGTGCCACCGATGTCAGGTAATGCGGCATCTGAGGTGATCACGTTAAATTCACTCCAAGAATACCAATTGGCAGAAGAGAAAATTAGCCGTGCGAAACGTGTTTTAGTGATTGGTGGTGGGTTGATCGGCGTCGAGATTGCCATGGATCTCGCGACCAGTGGTAAAGCGGTTACGGTGGTTGAGCCAAATCCCCGTTTGCTCGCTAACCTGATTCCTGAATTCGTCGCATTACCGCTCGAAAACCAACTTAAGCAGCAAGGTATTCAACTTGCTTTGGAGACTGGGGTTGTCGCGATCAATCACTCAGATGATTCGCTGGTAGCAAGCGTGAGCAAAGGTAATGCAATCGAAGCCGATGTAGTGATTTCAGCGGCGGGTTTACGTGCTAACACTTGGTTAGCGAAGGCTTGTGGGGTGTGCGTCAATAAAGGCATCAAGGTGGATGCTCGATTACAGACATCAGTAGCCAATGTATTTGCATTAGGCGATTGCGCCGAGATCCAAGGTCGAATGATGCCGTATCTCCAACCGATCGTGCTAAGTGCCAATGTGTTAGGCAAACAGCTACTGGGGCAAGAAGCAGAGTTGAAACTACCACCTATGATGGTAAAGGTGAAAACGCCGAGCTACCCAATTCAATTAGCGGGCGATTTTAGTTCGGTGACGAACTGGAGCGTGCAGATTTCTCAAACTGGTATTGCCGCAAAGGCTGAAGATGAAAATAGCCGACTCAAGGGCTTCGTCGTGACGGGCGAACAAGTCAGCCAAGCATTTCCATTACTTCGAGAGTTGTCTCAAGCCGGTCAGGCTTAACCGATTTAAACGAAAAGAATTGTAATTAGAGAGGGTATCATTATGTCGCACTTACGAATTCCTAAAGACTGGACTGTTCAACGTTCAACGCCTTTCTTCACTAAAGACAATGTGCCACCAGCGCTACTGACTCATCATAATACCGCTGAGGGTGTGTTTGGGCAGCTGTGTGTCATGGAAGGGCAAGTGACTTACTACGGCTTTGCTGATGAAAATGCCACAGAAGCAGAATTGGTGGTGGTGATTAATGCAGGCCAGTTTGCTACCAGTCCTCCGCAATATTGGCACCGAATTGAGATGAGCGATGATGCTCAGTTCAACATCAATTTTTGGTCGAACAAAGATAAGAGTGGGCAAGCGATGTTCCACGCGAAGAAATAACGCATACAGAAGTGAATACAGCGCTAATTTGTCGGGAAGAAGCGTTTACTATCACACTATGCATTAAGCGTAGGCAAAAGAGCAGAGATTCGTCTCTGCTCTTTTTTGTCTCTTACTTTACGACGATTACAAATGATGTTGAATAATGGTTTGCGTACACAGAACTCCGACGAGAAGAGCGTTAAAACGAAACCGTGCTCTCATTTATGTGATGGATATCAATTATATAGTTGGAATGTAACAAAAAGTTACGATGTTTTTGTTGTGTTATAACGTAATTAATATTGAAAAGCTCGAGTTATTCGGAAAGAATCAACTTAAGGAAATACTATGACGCTAAAAAAAGTGGCTCTATTTTGCGCACTGGCATTCGCAACTAACGCAATGGCAGATGTGGAGGTCAAAGATACCAACAACTTTAACGATGTTGCGGCTAAAGTAAATCAGCTGAAAGAAGCAGGGAAAAATCCACTGATCGTGGTTGATATCGACAATACTTTGCTGACTTCGACTTCCGATATTGGGGGCGATATTTGGTACCAATGGCAACGCGGTAAATTGGATGTGAAGCCGAAAGATGGCGATAAAGTCGATTGTCTTTTTCAAGACTCCATCGGCATGCTGTACGAGCTAGTACCGATGAAAACCATCGAAAATGGCGTGCCTGCGATGTTGCGCGGCTGGCAAGATGATGGTCTAACGGTGATGGCTCTAACGTCTCGTTCTCCAAATTATCGTTACGCCACAGAGCGTGAAATGATGCGTAATCAATTTGATATGACACGCACTGCGCTTAAAGAGAAAGGTTCAGATGCACTGCCTATCTATATCGATAATCCCAAGCGCCCGCTGAGCTACATCAATGGCATTATGATGACCACAGGTATGAACAAAGGCACCATGCTTGAGTACATTTTAGATAAGACAGATCAAAGCTTTAGTGACGTTGTGTTTGTTGATGACAGTGAGAAGAACGTCGTCAATATGAAGAATGCCTACAAAGATGACAAAGCAGTAGATATGACAATCTTCCACTATACCAAAGTAGAGCATGACCGTATTGCAGCAAATGGAGCAGTACTAACACAGGAACAAGCAAATAAGATGGCGAGTGATTGGAAAGCGTTAAACAAAGTCCTGGACCAGATTGCGCCTGCACGTATGGGTGACACTTGTTTGGGTCAATAACCAGATGAAAAAGTGATTTAGGTTTGTTGCTTGCGCCGGGTTATTAATACCCGTTTAGAGAGATGGAGGGGTCCAATCGATTTTTTCGGATTATTTACTGGTCTTGCAACCTTATCCAAAGCGATATCAATGTTGGTATCGCTTTTTTTCTGCCTGTAGAAAGCTAGATTCGATCCTGTTCTGCTTATTCTGAAATCATTCAGGATTTGAATGGGTATAGAGGTCTAACTTGATGATTTTATAGACAATTAAATATCACTAAACTGTCATTTAAATAGGAATCAATAGTCCTGATGTAAGCCTCATCCTACAATTTCTTCATTGCGACGGAGCGACAAGCTTAAGGAAAGTCATCACTCAGTTACGTTTTAGCATTGTTTAGATCGTCTTAAACGTCTAAAGCGTCTTAAACTAGGAGCTTCCACAATGAATTTAATGTTGGACTACGCCTCTCTGGCGATCTTATTTGTGGTGCTGTTAATTCTGATTTTTGGATTGATAGCTTTACATGATATCCCCTACGAAATTGCAAAAAAGCGCAACCATCCCCATGCCGATGCGATTCATATTGCCGGTTGGGTGAGCTTGTTCTTTCTTCATGTGATTTGGCCGTTTCTTTGGATATGGGCAGCCATGTACGACGGAGAGAAGCAAAACTGGTTAGGTGCTAAGCCTTCGGTATCTCAACAAGATTATGAGCAACTACTGGTTCGTATCAATCAACTTGAGCAAGTGAGAGGGGACGAATAATGGAAACTCTTATCATCCTAAGTTACGTAGCGCTGTGCGTTATCGTATTTCGAGTATTTCGTGTACCTAAAACCAAGTGGACACTCACCACGGCATCCGTTATTGGCATGTTCATCGTGGGATGGATTTTTCTCTATATGGCAATGTATCAACCCGTTTCTCGCATGGCGCGTTTGTACAGTGTGACGACACCAATCACTTCTCAGGTAGAAGGTATAGTTACTCACGTGTATGTGCAAGGAAACCAACAAGTGAAAGCGGGTGACCCTCTCTATCAAATTGACGATACACCGTTCAAAGATAAAGTGAGCCGTATTCAAGGTGATATCAGTCGTACCGAATCAGCGATTGATTTCTATCAGGCGGAGCTGGAGAGATACCAAAAGTTAGGGCGTAAGGGGTATTCTTCTCAAGAGAAAGTGGACGATATTGAGAACCAATTGCTGGAACAAAAGGCAAATAAGAGCAAATATCAATCAGAGTTAGCTGTTGCTGAGTTTAAACTAGGCAAAACCACCGTCACCGCACCAACGGATGGCTTTGTCACGCAAGTGGCGCTGCGTCCGGGGATGAAGAGTCGCATTGTGCCGTTTCAAGGAAACCTGACCTTCGTCCATAAAGAAGACAAACAACTGTTTGCTGCATTTAAACAAGCGCCAGCACGATACGTGAAAGTCGGTTATCCGGCGGAAGTGACCTTCAATACCATTCCCGGTCATGCTTACAAGGCGCATGTGACACAAGTGAATGACATTTTTGCTCAAGGCGCGGTATCACCATCAGGCAATATGAAGTACCCAGAACAAATTCCTGCTGGTGGTCGAATCTTAGTGAAAGTGGAACTGGATAATCCAGACTTGGTAAAAGACATGCCATTGCCATCCGGCACAGATGCACATGTTGCGGTGTACTCACCGAAATGGGAAATGTTCAGTATCGTACGTAAAGTGATCCTGAGAATGCAGAGTTGGCAAAACTGGTTATTCGAAGGCTAATAGCAACAAGGGCGAAGCAGCAGGCTTCGCCCTTTTTCTATGGATGTTCTGTGATTATTTGTCTGTTAGTCAATGGATTGAGCGACCGCCTGTTTAATTGCATTCCTCAGCCATTCATGCCCTTTGTCGCTCTTTTGTGATTGGTGCCAAGTCATGTAAATAGGCACCTTATTGGCTTCAAAAGGCAGAGGGAAAGCGTTTAATCCGAGGCTGTTCGCCAAGTTGTCAGAGAACCAACGCGAGGTGACGCATATCCAATCGGTTTGAGACACTAATTGAAGCGCTGTCATGCTCGAACCTGTCGAATATGCCACTTGCCTTGGTGGCAGCGTATCTTCGATAATCAAAGAGTCTAAAGCATTGGTATTGAGTCGCTGAGTTCGCCAAGTCACATGAGATTCACGCATGAAGTCGTCGTACGTGAGCTCGTCCTGAATACGAGGATGATCTTGGCTTACTGTCACCATAAGTTCCTGTTCAAACAACAATTCATTGTGATAACCATGATCCGTCAAAGGCACGGTAGCAAGGATCACATCCACGCGTCGACGTCTTAAGTCGTCTTGACGGTCTTGTTCGTTTAAGTGTTCTAGATCCGCTTCAATGGACACCAATGGTGCATGCTGAGATTTGTATTTCGCCAAAGCTGGCACAAGCATTAAATCGATGTCTTTATGGCTAGAGATTCGAAACGTGCGTTGGCTGGTTTCTGGCGTGAATTCTTGACGAGATTTCGAACCGTTGATCAGCAGGCTCAAAGGCTCTTTGATTTCTGCGTGTAGCTCAATCGCGAAATTCGTCGGCACAATACCTCTGCCTTGACGAACAAAGAGGGGATCTTGGTATTGATCTCTTAACTTGTTGAGTGCGTGACTCACGGCGGGCGCAGTGATGTTTAACGCGGTAGCGGCATCGTTGACGCTTTTTGATTTCATGACCGCATCAAACGTTTTTAACAAGTTAAGGTCCATAGGCTATCTCTTTGATTTGCTTTATCTTCAATGTAGGTGGATAGCGTAAAGATTTCGAGGATTATTTCTGTCAGGCGAGATTCAAATCATCACCAACGAAAAGACCAGAGTATGGGTTCTGCTCTTTTTCGCTGGTTCAAGAGGGTTATAAACACTGCAGTAAACGGCGAGGTAGTGCGGTTTTATCCATCCAGTGATTTGGAATCGACATTGGTGTGTCGTAGTAACTTGCCCCAAGAATGGCACCGAGCGGAATAGCTCGTCCACTTGAATCGCCGCCACAGTAAATGTTCTCACGCATGGTGGTTTCGTAGCTTTCTGAATTCATCAACAAATGACAAATCACCACAAATGAAGCATCTAAACCGCAATGCATCCCAACCGACTCCGCAACGCTGGTAGCGCTTCTGCCGCTCATCGCTTCTGCACGTTGAATATCGTTAGCAATCTTTGGAGAAACCGTCTGAGCTGCCATTACACACGCTTTGGGCGCAGCGCCTTGCAACGCCATCTGAATCATCACTGCGATAGCTTGGGCATACATAACTGCGGTGTCGTTGTTATTGGTAACCCGCACGGCGGAATCGACCAGTTTGGCGAGTTTGTCATCATCGGAATGAAAAGCCACCAACGGCGGAAGCTTAGATAATGCAGGGTTTTGTGTGTCGT
The DNA here is from genome assembly GCF_027587095.1 of Vibrio sp. NFR. Classification (NCBI taxonomy): domain Bacteria; kingdom Pseudomonadati; phylum Pseudomonadota; class Gammaproteobacteria; order Vibrionales; family Vibrionaceae; genus Vibrio; species Vibrio sp. NFR. Next base: position 306,243 of record NZ_JAPPTN010000005.1, read on the forward strand.
CAGCCCCACATAGGGTCACACGCAGTTCTTTGGCTTCCAACTCATGAATGTTGAGCAGTGTTTGCTTTGTCGGTTTGTCTGTATAGCCCTGCCATTTACCACCAAAATCAAACCATTCTCGAAAGGAGCGAATGTAACGCGCCTCGTCGTAGTGTCCGGTTTGAACCAGAGCGTCTAACATGGCAACAAGCTGCGCGCCATAGTGGGTGAGATCACCGACTTGCTTGCTACCGTGGGCAAAATAACCTTTGTCATGGTACTCAGTTCGGTTAGGTTGATGAAATTCCGGATGCGGAGAACCAAACTGCCTGATGAGTTCTTGATCGTAAAGCCAATGAAATCCGAGAGATGCTGCATCACCGACGAGTGCGCCGATAATGGCATGAAGAGAGCGAGCGTTTCTATGAGTCATCTTGCCACCTTTATCAACAGGGCTACTCAATAAGTCTTACACAGTTTCTTGGTTTTGTAGGTAAATTTTTCTGTTTTGGATCAAGACTATAGTGCTTAATTAACCATTGCTTTACTAGGGTTAAAAAGACTAGGGTTAAAAGCAAAACGCCCCGCGAGTGGCGAGGCGTTGGTTTTAGTGGCGTACTATTAATAATTACGATTAGCTGTAAGCGCGTGCGACACGACCTTCACAATCCAAAGTGACCTGTTTTGCGTAAGCCGGAATGAAAACTGATTGTCCTTTTTCAACTTCGCATGTTTCGCCGTTTGCATGAGTCAGCACAAGTTTGGTATCCAGAGGCATAAGGATCTCAGCGGTTTGAACTTCTAGAGTACGCTGATGAGCTTGCTTAACGATGGCGAATTTGAAATCGTCCACAGGAATTGGGTATTCCAACATATCGTCGATTTCGTTTGGTGCGAGCAATAAGCTGTCGAATGGCTTCTCGTTGAAGCGTGTACACGCAACGAGTTCTTTCACGTCCATGTATTTTGGTGTCAGACCCGCGCGCAGTACGTTGTCTGAGTTCGCCATGATCTCAAGACCTGTACCCTTCAAGTAAGCGTGTGGCGTTTCTGCATCTAAGAACATGGCATCGCCCGGTTGTAGGGTAATGACATTGAGCATCAGTGGTGCAAATAAACCAATATCGCCAGGGTATTGCTTCTCTAGTTCAAGAATGAGGTTGAACAGAGGTAAGTCGGTGATGCGAGCTTGAGCCAATAGCACCGTCAACGCCATCTCTTTCTGTTCGCCCTCTAGTGACAGTAGACCCGAGAAGAAGGTTGCTAAGCCCGTTGGCGTTTGGTTTGCGATAAGGTCACCCACCAAGCCTTGCAGCTCAGGAATCGCCAGCTCAGAGAAGAAGCTGATGATTTCACTTGTTGGGCGGAAGCCATTCATCGCTTGGTATTCGGTTAGCGCGTAAACCAACTCAGGTTTGTGGTTTGGATCTTTGTAGTTACGGTTTGCAGCGGTTAGGGGAATGCCTTGTTTTTCTTCCAGTGCAAAGCCTAATTCTGCTTGCTGTTTGTTTGGGTGAACCTGAATCGACAGTGCTTTCTCAGCGGCAAGCACTTTAAACAGGTATGGAAGTTCACCAAAACGGTTTGTGACTTCTTCACTCAGAAAGGCATTCATGTCTTGAGCAATCAGTGAAGAGAGTTTGGTCTCTTCACCGTTTACCATCACCAATGAGCAACCGTTTGGATGCGCGCCCATCCATACTTCTGCTTGTGGTTCGCCCGTTGGGTTTTCAATGCCAAACAGTTGGTTAACAGAAGTAGTACTGCCCCAAGCGTAGTTTTGAATCACGTTGTTCATCAGGAAAAACATCGGATGCTTAGCTTGAGTTTGAATCGTTTGTGTATCGGACATCGTTAAATCAAACATAGAGTGTCACCATGAGAGAAAATCATGGCTTGGGCGACATTGCCCAAGCCATAGGAGCCATTTGGGGGTAGGGATGATTAAGCGGCTGCTTGCATCATTTTTGCTTTGCGAACTTTCTTCAGAGTTACACACGTTACTGCGGTAACCACTGCGCCAGCTGCCATACAAATCAGAGCAAGTACTGGGTGGTTCATCGCGCCAAGTAGAGCAACAACTGGACCGCCGTGAGCAACACTGTTGGTAATGCCGAATGAGAACGCCATTACTGCCGCTACCATTGAGCCAAGTACGTTTGCTGGAATCACTGACATTGGATCTTGCGCTGCGAACGGAATCGCACCCTCAGAGATACCGACCAGACCCATAGCGCCTGCTGCTTTGCCCGCTTCGGTTTCTGATTCTTCGAACAGGTCGAACTTACGACCAAGCGCCGTTGCCAGTGCCATGCCTAGAGGTGCAACTGGGATTGCACACGCCATCGCACCCATAAACTGAGTTTGACCGCTCGCAATCATGCCCACAGAGAATAGGAACGCGACCTTGTTGAATGGACCACCCATATCGAAGCCAGCCATACCACCAAGTACGATGCCTAGTAGAACGACGTTACCTGTACTCATGCTTGTTAGTAGCGCAGTCAGACCGTCCATTAGGCTTGCGATTGGCGCGCCGATAACGAAGATGAAGAGACCAGCGATGAATAGCGAACCTGTGATTGGCGCAATCATGATTGGCACCAAAGGTTGAATGAACTTGTGGTAGTTAATCGACGTAATCCACTTCACGAAGTAACCCACAAGCAGACCAGCGATGATGGCACCGATAAAGCCTGTACCAGCGTCTGCGCCGTAGAAAGAACCGTTGTTTGCAATCCAACCACCGATCAAGCCAGGAGCTAGGGCAGGACGGTCAGCAATCGCGTAAGCAATGTAACCCGCTAGGATTGGGATCATCAGCGTAAAGGCAACCACACCTACGTTGAGGATTTGGTTCCACATGCTGCCTTCAGGAATTGCCATGCCCGCTTCACTTGGCTGACCACCGACTGCAAGAGCAAGTGCAATCAGCAGACCACCCGTTACAACGAATGGGATCATGTGTGACACGCCGTTCATCAAGTAGCGGTAAAGGTCCGAGCGAGCCTGAGAGGCTTTGTTTGCAACAGACGCTTGTGCATTGCTGCTTGCTTCTGCTTGGTATTCTGGAGCGCTTAACGCTTCGTTAATCAGACCTTGAGCATCGCGGATAGGGGCTTTTACGTTGGTTTTAACCACGCGTTTGCCCGCAAAGCGGTTCATGTCGACTTGTTTGTCACATGCCACTATGATTGCGTCTGCACGTTCGATTTCTTCTGCGGTTGGGCTGTTTTTCACACCGATTGAGCCATTCGTTTCAACCTTGATTTCGTAACCCATCGCCGCAGCACCTTTCTCTAGCGCTTCTGCTGCTAGGTAAGTGTGCGCAACGCCCGCAGGACAACCAGTAACACCAATAATGAAACCTTGGTTTGCTGGTGCGTCTGCCACTGCTTGAGGCTCTTCTTTAGCAAGTAGGAGTGCCAGTGCGTCTTGGCTGTTTGCTGCACCTAAGAACGCATCAATGAAACCATCTTCAATCAGTTTTGAAGACAGCTCTGCAAGTACTTCGATATGGTGGTTATCGCCACCGTCTGGAGAAGCGATCATGAAGAACAGTTTTGAAGGCAAACCGTCTTCTGCACCGTATTCGATACCTGATTTGCTTACGCCGATCACAACCGCTGGTTCAAGAACTGCTGCACTTTTCGCGTGTGGGATAGCAACGCCATCCTCAAATCCGGTGTTACCTAATTCTTCACGTGCTTTTATATCTGCAAGAAATTGCTCTTGGTCTGAAATACGACCTTGGGCGTGTAGAACTGCAACCAGTTCTTTAAATACGTCTTCTTTTGAAGTCGCTTGAAGATCAAGCTTAATCAAGTCTTCATTTATTAGTTTGGTGATCATTGTCGAACCCCTATAAATATAATTTTTATTTCAGGGGTATTTTGAAATTAACCAAGCGGAGACAGTAGTGAAGAAAAAATGCATTTACTGGATGATTGTAACCGCCCGGCGAGAGTGTGATGTAGATCGTCTACTGGATAAACTCACTGCATATCTGTGACATTATGTGAAACTCGGTGAACCATAAGTAAAATGTGTTACTGCTCCAATAAATAAGGGCTTTGAGGCTTTTTTGATAACTTACTAGACTGGATAATTGATGCGTAAACTGGATTTTTGTAACCTTAAAATGGAAGTGTGATTTTGCTCAATAGCACAAAAATCCAGTAGGGTGTATATCTATAGGTATAGCATCATGGATGCGTGTTTAAGAGTACGTAAAATGATTTTTCATGATTTGATTTCATCAGTATTAAACGAGCGAGAACCATTCCACAATATATGGTTTGCTGGTGATTTTCATACACCACCTGAATTTAGCTATCAGGTTAACTTCCCTCGATTAGAATTGGTCTTGTCTGGTGAATATATTAATGAAATGGAAAGTCATGATCGCAAAGTGACGCATATCGTGGCGAAAGCCGGTGATGCGATATTTATTCCGCCTAACTGTTGGAATAAACCTGACTGGGATACAGACTGCTCGGTATTAAGTATTCTCTTTGGTCGCCGTCAATTGGGTTTGAGTCTCGTATCTAAACGCAAAGGGGAAGTGAGCTTTTACGATATTCAAAAACACAGTATTCAAACTCGTTCTGGATTTGCCATTGATAATATTTTGGAAGCGCTGAGTTCATTGGCTCGTGAGTGTAATAAAAAGCCAATGGATGAGTTGTTACTGCAAGCCTTGTTGCAATACGCTAAGTCGATGTTAGATGCACCTATTGAGACGCAGGCGCACAGTCGAGTGCAAGATCTGTATCAGGGCATTTGTATCTACATCCAAGAGAACTTTCACCGCCCAATCACACGTGACAGTATTGCGTCGAGGTTCAGCATCTCTTCTAACCATTTGTCGCGTTTGTTCCGTCAGCAAGGTCACATGACGTTAGCCGATTACATTACGTGGGTACGGGTAGACCGCGCGAAGTTTATGCTCAAGAAATACAACTTTAAGTTGAATGAGGTATCGGTGCGCTGTGGATTCAAAGATGTGAACTACTTCTGCCGAGTCTTTAAGAACCGCACGGGCAGAACGCCGACGGAATATCGCGGTTCGATCTAAAGCAAGTAAAGATTAAGCAAGCAGCCTCGACATGGCGTACATCAGAAGCGCCTGCAAGTCGACGCTGCTTTTTGTTAGCAGTAAACGTTCAGCCATTTGGTCGGTCAGTAGATTACGAGTTAAGTTGGTTGCTGCAATGATGTGCTCGCGTGTGGGTTTCGCTGGCATTACTAATGCTATAGCAAGATGTACTTCACCCATTTTGGATGCCCAATCCATCGGAATCTCGTTAGCGATAACTGCGACAGAAATGTGGTCCACACCTTCGAACATGACATGGGGTAGAGCAATGCCTGGTGTTACTGCGGTTGAGGACCGCTCTTCACGTTTGATAAAGGCGAGAATGAGTTCGTCTGGGTGAATAGGATGAATAAGCTGAGCTAGCCCTTTCAAGCACTCAAACTTGGTGAGCTCAGTGTGTGCTTTGGCGTAATGCCATTTAATTTCACAAGGCGGGCAGATTTGCGGAAGACGCTCAGCAAGTTGGCTTGAGAACTCGTAGTTGATGTGAGAACCCACAACGGTGAAGTTCTCAGCAATCATATCTTTGATAACGAAACAGGCAAGCTCGGCGTCAATACCAATAGCCGTGATTTGACACAAGTCGCCTTGCTGCAAGCCAACTTGTAAAACCGCGATTGACTTAGTGAGTTCAGCGACGCGGTTTTGGGTTATGTTGATGATGTGTAATGTGCTTTTGAACTTTTTGGCGACGCGATTGAGGGGCTGTGCGACATGAGCACTGGCATTAATATCGTCGACAAAAAAGGTGATTTGGTATTCGTTCATCAGCACAGCGTATCATCGACAGTGTACAAGGAATACTTTATCGACATTGAGTAACACGTCTTCAATCGGGATTTGGACTTTGTTGGTGCCTTCAAAGCGAGCTGGTTGTTCAATCTCAATATCGGACACAATTAAGACACGATCCGCTTGTGCAATATCGTGGGGAGTGAGCTGATTCTCAATACCCATCGCGCCTTGCGTCTCAACCTTAATTTGTACGTTATGCTTAGGCGCAGCTTTCATTAGTGCATCTGCCGCCATATAAGTATGAGCGATGCCTGTAGGGCACGCTGTCACCGCTACGATCTTCATGTTCTATCCACTTTATTTTTTTGTGGATTTTAGCATAGTGACCGTCGGAAGGATGGATTTAAAGCAGATAATCGCAAGAGCTCTATCACAGTTTAAATCTCATGTTACATTAATCCAGTTAATGCACTTTTTGTCCTGTATTGGAAAGGACGAGTGTTGGTTACTCTGAACACAGTCATAGATGGAACAAATAACTCATGACTCTCGAGCGTGAACATTGCAAGGTACAAACAATGGACATATTAAACCTTATTGAACCGGAAACCATTTGCTTGGATTTGCAGGCTCAAACCAAAGATGAAGCGCTCAAAGAGCTCGTCGAATTGTTGGACGCGGCGGGCAAGCTCACTAGCAAAAGTCAGTTCTTGGCGGACATTTGGAAACGAGAAGAGATTGGCAATACCGGCTTTGACGAGGGTATTGCCATTCCTCACGCCAAAAGCAATGCGGTCGCAAAACCCGCAGTTGCAGTGGGCATCAGCCGCAAAGGGATTGATTACGGTGCTGATGATGGCGAACTGTCTGACGTATTTTTCATGCTGGCTTCTCCAGATGGGGATGATCATCACCACATCGAAGTCTTGGCACAAATCTCCACTAAAATCATTGAAGATGGTTTCGTCAATAAGTTAAAAGCGGCGAAGTCAGTGGATGAAGCGCACGAACTACTCACTGACATTCAGTCGAACGCAAACGACTCAGGTTTAGATCCTCTGGAATTCGCATCTGAACCCCTTAGCCCTTGGGCACAAAAGCTGAGCAGAATGAAAGAGCACTTGCTGTTCGGCACTTCACATATGATCCCGTTTATTGTCGCGGGCGGTGTATTGCTATCTCTCTCTGTGATGATCTCAGGTCATGGTGGGGTTCCGAAAGACGGCATTCTGGCTGATATCGCCAAAATGGGCATTGCAGGTCTGACACTATTTACCGCGGTATTAGGTGGTTACATTGCCTATTCGATCGCTGATAAGCCTGGTCTTGCTCCGGGAATGATTGGATCTTGGATTGCGGTTAGTCATTACAACACTGGCTTCTTGGGCGCGATTGTCGTCGGATTTTTCGCCGGCTTTGTGGTTTGGCTACTGAAGAAGATTCAATTGCCGGACAGCATGAGCTCCCTCGGCTCGATTTTTATCTACCCACTGGTTGGTACGTTTGTCACCTGTGGCGCTGTGATGTGGGTGATCGGCTCACCGATCGCCAGCGCAATGACAACCATGAACGATGTGCTCACGGGTATGGCGGGCTCAGGCAAAGTGATGTTGGGCACCGTGCTGGGTGCAATGACGGCGTTTGATATGGGCGGTCCTATCAACAAAGTGGCGACTTTGTTTGCTCAGACTCAAGTGAATACTCAGCCGTGGTTGATGGGTGGTGTCGGTATCGCGATTTGTACCCCGCCTTTGGGTATGGCGTTAGCAACTTTTCTATCGCCAAGTAAGTTTAAACGTGATGAACGTGAAGCGGGTAAAGCCGCGGGCATCATGGGTATGATTGGCATCAGCGAAGGAGCAATTCCGTTTGCGGCGGGTGACCCAGCTCGCGTACTGCCTGCGATTGTTGCTGGTGGTATCGTCGGTAACGTGATTGGGTTTATGTTCCATGTCATTAACCATGCTCCGTGGGGCGGCTGGATTGTGCTGCCAGTTGTGGACGGCAAGATTGGCTACATAGTTGGCACAATTGCAGGTTCGTTTACCACAGCATTGATTGTTATTGCGCTTAAGAAGACAGTCACAGAAGACGATAGTCCGGTTGGTCAATCTCAAGCTTATACGTCTGTGCAAGGCGAGGGCGAAGCAGACATTCTTGCCGTGACGTCTTGTCCATCAGGTGTGGCGCACACCTTCTTAGCGGCGAAGTCACTAGAAAAAGCTGCCTGTGCGTTAGGCATTAAGATCAAGGTTGAAACGCAAGGTGCGAACGGCATCATTAACCGAATCACTGACAAAGATATCGCCAAGGCGAGGTTTGTTATCTTCGCTCACGATGTCGCCATCAAAGAGCCGGAGCGATTTAGAAAAATGAAGGTGCTGGATGTCAGCACTAAAGACGCGATGCTCAATGCCGCAGCACTGTTGCAGGCGAAAAGAATCCCTTAAGTATGTAGCCCCCAAATAAGGCTATCTGCTAGTTAGCTCCATCATTTTTGATGGAGCTTTTTTTATCCCTGAGAAAAGTGCTTAACCAAGAAATCAATGAAAGTGCGAATGCGCTGAGGTTGGTACTCACTATCTTTGTAAACCAAGTACATTGGTAGCTTAACTGATTGATATTGCGTTAATACTTGAATCAGTTCACCATTGTTAAGCTCTTGTTCTACCATCCATTTTGGCATTGCAGCGATGCCTTGCCCAAGCTTTGCCATTTGCACCAACATCTCAGGACTATCACTTCGAACCTGCTCTTTCACTTTGACTTTAATGGTTTCATTTCCATCGCTAAAACGCCACAAGTTAGACGGATTGGAGAGTGAGTAGGTTAAGCAGCAGTGCGTACTCAAATCGTTAGCACTAAGAATAGGGTCGCGCTTGTCGATGTAACTTGGAGAAGCGAAGTAAACCAATTCGTTATCCATCAACCAACGCGCTTTTAACCCCGAGTCTTTTAGGTAGGCGGCACGAATCGCGATATCAACATTGCCTTCAACTAAATCGACAAACTTGTCCGAAACTGACACATCGACGCTAAGCTCCGGATGTTGGTTGAGAAACTCATTCAGTGGCGCAGATAACAAGCGAACGCTAAACGCACTCGGCACTGAAAGCTTGAGCTCGCCAGAGACCGACGCTTGCTCTTGTCTAAGTTGCGACTCGAAGGAATCCATTTGCTCTGTGAGTGTTTGTGCCAGTTCGAGATATTGTTTTCCACCAGAAGTTAAGCTGATAGCGCGAGCATGACGATGAAACAAGGTGATGCCGACTTCACGCTCAAGCCAAGCGATCTTCTTGCTCACCGCACTCTGAGTGGTATTGAGTTCGTTAGCCGCGGCAGTAAATGAACCCAACTGAGCAACACGAGAAAAGACTTTCAAACAATCAAATTTATCCATGATGCATTCCTATTTGGAATGATAAGTAGCTAAATATTACCCTCCTTAAGTTTTAAGTGGAATGCTTTAATACTTCCATCATCTGTTCGGGAGTTAAAATTATGGTGTTTATTCAAGGGTTGTTAATCGCGTTTTTCTTGTTTGCCAGTTCTATCAAAATCATCGGTTGGGTGAAGCCGATTTTTGAGCCACAGCTCGCTTTCTTTCATAAATATGGATTGAACCGTGCCGCTATGTTTTTGGTTGGACTGGTTGAGGTAACGGGTGCAATTTTGATGTTAATTGGCTTGCTATCGGCGAACAACTTGTTAAGTGCGATAGGTGCAAGTTTTATTGTTTTCACCTCCGTTGGTGCTATGTTTTTCCATTTTCGTTTTGATACTTGGAAAGATGCGATTCCGTCTATTGTGACGCTTTTATTGTCACTTTTGGTAGCTTCGCCTTTGATTGAGTTTGTTGCGCTTATTTAAGACGAAATTATTGCAAGTAATGTTCTGAAATCTTTAGTAACATGTTTCAAATAGTAACTGTTTCAAATAGTAATAGTTTCAAAACGTCACTTATTTCGAATTCAAGGAGGCTTGCAATGGAAAAACTAAGAGTAGCATTTATTGGTCTGGGTGTGATGGGATACCCAATGGCTGGTTACCTAAGTAAAGCGGGCTATGAAACCAAAGTATACAACCGCACAAAGGCGAAAGCTGACAAGTGGGCTGAAGAATACCAAGGCGTGGCTTGTGAAACACCACGTGAAGCGGCAGAAGGCTGTGACATCGTTTTTACCTGTGTGGGTAATGATGATGACGTTCGTAGCGTTGTTTACGGTGAAGAAGGCATTCTGGTCGGCTTGAAAGCGGATGCAGTGTTAGTGGACCACACGACGACTTCTGCAGATCTAGCGGTAGAACTGGCTGAAGCGTGTGTTAAATACGGCAATCACTTCATTGATGCGCCAGTTTCTGGTGGTCAAGCAGGTGCAGAAAATGGTGTCCTAACCATCATGTGTGGTGGTGAACAAAGCATTTTTGACCGTGTGTCTCCAGTGATGGATGTGTACGCGAAGCAGATGACACTAATGGGTGAAAACGGTCAGGGTCAACGCTGTAAGATGGTAAACCAAATTTGTATTGGTGGCGTTTTACAAGGTTTGAGTGAAGCTTTGCTACTGGCACAAAAATCAGGCTTGGACATCGCTCAAGTTGTAGAAACGTTGAAGCACGGCGCTGCAGGTTCATGGCAGATGGAAAACCGCGCAAATACGATGGCGGAAGATAAGTTCGATTTTGGCTTCGCTATTGATTGGATGCGCAAAGACTTGGGTTTCTGTCTGCAAGAAGCAGAGCGAGTGGGTCTAGAACTTCCACTGACGAAGAAAGTGGATGAGCAATACGCAGACCTTCAGCGTGATGGCTTAGGTCGCATGGATACATCAGTACTGATCAAAGCGGTCGCTAAAAATCAGTAGTTGATGAATCAGTAATAGATAAACAGTTCTTTGGTATCAAAGAGCTTAAAGAAATCTAAGTTAATCATAATGAATCTCCTTGAGTATGGTTGTGATTAGTGACCTGTGATTAAGGATTAGTGATTTGAAATCAGGAGGTGCTGTAGAGCACCTCCTTTTTTATGTCTTTTAATCACACAGTGTGATGATTACAGCGTTCGCTTACTTGTTTAAGCCTAGTGCAACCTCAAGACCTTTGCCGTACGCTTCGTCCGCTTGGTATGCGTGTTGAACGTGGCGCTGTTGGATGAACTCTGGCACACCGTCCATTGCGCGAGCTGTGTTGTCGAACAGAGTTTGACGTTGCTCTTCGCTCATCAGACGGAATAGGTCACCCGCTTGGCTGAAGTAGTCTTCGTCTACACGGTGATCGTAGTGATCAGCGTTGCCATTGATGCGTAGAGGTGGCTCAGAGTAATTTGGTTGCTCTGCCCATTCTTGTTTGTAGTTTGGCTCGTAACCCAGTGTTGAACCAAAGTTGCCATCAACGCGCATTGCGCCATCGCGGTGGTAGCTGTGAACAGGGCAACGAGGTGCGTTCACAGGGATTTGATGGTGGTTCACACCTAGGCGGTAACGCTGAGCATCGCCGTAAGCGAACAGACGACCTTGTAGCATCTTATCTGGAGAGAAGCCGATACCAGGGACTACTGCTGCTGGGTTGAACGCTGACTGCTCAACTTCTGCGTAGAAGTTTTCTGGGTTACGGTTCAGTTCAAACTCACCAACTGGGATCAGTGGGTAGTCTTTTTGAGACCACACTTTTGTTAGGTCGAATGGGTTGAAGTTGACTTCATCCGCTTCTAGCTCAGGCATGATCTGTACGTACATCTTCCATTTAGGGAAGTCTTGACGCTCAATCGCTTCGTAAAGGTCACGGTGATGGCTTTCGCGGTCTTTACCGACGATTGATTCTGCTTCTTGGTCAGTTAGGTTTTTGATGCCTTGCTGAGTTTTGAAATGGAATTTCACCCAGTAACGCTCGTTTTCTGCGTTGATAAAGCTGAATGTGTGGCTACCAAAACCATGCATATGACGGTAAGAAGCTGGGATACCACGGTCGCTCATTACGATAGTCACTTGGTGGAATGCTTCTGGTAGTGATGTCCAGAAATCCCAGTTGTTGGTAGAGCTACGCATGTTAGTGCGAGGGTCGCGTTTTACTGCGTGGTTTAGGTCTGGGAATTTTAGCGGGTCACGTAGGAAGAATACTGGTGTGTTGTTACCAACCAAGTCCCAGTTACCTTCTTCAGTGTAGAATTTTAGTGCGAAACCACGGATATCGCGCTCTGCATCTGCTGCACCGCGCTCACCAGCTACGGTCGTGAAGCGAGCGAATAGTTCTGTTTTTTTACCGATGTCAGAGAAGATTTTCGCGCGAGTGTATTTTGTAATGTCGTGCGTTACAGTGAACGTACCGTAAGCACCAGAGCCTTTTGCGTGCATACGACGCTCTGGGATCACTTCGCGGTCAAAGTGCGCTAATTTTTCAAGGAACCAAACGTCTTGTAATAGTTGAGGGCCACGAGGACCAGCAGTCATAACGTTTTGGTTATGGGCGACAGGGCAACCTGCTGCTGTAGTCAGTTTTTTGCTCATTTGATTTTCCTTGCAATATAGTGATTATTTATCGACTTTTCGGCAACTGCTCGAAAGTTATGCAAGGAGAATAGCGCTGCAACTGAGAATAAAAAAACTGTTATTAGCAATCAGTGTGATAGGTATCACCTATGCTTTAAGTGCTTGTTAAACAATGCCTTTGTGTCAATTAACATTATTTGTCGTATGGATTATAAATGGTATTCAGGAATGTTTAGTGTGAATGATTTCTGTCTATTTCAAAGATTCCCGAAATAGACAGAAAGTCTCAACGGTTTGAGAAGGTCTCAACTCGATTAACCGAACTTCACTTCAAGTTCTTCTGCTTTAGTAAACGCAGGATGAGTCGCTAACTGTGCGCCATAACGTTGGATGTTTGGGAAGCGCTCAATGACGCCAAACTTGTTTAGGATGTCGACAATAAACGACATCATGAAATCCGCGCCTGTTAGCCGCTCTTCAATAAAGTAGGTTTTTCCTTTAAGGCTTTGATCAACGTAACCCATGACTTTCATGGTTTCCGCATCTGCATAGTCAGCTAGGAAATTCGTTTGCACGCCATCTTTAGCGACAAACATTTTGAGAAGCAATGGAACCATGGCTGAGCTCTCTGCAAAGTGCATCCATTGAATGTATTGCGTGTAAGCTTTGCTGCCACGTTCTGGTGCAAAACGCCCGTCCGCGTACTTCTCAATTAAGTATTCAGTGATGGCACCAGACTCTGTAACGATCTCGTCGCCATCTTCCAATACGGGTGACTTGCCGAGTGGGTGAATGCTCTTGAGCTCAGGTGGAGCAAGAAAGGTGACGCCGTCACGAAGGTAAGGTATGACTTCATAATCTACGCCCAGCTCTTCTAGTAACCAAATGATGCGTTTTGAACGAGACTGGTTTAAGTGATGCAGTTTAATCATAGAAGAATCCTTTTCTTATACAGGTTGATTAGTTTTAATAACAAGTTTGCCGAAGTTTTTGCCTTCCAGCAGACCGATGAATGCTTCTGGTGCATTTTCTAAACCTTCCACTAAATGCTCACGGTAGTGGATTTTGCCTTCCGCTAGCCATTGGCTTACATCTTTCACGAAATTTGTGTAGCTTTGCTCATAGTGATCAAAAATGATGAAACCTTGCATCTTGATGCGTTTGACCAGGATGTTGCCCATCAACATCGACATACGATCGGGACCTTCTGGTAACGCTGTCGCGTTGTATTGAGAAATCAAACCACAAAGTGGCACGCGAGCGCCGACATTTAACAGAGGTAACACGGCATCAAAGACTTTACCGCCTACGTTTTCAAAGTAGACATCGATACCTTTGTCGCATGTTGCTGCTAGTTGATCTGCAAAGTCATCTGCGGTGTGATCAAGACAATCATCAAAGCCTAGGGTCTCTTTTGCGTACTGACACTTCTCTGCGCCGCCTGCGATACCGATTACACGACAACCTTTTAGCTTACCGATTTGACCAACCATAGAACCGACCGCACCGGTTGCAGCAGCGACAACTAGAGTATCACCAGCTTTAGGCTGACCAATTTCCAATAACCCCACGTAAGCGGTAAAGCCAGGCATACCAAGCACACCAAGGGCATAAGAAGGATGCGTCGGCTCACTGCCTAATTTAAATAGACCTTCGCCGTTAGATAGCGCGTAATCTTGCCAGCCTGTGTAAGCTACCACCCATTCGCCTGCTTGGAAGTCAGAGTTCTTCGATTCCACGACCTGACAAACGGTCCCGCCAACCATCACGTCGTTTAGTTCAACGGGATCTGCGTAGGATTTGCCTTCATTCATTCGACCGCGCATATATGGGTCGAGAGATAGGTATACGCTGCGCAGAAGCACTTCACCTTCACTTGGAGTAGGGATAGCAGTTTGTTCTAAACGGAAGTTCTCTGGGACTGGCGAACCTTTTGGACGGTTAGCCAATACGATTTGACGGTTAAGCGTTTGGGTCATGGTAAGTTCCTACATTAATTATTAGACCAGTCGTCTAGTTTTTATTCCTAAAAAATCCGCCGTACTTTTTGGGTAAAGATAAGGCGGATTAAGTGTGGTTCGTTATTTGCCTTTTAGCATACTTTGAGTGCTCTCAAAGCTGCGTATTAAGCCGGAACGATCCTGATACAGTTTGTTGAGTAAGCTTGCACCAATCCATTGATGATAAATCAAGTGGGCGGTTTGTTCTGCTGATTCAACTTGGATAGAGCCGTCTTCAATGCCCGCTTGGACACAATCTTCGATGGCTTTCACCACTTGAGTGGCACCCGAAGCCAGTCTTACACGCATTGCTTCTGAAAGATCAGAAACTTCCGCGCTCAACTTCACCACCAAGCATTTGTTGGCATTACATTGACCATTTTCAATCGCCATCCAGCGCTCGAAGTAGCTCAACAGGCGCTCGGAACCAGAGCCTTCACTTTCAGTAAAGTGGGCTGTGATCATTTTAAGGTAGCGAGAGAAGTAATCTTCAATCAATGCCTCACCAAATTGCTCTTTCGACTTGAAGTAGTGGTAGAAAGAGCCTTTCGGCACATCCGCTACCTTTAATAGTTCTGAGAGTCCAACACTGGTAAAACCTTTGGTCACTACCAACTGGTAGCCGACATCAAGAATGTGTTGGCGTGTATCGTTCGTTTTTGCATTCATGACTAATACTATAAAATCGATTAGACCAGTCGTCTAGTAATTTGTAAATCTTACTTGATCAGTTCGTATTCAATCACATACAGCTCATCGATATTTGGGTAGATCTCACGGATAAGTTCTTTCAGTTTTGGCAGTTCAATCGCTTCTTGCTCTGCGTGGAACTCATTGATGTCATCAAACTTCAGTGGTGCTACTGACAGGATTTTAATGTCGCATACCTTGCGATCTGTTTCTAAAGTAAACACTTCCACTTCGGTATTGGGCACGTAGTGGCTTTCTGATTCATCACGAATCGTGATTGTCTTTTTACCTGCAGTGATAAGTGGTGTTAGGAATTCAAAGAAGGTGATTTTAGTTGGATGCGAAGACATAACCGATGCTCATATTAATGTAATAGGGCGAGAGTATATCTCGCCATTTAAGAAAAATATCCAAAAAAGTGCTCACCAAAGACGCCTATGTAGAGTCGCTATTTCGAGGTGTGTAGTTTGTCGCTTTAGAGTGTTGAGTGCGCCGAAAATATTATTATTTAACAATGAGTTTTATAAGTTTGGCACAGAAGTAACCTAATATAATACCGATCCAATTAGTGCTTAAGTCATCAAAACTGAAGGAGCGAGTTGCGATAAACAATTGGCTGAACTCCTCTAAAGAGACGATAAACAATAGGACGATCAGTAACCGAATACCAAACATGTCCGCGTTTGTTGCTGTCACCCATTTAGGGAAGTTAAACACGGCTAGAAAACCAATCAAAAGGCTAAAGGTAAAATGTAACGTACTTGAGCCGCCGACATAATTCTCTAGATTTTGGTACGTGGCATGACTGATATCAGAACTCTTCCAAAGCGATAGAGAAATCGTCAGTAGTAACACTCCGATAAAGCTAATTCGTGCAATCGTATTTGTCATATTTACCCCACAGGAAAAAAGCCAAGATAACGTTTCACGAAGTAGAGTGCGGCTAAGTTTTGGATTGCTAAACCTATCGCCATTGCCCAAGCTGCGCCTAATACGCCGTACCATTGAGAGAGCGTGACCAGTAATGTAATGGAGATGACACCAGATACGATAGTGATGTATTTCATGGTCTTTTCATGTCCACTCATAAGCAATAAAAACCCAACTGAACCTGTTGCTACATTCACTAGTTGCCCTAGCGACAATGCAACGAGTAAGGGCGCAGCTGCAGTAAACTCTTTGCCAAACAGTTGCATAACAAACTCAGGAAAGGCGACGCACACAACCACGGGAATCATTGCTGCTCCAATATTTGCACGGCATGCCAAACGACTAAGGCTTTGCAGTCGATCTAGTTTTCCTTCCTTATAGAGTGAAGCAAACATCGGAGCGACGACGAAGTTAATTGTGACTAACACAAAGCCAATGAGTAATGAGGTGCGTTGTGCTGCAGCGAGTAAGCCAAGATCGGAAGTTGCGAGAAAGAAACCCGCAATGACCAAGCTGCCCCACTGAACCAAATTGGAAAAGATGCTGCCAAACCAAACTTGTTTTGCTGAATAGGTTAGCTCGGTATTTTTCTCCGTTTTCCCATGACTATATTGATCAGACTTAAGCCATTTGATGCTCGATTGGAGAGCGACAGCCCCTGTTGCTATGACGAGTAAAATCATAAGGAGATCTGCATCAATTGAGTAAGCTCTCTGAGCCACTAATACCAGCGCAACCATAAAGAAGCTCACGCCGAGTTGTAACGCAAATAGCGAGGGGACAACTCGTCTAGAGGCTTGCAATACTCGGCTATTTGTCTGCCCAATAACGAGTAATGGGATCGACAACAAAGCAAGTGCCAGTGCAGCGTCGGAAACGCCAGTTGTGTTTACGTGTTTAGGGAAAAAGTTGAATGCCAAGTAGATAAAAGTACACGCTGCTACACTAAACAACAGACTTCGTGCTAGCGCGATACGGTAGTTGTTGCTCTGTTCCTCACTATTGTTATTCGAGAAACCAATAGCGTTGTACTTAACAAGCGAAACATCAAATCCTAACTGAGAAATAATGGCAGTGAAGTAAGCGAGATTAAACAAAAAGAAAAACTGCCCTGATGTCGATGCATCTGTGACTCGGGAAACGATGAGCGTTAAAAGAAACGCAAAACCAGCACTCAGAACACGGGTAACTGCGGTTTGAAAGCCGAGGGAAAACAGACTTTTTTCCTTGTTCTGAGTGGCTGCGCGCTTTTGTTGTAGTTGTTGAAGCATTTGATCCTCTAGCTGTAAATGCTGATTAGCGCGATTCGTTGTTTTTCTTCACTAAATGTTTCATTGAGCTCCTTTGAGTACTGATTGAAGTCAATATCGTGGTAGTGATTAATGCAATGGGTGATTTGTTTTGCCATCTCTTGTGGACCTTGTGCCAAGAAAGGGTAGTTAAGATCTTTGGTGGCACCGATAGAGCGAATGACCATAGGTAAATGCAGCTTCGCCGCTTCAAGAATGGTCAGCGGCATACCTTCCCAAGCTGCAGTATGTAAGTACAAATCCGAAGTTTTGAGTAGGCTAACGACTTCATCTCGTGGAATCATGCCCGTGACTTTAATACCTTGTGCACGTAACTGATCTTCAAGCTCTCTCTCGCCGCCACCAATCCAAGTGATATCAATATCATGTGCTAACTCAGCCTTTTTGATTTGACCGAGTGTATCAAGCAAGAACTGAGGATCTTTTTGTGGAGCGACTCGTCCTAGAATGACCAATTTCAGTTGAGTGTTGTTAGTATTTGGACTGCGCTCTTCGCTACCATAGGTTACGTAGTTATTGAGTAACTCAGCGCGCTTAGCGCCTATGCTGATGGCTAAATCGCATTCGCGTTGACTGCACCCAGCAACAACATCGATTTTTTTGAGCGCGATTTTTTCTAACGTCTTGTAAATCTGTTTGGCAAAATTGGAAATATCTTCACGTTCAAATGCATAACAGTGGGGCGTGTAGATAAGGCGAGCATGACCGAGCTTTAAGAATCGACCGAGGAAGCCCGCTTTACTTGAGTGCAAGTGAACAAAATCTGGCTTGATCTCCGCAATGAATGCGTTTGCGTCCTTCATGAATTGCAATAAGTTGCCCTCTACCCATTTTGTGTGGCTAAAGACATGGTTGCTTGATTCATTAGTCATATCATTTGAGCGAGCACGAGCAAGCAATGAATGCTCGAATGCTTCGCTACGCGAAGAGTGAACGTAGCTGTAGAGTGCTGTTTGAACCCCACCGCCAAAAGCTTCGGTTATGTGCAGTACTTTCTTCATTATGCTTTGGTCCCTGGAGTTTGCTTCCACTTGTTCTTAAATGCTTCACGCTCTTGCTCTGAGTAAAGGTGACGATAAAGAGGAAGATCGTACATGTAGAAAAGCTTGGAGAAGTCGTAACGCTCTTTAAAGTACTGATGGATATTGGAATACCACTTGTTCTTTGCTTCGTTGCTGTTTTTAAGAATAAAATCATCAAGCTGAAGAAACTCACCGATCTCTTTATCAAGGGAGCTCAGCTGTTCGCATTTAATTAGAATTACACTCGCCTTTTCATTACTGAATGTATAAAAAGGTTGAGTGTTATCAATCTCTTGGCGAAGTACATCGATGTTGAAGTTACGTTTAAGCTCGTTATCGAACCAGTTAGCAAAATAATTAAGGTTAAGGTAGTTATCGAAGCAATGCTCTAAATGTTTGTAAGTCACATCCATATCGCGATGGATAGCGTCGTTTTTCTTGCCTTCGATGAATTGAATATGCAGGTCTTGGAAAAAGCGGGAGAAAACCGTTGCAATTGGGTCACGTACCAGAGTCACAATCTTGATGTTGTCGCGCTTTTGTAAGATGCGTTTTCTTTTGTTGAGAACAAGGCGATACATGGTGCGTTTTTTAAAGTCGAAGAATTTACTCACATCTTTTTTATTGTGGTACATCTGGAACTCTTCGTGATCATCAAACGTGTGGATGTGGTAGCTCGGAATTTTACGCTCACCCAAAGTATGCTCAATAGACGACGAACCGACTTTACCCATTTGGTAAACCAGCACGAAATTGTCTGCTTGAAGTTCTCGGTTTTTCTCAAATTGTCGAGAGATTGAATATTTCATTTATCCTATCCTTGATAGCTTTAAATTGTTTGCTCTTCGCCATTTCTATTTGTTGGTTGGTGGCGAAATCAGTTAATTGGGTTTTGAATCATGAGCAGGTTGAGAGTGGAACTCTGCCGAAACGGTTGTCTCTTGCTGGAGGTTATAATGCCTTGCTTTACTGATCATGACGGGTAGTAAAAGTATTAAAATGATGGTGGTATTCACGGCGACAAAAAACACCATGATTAGAGCGTAGATTGCGAGTAGGAAGCTCTTTCTATTCTCTTCCAATGAGTTGAAACAGCCCTTCATAAAGTGCACATAACCACCAAATAACAACAAAATGCCTAATAGCCCGTATTCGATAGAGGTATCTAGAACAAAGTTGTGGGTGTAAATCGCTAACTCATCGTAGTTAAAGTAGTTGATCATGTAGTGAGGTAACATCTTTGCTCCGACACCTAAAATTGGATATTGAAGCAAGATGTCTAACCCGTTTGCCAAGAGCAATTTACGGTGTAAATTGGAGACCCAACGCGCTTCACTTTGGTTGGCAAATAGGATGTCTTCCTGAGTAATTTCGAGCTTGTCTGCAAGCTGGTCAAAACCCACGTAAAGCGTTGTTGATACGACGAAGAAGATGACTAAACTTACCCCAATCAGAACAGTCCAAGTGTAGGTCTCACTGATGGTTTGTCGTACTAATCGCTTGATCACCAGTTGATCCATAAAAACCAACAAGCAAAAACCGAGCAACGCTTTTCTCTCTTGAGAAAGAACCAGTAGTACGAATGCAAATAGCATTAATAGGGGAAAAGCGCGGATTTTGTCTCTGTAAAGGTAGAGTAGGGAGCAGAGAACACCGAAGGCGTACTTACTCACGCCCAATAGCTTGAATCCACTCTGATAGCCTTGTGAGAAGTGCCACAGCGCAACAAGAGAGCAAATTACCAGTAAGCTGTATGTAAAATAGACCATGATTCGCTCGTCGTTAAAGACACCGTAGGCGTAAAGTAAACACAGCAAACTTAATATGGCTACCCATTGAACTGTCTCCGTGACCAAAGGCATAAATGGGACACGATTAAGAAGTCCATTGACAAAAACATAGCTGGTAAACAGTAATAAGAAGCCCATGCGAGGATGTAGCAATGCATGGGTCTTACCTTCCAGTATGATAAGAGCCACCAAACCGATCGAGAGCAAGCTTGCAATATCGGAAGGCGCGAGTACGAGGCTACCTGCTCCCACTTTAAATGGTGCGAAAAAGAGGGAGAGCGTAATTGCTGCCAGTAATGAGATGCGACTACTTACTGGTGCAGAGTTGCTGGTAAAGTCCATAGTAACCGTCTCGGAATTTGTCGATGGTGTATAACTTGGCGCGATTAACTGAGTACTCGCTTGCTCTGTTGTACATTTCTTGGGTGGTGCAAAGTTGAGTTAATTTGTGGGCAAGTTGCTTTGAATCTCCCAGATCAAACAGGTATTCGCTGCTGCCCATGACTTCATCTAATCCAGGTACGTCAGAAGACAATACTGGCAAACCTGCTGCCATCGCCTCAACCGCAGCTAAACCGAAGCCTTCCACTTTAGAAGACTGGACGTATACGTCGATGTCGCTCAGGAATGACGGAATATCAGAGATGATGCCGTGAAAATGAACCCTTTCGGCAATATTGAGTTGATGACTAAGAGACTGTAGTTCGGTGCGTTTACTGCCATCTCCCGCTAAGTGAAGCTCATAATTGGTCGGCATTAGGGCAGTCGCACGAATCAAGGTTTCATGGTCTTTATGCTCATGCAGTCTTCCGACCATACCGATATTAATAACTGGCTTTTGTAGCACTGAACTGGCGGACTTTGCGACCATTGGAAAACGTTCGAGATCAACGCCATTGTGTACAACACGATATTTGTGTTGGTAGTGAGGCATGAATTTCACGAGCTCTTCTTGCACTTTTTCACTGATGCTAACAGTAAGGTTATGACCTCTGTAAAGCAGGTGTTCCATGAATTTGAATAGGGGGTAGTCACGGCGGCGGTTATAAGAACAATGCTCGGTTTGAATTCGTTTTTTCCCCACAGCTAATAGCGCGAGATAGATGGAAGGATATAGGTGACCATGAACTAAATCAGGCCAACGCAACAGTGACCACTTTTCTTTTAGTGAAAGCGTTTTCCAGTTAAAACATTTGATGCCTTGAGCAGATAACAAGTCCAGATAGTCGTTGTCATCGCACAATACAAGAATCTTTATATCGTATTGAGGTGCGTGTTCCATCACAAGATCCACAAGGAATTTTTGCGCGCCTCCATTTTTGGATAAGTCATTGATGATATGAAGTATTTTTGTTTTCATAATTAGGCAGATAAGTAATCTTTTTTGAACTTTTCGATCTCAGATGCAGAAAAGAAATGCTTAGTGAATTTAGAAGTGAGCATTTCTTCAATGAGCGCTACTTTGGGATGAAAAGTACGTTTAAATTCAACAAGAAGAGGGGAGTACCACTTGTTATCGGCTTGGTTGTCATGCTGCACCTTTACTTCTTGTTGTAAAAAGGTGCTAATTGCTTTTTGTGACTGATCGAGTTTATCGACACGAACAACCATAAGAGAGAAGTTGTCCTTTTGGTAAACTTGATATCCAAGCTCATGATCAAAAGGGTGTGTAAACACGTCGATGCCAGTGAGTGGCTTGATTTCATTATCAAACCATTCCAATGGATATTGATGGTTTACATGCTCCTCAAAAGCTTCATGTAACAATTGAGAACGTTCAGAGCGTACTGCACTGTCATCGTTTAAGTACTTTGCCGCCATCCAGAATGGTAGGGATTGGAAGAACATGGATATGTTTCGACCAATCGGCTCACGCACTAAAGAAATGATGCGGACTTGTTTCTTACGCTTGAGCATGCGACTCATGATCAAGCGCTTTAATAAGCGCTTGATGTAGTTAGTCGCAGGGTTATGCAGTTGTGCACGAACTGGAGATATCTGTTTTTCTGCATCGATAGACATCAGATCGTGTAGATGAATCGATTTTGGAATCGATTTCTCCAACGCGCTCGACCCCACTTTTCCCATTTGATAAATCAGTACCGGGCTGTCCTGCTCCTTTAACAGTTGGTACCACTGCATGCTAAGGCTAATAGGCGTACTGCTGGACATAATTCGCTTCTCCTTCCTTTGATTTTGCCTGAGTAATCAGAACGCCAAGCGAAGGAACTGAGTGTTGAATTTGTTTAGATAGCGCTGCGTTAACCAATGATGCCTTGGTCGATTCTGATCGGATTACCGTAATTAATCCGTTTGCTTTCTTACCTAGGATGAGTGCATCGCTCACTGATAGCAGTGGAGGCGTATCAATAATGATGCGGTCATATTTCCCCTTGAGGTATTCGATCAATTTGTCGAAACGATCGGATGCCAACAACTCTTGTGGGTTTGGTGGAATAATCCCTGCAGGCAATACATCTAGATTCGCCTCCTCGCTGCGAACAATACACTCACTTAGCGATGTATCCATCGTAAGGATATTGGTGAGTCCAGGGCTCGACTCCGAGATATTAAAACGTTTGGCGATCGATGGTCTGCGTAAGTCGCAATCGATGATCAAGACTTTCTCCATGGTGGAAAAAGACACTGCCATATTGATGCTCGTTGATGTTTTACCTTCTTCTGGAATAGCTGAAGTGAAAGGGATCACTCTCTGTTTCGAGTTTGTTAATCTGAGCAGGAGAGAGGTTCTGACCGAACGGCAGGCTTCGCTGAACAGTTTCTCATCTTTGTCGAGATAAGCGGTATAGCTCACCCCACCTTTGCGTAGATTACGCTTTTTCACTCTTGGTATTGTGCCTAGGCAGGTGACACCCAGCTTTTCTTGTACATCTGAAGAAGTACGAATCACTTCACGCAATGTTTCTAAAATGATGACAAGCGCACAGGCAATAGCAAAACCAAAGAAGGTTGCAATTAACACCAGCTTCATACGTTGTGGCGCAATCGGGAAAAGCGGAATGATTGCTGGATCAGTAAAACGCGCAGTGACGTTTTTGTAATCGCTAGTGGCACTGGTCTCTTTCTCGCGGTTCAAAAACGCTTCATACAAATCTTTGTTCGATTCGACCTCTCGCTTCAGTTGCTCATACTTGGCTTTTTGGGAGCCTAACATTTGGAAATCTGACTTTTTGCTGTCTAATTCCGCGCGAAGCATATCTTCTTGCGCTTTCGCTGCGAGTAAGTCTTGTTGTTTGCTGAATGAGATTTCGCGAATCAGCTGTTGAGTTCGGGTGCGAATTGAATCTAGCTGAGCCCTAGCTTGAACCATACGGTCATGCTTTGGTCCATAGCGTTGAGAAAGCTCAGAGACATTTTTCTCAGCTTGAGCTTCAGAAAGTTTAAGATCGCGGATCTGCGCTTGGTTTGCAAATTCGTCGATAGACAGAAGGCTATCTAAGTCTTGTGAAGATTTACGCTTCAAAAGGTCGATCAGAGTCTGCGCTTCAATACGGTTGTTAATCGCGGCATTTAACTTGCGGCTTAGCTCTTCGAGTTCACTGGCGTAGATATCATCAATACCATTGATATCAATCAGACCTTCTTGCAATAAGAAGTCTTGTAGCGCTTGCTCAGACGTTCTCAAGCGTTGTTCTAGCTTTTGTGAGTTATTGGTCAACCAAGTCGCTGCGTTTTGAGTAATTACTAGCTTGGCTTCGAAGTTGGTATCGATGTATGCCTGACCGACGGCATTCGCAATCTTGGTCGCAAGCTCGGGATCAGTAGAGCGAAAGCGAATTTTCACTAGCTGAGTGTTACGTACAGGTTCGATCTCTAGCTTCTCTTTGAATGCTTGAAGAGCTTGGTAGTATGGCTTTGCATGCTGTTGAGTTTCTTCAGGGTTTGGAGACACTCGTAACACATCTTGTACTAGCGGGATGGACTTAATCTCATCAATTTTCTGCTCAAATCTACTTGACCCTGTGAACTCAGGGTGCTGGGTTAAGTTAAGCTGAGTAATCACTTTGTCGGCAATGTGATTTGATTTAAGAATGGCGATTTGAGTTTGAAAGTACTCTTTTTTAGTGGTGTCCACGCCGTACACTTCTTCAATTGAGAGTGCACTTTTTTGCTCTTCTTGAATAAGAAGGGTAGCAGTGGCTTGGTATACCGACTTTTTCGAATAGATATACCAAGTGCAAGTGAGAGAAAAGATGATGGTAAACGCTAAAATGCTTAACCAATTCTTTTTAAGTGTTCGGTAGTGATGCCCAAAACGAATCAACTCGATGCGATTGGAAGAAGGATGAGTAGAATGAATTCCGTTCATTGAATTGCCTGTCATTAGAAGAAGCTCTGATCGATAAATACAATGTCGCCAGGCTCTACCGAGCGCTGCATGTTGACGCTTTCAACAGTTTTACCTGTTGCATGTTGGGTAAGGTTGATACTTTTTCTTGATGCTCGGTCGGTCAAACCACCGGCTAGAGCGATCGCTTTTTCTATGGTGAGCCCTGGTTGATATTCAAACCCACCTGGTTTTCTTACTTCACCGTTCACATAGAAAAGTCGAAAGCTGTTGATTGTGACCATGACTTTAGGGTTAATGAGGTAATCACCTTTTAGCCCGGTTTCTATTTCGTATTTCAGCTGTTTTGGTGTTTTGTTGATCGCCTTGATGCGTCCTAGGTATGGGTAATCGAAGTAGCCATCTGACGTAATTAGGATGTTTTTTATCGTCAGATCTTCTTCGCCATACACTTGTACAGAAATAGTATCGCCTGTATCGAGCAAATAATCTTGCTCACTGGTATTTGCCGAAACAAAGGCGCTAAATAGAACCAGCGTTAAGCCAAGCAGCGTTGTTAAAAGGTTCATTGATATTCCTTGTTATAAAGAGAATCGGGCACTGATAGACCAAACGTTTTGGTCAAAACTATAGCCCTGCAAGTTGGAGTTTTTATCTTGATAGCGCCAATCTGCCTTAAGTAGTACCCAGCGCTTAATTTGATAATCCACACCTGCGGACAAGGCGTAGCGATCCTCGTTACGTGTGACGCCGGTATAGTCATCTTGCTGATAGAGTGCTTCTAAACGTGTGGTTAAGTAGCTGTTCCAATCTTGCTTGAGCGCTAGCGTATAACGAGTTTGCAAGTTGTAATCGCCATCCTGATCTGGGCTAACCGCAGCTTGAGTCGTCTTTAAGGTCAGGAGCGTGTGTTCCTGTGGTTGCCATTCCAATCCGATATCCCAACTAAATCCCTCGAAGGTTTCTCTTTGATGACTATCGAAGTCCTTTATTTGGTAACCCAATCGCGCGATACCTTGTGTTTTCCCCGTGACTTCCCACTGAGCACCGGTGTAATAGAAGCCCGAGTGATTATCTTTGGAAGGTACATTTGGATTATCTGTTTGATAATCTGTTAAGGTTTGTTTTGTTCCGATTAACCAATAAGTCCTGGGTGTGGCGCGCAAATAAAATTCGAGATGCGCGCTCGGCGCTCGAAAGTCGTTGTATTTGGTTTTAGAGTCAGGCTTTCCTGGCAGTCCATCACGGTAGTTCTGATAGGTTTTATCTTGGTAACCTATACCAAACTCAAACCGTCCTTTTGAACCGTCAGAGCCCAATATGTAATTGGATCTGAAAACATTGCGATGAAACTCCAACGGATCGGTAATTTTGTTTCCTTGCCCCTCAGTAAACTCTTCACCTTTTTCTTCATGCTGAGCGCGAAATTGGTAATCCAAGACCAAGCGGTTACGATGATTAAACTCAAAGAAGTTAGTGAACTGAATAACATGATCATCGTAATCATTTTGTTCATCAGAGGAGAAGCCCGCGCTTAACTTATAAAGCAAGTCTGCACGGTATTGATTGCGTTCAATCTTTGTTAATAGGCTTGGCTCAACACCCCAAATATTTACTGATTCAACGTTTTCACCTTGGTCAGCTTTCGCAATGTTGTCATTGCCTTCATAAAACACGCCTACGGTAGGAATAAACTCAATGCCTGATTCGGTTCTGTAAGCCATCGGTTCTGCCATTGAAGCAGCAGAGCTTAGTACCAGAACACCCCCCAAGTACGTCTTTTTTATCATGATCGACTTAGTACGCATTTGAACCTGTAAATCCTTTGAATATCGTCAGGAAGATGATTTTGATGTCCATCCAAACTGACCATTGGTGGATGTAATCCAAATCGAACTCGACACGCTTTTCCATTTTATCGAGTGTATCGGTCTCACCACGGTAGCCATTGATTTGCGCCCAGCCTGTGATGCCTGGTTTTACTTTGTGTCTTAGCATGTAACGGTCGACGATTTGGCGATATTCCTCATTGTGTGAAACCGCATGCGGACGCGGACCGACAATCGACATCGTGCCTTGCAGAACATTGATAAACTGGGGCAGTTCATCAAGAGAAGTGCGACGTAGGAACCCACCAAATGGTGTAATGCGAGGATCGTTTTTGGTGGCTTGTTTTACGTCGTTCCCTTGCTCCATCGTGGTCATTGAACGGAACTTCCAAACTTCAATTTTTCTGCCATCCAATCCGTAGCGGAATTGCTTAAAGATAACCGGACCTTTAGATGTAGCTTTAATGCCGATAGCAATTGCGAGTAGGATTGGTGAAATAAGAAGCAAGATAATGCTTGATAAAACAATATCTTCTAGACGTTTTACCCATGATGAAATACCAGCGAAAGGTGTATCGAAAACGCTGAGTGTTTGAACTTGACCTATTTGATCCCAACGAGAGTGCAGTAAGTTATAGGTAAAGAAATCAGGGATAAGGTAAGTGTTCGCCGTGGTGTCTGAAAACTGAGTCAGGAATGATGCAATACGCTCGTTAGCGTGCATTGGCATAGCGATATAAACGTAATCCACTTCACCGCGTTTAGCTCGTTCTAAGGCTAGACCAACATTGCCTTTTATTGGGTATTCGGATTCTGGCAATCGGTCTTTAGAGCGCTCATCGTAGAAACCATCAAATAAGACACCATGCTCTGTGTGGCTTTCTAGTTCATTTGCAAGTGTTAAACCGTGTGGCGTTTGACCAATAATAATTGCAGTTCTAGTGTTGTAGCCCATCTTTCTCATGTATGCCAAGACCGCACGAAACGCAACGCGCCAAGAAAGAAGTAGTACTGGTGTAATTAAGAACCAAGATGCAAGAATGTAGCGCTCGAACAAGATATGTACTTGAGAAAAGTACAGAACCATAAACAGGAAGGTGCAGGTCACTAACCATGAAATGCACAGGATAAATATTTGTTCTTTAAATGAACTGGTGCGCCAAGAACGATATAGCTTTCCGCTCTCAGCCATGATGAGGAAAGAAACGCTGCCTACGAAAGATAGGATAACGTAATCTTTGTAGAGTGACGTGTTGGCATCTTTGACAACCAAAAACAGCATAAACGAGACGATGACTACGAGATCAGAGATGCGGTATAAAAATGCGAATTCCATCTCATGAGAACGTATGAGTCCTTTGTGTTTCATAACCTAATTTCCCTTAAGACACGCTACCGCCATTGGGTGTCGTTTCCCAATATCCGTGTCGTTAACGCTTTTTAGTGATAAATAAAATGTGTTTGTCGGTGACCGCAGAAAACCGATCTATCAATCACCATAATTCGGAAATTAGTTTAAAAATTCGCTCTGTTTAGGTAAGTGGAAATAAGAATGAAATTTAGACCTTCGGCTAATATTGGCAGTTTAGGAAAAACTTAATACTTGTCTGAGTAGGGCGGGTAAAAGTACTAATCGTAAAGGATTGAAAAGAAACTAAGGTTTTAATTTGCTTATGGTCTATCGAATTAATTCTTAGGACGGAAAATTAATACGTTAGTTTCGGAAATAAAAAATCCCTCTCGAATGAGAGGGATTGGTAGCAAGCAAAGGTGAAAGAAGTTTTACTCGAAATCTACGCCGTTTTCTTTATGTAGTCGGCGGCATGCGCGACCATCGCTGTGGAATAGGTGACAACGATGTGCAGGGATACCGATTTCTAGTTTGTCACCAGACTCTACTGGTAGTGTATCTGGTTGACGGTAGATAACGTCTGCGTCCGCCCCTTCTAGGTTTAGGTAAACTTGAGTCTCGTTACCTAGTTTCTCTACGATCATCACTTCACCGTGAATTGTCGCATCAGCGTCAACGGCTTGAACTAAGTGCTCTGGGCGAATACCTAGTGACATACGGTCACCGCGGTTCACCGTCGTACCATCTACTGGGATCCAGAATGATACACCGTTAGAAAGTTGTACTTTTACGCGCTCTGATTCGACTTCGTCAATGAAAACACTCATGAAGTTCATCTTTGGTGAACCAATGAAACCAGCAACAAAACGGTTTTGTGGGTAGTGGTAAAGCTCTAATGGCTTACCAACTTGTGATACATAACCACCATCAAGAACGACAATTTTGTCAGCCATTGTCATCGCTTCAACCTGATCGTGCGTAACGTAGATCATGGTACAACCAAGCTGGCGTTGTAGCTTCGTGATTTGCGCACGCATGTTTACGCGCAGTGCTGCGTCCAAGTTTGATAATGGTTCATCAAGAAGGAATACATCTGGTTGAGACACAAGCGTACGACCGATCGCAACACGTTGACGTTGACCACCAGAAAGTGCTTTTGGTTGACGCTCTAGCAGGTGACCCAACTGTAGAATTTCTGCTGCGTGTTCAACACGCTTATCGATTTCAGCTTTGTCAGCTTTTGCTAGTTTCAGACCAAATGACATGTTGTCATATAGGTTTAGGTGTGGGTAAAGAGCATAAGACTGGAACACCATACCAACACCACGTTTGGATGGTTCTACGTCATTCATGCGCTGGTCACCAATATACAAATCACCTGAAGTAATGTCTTCAAGACCGGCAATACAACGTAGCAGGGTAGATTTACCACAACCTGATGGACCTACGAAAACAACGAATTCACCTTCGTTGATCTCTAGATCTACGTTCTTAGAAATCAGTACGTCGCCATACGCTTTACAAACATTTTTTAACGTGACACTCGCCATGTAGCTCGTCCTCGATCAATTTTTATTATTCACCGCTCATCATTATATGAATTATCTAGCGAGCAGTAACAGTAGGAATCGGTAAGTTATTGGGATTGGTAAGAAAAACAGGGTAGCGCTCCAAATGTCCTGAACTGGAGCACTACCCATCATAGCCAAATACGAGTTTCTCTCCCCCACATTATTCGTGTTGTCTCCCCCGTGAAATAATTACCACAAACAACACCAATAATGACATTCCACTCGTATGGCAATGAAAAACCAGCAAATCTTTTCACCTATAGGGTAGGTACTGCTGGGAAAGGGTTCTTACCATCCACTCTTGGATGACTGCAGTTTCTAAGATTGTGTTCACTGCTACATCCTCCTAATCGAAATAATTGTAGGGGGAGTAGGCGGGGAGGAGTCAAAAAGGAGGAGTAGAGTGGGAGTTGGGCTGAAATCACATTATTGCGTGACCTAAAGTTGAAACCGATCACAGGAAGTATTCATTTTGTGATTTGAGTCTCTAACCCTTGGCGATTCAGATCACGAAAATACGTCATAATTGCAAGGGCGTAGGGATTAGGAGGATGAGACATATAGGATTATTTCAGATGATATATGTCGAAATACGGCTGAACCTCAATGGACTAGCCCTACATCAAAAATATAAAAAGGATACGAACATGAAAAAATTAAGCGCTGTAGCACTAGGTACTCTTGTTGCTTTGGGTTCTTTTGGTGCTAATGCTGCCATCGAAGAAGGACAACTGACTATCTGGATCAACGGCGACAAAGGCTATAACGGTCTTGCTGAAGTTGGTAAGAAGTTTGAAGAAGACACTGGCATCAAGGTAACAGTGGCTCACCCAGACGGTCTACAAGACAAGTTCCCTCAAACTGCAGCGACAGGTGATGGTCCTGATATCGTATTCTGGGCTCACGACCGTTTCGGTGGCTACGCAGAATCTGGTCTACTAGCTGAAATCAAACCATCTAAAGAAATTCAAGACGGCATCGTTGATTTTGCATGGGATGCAGTTCGTTACGACGGCAAACTTATCGGTTACCCAGTAGCAGTTGAGTCTCTATCTCTAATCTACAACAAAGACCTTGTTCCAAACCCACCTAAGACTTGGGAAGAAGTAGCAGCGCTAGATGCGAAGCTTAAGAAAGACGGTAAGTCTGCGATCATGTGGAACCTAAAAGAACCGTACTTCACATGGCCACTAATGGCAGCTGATGGCGGCTACGCGTTTAAATACACATCTGAAGGTTACGACATTAAAGATGCTGGTATCGCGAAGGAAGGCGTGAAAGACGCGATGAACTTCGTTAAAGGTCTAGTAGACAAAGGCGTAATCTCTGCGGATATGGACTACTCAGTATCTGAGTCTGCGTTCAACCAAGGTACTGCAGCAATGACTATCAACGGTCCGTGGTCTTGGGGCAACATCGAGAAGTCTGGCATCAACTACGGTGTAACAACACTGCCTAAATTCCAAGGTCAGTCTTCTAAGCCATTCGTTGGTGTGCTAACTGCTGGTATCAGCACCGCATCACCTAACAAAGACCTAGCGGTAGAGTTCATCGAGAACTACCTACTAACTAACGATGGTCTACGTATGGTTAACAACGACAAGCCTCTAGGTGCAGTAGCGCTTA
The DNA here is from genome assembly GCF_027587095.1 of Vibrio sp. NFR. Taxonomy (NCBI): domain Bacteria; kingdom Pseudomonadati; phylum Pseudomonadota; class Gammaproteobacteria; order Vibrionales; family Vibrionaceae; genus Vibrio; species Vibrio sp. NFR. The sequence goes on from NZ_JAPPTN010000005.1 coordinate 336,968, forward strand.
ACTCGTTCCAACGTGAGCTAGATTCAGATACTCGTATCGCAGCAACAATGGACAACGCGATGAACGGTGAAATCATGCCAAACATCCCACAAATGAATGCATTCTGGGGTGCAGCTAAGAACGCTATCATCAACGTTGTTGACGGTCGTCAAACTGTAGATGCTGCTCTAGCAGATGCAGAAAAACAAATGACTAAATAATTCAGTAATACCCTTTTTAAGGAGGGGGCAACTCCTCCTTACTTTTCTATATTTATCCTATATTCGCTAGCAGGTTCCCTATGCAGTCAGTTCAAGGTACAGATGCTATGACAGCACCAGAAGCCAGCCTACCAAGCAGCAAAAAAGTGTTCACCAAATGGGCACTATTGGGCACAGTCGGCATTATCAATGGCTACGCAACTATCTTAATGTATTCTCGCGGTGAGATTGCGTTTGCGCTACTTACGATCATTCTAACCGCATTAGCGCTATTCATTTTTGGTAGTAAGAAAACTTACGCTCACCGATACATCTACCCTGGTATTGCCGGGATGATTCTATTCATCCTGTTCCCTTTGGCATATACCGTCGGTCTGGCGTTTACTAACTACAGCGCGAAAAACCAGCTTTCTTTCGATCGTGCACAGACTGTACTGTTAGACAGAACTTATCAGAGTGGTGAAAGTTTCCCATTCACTCTGTACAAGACTGAGCAAGGTCATCAAATTGTTGTGAAGAAAGGCGACGAGCTATTAGCAACGCCAACCTTCCAACTTGACGGCTTCTCTGCAACGGATCTTGATTTAGCGCCTATCACTGAAGCGACTGGTGACAAAGAGCCAATCAAAACTATCGTTAAGAACCGCAGTGCACTAAGCAGCGTTGACTTGCACCTTCCAAGCGGCGATGACATTCGTATGAGCGGTCTACGTAAGTTCGCAGCTGTGGTTCCGCTATACACACTTCAAGATGATGGCGAATCACTGTTCAACAACCGTACTCAAGAACTATTGCGTCCAAACATGGATGTGGGTTACTACCAACCCGTTGATGAGAATGGTCAGTTTGTTGACAACACAGTTTCTCCTGGTTTTGTCGTAAACATTGGCACAGATAACTTTGAGCGAGTTTGGAAAGACGACGGCATCAAAGAGCCTTTCATCAGTATCTTCATCTGGACGGTCGTATTCTCAATCCTGACGGTTGTGTTCACGCTAGTTATTGGCTTAGTTCTAGCGAGTGTTGTTCAGTGGGAGGAGCTTAAAGGTCGAGCAGTGTACCGAGTACTATTGATTCTGCCTTATGCGGTTCCGGCGTTTATCTCAATCCTAATCTTTAAAGGTCTCTTCAACCAAAGCTTTGGTGAGATCAACATGGTATTGAACGCTATCTTTGGTATTAGCCCATCTTGGTTCTCTGACCCATTCCTAGCGAAAACCATGGTAATGATCGTGAACACTTGGCTTGGTTTCCCTTACATGATGATTCTATGTATGGGTCTACTAAAAGCGATTCCTGATGACCTTTATGAAGCGTCTGCAATCGATGGGGCGAACTTCGTCCAAAACTTCATGAAAGTAACGTTACCTATGATGATTAAACCTCTGACTCCACTACTGATTGCGAGCTTTGCGTTTAACTTCAACAACTTCGTAATGATTCAGCTATTGACTGGCGGTGGTCCAAACATGATTGGTACTTCTGAGCCAGCGGGTTACACCGACCTACTAGTAAGCTACACGTACCGTATCGCGTTTGAAGGTGCAGGTGGTCAAGACTTCGGTCTAGCAAGTGCAATCGCAACGCTTATCTTCCTATTGGTTGGCGCGCTAGCACTATTGAACCTACGTTTCACTAAGCTATCTCAGGACTAAGGAGTAACGACCATGGCTATAGTACAAGGTAAATCTTTAAAGTACCGTGTATGGGCGACCCATATTGCTCTTTGGGCTTTCCTGTCACTGATTATTTTCCCACTGCTGATGATCATTGCGATCTCATTCCGTGAGGGTAACTTTGCAACGGGTAGTCTGATTCCAGACAACCCATCGTTAGAGCACTGGAAGTTAGCACTAGGCTTCTCGGTAACAAATGCAGATGGTTCTGTAACACCGCCTCCATTCCCAGTACTAACTTGGCTTTGGAACTCAGTAAAAGTTGCGGGTATCACGTCAATCCTTATCGTGGCACTGTCAACAACTTCGGCTTACGCGTTTGCACGTCTACGCTTCAAAGGTAAGAACACCATCTTGAAAGCGATGATGATCTTCCAAATGTTCCCGGCGGTACTTGCGCTTGTGGCTCTTTACGCATTGTTTGACAAACTAGGCCAGTACATTCCGTTCCTGGGGTTAAACACGCACGGTGGTTTGATCTTCTCTTACCTAGGTGGTATTGCACTGCACGTGTGGACCATTAAAGGTTACTTTGAGACGATTGATAACTCGCTAGAAGAGGCCGCGGCATTGGATGGTGCTACGCCATGGCAAGCGTTCCGTTTGGTACTACTACCACTATCTGTGCCAATTCTAGCTGTAGTGTTCATCTTGTCATTTATCGGTGTTGTAGGTGAGGTACCGGTAGCATCTCTACTACTTTCTGATGTAAACTCCTACACACTAGCAGTTGGTATGCAGCAGTACCTATACCCGCAGAACTATCTATGGGGTGATTTCGCAGCTGCAGCAGTATTGTCTGCACTACCAATTACAATCGTATTCTTGCTTGCACAACGCTGGTTAGTCGGTGGTCTGACAGCTGGTGGTGTGAAAGGATAATCTCAGTTGGTCTCTGAGAGAAAAGAATAACTAGAAAAGGGCGACCAAATGGTCGCCCTTATATTTAGCATCGATATTACGCTTTTGGTTTGGCCGCCGATCAGTAATATCAGGCTTTATTGGCGTTACGCATAGCTGGCTGTTAGCTTAGTTCCTTACGCTTTAATCACTAACAGTTTCTTGTAACCATAACCTGAGTCTCGACTCAGGTTTTTTTATACCCGTAGAATCTCTATGCTTTCTTGTTTCCGATACAGACTAACCAGTTTGCAATGGATTACACAGTGACATCAGAATGCCCTGCGTATCACTTCACAGAATTAATTTAAGCGTATTTAGAGGGAAGGGGCTGGATTTGCTGAGAAAGCGTTAAAACTCGCGGCTAGAGGGAGCACAGCCTACATATTGAAGTAAGGTATATAAACTTTCTTGCTGTAGAGCAACACGGCGGAATAGATCGGCAAAAGTTGAGTCACCACCAAAACAAGTTTGTATGTAATGGTTAATTTCTTCTTCGTTGTAGCCTTCGACATACATGGTTCTGACCCACTGATATTCGACCGCTTTTAAATTGGTTAATGTATTTTCACTTAACGTGGTCTTTTTTAAGCTCAAGATCCAAACTCTACCCAACACCAAAATTGTGGGTGGATTTAACCAAATCAAAGTGAAAGATTTATGACAATTTGAACCTGGCATGAAGTGAATGACAGAACCATGACATTACTTCACGGGTACACCCAAGTGTCTGGAGGACACTTGGGTATATAAGTTGATTTATTTGAGATATTTGACGTGAGCTTCCATTTCTTCGCCAATCTGCTTGCGCATATTCATTAGGCGAATAGCCGATTGTTCGAGCGCTTTATCTTCTTCAGACTCCGGTTTCCACTTAGGAACATCAGTTGGCTTTCCGTCTTCGTCAACCGCAACCATGATGACGATGCAATGTGTTGTAAGGCGGTTTTTCAATTCTTTTGGATCGCTGGCTTGTACATCAATAGCAATGTGCATTGAACTGCGCCCCGTATAAATGACCTTGGCACTGACCTCGACTAAATTCCCAACATGAATTGGGGCGACAAAGCGAATACCACCTGCGTACGCGGTAATGCAGTATTTTCCACTCCAAGCTGCACTGCATGCGTAAGCTGCTAAATCGATCCACTTCATTACGGCGCCGCCGTGTACTTTGCCACCGAAGTTTACGTCTCCAGGTTCTGCAAGAAAACGAAGGGTAATGTCTCTTTGACCACTGCTCATCTGTCATTCCTTTGTGCGTTGTTTAGCTTCAATGTAACAGCAATGCAACGACTCTTAAATACGTCAGCAAAACATTTATCACATCAGTGTCGCTTCGAGTTGGATTAAGCAATCCGAAAGCTGGCTAAAAATCCTTCAAAAATCGAGTTTTATCATTTTATAGATAAAACATAAGTCACACTTATTAAAAAAATACACTATTGATAAAAAGCGCACTAATTCAATTAATTGAATATCTGTTTTGTTGGTTATCTTACTTTTGAGAATGATGTGTCTTTGTTTGTAAGGGTTGTGTAAGGATCTGTAATTGTGGAATGAATATCACATAATTTCATTTGTGAATAAATATTCATTCGGAATGCTGTTTGGTGATTGTTTGCTCAATTGCATACGGTTTAATTATTTCGTATGGTTCTGCCCGTTTTTAAATAACACTTTATGGTTAGTCTCTTGTTCCGTGTTTTAAGTCTTAGTTTAGCTATCTCACTAATTAGTATAAAGATATATGCAGGGGTGGACTCTGGGTATCTGTATGCTTCAGGGTTTGGTGACGCTGAACATGTAGCTCTAAAAGATGCTAAGAAGCAATTGGCACTTAACTTGATTAGTGTTATCGAAGTGAATGAAAAGTCATCTATTGTTAAGACTTCCCATGGTGTCGACTCCTCTTTTTCTCAGGATTCATCCATACATTCACTTCCAATTGAAATCCCTCACTTGGAAGTTTTAAGTCATGAATGTGGCGAGAAAGGTTGTGAGTATCGCTATCGGCTGAGTAAGAAAACCTGGCAGAAACAGGTTGAGCATGATTTGACGGTCTCGTACCAAACGGCTGCGATAAAACTTAAAAATCTCAACAACAACTGGCGTGGTGTGAAGGACTACTTTCATGCTGAAGAGCTAATGACGAAAAGTGCCGTTCAGCTCGATGTGCTTGGTATTTTAGATTCCGATGCTGCACAGTCATACCGTGCACAACACCTACAGATTAGCGAAACGATGAACGCGAAGAGAGAAATGCTCTCGATTTCGTTTGTCGCATCGAATGATGCTTTTTCTCATCAAATTCACGAGTTGCTATCACATCACGCATTTGCGTCGAATCATGGTGGCATCTCCGTTTATATCAAGACGAAATCCCAGCAGGGACGACAAGGGAAAGACTTTGTCGCCAAGCAAAGTATTCAACTTAAAGTCTTCGATTCAAATTCATCTCATATGGTGACCCAAAAAGTGATCACCGTGTTAGGTAAATCCCAAGCTAGCTCTGCGGCGGCAAAACACGCTGCTGAGCAAAAAATAATTAAAAAGCTTACTAATAAATCTATCTATTCAGTATTGATCTAAAGGATACAGAAATGTTTAAAAAAACAGTCATGGCTTCTCTATTTGCTACCGCACTAGCAGGTTGTTCTTCAATGCCAGGTATGGAGTCTGCGACGGTTGACCGCAACGAAATGAGTGCAGCTCTTGTTAAATCTTGTACTGAGCTAGGCTCTGAGTACACACCAGTATCTTACGCTGTAGACAAAGTATCTAAAGTGATGGTGTCGATTCAAGAGCGTCAATGTGCTGTATTCCAAGACTACCGTACACTAGCAGACAAGCATGCAGACGTAGCAGGTTTCCTAAAGATCAATGCTGATAAGAGTGACGAAGAGCTTCTTGTTGCGATGAATGAATTCGATGAAGGCAAAGCTGAAAACAAGAAAATTCGCCCACAAGTTGAAGCGTACAAAGCGGCGTCTGATTCAATCTTTGACAAGAACGTTGAGCTAGCGAAAGACATCGCGCTTGAGGCGGCTGAAATTGCAATTATTGCTTCAGACAACGCGGCAGTAATTGCGCAAGATTCTGCAATGGCGGGTTTAGGCAACGCACTTTCTTTCCTATCGAACGAGTCTGAAGAAGAAGGCGAAGCGGATGCAGAAGCAAAAGAAGAAGTGCCAGTTGTTGAAGCTTACAACGAGATGAAAGCACGTTCTCTTCTTGTTTACGACGCAAACGACATGATTTCTCTAGACCAAAACACAATCGAGCAACTAGAGAACCTAGACAAAGTTTTAGCAGAGAAAGTTAAGTCGTAATGAAATATTCAAAGATCGCAACACTTGTCGCTGCTGGTCTTGTTTTGGCTGGGTGTAATAGCACGCCCAGCCAACAAACTTACGCAGTTGAGAGTAACGCAGGCAATTCGTCTTTAATCATTGGTAAGTCAGCGTTTGAATTCACCAACAGTGACATCGAAGTTCCAGCATACTTCAACACTCAAGGTCTTCAATTCTGTACTTACGAAGCAAACGAGAAAGACAGCCGTTGTCCGTTAGCTAAAAAGACTATTCGCCTTTACTTCGGTGACGTTCAAACTGACGTTAGCGAGAACCTTCAAGGCAAATCTGCCGATGTATTCAATGCAATGCATTCAAGTATTGGTAAGTTCGAAACGAAAGCGCTTGAGAACACGTTAGAAAACCAATTTGCGGGTGTGAACCGTTTCCGTATCTTGACGCGTGACACTAAGTCAGTAAACGCGGCGATGGAAGAGATTCTTGCCGATGAAGGTGCAGCAAAAGTCGCACAAAAAATGAGTGGTCGTGACAAGTTATCGACGGACTACATCATGAAGGTCGACGTGCTTAAAACTGGCGATATGCTCTTTGGTTCTACGCAGTCTTTATTCCAAACATCAATGGAAATGACGACGGGTGTTATTGACCCGTACACTCGTGAAAAGCTGAGCTACCCGAATATCGGTAAGATCCGCGTTTCTAACTTTGATGTTCGTGATAAGGAAAGCTTCACAACCGTAATCGCAAATGGTGACTACTACCGCGGTTTTAACTACACCAGTAGTAAAGACGTTGATTCTGTGATGAACGAAATGGCGTCACGTGGTTTCGATATCATGTTGACTCGTCTGCTAAAAGAGATGCCAGCAACAGCACAAGTTATGGGCATTAAAGGCGACCGAATCTCGCTAGATCGTGGTCAAAATGCTGGTGTATTACCAAATGAAACCATGGTTGTATTTGAGTACAGTGCAGGTTTTGTTGAGCCAATCGGTGTGGCGACGGTTAACCCTAGCCAACAAAGTGCTCAAGGCAAAATCGTACGCTGGAAAGACAGTAAGCTTGCTGAACAAGTGAAAGACGAAGCTGAGCAGGGTATTTACCGTCCAGATCGTCAGCGTCGAATCTTTGCAGTTAGCGTCGGTGTCCCGATGGAATTCATGAAGGAACGCAGCACATGGGCGCAAAAGGGATAAGTCTTAGTCTTACCCTCGGTGGATTGCTTTCGGCTGCACCTGCAGCTGCGCTTGAACTTGATAAGAGCCAGTCAACACTGGCTCTTGTTGAGCAGGGGTGCGCCTATGGTCGTGGTGCGTTAGCGATAGAGGGGGCGAAAGCGGATGCGATCAATAACCTGCGACTGTTTTTAAATGGGCAGGTTTCACTTTCTTTATCTTCTGAAGATTCCGAATTACTCAACGAACAGTTTAATCAAGCTGCTCGAGAAATGTTGGTAACTGGAATCGAGAGAGGGATGATCACTGCGGATTTTGGGCAACCTGAGATCTACGGCGATGATACCTGTGTGAATGTGCGTCTTATGCCACCAACGCAAACAGAAGAAGACTCAGACGAGGGTATTGTTTGGGGTTCTGACTCGACGGTTTCTGTTGTGGTCATCGGTGAGGGTATCCCGAACGCTAAGCAAGGTTTAAGTGCGCGCCAAGCGGCTGAGCAAGATGCATTTCGTCGTGCTATCAGCCAAGTTTTGGGCGTGATGGTTAAATCTGGCTACCTCCAGCAAACCTATTCAAGCATGTCGGCAAATGCGGTCAGTGATGACTTTAACTTGCATGATGTGGCTGTCCAATCCTTATCAATGCAATCGCAAGGTATGATTACTGGTTGGAGCGAAATTTCTAGCCAAACTAAACCAAATGGTGTGCTTGTCGTGACGCTCGATGTGTCTGTTGAACGCCAAAAGGTTGAGGCTAAGATCGCTCAACTTATCAAGAGTTTAGGGCAACCTGCCGTTTACGTGGATGCGCACCTTCCGGTTGTTCAAACCACGTTCAGTAGCTCTCTTGCTCAGATGGGCTTCGATCTCTCTGGTACTCCAGAGCAGGCAACCATCATTCTTCAAGTTCAAGAAAAAGAGAAAGTGACGCCTTCCGGCTTGCAGTTGGAATTGGCGGCTAAGCTATTAGACCGAGCGGGTAATGAATACGGTAATTGGCACAACGATCCAACACTGATGACCCTTCCTAACAAAGAGGGGATGCTGAATGAACTAGCGTCAGTGCACTTGGCTGTCGATCAAAACCAGAAAATGCTGACTCAAGCGTTACATAGCGCCGTCCAAAAAATGGCAATGCGTGGTGGCCCGGTTAGAGAATTGATCTTTACGCCGAAAGCGGCGGGTCAACAAGGTCAACTTTATACCTTGCTTAGTGCGATTAACGGCGTTTCTGATATCAAGATTGAAAGTCGTTCTGGCAAGGTTATTGTCCGACTTCGCTCATTAAACAACGCCAATGACCTTGCTCAGTTTATCCAGCCAACGTTGCGCATTCATCAGCCAAATTATCAGTCCAAGCTACGTGTTTTGAACGATTACCAAATCAACGTGCTTTAAGACCTCTACAGGATATTTATGTTTAAAAAAACACTTCTTTCATTGGTACTAGCAAGTGCCTTTGGTTCTGCACATGCAAATGTAGATTTTGACCTTAATGATCTCGTTCCTGCAACCGATGCACCTTCTGAAACACAAGCTGTAAATACAGATGACGTAAAAGAGGTGGGTGATCTAGTTGTGGCGGCAGACCCGAAAGCCGCGGTACTTGTTGCTCACCAAAGCCTGATCGAAGACGAAGGTGATGGCGTTAAGATGATCGCAGTTGGCTCGGGTATCGGTATTCTATCTACGGGTTCTGGTAGCTACGAAACTTACGAAAACCGTAACGCGACGTTGTTATCTAAGCGTGGTGCATACATGAAAGCTTTCCAAATTGCGAAAAAGCAATTAGTGGAAAACATGGAAGGCATGAGCAACATGTGTGCGACAGCGATCAACGAAACCATGGATGTGATTGATACTGCGACAGAAGGCGCGGCAAACACCACAAGCATGATGAGCGATAACTGTGCTGAGTCAGTAAAAGGCGCGTTGGCAGGTTACGTGACGTTCGATGTGTATGATGATCCAAGTGAAAACCTAGTTCGTGTTAGTTTGATTTCAACGCCGAAAACACGTGAGCAAACGAAGCGTAAAGTGGGCGCTCTGACTCAGACTACAGAACCAAACGTGATTTTCAAACAAATCATCGCTGATCTGCAGGCGGGTGTGATGCCTCCTGTTGGTGCGAAAGTGATTACCAACGCTGAAACGGGCGAGTCGTTTGTACTTGGTTTCGGTTCTTCGATCATTCGTGACAACAAGAATAAGAGCGTGAAACGCAAGCTGCTTGGTATGTCTAAATCTCAAGCGCAAGCAAAAGCGAGAAACGGTCTGATTGCAGTAATGCAAGGTGAACAAGTTTACTGGGAAGGTGGTTTCACAGAGAACCAGTTAGAGAAGAATGAACAGTTCGAGTACCCACCTGAGAGCGTTAACCCAGCAGATGCGAAAGTATTGGCAGAAGACAAACACACGTTCATGAACAACATCAAGAGCTTTGATTCGTACAAGTCATTTGCAGCGGGTCAAGTTCCTCCAGGTGTTTCCGTTAAAACCTTTAAGAGTAGCGATGGTGACTGGATGTTAGCCGTTGCGGTTTATGCCCCTTCTCTAGAGGCGACGGCAAAGCAAGCCGCTGCAGAAAACAAAAAGCGCGTTCGTGAAGGTCAAAACGCAAGCTCAGACCACAAAATTTCAACAACTGGCGGTTTGACTGACGGAAGCAACAATACTCAAGGACCATCTGGTCAAGTGAGTAACGCAAATGATCTGTAACCACAGATACTTGCTTGTTCTGGTAGGCCTTTTAGGTCTACCAGTTTTTGCTTCCGACTCTCATTCTTGGTCGTTCAACGGCACGGATTATGAGCTTAAAACCAGTGATGCAGAAGTGTCAGTTGAAGTGAAAAGACAGCATGAACTGACCACGAAACAAATGAAGTCATTGTGTCGTAAAGGGCTCGGTTTAGAGCTTCGCAAAAAATACGAAGACAAGTTGCTTGAAGGTGGTTTCATTCGTGAAACTTTAGATTCGTGGCCTTTTGCGAGTCTAACTTACGAACTGACCAATATTCAGTTTTCTTCAGTGAGTAAGAGTCAAGCTCAGTGCCGTGCGAATGTGAATGATACTGGCTACAAAACCAATCTCCAAACCACAGCGCTGAACTATGCCGTTGCGTATTACTCAACCAAGCAGTACCAGCACATCAAGCCGATATTACCGTTGATCATCAAAGAACCTAGCGTTGCGATGGATGCTGCAGGTTTAGTCACCTTGCTCTTATCTCAATCAGACGTGACCAAAGCTGAAAATTACTATCAACAGTATGTCGATGTTCCCGCAATTTCCAACAGTGAAATCAAGCACTGGCTAGCTCAATGGCAGTTTGAGCAAGGAGAACTTGAGGAAAGCTTGTTCATCGCAAAGCAGTGCTCAAGCAAAGAATGCGAGCGTTTAGTGATAGACATTGAAGATCAAATGTTTGAGCAGCAAGCTGAGAGTGTCGGAGATCTGTCTTCTTATTTCTGATTTAACAAATTACGGTAACTCAATTTATGAAATTGAAATATTGCGCACTGGCTGCGTTGTTAAACCTAATTGTGATGCAACCAAGTTTTGCAAATGATCCTTTTGCTGAACTGGACCAAGAAATCGAACAATTAACCGCTGATGATACGGATGAGTTTGAGCAATGGTATGCCGCCCAAATTCAAGAGTTCAATCAATGGCAGCAAGCTTACTTAGCGGACTGGGACAAAAAACAGAAAGCCTCTATTCAAAAATGGGGTGACACCAAAATACCTTCTCCGGATGTGGTAGTGGTTTATGACGAACAACATAACGCACGAACCGTTGTTGATTTGGAGAAAGGTGAGATTACGGTTAGCTACTTACCGCCTGCGGAAGAAGGAAAAGCCGAAGCTCCAGTTGTTGAAGCTGAAGTCGTCAATGCCGTTATCGAGAAAAACGCCAAGGTGTTTGAAGAAGTTGGTGTAATTCAACCTAAAAAAGCTGAGCCCACAATGGTTTTCGTTGAGGAAATTAAAGTAGAACCAAAGACTTTCGAAGAGGTGAAGAAAGAGATTGAGGCGCAAACTGAGCGCCAAATGAGTCAACTTGACATCTTTGCTGCTGAGAAAAGTGCGGTGTTAAGTGAACAAAAGCAAGAGCAAGTGATTGTTCAGCAAAAACAACAAATGGTGAAGCTGGAAGAAAAACGCATTGCTGCTGTGAAGCAAGAATTAGCTCTGCAAGAAAAGCAGCTAAAGCAACAGCCTAAAAAGATTGTTGAGTATAAGGTCAAGATTCCAAAATCATCACTGGCGAACCGCGCTAATCAGTACCTTCCTGCGATTCAACAAGAAAGTGCAAAGCGAGAACTACCGCCTGCACTTGTTTTGGCAATCATGCACGAAGAGTCGCATTTCAACCCGAAAGCAAAATCTCATGTGCCCGCATATGGGCTGATGCAAATCGTGCCGACAACCGCTGGTCATGACGTGAATAAGCTATATCGCGGTAAAGATAAGCCGATGAAAGCGAATGACTTATACGATCCCAATTTGAATATCGAAACTGGCACGGCGTATCTAAAAATTCTTCAGAGTCGATACCTAAAAGGCATTAAAGACCCACAAAGTGCGACTTACAGTGTGATCGCGGCTTACAACACCGGGTCAGGTAATGTGGCCAAAGCATTTGGTGAGCGACGTGTTTCTAGTGCGATTAAGAAAATCAATACCATGAGTTCTGATGAAGTATATGAGCACCTTATCAAGAACTTACCTTATAACGAGACTCGCAAATATCTCAAAAAGGTCAACGATAGAATGAAAACCTATCATGCGCAGTCCAACTCAATTATCTAAAAGGAATTGAAGATGAAATATCAAATTCTTACCGCTGCAATCAGCGCAGTGATCTTATCTGGCTGTGCGAGTCAAAGTGGTTCTGAAAACACGGCGAAAGTGGAAACCAACAAAGGCAGCAATGTGCCTAGCTGGGTACTAAACCCAACTTCAGCGAATGGCTTTGCAGCGTCAAACTGTGTTACGGCGTCAGGTAACTTTTCTGTTGATCGTAACCACGCTATCTCTCTAGCACGTAACACGCTTGCGCAAAACCTTGATATTAAAGTCAGTGTGTTAGAGAAGAACTATCAAAAAATTGATAGCTCAGTTGACGGTCAAACCTCTGGCACATCTTTTGAGCAAATCGCTAAGCAAATAACTAATACTTCAATTCAAAAGAGCCAAGTTGAGCAAGTATCACTGGTTGAAATTGGTGGTGTAGAGCAAATTTGTGCGCTAGTAGTCATGCCAAAGATTGAATCAGAAAAGATGTTTAACTCTGCTGTAACGGCAGGAACGGATATTGATCCAACGGATAAAGCGGCGCTATATAAAGAGTTTGTGAGCCAAAAGACAAGCAAAGAATTGGAACAGCAGGCTGAAGCCCTTTAATCCAAATGAAAGCAAAAAGAAAAGAGCCATCATGGCTCTTTTCTTTTTAGTTGCTATGAGCTCGTTGCAGTTTGAGCTTCTGGGTCGATGACTTTGCCTTTTCTACGTACTTTAATTTGCGACAAGATAACGCCAGAGATAACCAACATACCGCCAATGATGTGGTAAACATGAACTTCTTCGCCGAGCATGGTTGAAGCGAGAGCTACCGAAACCACAGGCATCAGGTTCATGAACATGGCACTTGAGTCAGCACCAATCAAGTCAATCGCTTTTACCCACATCAATGGAGCAAAGATAGACGCGGCAATACCAGCGTAAGCAATTAAAGGTAATGCGCTTTGGCTTGGTAGAAGTTGATCGCTGCTTAGCCACAATGGCGCAAGCATAACCAATGAGAAAAAGCCTTGCATGTAAACCAAAGTCATACTGTTGAAAGGCATCTTCCAGCGTTTTAGTAACACACAATAAATTGCGTAGCAAAGCGCAGCCAGCAGCATCAAGCTGTCACCTTGCGTCATATCTTGATGCAGGAAGTAGGTGATATCGCCGTGCCCTAACATAAACGCCAAGCCGCCTAATGAAATCACACCACCAGCCACGCTCAGCATGGAAATCGATTTGCCAAGTAAAGGTACACTCAAGAAAACACTGATCAAAGGAACGAGAGACGTAATCAGTGCCATATTAGAAGCGGTCGTTGTTAGCCCTGCGTAATAACCTAGGGATTGGTTTAGCACCATGCCTAATAGTGCGAGGAAAGCCAATTTAGCCAAGTATGGGCGAATCACATGACGTTGTTTGATCACTGCTGGTAAGCAAAATGGCGTTAAAAGTACCATAGCAACAAACCAACGGTAGAAACTCATTGCGCTAGGTTCGATGGCACTTGCTGCCATTTTATTTACGATGGAATTCCCACCCCAAATCATGACAGTAAAAAACGGAAGCAAATAAACCATGAGAACCTCATCGCAGAATAATTAATGGCGCTAGTCTGACAGGTCTTTATAATGAAAAGTATCTCTGGAAAGACATCGTAAGCGATAGGAAGACAAATTTGAAAAAGAGCACAAGGAATCTTCATCCGTCATTATCAATCGACAGAGCACCATCAGATGTGTTTATGAATTTTGAAGCCTTTTTGTCGAATACAGAAACTCGCATTCACAGCCACCCGTGGGGACAAGTTCAACTGATCAGTGGCGGTATTCTAGAAATGGATGCGGAAGACACACGTTTCTTAGCGCCTCCGCATCTTGCGATTTGGGTACCGGCTGGGATCCGTCACACCAGTTATAATCGTAAGCCTTTGGAATACTGCTCGTTAAATATCGACCCAGAGTTGACTCAGCACTTTCCATCCAAAACGAGCTTGATCAAAGTGACGCCCATTGTTTCGGCGATTGTGGAAGACTTTCGCCAGCGTGATATTAATGTTGCTAAGAGCGAAGAAGATAAACGCCTCGTTCAGGTCTTGTTGGATCAGCTAGCCAAACAAGAAGTCGAACATCACTTTTTGCCAACCACAGACAACAAATATCTGGAGCCAATTCTTAAAGCCGTCGAAGAAGCGCCAACTGATGAAATTAGCTTGGGGGAATGGGCGGAAAAGGTTCATACCACGGAGCGCACTTTAGCTCGCCATTGCCAAAGTGAGTTAGGGATGAGTTTTACCGAGTGGCGATTGCGAGTGCGTTACTTGCATTCGATGGAGTTGTTAAGGAAGGGGCAAACAGTAAAAGAGGTAGCGTTGACATTGGGTTACAACCAGGCCAGTCCTTTTATCGCCATGTTTAAGAAATACTCCGGCATTACACCGGAGCAATATAAGAACCGCTTGTTATAGCTGAGTAAGCACGTAATCTAAACCACCTACAACTGCTGCAACTTGAGCGTCGTTACACTCTTCATCAGTGACTTTCGGGCTGTCTGGGTAAACTTCTGTTGTAGTGCCGTAAGTGCAGTTGGTGACGCCGCCACACAGACCCAGTTTCACCATTGGGTAATTAATCACACCAAATTGCACCACTGGCGAACCAATGATTTCGCCTTTATCGTCAGCAGGTGCAATGTGCGTTACTTTCGCTACTGACTCGATGACGGCTTTTTGGAACTCAGGTTGCGGGTTTTCTGTATCGCCCACCGTGTAGAAACCATCTGGGATCATGCCTTCGATGTATTCAAGACCATCACGTGCTGCAAGTGCAGGGCGGAATTCGGTCTCGTCAGAATCGGTGGTTTCGTGCAGGTCGATGTGCATTAGAACATCACCTAAGGTCGCAACAAGCTTAATCAAGTTAGCTGACTCTTCCGCAGGACTATTTGCGTAGAAAGAGCGGTTTGGGTCAATCGCATTTGGGTTCCAGCGGTTGATCACCTCGTACCCCCAAGGGCTGACACATGGTGCAACGACAATATTGAAGTGTTCTGCATAACGCTCTGCCTGCGTATCAACAAACTTCAGCGCACCATGTACGCCACTTGTCTCGTAGCCATGTACGCCGCCAGTTACTAAAACAACCGGTTTTGCAGCATCCCAGTTACGAGTCTTGATACAAAACAGAGGGAAGCGCGCTTCGTCGTAAGAGAGTGCGCCGTATTGCTCAACATCAAAACGCTCGCGAAGAGCATCAATTTTGGTCACGACTTCTTCTTGGTAGCTACGTTTTACGTCACGTTGCTCACGCCAAGCTTTACGTTCTGCTTCACCCCATGACTGACCTGGGGTACCAATTGGGTAAGTGTATCCGCTTTTCATCTATACTTTTTCTTTTGTGTGCGTGAAAGGTAAGACAAGACTAGTCTTGTCTCAAAGCCACGGCAATAGAAAACACAATTTGTGACCTTATTCTTTGCGAAATCATAACTTTGCTGAGTAGTTTATTGGTGTTACATTTTGTTACTTATTCAATTCCATAAAAGAGATAAATAAATGGCTGGAGCAAGTTTACTAACACTGTTGGATGACATTGCAGCTGTATTGGATGATGTCGCGTTGATGTCTAAGATGGCGGCGAAAAAGACCGCTGGTGTACTGGGCGACGATTTAGCGCTAAATGCGCAACAGGTGTCTGGCGTAGCGTCAGAACGAGAAATCCCGGTGGTTTGGGCGGTGGCAAAAGGGTCGTTTAAAAACAAACTGATTCTAGTGCCATCGGCGTTGTTGATCAGTGCCTTCATTCCTTGGCTGATCATGCCATTACTTCTCATTGGTGGTTTGTTTCTTTGCTTTGAAGGGGCTGAGAAGGTCTTAGAAAAGCTTTTTCCTCATGCGCACCAACATGAAGAGAAGAAAGAAGAGCTCAATACCGGAGAATCGGTTGAAGAGTACGAGAAGAGAAAGGTCGCCGGTGCGATTCGTACTGACTTTATCCTCTCTGCAGAAATCATCGTGATTGCTTTGGGTACGGTGACAGGCTCAAGCATCGTAACGCAAATTCTTGTGGTCAGCTTAATCGCGGTATTGATGACCATTGGTGTTTACGGCTTAGTCGCTGGCATCGTTAAGCTTGATGACTTAGGTTTTTACCTAGAACGCACATCAAATGGTGAAGGACTGAAAGCCAAGCTAGGTGGAGCGTTAGTGGCGTTTGCGCCTAAGTTGATGAAGATGCTTGCTGTGGTGGGTACTGCGGCAATGTTCCTTGTTGGGGGCGGTATTGTTGTCCATAACGTGCCTGCAATTCATCATCTGATTGAACCGATCATTATGGATTTCCGTGGTCATACGATTGCGACGGCGATTGTGCCGACATTGCTTAATGGTGTGATTGGTGTCATCGCTGGCTTGGTTGTGGTTGCAGCTTGGACTTTAGTAGAGAAAGTTCGTGGTAAATAATTACTCTGTAGACAGTAGACATAAGGCTTTATAGGAGCCAAAAGAAAAGGGTCATGCGTTTCCATATCGAATATGGTGGCATGACCCATTTTTATTTCGTGGAGATGATTACTTCACTTCCCACTCAATCTTTTCATTTGCACGAATTGGCACAACGATGTCGCTACCAAACGGCATCGTTTCTGGTACATCCCAAGCTGCTTTTTCTAGTGTTACTGTGTCTGAGTTGCGAGCGATGCCGTAAAAATCAGGACCATTTAAGCTTGCGAATGCTTCTAGGTTTTCTAGTTTGCCTTCATTCTCAAACACTTCTGCATAAAGTTCTAGTGCTGCGTGTGCGGTATAAGAACCTGCACAACCACAAGCTGATTCTTTTGCGCCTTTTGCGTGCGGCGCTGAATCTGTACCTAGGAAGAATTTCTTGCTACCGCCTGTTGCTGCTTCGATAAGCGCTTGTTGGTGGGTATTGCGCTTAAGGATTGGCAGGCAGTAGAAGTGAGGCTTAATGCCACCGACTAGCATGTGGTTGCGGTTGAACAGCAGGTGGTGAGCAGTGATGGTTGCTGCGACGTTATCAGAAGCGTTCTTAACGAAGTTTGCGGCATCCGCCGTCGTGATGTGTTCAAGAACGATTTTTAGGTTAGGGAAGTCGTTAACGATAGGAGCAAGAACCGTGTCTAGGAATTCCTTCTCACGGTCAAAAATATCAACGTGGTTGTGAGTCACTTCTCCATGAACCAAAAGCAGCATGCCAACTTCTTCCATCGCTTCAAAAACGTGGTAGATGTTCTTTGCATCGGTTACGCCAGAATCAGAGTTGGTGGTTGCACCTGCTGGGTAAAGCTTTGCTGCGACAATTTTGCCTGTTGCTTTGGCTTTGCGGATTTCATCTGGCGTGGTGTTGTCTGTCAGGTATAGTGCCATCAGAGGTTCGAATTGCTCGCCGTGTTGCTCAGCAAGGATTCGATCACGGTAGGCTAATGCCATTTCAGTATTGGTCACTGGTGGGACGGTGTTTGGCATGATCAGCGCACGGCCGTTATAACGGCTAATATCGCGAACGGTATCTTTTAGAACTTCACCATCGCGTAAGTGAACGTGCCAATCGTCAGGACGAGTAATAGTCAGTGTTGTCATTAATTGCTCCCACCATTAAAAAGTTATGTTTGGAGCCTAAACGCTGCATTTACCTCAAGAGCAAACGCTTGCGCTTAGGCGACAGGATGATAGAGGAATTGCAGTTCTATTTCACCCCATTTTTCACATTTCTTTACGGTAGGAGCTCAGTTGGTTACTTCATCGTCAACCAAAGCGCGTGAATTGTGCCGGGTAGGAAGAAGAAGAAAGTCAGGATTAGGTTGATGAAGAAGTCTTTCTCTAGACCTTTTTCCATGTAAACCGCCACTGGTGGAAGGAAGATACAAAGTAGAATTAGAATCAGTTTATTAGTATCCATGGTCTATGCTCCGGATAGATTATCTATAGTGTCAAAAAGTTGGCGAATTATGTGCTCAATATCACATCTTGGCAATCCTAGTTTCGTCAATACTATGCAAATTTATGGGACTCCATTCATAAGAAGAAGTTCTTCCACCTGCAAAGCAAGCGTCATATCGGGTGACTGACGAAAGTGCGGTTATAAATCGATATTTTATAGAGGCTTGGGTCATAACTGTTATAAGGATATGATAGTCCAATAATGAGAAAGTACCTGTAGGAAGAAGGCTATGTCGCAATCAGTTTTGTCCCAAATTAATGTTTTTCCAGTCAAATCCGTCGGAGGCGTTGCGTTATCTTCCGCTTGGGTAGAAAAACAAGGATTGAGTTTTGATCGTCGATTTATGATTGCGACGTCAGATGGCTCAATGGTGACAGCTCGAAAATTCCCTCAAATGGTGACCATCAAGTCCGCGCTGTTGCCAGACGGAGTGGTGTTTACCAGTCTTGGCGAAGAGCCACTAAAGATTCGCTATCAAGATTTCAAAATGCAGGAAGCACCTGCAACGGTTTGGAAAGACAGTTTTACGGCATATACCACCACGGATGAAGCGGATGATTGGTTTAGCAAAGTATTAGGTCTT
Source organism: Vibrio sp. NFR (assembly GCF_027587095.1). Classification (NCBI taxonomy): domain Bacteria; kingdom Pseudomonadati; phylum Pseudomonadota; class Gammaproteobacteria; order Vibrionales; family Vibrionaceae; genus Vibrio; species Vibrio sp. NFR. The sequence continues at coordinate 355,563 of NZ_JAPPTN010000005.1, forward strand.
CGCGTCGAGTTACTTTTTACTGGTGAGCAATCAAATCGCATAAGAGAGAAACTGGGTCACAACGTCAGCTTTGCCGATGGCTACCCAGTACTTGTCATCAGTGAGGCATCACTGGAAGAATTAAACCGCAGAAGCTCTGAGCTGCACTCAATGGATCAATTCCGAACCAACCTTGTGGTATCTGATACCAAGCCATTTGAAGAAGACTCATGGAAGCGTATTCGCATTGGCGAAGTGGAATTTGAATCAGTAAAACCATGTGAGCGATGTATTCTAACTACCGTTAATACTCAGCGAGGCACATTTCGAGAAAGCAAAGAACCACTGAAGACATTGCAAGAGTTTCGTGCAAACGAGCGTGGGGGCGTGTTCTTCGGTCAAAACCTTGTTGCTCTGAACGAAGGCATTATTCGTTCTGGTGACAAAGTTGAAGTGCTGGAATACAAAGAGCCAGAGTTCTATCCAGACAACTCTCCTCAGCGAATGACGCTAACTTGTGTCGAACGAGAAGAAATCGCACGCGACTTTGTCACCTTGTGGCTTGAGCCAAGCAAAGGTCAATTACCAACGTACTTACCGGGACAGCATTTACCTATTGAAGTGGATATAGACGGTAAGAAAGTAGGGCGTCGTTATACGCTGTCATCTAGCCCGTCTCGCCCGGGACGCTACGCAATTTCGGTGAAACGTGTTTCTGGTGGGCGCGTATCCAATGCTTTGCTTGACAACCTACAAGTGGGGGATGTTCTGGAAGCGGAAACGCCAGATGGCCAATTTCATCTAAAAGAGCATTCTGTTCAGCCTCTATTGCTGTTGTCTGCTGGTAGCGGCGTAACACCAATGCTGTCGATGGTTCGTTACTTGGCTGATCACAACCAACTCGATGATGTGGTGTTCTACCATCAGTGCAGCAGCGAGATTGATATTCCATGCAAAGATGAGTTAAACGAGTTAAAGCGCCAACACCCGGGGTTGGATGTAAAGATCTGCTTAACGCAACCTGCGATAGATTGGTTTGGTCTTAAGGGGCGAATCAGTCTATCTCACATAAAACAGATCAAAGATGTTGAACAGCGCCAAGTGTTTGTTTGTGGTCCTGACGGCTTTATGCAAAAGGCGAAAAACCTATTGCTTAAGAAGGGGCTCCCAGAAGGCAATTATCATCAAGAAGCATTTGGTGTTGCAGCGACAAAAGCTAAGCCAGAGAAAAGTGTTGAGATTGAATTCAACGGCTTTAAGTTGATGGGTAACAACCAACAAACGTTACTTGAACAAGTTGAGAATGCCGGTCAAAGTATTACCAATAGTTGTCGTGCGGGCTTGTGTGGTGCTTGTAAGGTTCAATTAGAATCAGGACAGGTAGAGCATCCTGACGTGCCTGCACTGAGCGCAGAAGAGCGCGCGATGGGGAAAGTGCTCGCGTGTTGTGCTATTCCGGAAACGGATGTGACGCTAACAGACTAACGTTGCTGAGCATAAACACTGCTTGTAACAAGCAAACAAAAAAGCCGCTAAATTAGCGGCGTTTTTATCTATAGCAGAACGATTTAAAAACGAATCGTTGATGTGCACAATCGTGATTTAGTCGTAGATCGTTGGGATCGGCTGACGCTTGTGCTGAGTCATTTTGTAGATAGCCACAAGGCGATCGCTGACTTCTTGAGATACTGGCTTGCCTTCTAGGAAGTCATCGATTTGTTCGTAAGTTAAACTCAGTGCATCTTCATCAGCTTTTTGAGGATCAAGCTCTTCTAAGTCTGCCGTTGGTACTTTCTTCACGAGTTGCTCAGGCGCACCCAATGTTGCTGCAACTTCGCGAACTTGACGTTTGCTCAAGCCGAATAGTGGGGCCATATCGCACGCGCCATCACCGAACTTAGTGTAAAAACCAGTGATGTTTTCTGCTGAGTGATCAGTACCAAGAACCAAGCCACCAACGTAACCAGCGATTTCGTATTGAGCGACCATGCGTGCACGCGCTTTTACGTTACCCTTCACGAAGTCCACTTTTGCAGCATCCGTTGGAAGAAGGTCTGTTCCTTCAAGTGCGATGTGAGAAGCAGCATGGAGACCATCGACACCAGCTTTAATGTTTACCGATACAGAGTGCGTTGGTTGGATGAAAGAAAGTGCGAGCTGTGCTTCATCTTCGTCTTTTTGTTCGCCATAAGGCAAACGAACAGCGATAAACTGGTAGTTGTTGTCACCAGCTTCTTCGTTTAGTTGGTCTACAGCCAGTTGAGCCAAGCGACCACATGTCGTTGAGTCAACGCCACCGCTAATGCCAAGAACAAGAGACTTACAGCCTGCTTCTTGCAATTTACGCTTAATAAAAGCGACACGGCGTTCAATTTCGAAATGCGGATCGATAGAAGGGAGTACTCGCATTTCATCGCGGATGGATTGTTCCATTTAGGGTTCCTTTTCCTGCAAATATGTACGACACCAAGTGAGTGTGAATAAATTCATACTGTCGCAGGCGTTTATAGTTCACAAATGGCGATAAACCATGCAGTTGATGTCTATAAACGTCGCTTTAGTGTCAAAAAGCTCTAAAGATTAGTAGTATCATACCGAATTCATCGGATTAGAAAACTCTCTTCAACCAGGTAATCACCGGATATGAAAAAAATCGCCGTTTTTGGCAGCGCATTTAACCCACCAAGCTTAGGTCACAAGAGCGTGATCGAGTCACTGAGCCACTTTGATCTTGTGCTATTAGAACCAAGCATTGCACACGCTTGGGGCAAAAATATGTTGGATTACCCAATTCGGTGCAAACTGGTTGATGCCTTTATTAAAGACATGGGGCTTTCTAATGTTCAACGCTCAGACCTTGAGCAAACTTTGTACCAACCAGGACAAAGTGTGACGACTTTTGCGTTATTAGAAAAAATTCAAGAAATCCACACGCAAGCCGATATAACTTTTGTCATTGGTCCTGATAATTTCTTCAAATTTGCTAAATTTTACAAAGCAGAAGAAATTACGGAACGTTGGACTGTGATGGCATGCCCTGAGAGAGTGAAAATCAGGAGCACCGATATTCGCAATGCATTGCTCGAAGGTAACGATATTAGCGGGTATACAACATCAACGGTCAGTGAATTATTGCTAAGCGAAGGCTTATATAAACAATCTTAATCTGAGAACTGAGAGGTCAGGTTTTCATGGTCAGAATCGTCGTACTTAGTGCATGCGCAATGCTTGTGGCAACACAGGCGAGTTCCGCATGTAACTATTTATCTGATCGTTCCGTTGTATTTGCTGATAACACCATGCCAGTTTGTGAAGACATCTTTGACAGTGTTGGCGTTCTTAGTATCGATACGCTCAATTGGTATACCGCAGAAAAACAGATAGAAGGTCCGACAGAAAGTTACTGGGATCAATGGGCGTTCAAGTCTGAAGACTCTCCAATACTTACTCAAAATTTAGATAGTAACTATTTTGGGCTCGGGTTATGGATGCCAGAAGAACTGCGTGATGATGAAGCCAAAATGAGTACAGAAGAGTGGCTGAGAAGTCATGGCTTAATGTTCAGCATCGGCTTTGGTGACAAGAATGGCAGTGAACCACGAATGCGTGTTGATTACCGCTGGCATGAATACTACGACGCTGATTGGATGATGCAGATCGAAGTACCGTTTTAATATTCGAATCAAAATAAAAAGGGCGCACATTGATGCGTCCTTTTTGTATTCTATTGCGACTTACCCTTTATAGCGTTTCCCCAAACACCAAAAAGCAAAGCTGTTCGTATTCTTCTTCATTGTCGTTAAATAGCTTCGCAACGATATCCGCTTGTTTTTTGCCGGATAACTTCATCTTGCGTGCTTCTCGAAGCGTTAATACTAGACAAAGCTCAATGGAAATCTGAGATTCACAGCCTGGTTTCCACTTATTGATAGAATCCGTTAATGCTGAACTGGTAAGCATTGGTTTGAGTGTTAGCACTTCGTGTTTCACAACCGCTAGCAAGTCGAGTTGATGTTCACTGCGCGCTTTTGTCATCACCAACTTTTCAATCAGCGCTGACAATAACACTGGTAGTTTCACGTAGCCTGCTTGTTGAGCAAATGCATCAGTTAAGCGCACAGAGAAGTCACAGCGAGTTACTCGTGTGTTAGGTAAAAAGGTGAGGGAGCTCAAACATCCCTGAGGAATCCAGAAGTGTTGACCCGGTTCAATGGCATACTCATGTTTACCCAATTTAATGATCGCCAAACCTTCCACAACTGATAGTAAGCTGTGTTTTAGCGCTTTTTTACGCGCAGCAACATTAAGAAAAGGGTAATTAGCGTCGTGAAATTCAATTGCGTAGTTCATTGTGAATACCAGAGTTTTTGGGGCGCTAAGGGTAACGCTAAACCCCTAAATTGCCAACCGGATAACAGATTTTTTTGCGAATAGAAATTGTAATGCTACTGGTATGACCATGTTAAAAGTATGGTCTGAAATGCTGCGGGTTGGCAAAACAATGCGTAAAATGTGCCAGCTTTTTTTGAAATGAATTGAATAATGACTGCCAATAACGATCCTTATATTGAAATTCGTCCATACAACGACGAAGAAATTCCAGCTGCGCTGGACCGCCTGATCAAAGACGATGAGTTTATCAGTGCGATTTTAAACCACCGTTTTGCAAACAAAGCGGCGTGGTTCAAAACACTCATGAGTCCGATTATCCGTGTCTACTTAAAAGCGAAGTGGAGTAAACTGGATTCTGTGGAAGCCATTCAGCTAGAAGTGAAGAAGTACCTTAAAGACACACTAGATACGACTACTGACGGAGTTACTTTTTCTGGTTTGGACAAACTCGACAAGAACACATCGTACTTGTTTGTCTCTAATCACCGCGATATCGCAATGGACCCCGCGCTTGTTAACTTTGGTTTACACCAAACAGACCACCGTACAGTGCGTATTGCGATTGGTGATAACCTGCTTAAGAAACCTTGTGCGACGGAGCTAATGAGGCTCAACAAGAGCTTCATCGTAAAACGTTCTGCGAAAGCACCACGTGAAATGATGAAAGCGCTTGGTCTACTGTCGGGCTATATCAAGCACTCTTTAGATACCGGTAACTCAATCTGGATTGCGCAAAAAGAAGGTCGTGCGAAAGACGGTAATGATTTCACTGACCCAGCAATCTTGAAGATGTTCCATGTTGAAGGTCGTAAGCAAAAAATCAGCTTTGGTGAATACACTCGCTCACTGAAGATTGTGCCTGTTTCTATCTCTTACCAAAATGACCCTTGTGATATTGCAAAAGCTAAAGAACTGTATGAAAAAGCAGAGAACGGCAGTTATGAAAAAGGTGAGTTTGAAGATATTGAAAGCATCATCCAAGGTATCGTGGGTTACAAAGGTAAAGTGCATGTCGCATTTGGCGATGTGATCGATCAAGAGTTCGAGACGCCGGATGAGTTGGCAAACGAAATCGATCGCCAAATCCACAATAACTACCGCGTATTCCCTATCAACTTGCTCGCTGCGGGTCGTGAAGACGAATCGATCACTGAGTCAGTAAAATCTCAGTTGCAAGAGAAACTTGAACAGCTACCGACAGGTGCGCACAGTTACTTGGTTGCAAGTTACGCTAACCCAGTAAATAACCAAGAATAACCTTGCTATTGTCCATTGCGCGAAGTAGCAATGGACATTCAATTGCGAGGAACGGGGCCTAATCGGAATCTATCTCAGGCGTGTTATTTGTTAGATTCTGAGCTCGTTCCTCACTTCAATTACTTTTATGGTGCAACCGCACCGCCTAAGGTCAAATTCGTTGGCCACTTTGTCACTCGATTTCCTCCCAAGAAGATGTTGCCTTTGACTGTCATGGTGTCAGGAAATGTTGTGACCTTTGAACCTCCTATATAGAGGTTACCATCCACCACCAATCCTTCTGGTAGTTCGGTCAATGGTGTCCGAATGACGCTCAAGTCGCCTTTTACTCTTAGTCTTGCTGGTAGGTTAGTTAACGGGGTATCGGTTAAATTCAAATAACCACCCAGTTTTACACCGCGAGGCCAGCGTTCAACCTTACTACCAAGTAAATTTGCATAGCCTTTAATTTTAACTCCAGGTCTTATCGTTTTGAGGGCGCTATTCGTTGCTTCAAGGCTGCCTTGAACATCGAGTCCTTTAGGAAGTTTAGTAATCGGTGTCTGGGAAATATTGAGGTTTCCTTTTACGACAAGACCATCAGGTAGGGTCGTATAGGGCTTGTTGCGGAGATCGATATTACCGTAGTTGTCGGTATGACCGAATTTAGCATAGTAATCAAGCTCGTAAGCGATAGAAGAGCTCGAGAAAAACACCAGAGCTAATAAAAGAGGAAAAATGCGCATAGCAGCCACAGTATTGGTAAAAGCGAGAAAAGGATAACGTAAAGCTTGGGGGGCTGCTACCTATCCATGTCTCAAGAATATGAGATGCTGCCAAGAACTGAAAGCACTTCTTTGTTAGTTTTATGGCTCTTCATTAAGGGGATATTCATGAATGTAAGATCGATTTCTGTTTTGCTTGCTAGCGTTGCTGCTGTTTTATCAAGTTTTGCGATGGCGAAATCCTATAGTACGCCAGATTCAAAAGCGTTAGTGGTGGCAGACGGTAAGCTAGGGCAGCGTGTTTGTTACTATGACGACAAAGCCTACACTACTGGGGCAGTGCTAAACGTAGATGGGGTGCTACTGATGTGTACCGATGAAAATGATTTTGAAACTAATGGCTCGTTGAAGTGGGTTGTGTTTCAGAAAGACAAGAAATAGATAGGTTCAGTAGAGATCAAAAAAGCGAGCTGGATGCTCGCTTTTACCTATCTAACGATGAAATATCGATGATTAACGCGCTAGAGAGCGAGTCTTAAGTTCGAAGATTAGCTTTTCAGCGCTTACTTCAAACTTGAATCGAGCAGTAAGCTCTTTCGAATCTTCCGTTAGTTCAGAAACGTTGTATTCAACGCCTGTACAAACTTGTTTTGCTAGTTCGATGTATTTCGCCAACTCAGCTTCAAGTGCTGCTTTAGTCTCTGCGAAAATCGTTACGTCAGCGACATCGTCGCCTTCTTTGATGATAAAACCCATTTCACCAGCGCAACCGCAAGCTTCACATACTTGGTTTTCTTCTAATTCGACACTCATAACGAATCCTCTTGTAAATACTGTCAGTATTCTATCAGGTATTTGATCTCTATCTACAAAAATGAATGATTTTGGATAAAAAAAGGACAGTATGTTATGTTGTTAATGGAGGGTTAACTAATTTTATTAGAACTTCCTTAAGGAAATTAGTGTGATATGTATCAATATTTAAAATCAATTAACCTAGATATTCGTGAGATTTCTGTCAGGTGAGTTGAACTGGGGTTCAATTTATAAGACTATTTCCGGATTAATTATTTTTACATAATTATCATTCTTAGCCTGAGAATAGTTTCGATGAATGATTTGGTGCAAGGTTTTGATGGAGTGGACTTTTCGCCATATTTTGAGTCACATGTATTGACAGAAATATCACTGTAAATTGCACGTTACGCAGTGCAGTTTAGTTATGATTGGTCCTCTAACTTTGATGTTTGAGGTATACAGTACATAATGCTGAGGATGATTTTCATTCTGGCCTCATTTAATTGTGAGTTAGATGGATTTACAAAGAGAAGAGCTTAAAATATGCCAAAGCGTAGTAAAGAAGATACCGAAATCACTATCCAGAAGATCATGGATGCCGTTGTTGATCAGCTTCTGAGACTTGGTTATGACAAAATGTCTTACACCACGTTAAGCCAGCAGACAGGTGTATCGCGTACAGGTATTAGCCACCATTTCCCTAAGAAAACGGACTTTACCGCCGCTTTAGACGGTCGTATTTTCAAAATGTTCGTTGAACATCTAGAATTCGATAAAGGTCTAGAAGCGTTTTCAAAGAGCTGGATCACGGCTCTAGAAGACTCTGAATTCTTAGCGATTTTGCGTCTATTATTCCACCATATTGTTACTTCTGAGAGCGCGCACGAGTTTGCGGCAAACGGCATTGATCGTTTGTACAAAATGGCTGAGAGCCAGTTTGGCGCAGGCAGTGACAAAGAGCTAGAGTGGTTGATTGGTCGCTCATTGATCCAAATGAGCAAGTAACACCACAGTAAATAGCTAAAACCAAGAGGCTGTTTGGCTCTTGAGTATGTTTAGACCTGATTTCAAAGTGTTTGAAGTCAGGTCTTTTAATTTCTTTATGTTGGCGCTTAGCCAACGTTTTTGCTTTCTATCTTTCTCATTAAACGCGTCATGTTTGATGAAATTAACCTTTTCCTATCTCCTCTAGACTTCACCCCATCATCTCTTTTCTTTGCTGCCTATCGAGTCGACGATCTTCATACATTGACAGCAGGAATGTAATGTATGTATGGCGTCAGACAATGAGTTCATTTACAAATTTGCGTCGTCATTTATTCCTTTTTTCAAAATAATCTTACTGTCTGTTTTGTTATTTTTGTGTCATAGAGAGTTATCGAGCGCAAAGAATTCATGCACTTCGGTTGGAAACTGCGCCAATCTGTTCTTATGCTGAATAATAACCTCAAGTTATTAACGAAGTGGAACATGGCTAAAGATCTATTCTCAACTCTTGACTTAAACCTGCTCAGGACATTCATCATTCTTCATCAAGAGCGCAATATGCGGCGCGCTGCTGAACGTTTGTTTGTTTCCCAACCCGCCGTGAGCAAAGCGCTACAAAGATTGCGTGATCATTTTGAAGATGAGCTTTTTGTGAAAACTCACCATGGTTTGCGAGCAACCGAATATGCCAATGATCTTGCAGAGAGCTTAGCGCCTTTGTTGGACGATATTTCCATAACGATAAATGGTTCCAAGGCATTTAACCCACTGGAAATGAACGGCACGGTAAAGATCGCTCTGGCACCATTTATTCTTAGTTCTTACGCGAGTGAGATCTTTCAAGCCATCAGGCAAGCTGCCCCTCATGTCCAAATTCATTTGCTGAATTGGTCTCGCTCAACCATGGAAGAGATCATCAAGGACGAAGTTGTGTTAGGAGTTAATTACGAAATAAACCATGCACCCAAAGAGCTTCTGACTAAAATGATCGTTAAAGATGAATTCTGTGCTTATGTGCGAAAAGATCATCCTCTGCAAGGTCACCGACTGCAGATATCTGATTGCAATGATCTAGAATTTGCAACTGTCATCGCTGCTGATTGGAACTCGAACATTTCTTTTTCAGAAAAGATCATGAAAATTAAAGGGGTAGAGCCAAAAATTGCGTTTAGATCAGAGCTTCCATCAGCCATCATCGACGTAGTCGCAAACTCTGATATGGTGTTTCCTGCATCAAAAACCGTCAATGTCGATAAACTTTATAAGCTACGTAGGTTGGATATTGAGTTGGATGGTATGGTGATAGAACCGTGTTTGCACGCTTACTTCCATCATAAGAATCGTCGTAACGAAACCGTGCACTGGTTACGTAATATCGTGACCGAAGTGATCATTAGTCACCTCGAACGCCCTCAAGAACAATAATAACCATCGGTTATCAAGCTCTCTACCTTGGTTTATTAATAACCCGCCGTTAATGGCGGGTTTCTTATAAGCGATTAGAGCAATAAAACACCGCTCAATATACTTCTCTTCATCGGGCAGGGAGTCCACTGAATCTGCAAGAGGCAGCCCTGAATTTCGACAAATTAAGAGAGTAAATCATGAAAGTTAAATTACTAAGTGCAGTTATCGCAGCGTCTTTTCTAGCCGGTTGTTCATCATCTGGTTCTTCGGACTCCCCAAGTGAGCCTGCAGGAGTTGCATCGGTACAAACCTTCGAAGGTGAGCACTTTGATGGCATGGCAATTCAAGGTGACAACGGCGAATACAACACAGTGGCTATTCGCGGCGTAGAAGGTAACACCGTATTCAACGTTGGCGGTGAGCTGTACTTCACTGACGGCGATGTGGTGAAAGACGCTTCAGGTAACGTAGTTGGTAACATTGAAGTTCGCAATAATGAATTGGTGTTTGTGAATGACAAAGGCTTTATTCACTTATCTGTTGACGATGGTCGTCTAGTAGTCGAAGAGGTAAAACCTAAGATCGAGCATCCTATTGAAGAAGATGTAGATCCTGGTTACGGAGGCGGCGTTGTTCCTACATATGGTGACATCATCGAGCTTGAAGGCGCTGCGGTTATCGTTGGTGATAATGGCAACCATGTGTTTATCAGTAAAGACGAAACAGACACGATAAACATTGCCGTCGGTGATTCGGGTGCCTCTTACACCGTTAATGGTAGTGAGATTCGAAATGAAGACGGTGAGGTTGTCGGACACACTTCAAAAGAGGGTGATAACTACATCGTACGCTTAGAAGATGGTACAGAAGTCGTATTCCGTAATGAAGATGGTCGTTTATTCGCAGGCGTTACGAACCGCCCGGATATTAGCCATCCAATTGAAGGTGTGCCAATGCATCCAATTGAACTTCCGTCGCCAGTTAACCCAATCGAGCCGGAAATTGGTCACCCGATCGAAGGTCCAGTTAATCTTCCTGCAAATGAGTTAACCAAAGAACAGCGTGCAGAGCTGAAACAAAAGGTTCAATCTCTGTCACAAGAGCAACGTCAGCAAATAAAAAGAGCGATTCGTGACCGCGTTGAGCGTTCGTAAGCTAATCGCATAAGGGTAAGTAGCAAGGAGCCGCTTGAATAAAGTGGCTCCTTTTTTGTTTTAACTCTTCTTCACAGGTCTCTCCAATGAATAAATCTTTGACACTGCTTTGCGCGCTCTTTGCTGTCCCGTGTTTTTCCGCTGACTATAAAATGCCAGAGTTTGGATTGGACGTATCCAATACAGATGATGAATGGATTGTCACTGCCAGCGGCTACTTACAAGCAACGGAAGAGTGGAATATTTCAGCGGAAATCGACTCGACTGGTTACCTAGAACTTGGGACTGGATATGGTGTCATGCTGGGACAGTTTTATACCGAGGCTTTTGTGAGTTACGGACGTGCTGATTTGTTTGATGTGTATGACGCCGGCGTATTTACTGGAACAGCGTTGGGTGAAGATTGGATGGTTTATGCCAATAGCTCTCACGAATGGAGAAAAAGCGCTATTGGTAAGTCATTTCCGGCATTCGAAAATACAACAAGAGAATGGAAAAACACCATCGGGGCAAGTTATACACCAATTGAATTTGTCAGCCTCGGCTATGCTTATAACTACGATAAAAAGCTCACGGAGGGCGGTCATCGTACAAACCATGAAGTGCGAATTACATTAAAACCAAAGTGGGTTGAACCTTACGTGAAATACACATTTGGTGAACATAGGGTCTCTCCAGGTTCCACGAAGGTAAGTGAAGAAAATAGTGTGGAGCTAGGCGTTAACTTCAACTTTTAAGGAGTCGATATGAACATACAATCAACGATGATTGAATACGCAGTGGCGATTATGGGGTTGCTCTTGACGGGAATCACCCTCTAAGCCGGAAGCTTAGAGGGTTTAGTAAATTAACGATTGATATTGTAGCGAGCCATTGCTGCTTCTTCTGTTGTCACGACTGTTTTACCGATCGGAGCTAGAGAGATAACCGCAAGTTTCAGGTGTTGAAGGGCAAACGGGATGCCGATGATGGTGACAAAGCACGCTACGGCAGAAAGTACGTGACCGATTGCCAACCAGATACCTGCAAACACAAACCAAATTACGTTACCAATGACACCAAGTGGGCTCGTGCCTATGTCCATTTCATTGGTTAATTCATCTCGTGAGACTGCTTCTTTACCGAATGGGAAGAACGAGAAGTTTCCCATTACAAAACAAGCGCGTCCCCATGGAATGCCGATGATGCTGATGAACGCTAGAAGTCCAAAGAACCACCATAGCAAACCCATGAATACGCCACCGAATACAAACCAGATGATGTTGCCGAGTGTTCTCATTTAAAACCCTTTTTGATTTATAGCGTTGTGTTAAGTATGTCACACGAATCTTAACAGAGGATGAATGGACACACTTTATCTTAAATAAGCAATCATTGATGAGAATACAGATTTAATACAGGTACTAGACCGCATGAGATGGAGTAAAGAAAAGGCTCTCAACGAGAAATGTCGAGAGCCTTTCAGGTTAGGCAGTAGCTAAGTTCAAGCGAGGGACTGGCTTGTCATTGATTGGCAGGTGAATCAGTGCAGCAATAAATGCTAATACAACGGTTGACCACCAGATTGGGTCGTACGAACCGTAGTAATCGTAAATACGACCGCCAACCCAAGCTCCTAAGAAGCTACCTACTTGGTGCGTAAAGAACACCAAGCCATACAAGGTGGAAAGGTAACGAGCTCCAAAGATTTGACGAACTAAGCCGGAAGTCAGTGGCACTGTGCCTAACCAGCAAAATCCAATTGCACCACCAAAGATAGCAGCGGTGTGTTCGGTGACAGGTAGCGTCACAAAAGCACCGATTACGACTGTGCGCATCAAATAAAGTGCAGACATAACATGACGCTTGTTAAAGCGGTCTGCCATTACACCCCAGAAGTACGAGCCAAAGATGTTGAAAATGCCGACGTACGCTAGCGCCATTGCCGCCGTTGATGCCGGTAAATCTTTATCGGCTAAGTAACTCGGCAGGTGAGTCGCGATGAACATTACGTGGAAACCACAAACAAAGAAGCCAGCATGGATTAGCCAATAGCCTTTATGTGAAAAGGCTTCTTTCAATGCTTCTTTTAGAGTTTGTGTGTCTTCTTGAGCATTAGTTGCATTGCTCGCTTGTGGTTTCGCCGTTCTCATGAACAGTGCAAACATGATCATAAAGCTACACAGTACAGCGAATGCTTGAAGCGCGCCTTGCCAGCCAAAATCACTCAACAGCGCTTGGGCACCTGGGATCATGGCGAACATACCGAATGAACCTGCGGCTGTTGTCAAACCAAATGCTTTCGCAGCATGTTGCGCAGGGACGACCTTTGCAACGGCACCTAGCACGATCACGTAACTGGTCGCGCTCAGACCAAAACCGACCAAAACACCAAGTGACAGGTACATCATGGTTGGTTCAACTGCGATAGAAGTCAGGTAGAGACCCAAAGCGTAAGAAATGGCACCTAAAATGATAATACGCTTCGCGCCCCAACGATCTGAAGCCATACCAACAAACGGTTGGAACACACCAAACAACAAGTTTTGCAATGCAATAGCAAAGCTAAAGAACTCGCGACCAGTGTGAAAGTAGTCTGAAATTGGCATCATGAAAATGCCGAAAGATTGTCTGATCCCTAGACAAATAATCAAAATCCCTATTCCAAGCCAAACAAGAATTGGAAATCGGAAAATACTCATAATTTGCTCTTATTAATGATGGTGGTGATGAGAATGATCATGATGCTCGCCGTCGCCTGTGGTTTGGTGACAGCCGCTGTTGATGGCTTGCTCTGCTAATATTTCCAGCAACCTAGGAGAGTGATGGACGATAACTAAAGATAGCCCCAACATGATGGACATTCTCAGCACCTGAGCGAAAATGGATTGAGAAAAAAGCATGCATTGTGCGCTCAAGTAGAAAAATGAGCGCGAAGTGTAGAGATAATTGTCTAGCGAGACAAATTACAAAAAGTGAATAGAGGTATGCGTTCTATGCATACCTCTATAATATTTCGTTTATAGTTTTTGTTCTGCAGTTATTAGGGGAACGCGGGTAGAGACTGCGTGTAAGGCAATGTTGTGGATCATTTCGTCAACCGTTGTGCAGCAGTCCATAAGAATTGAGACATCATACTTTTCTGCCGCTTTAGAAATCGCAGTATGAGTGACACAGTTTTGCGTCATCATACCGCATACCAATAGTTCTGTTACCCCATGTTTTTGCAGCACTTCTTCAAGGTTTGTTTGCTCAAAGCTGTCTGCAAAGTGCTTGATAACTACATCTGCACTCGGCGCCAGCGCTAAGATCTCAGGGTGAACATCAGCACCTTCGGACCCCTCATTAAAGAAAGGTGCAATACCCATTGCCGGATCCGCAATGTGCTGAATATGAATGATAGGAATATTTTTCTCATTCGCTTTAGCAATTGCGCTCTTGATGTTGTTTAGCGTTGCTTCTGTATTCCATAGAGGAAATTTACCATTTGGGAAGTAGTCGTTTTGTAGATCGATAACAAGAAGTGCTGCTTGGCTCATGGTGTTTTCCTTTTGTTTTCAGTGAATGTATTGCTTTGGTATGGGAGCTATTATGCGTGCTTTCTTTTATCTTGCTCAGTGTCTAAAATGACAAAAAATAGGTTAAAAACGACAATTGGAATGAATGAGATAAACATTGCCATAGTGAGCTATCCGGGCGCCTCCAAAGCGTCAGTCTTTGGTTTGCAGGAGTTGTTTGAGATGGCAAACCGCGCTGCGATTGAGTTGGGTGCTGAATGCCGCTTTGATGCAGACATCATTGATTGGCAAGGAGACGTTATTCGAGATGGTGATTTCACGGTCGTCATATTGCCGCCAAGCGGCGCGGAGCAATATTATCTTTCGCCAAGTGAGGCGTTAACATCTTGGCTGTTTGAGCAACACAAAGCAGGAGCGGTTGTTACGTCTGCATGTGCCGGGGCTTTTGTTCTCGCTCAAGCTGGTTTGTTGAACAACAAAGCGTGCACGACACACTGGGGGCTGGCAGGGTTATTCCGAGATAGGTTTCCTAACGTGATGCTTAAGCCTGAATCCATCCTTATCAACGAGGGCAGTGTCATCACAGCTGGTGGCATGATGTCTTGGCTCGATTTAGGGTTGGAGCTGGTATCTCAGCTAAGCACACCTGCAGTGATGCGGTTATTGGGAAAGATGCTGGTGGTTGATACTGGTGCCAGAGAGCAACGTTTTTATCAGCAATTCATGCCTAATTTTCAACACGGTGATAGTGCCGTTCTTAGTGCTCAGCACTACATGGCCGATCATTTCTCCCATGTGATTTCAAACCAAGCTCTATCGGAGATCAGTTGTTTAACTGAGCGCACGCTTCAGAGACGTTTCCAAAAAGCGACAGGTTTGAACTTGAATCAGTATCTACAACACCTCCGGGTACAAAAAGCATGTGACTTGCTGGAATCAAGCAACCTCGCTTTTGAGGCGATTGCTTACCACGTGGGGTATCAAGATGCGAGCGCGTTTCGAAAAGTATTCATTAAAACCATGGGACTGGCACCCAAAGCATTCCGCGCTCGTTTTAGTGCTCAATTATCGACGCATTGATTGTTCAATGTGCTGACAAATCGCTTCGGCAAGTTGATGACTAGCAATGTTGCGCTGGACAATTTCAGTGGCGACTTTACCTGACTGAATGACGTTAAACCAATCAAGCAACATAGAGTGGAAACCTTTACTGGTCAGCATTGGCGTCCAATCTTTCAAGCTGAGCTTTTGCTCTTGATTGTCTTGCCACATTTTCCCTTCAACAAATGAATCAAATTCAATCGCTTTATTTGAATAGCAAGCTTGGACTCGCTCCGTTGTGATACCAAAATGGCGGTTCATTGATGCATGAAGCAGTGTCTCACCATGCTGCCATTGGATATCTAAACGAGCCAGTTGGTCGCCTTCCATTTGGTGCGTAATGTAAGCGTCTTGTAGATCTGCTTTGGTCGTAATGTTCACGCTATCGAGAGGGTGGATAAAATCATCGAAAATGAAGGTACGAATATCCCCCGGTAATTGATGACGATTCTTCTCCCAACGTATTGATTTCAGACCTGAAAGTTCGCCTTGTTGTACGCCCAGCATATGCTGATTGTAGAGCGGAATATGACGGCGATTGAAACCGACATACAAAGGCTGACTTACACGTTCTGCTAGTTCGTATAGCTTTTCCACCTCAGCAGCGCTGTCTGCCAAAGGTTTGTCAACAAATGTCGGGATGCCTTGTTCTAAAAAGAAAGATGCGATTTGAGGGTGAATGCTCGTCGCTGCATGAATCATTACTGCATCCACACCCATGCCAACCAACTGTTGGTAGTCCTGACAAGTTTGTGTGATGCGATATTGTTGAGCCAGTGTGTTAAGTGTATTTGCGTTACGGGTACAAAATACCAGTTCAACATTTGGAATTTGGGTGATAACAGGGAGGTAGGCTTTTTGAGCAATGTCGCCCAAGCCAATGATGCCAATTTTCATTTGGTTCTACTTTGTTCGTTGACGGGATAAACATTATAACGAGAACCTGTTGGATTTCTGAGAGCAAAAGGTCATAAAAAAGCCTGATTCATGTGAATCAGGCTTTATCGTGCTGTTTGATACTAAGATGTTCTGCAGGTTTTAAAGATATCCAAATCTCCATCATAAGCATCGGTTTCTACGTCCATGATGCCGAGTAAAGAGTGGAATACATTATCGTGAGAGTGCGTCGCGGTTTGTTGCGCCTCTTGTTCCAAACAATCAGTATTGATGTGTTTAGCTTGCTTAAAGCCCGGAGACATCCAAAGTATCATAGGAACACGCTTTTGGAAATCAGGCGCCAATCCGTAAGGCATGCCGTGTAAGAACAAGCCATTTTCACCTAAAGACTCACCGTGATCAGAAACATAAATCATGGCCGTATTGTATTTGTCTTCTAGCGCTTTCAATTTCGCTATAGTTTGATCCAAAACGAAGTCCGTGTAGCGAATAGTATTGTCATAAGTATTGACGATTTGTTCAACGCTACAGTTTTCGATGTCTGCACGAGGGCAGTCTGGTTGGAAGAAGGCTTTGTCTTTTGGATAGCGTTGGAAATACGTTGGGCCATGACTACCAATGAGATGCAGCGCAACAAGGCGGTTACCTTTCATGCTTGCGATTTGGTCATCTAGGTTATTTAGCAATGCGATGTCATAGCAAGTGCTGCCGTTGCACTGTTCATTTTTCTGGCTGCGGTCCACATCCATCTTATTGATCTTATGCGCGACGCCTTTATCTCCGCCGTCATTGTCTTTCCACATCAAATCAATGCCAGCACGTTGCATTATATCCAAAGCATTGTCTTGGTTATCTGCTGTACTACGATCGAAGTCGCTACGAGGCAGTTGCGAAAACATACAAGGAACGGACACCGCTGTTGCTGTACCGCAAGAGGAAACGTCTTGGAATGAAATGACGTCTAGCTTGCTGGTGTATGGGTTGGTTTCGCGATCGTAACCGTTGATTTGGTAGTTTTGAGTACGCGCAGTTTCTCCCAATACGAAGACAACCAGAGTAGGCTTCTCTTTGGCTTGTTCTAAAGCTAGCTGAGATTGCTTAGCATCAGTGCCAATCTCACGGTATGGTTGTGGTGTTGTCAGGTAGGTTTCTTTGACATAACTAGAGATCGCATACACGTACTGAGTAGGGATAATGATTTTCTTTAAGTAGCTATTATTACGACCAACGGATGCGTAGTCTTGGTAATACAAACCAGCAATCACCGCAATGATCACTAAAGAAGCAAGCATTGAGACGATTTTAGTTAATGTGAATCTTAGCCAGTTTCCTTTTAGCGATTGAAACTTCACTTTAAAGACAAGTAATGCAGGAAGTACCCCCATCAAAACTGTCCAGATCAACGAGTAAGCGCTGAAGTAAGAACTTGCTTCACTGGTATCAGTTTCGACAATATTGGTGATCATGTCGGTATCGAAGAGTGTACCGTAGTTGTAGCTCGCGTAGCTCACTATACCTGAGGTGATCAGCAATAAGATAAAGAATGGTTTACTGATCCAAGGCCAACTGAACAAGTTGAATAAAAAGTTCAGCGCTGCAAAAAAGAAGATGGGAATGGTAATAATGAAACCGATCTTAACTTGATCGAGATTAGTAAGGATGTGAACCAATTCCTTGTAAATGGGAATGTTCACCACAAGGGCGAAATACAAGGCGAGTAAAAGCGTAAAGGTAACGTAAGAGAGACCTTTAGTTGGTAGTTCAATTGTCTTCATAATTGACGTACTTCGATGTAACTAAATTAAAATCGACGCCCAAACAAATAGGGCGAGAACAAGCGCAACAAATACTGCTGCGGAACCAATGTCCTTGGCTCTTCCACTGAGTTCATGCCAGTCATCGCTGACACGATCGACAACCGCTTCGATGGCGGAATTAATCAATTCAACTATTACAACCAGCAATAAGCTGCTGATCATCATTGTTCGTTCAAGCATGGTGACGGGAAGCAAGAATGCAGCGATAGAGAGTACTAACGTCAGTACTAACTCTTGTCTAAATGCTGCTTCGTTAATCCATGCTGCTTTCAATCCTTGAAGTGAATAGCCGGTTGCGTCCAATATCCGGCGAATGCCTGTTTTTCCTGGTTTCAAAATGGGGCCTATACTGCTGAGCCAAAAAAGAAGGGGCGCTTGAGGGATAAGCATCCCCTGATAAAAGAAAAGGCATCAAATTGCGAAAGTTGAGAGTAATAGGTCGAGCGTGAAACATTTGTGAAAAAGATGTCGCCTGACCATTATTTTATGCAATTGATGCTAATTTATACGTTATGAATCAAGGTCGTATACGGTATAGCCTTTATTTGCTAGGCATTTACGAAGCACGAGCGATTGGGTTTTGGTTGAGTCATTTGCACCGCCAAGTGCACCTGCGCCAGCACCGACTGCTGAACCAGCTACGGCACCTACGGCAGCACCACCGACGCCATCTTCTAGTGCGCCAGCTACGGCACCAACAAGAGCACCCGTCACAGCTCCATTTTTTGCTTCAGTTTTCGCCGCTTCGCCTTTGTCGACTTTTTCGGCATAACCTTGGCAATAAGCGAAGTCTTGCTCGTATTGAGCTTGGTCGACATTGGTCATATCAACGACAGGCTTTTGGTTGTAGGCACAAGCAGCAAGTGTGGAAGAAAGGGTGAGGAGAAAAAGGTGTTTATACATTTTTGTAATCCATTATTGCTGTGAATTGATGGATTAAATGTACACTGTTTTATTTTTGAGCTCTGTCTATCGTATGTATTGAAATGTCGTGTTTTGTAACAACAAGGTAGGAGTTACTGATAAGTTTATGATTTTATTTTTGAAAGCATACCGTGAAGCATGCGCCGCCCAAAGGACTGTGAGAGACAGACACGCAGCCATCTTGTAACTCGACAATCTGTTTTACGATGGCGAGCCCTAAGCCAAAACCACTGGTGCTTTTGTTTCGCGCTTTATCGGCGCTATAAAATGCATCGAACAAGTGAGGCCAGTCTTTCTCTTCAATTCCGCAGCCGTCATCGTGGATCTGAATACAGCAGTGGTCGGGAGTATCAACCAGCTCCAAAACGATCTGCTTTTTCGCATAACGCATTGCATTGCGAAGTAGGTTATCGAGTGCACGTTTGAGCAGTGTTGGATCGGCGTTGACAACCACGCCTTGTGATTCGGCATCATCAATCACAATGGATAAAGGCGTATCGCGCTGCCATTTAGGAAGAAGCGATTGAAGAAAGCGAGATAACACCACGGTAGATGTTTGTATCTCGGAATTTGGTCGCTCCATTTTTGCGTAGTAGAGCAATTCTTCAACCATTTTTTCCATATCGTCAATGTCTTCTACAATGCTATCGACGTATTTTTGCTGATGCTCATTTAACGAAGCGTCCGCCAGAAGATCGGCTTGCCACTGGAGTCGGAAGATTGGTGTTCTTAACTCATGAGCGACAGCATTGGTTAGCATTTTGTTACTCGTAATAAGACGAGAGACCTTCTCTGCCATATGGTTAAAGCTTTTGTTTAATGTTCCCACCGACTTCGCGCTGGAAGTATCGGCGCGAGCATTAAAATCACCGGATGCAAAATCCATCGTAACCTTCTCTAATGCTCTTACGCGGCGGCTTAAAAACCAAATTAGCAGAACACAATACAGTGCAAATCCAGCGAGGAAGAACAGCCAAACGATATTGTCGTCAAAATTAATGGCTTGAATGATTGGGCTGTTGGGGTTTTGGCTTAATTTGAATACTGGCGAGCCTGGTTCAAATCGAAACCATAAATCTCGATCCTCATCAAACGCGGTATTGACGGAAGGATCTTCATCGAAAGCCTGTTGAACCTCAAGAGGGACACTAGTCATCTCTTGAGCGATCAACAACATATGGCTAGAGGTTGCGAATTTCTCCAATTGTTGAATGGTGTAGTCTTCACCTTTCTCACGATAAATCGGATAAATAAGCTCATGGAAAGCTTGCGCCTCATGCTCTTCCAGTAGGTAGTCGTAGTCAGTGTTCAGTTGATAAACAATGATTTCGTAACCAACTAAACTGGCGACAAAAAGAATAATCAGACCTAAGAAGCTTTCCAGATAAATACGTTTCATTACGCATTCCAAGCATCAGGCATAAACAAGTAGCCTTTACCACGCACAGTGATGATCTTTTGTGGTGGAGTGGTGCTGTCGCCCAGCTTTTTGCGTAAGGTAACGATGCGGTTATCGATAGTACGGTCAGTGCCGTCATATTCGATACCACGTAATGTTTTTGTTAGCCACTCGCGAGAAAGAGTTTGTTCAGGGTGGTTTGCGAGGACCCAAAGTAAGTCAAATTCACCATCGGTTAGGGCAATGGGCTCATGATTTAGAGCGCAAGCCTTACGTAGGCGGTTAAGGCATAATAACCCCACTTCTAGACAAGTATCGGAATCAGACGTCGTTGCCTCCTTACGACGCAAAAGCATGCGGATTCGAGCAAGCAAAACTCGTGGTTTGATTGGCTTGTTTACGAAGTCATCTGCGCCGATTTCAAGGGCAGCGACGTGGTCAAAATCATCGTCGCTAGCAGTTAGCATCAAGACTTTGCCTTTAAAGCACTCGCGAATCTGGCGGCAGACGCTCAATCCATCTTGGCCAGGCAACATTAAATCAAGCAGTACGAGGTCGGGCTGAGCCTCTATAATCGCATCTGGAGCATCTGTTCCATTATCGATACAACGGACGTCGAAGCCTTGTTCAACAAAGTATTCGCTTAACATGGCTTGCAGTTTAGGATCGTCTTCAACGATGAAAATTGATTGCTTAGTGTCTTGTACATTCATGGCAGTGATGCGCTTTGTAGGAATTCTTCCTGAAACTTAAACAAATTTGTCAGTGATTTCAATAAACATCAATAGTCTTGTGGAATTTATAGACGGTAGTGATTGAACTTAACAACCAATAAAAAAAGCTCCGACGTTTATCGGAGCTTTTGAGAGTTAGAAGTCGATGCTAGCTAGCTTGAGGAACGGGTGTCGAGTTTGTTACTTCAACTTGTTGCTCTTGTGCTTGTTTTGCAAGAAGTTCGTCTTGTTGGCGTTGATGCTCCATAATTTGTCCGTAGTTTTGCTTAAGGTATTGGAGTGTTTTAACCGCCGCGATGAAGAACACTGGCACGATCAATACGATGATCAGTACAGGGAACGCTTTAAGGATATTCAAGTCAGCATTAATCAGTAAGAAGATGATTGGTAGTGCTGTTAGCAATAAGCACCAGAACAGACGAAACATTGGGTTTACGTTTGCTTCTTCATCTAGCTGTTTAGTTGCGATGCCTGCTAGTGAATACGAGGTGCCATCTAGTGTTGTTACTGTAAACAGAATCATCGTGACTAGGTAGATAGCGGTTAGCAACATTGGAATAGATGTTGAGTCAAATACTTGCTTCACCAACTCAGTTGGCTGACCTTCACCAATCAGTTTGACACCATCAACGACGCCGTTGTTTACAAGATCCATTGAGAAGGTGCCACATACACCGAAGATAACCGCAGAGCCCATTGTGCCGCCAATCACGAGGATGAGAACCACGTCTTTTAGCTTCTGACCTTGGATGATCTTAGTGATGAAGACACCTACACCCGGTGAGTAAGAAATCCAGTTCGCTAGGAAGAATACTGTCCAGTATTGAGGGAACAACGTTGTGCCATATGGATCTGTGTTGGTGCTCATGCGGATGTATTCAGTCAACATGATACCAATGCCATTGGTTAAGTTGTTCATGATCAGAGCGGATGGTCCGATGATGAATATGATACCAACAAACGCTGCACAGATATAAATGGTTGCACTAGATAGGCGGGCCATGCCTTTCTCAATGCCGATGTAAGAGCTGAGAGAGAAGATCACTGACAACCCAAGGATAACGCCAATACCCAACATTAAATTGTCTGGAATGCCCGTTAAGCTCGCTAGGTTAGAGGAAATCATCGGGATGCCCAAACCTAATGTTAATGCGGTTGCGGCAAGCGTTGTGATGATAAACAGTAGGTCAATAAACTTTTGTGCCCAAACCGGTAAACGGTCATCAAACAGTGAGTTAATGACACCACTTAAGCTCATTCGACGGCTTTTCTTTAGGTAGAATACGACGGCGAATGGGATGGCTACAATGAGGTAGATAAACCAGCCTGCAGCGCCCCAGTGGAACATGTTGTAAGCTGTAGCGTATTCCATTGCCATGGCTTTATCTGTAATACCGAACTGAGGGTCCATGAAGTAGTATACCGCTTCAATAAAGCCCCAGTACATGGTGCTTGCACCCATGCCCGCAGACAATGCCATTGCGAACAGTTGGAATTTCGTAAACTTAGGTTTGGTGTCGCCCATACGAATATCGCCATATTTAGAAAAGGCGAGGAACAATAGGGCACCTGTTGCAAAAAGTGTGTACCAAAGGAAACCAGAACCGAAGTTAATGACGGTAAAATCTAGCATGCCGCTCATGGTGCTTTTTACGGCTTCTGGGTATACCACTGCAAGAATACCTAGAAGCAGTACAAATCCAAAACTGCCAAAAGTAAGTTTCCAGTCGATTTCTGAAGTATTCAATTTCATTGTGACTTTCCAATATTGTCTATTAATGAGAATACTCGGACGGCCTTGTTTATTGTCACTGACACTCAGGGTGTCTGCCTTTCTCCCGTTCCCATACGAGTAATTAGAAAGGCAGACAGTGTAGGGTTAGAGGGATGTCAGTCTTTTGCTGTCTCTGTATTAATTGTTTATGTCATGAAGCATGCGGTTTATTCGAAAACGTACGACGCCACAGACATTTCTTTCACTTTGTCCCAATCCATTTCAACACCTAAGCCATTGCCTTCAGGAGCACGGACATAACCTTCTTTGTCGGTGCGGATAACGGTTTTCGACGCTAGCTCAAAGTCTTCGTAAGGGTAGAACTGTTCAAAGAATTTGCAGTTGTTGTGCGCAAGAGCGACGTGCAGGTTTGCGGCTTGCGTTAGCGTGTAACCCATTGATTGGATCTCTAGGTTCTTAGAGAAGCCCTCTGCAATGTGGAAGCATTTGTTTAGAGGTGTAATACCACCGCAAACCGTCGCGTCTTGGCGAATGTCAGACCACATCTCTTGTGATAAGGCATAGGTCACTTCTTGCAGTGTTAACAAGCAGTTACCATGACTAGAAATCTCAAGGTCAGTGTTTCTAACTAGGCGTTTATAAGTGTTGTAGTCGTAATCAGAAACCGGTGCTTCTAACCATTCCCAGTGGTAGCGTTCTAGGCGTTTGGCCATTGCCATTGCTTGTTCTGGCGTGTAGAAGGTTGCCGTATCAAGCATGAATCGAATGCCTGTTTTGCCGTAACGAGCCTGAACTGCGTCAACAAGGGCAACGTCCTTTTCGTACACGCAGTAGCAGTGAAGCTTGATTGCTTTAAAGCCGTGTGCAATACAGTCGTCTAGGTACGGGAAGTACTCTTCTACGGTGTCGAACATTGGCGTCGATGCGTAAGACAACATTTTGTTTCGAGCGCCACCTAAAAGCATGTAAAGAGGCATGCCCGCTTTTTTGCCTTTGATGTCCCATGCTGCAATATCAATTGGCGCTTTAGCCGGCAGACCACCCCAAGTACAACGCGCCATTAACCAGTTGTAGAGCTCTTGAGTTGCCAATGGATTTTTACCCAGTAAACCTGGAACTATGGTGCGTTGAGATTCGATAATGCAGCGGTCAAAATCGTTCTCTGTGTAGCTGATTGTTGCGCCTAACCCCTCTGTACCATCGTTACAAATTAGACGGACGATGTTATTGGTGTATAACAAAGGTTCTTGGTTATCTGCCCATGGTACAGGTGCTGCATCGCGGTCTGCTACAGCGTAAAGTTCTACACGTTCAATTTTTAGATCGGTCATTTTTCAGTCCTTACAGGCGTGAGCCATTTTTAATCATGGTGGCGCGAATCTCCGCGACATTTAAGTCACGAATCGCCGTATTTGTATCAATCGCTTGTGCAGCAGCAACGCCAGCTGCATGACCAAGCTCAAAGCATTGCGCGGTGACGCGAGCAGAAGCAAGCGCTTCGTGTTCAGCGCTCAAGCATCGACCAGCAACAATGATGTTTTCACCAACCACTGGCACTAGCGTATGGAATGGGATGTCGTAGTAATCGTTAATTAGCCAGTGCAGTTTTGGTTTATCGCCGGAGTGCAATTCAATAGGCCAAGGGGTACGGCAAATACCGTCTTCACGCTTGCGACAGTTAACAACGTCTTCATTAGTTAGCGTTTCGATACCAACAATAGAGCGCGTTTGACGAATGCCGACTTCTACACCGGTGTCGACAACGAATGCCTGTTCACAACCTGGAACAAAGTTATTCAAGAAACGGGCGTACTCACGAACTTGGCGACGACCGAACACTTCGGCTTCTGTGAAATCTTCAGGATCAATGACGTTCAGCATGCGTCCATCTTGACCTGCAAGGCGTGTCGCATTGACCATCAGCTCATTCGCGCGTGTGGTCGGGAAAATCCAAATCTTATGACGTGGCAACTGGTATTCGCCGCTTTCGTTGGCTGCAAGAATATTTTCGGTGACTTTTGGAGGGCAGATCGTGTCGTTGCCGTAGTAGTCAAGATAAGTGTCCATATCGACACCGCCAAAACGGAAGAACATGGTTGGGTTTTGGATACGACCATTGTCGCCAAAGTAATAATCCATGCCCGCACGAGCTACCACAGCAGCATCACCAGAAGCATCGATGATCTGTTTACTTAAGATGATACTTTGCCCTGCGTTTGATTCGATGATCACGCCTTTAAATGTGTCACCTTCCATGATCACGCCAGTGACTGACGTATGGAATAGAGTTTTGACATTTGCTTGCTCTAGGAAATCATCAGCAACTTCACGCCACATCAAAGGATCGTGCGTCACTGTGTACGTTTTACCGTAACGCTGTGGAGCAGTGACACCACCTTTGTTTTCTAATGCTTGACGAAAACGTTCTGTAAAACCGAATACTACTTGTTCTGGCTGCGCATTTTCATCGTCCGATGCCATGTACATACCACAAATAGTGCCAGATAAGCCCGCGACGGCAGCACCACCGCAAAAACCGTATTTCTCAATTAGCCAAGTGTTCTTACCTAGACGACCAGCCGTTTCAGCTGCGGCAACACCAGCAGGACCTCCGCCAATGACTAACACTTCTACTTCAGCCAAAACAGGTAGGTCAGGAGTGTGTTCATAACGACGGATAATGTTCCAAGATTTCATTCTTACCTCACTAATAGATGACTGATGTTCATCTGATATATCAGTTGTATGTTTTTAATATATTCGTATTTCTTTTTTTGGTACAATGGCAAAACTTCTTATCGTGAGATTGCTCACTAAAAGATTGATCAATGGAATAGGAACGAGAATGACCGTAAATTCAGTCAATAAGACAGAAGTTGCATACAGCAAGCTTGAAAAAATGATCATCTTCCGCGAATTAGAACCAGGGAGTATGGTCAGTGAAAAGCAGTTGGCAGAAGAGTTAGAGCTTGGGCGAACTCCAGTTCGAGAAGCGTTACAAAGATTGGCTTATGAATGTATGGTTGAGATCCACCCGCGACGTGGAATTCAAATCCCAGCAATCTCTGTCGAGAGCCAACTAAAGATCCTAGAAGTCCGTCGCGACATTGAAGCCTTATGTGTCAACTACGCTGCCTCGCGAGCAAGTGTTGAAGAGAAGCAGCAGATGTTAATGTTGGCTGAGCAGTTAGAAGCTTGTGCAGAAAACAAAGATGACCTGCTTTACGCGTCTTTACTTAAAGAAATCCATACCTTGCTCGTCAAAGCTGCATGTAATGAATATCTACAGTTAGCGATGGCACCACTACAAGGTTTATCCCGTCGCTTTTGGTTTGCATTTAAAAACCAAGACTCAGATTTGGTTGAAGCATCTTCTCTTCATGCTGCCGTTTTACGCGCTGTCAGCCATACTGATGCCGAGGAAGCGGTCACGGCATCACATCGCCTAAATGACTACCTAACTGATGTGGCTTATCGAACGATTAAGCCGAGGAAGTAAAGAAGGTTTCTTCTTCAGCGTTAGCCGATTGAGCCGAGCAAGCAACTGCTCGGCTTTTTTGTCTACGAAGTGCACGACCTCTTACAAACGCTTACGTGGCGACTGTGTGGTTATGAAATAATTTTCTTCATTACTTTGGTGGCTTGCTTGGATTTGTAGAGAGATAGATTATGAGGAGAAGCAAAGGGTTTACTTTGTTAGAGCTGGTTATTGTTGTCGTTGTATTGGCCCTCGTGTCTGTCACTTCTGCACCTCGAATTTTAGGTTTTTTTAGTGATGGACGCGTGGCAAAATTAAAAGAAATCGAAGCGGTGATGAAAACAGGCTCGGATATTGTGTTCTCTAAGGCCCTGACTCAAGGCCTTGAAAACCAGTGTTATACCTATATCGATGACATTTATACCTGTAATGGGTATCCCACTGCACACCGAGATAATGTTTTGCGGAGCTTTAATATCGATGCTGAGCAAGTTTACGTTACAAACAAAGGCAGTGATGCCGCGGGTAGAGAAGCGTTTATTGGCTTTACGAAAGATAACGTGTGGCACAAGAAATGCTACGTTTATTACAAAGATGCTGTCTCCGGCGGTAGCGTTACGGTCGCCTCATTTACCGAAGATTGCTGATTACATGAAGAGCGTTGATTACATAAAGAGAAAAAGCGGCTTTGAAGCCGCTTTTTGAATTTCGTCGTCTTAAAATCGTATAGATTAAGGCTGTTGCTTAGTTGGTGCTAATGCAATTTCACGGATGCAAACGTTTTGTGGCTGTTGGTAAGCAAATACAACTGCACGTGCGATGTCGTCAGCAGCAAGAACGCCGCCCATGTCCTCTTTCCATGCGCCGTAACCATCTTTGATTTCTTGCGATGTTGTGTGAGAAAGCAGTTCGGTTTCTACCGCACCTGGGGCAATTGTTGTTACACGAACATTCGATGCTGCGACTTCTTCACGAACGTTTTCAGAAATCGCGTGAACCGCAAATTTAGTACCACAGTAAGCTGCGTGATCAGGGAACGTTTTCTTGCCTGCGATTGAGCTGATGTTGATGATAGTACCGCTGTTACGTGATTTCATTGGTGCAAGCACAGACTGCATGCCGTTTAGTAGACCAAGTACGTTCACGTCGAACATGCGTTTCCATTCTGATGCATCTTGTGTGTCAATTTGACCAAGTAGCATCACACCTGCGTTGTTTACTAGTGCATCAGCTGGACCAAATTTCTCTTCCGCTTTCGCAATCGCAGCTTCAAATGAAGACTTGTCTGTTACGTCTACTTTCTCACATAGCGTGTTTGGCAGGTTTAGGGCTTCCAAACGTTCTACACGACGAGCAAGAAGAAGAAGTGGGTGACCTTCATCGCTTAGACGACGGGCAATTGCTTCACCGATACCAGAACTTGCACCTGTAATTACAATCAGTTTTTTCATCTTTTGTTTCCTTCATCTCTTTGTTTGAGAGTTGCTTTTGTATGAGAGCAGCTTTTAGTTAAGAACATCTATCTCGCTGCGATGTGGGTATATTAAGGAAATGGCTTTTGTTGATATATATCACTTTAGGTAAAACACTGTTGTTGTATAGCAACAATTAATGGTGACTCGATGAAAAATTGGCGATAAAAAAGGCGCACTGAGTACGCCTATCTTTTCTGTCTGTGTGATTAAGCTGGTTGCTCTTGAGTGCACACGACACTGTTATCACTGCCAAAACCATTTGGTACGTAGGCATCCGCTTGTGGGTCGTTTTCCCACTCAGCTTCGTTAAATAGGTAACGGAACTGAATATTCTGTTCTTTCGGCAAGCGTGTTTTAAATTTAAACTGTCCACTTTTCTTCACGAGCTTCATTGGTTCTGGTTGCCAGTTGTTAAAGTCGCCTGCAATTTGAATCGACTCCCACTGGTTTTTGTCTAGCTCGAACGTGACTTCGACTTCGTCTTTTGTTTTAAAGAATCTCTTTTTAAGCATTAATCTTTCCTTGTTTGTACAAAAACTGATCTAACTATTACTCAGGTTTCATAAGGATTTCAAGTGTTATCGGCATTGCAGTCGGTATCGAGTGTCAGAATCCTCTGGTTTGTGAACGTGCTACTAAGTGATTGGCTTGTATGAAAAGAAGGATTCTGTATGATGAAGATTCACCATATTTTGAAGAAGTTGTATGCCGAGTTTTAACCGTACATTCCTGACGACAATGCTTTGTCTATTAGCCATGTTGCTAACGGGTGTCGTGTCGAGTGTGCGTGCAGCAACGGCACCAATTGAAGTGAGTTCAAACAAAGACCCTGTCGCTGAACTTCATCAAAAAATGGGTGTAGATAGCAAGGATTGCATCGAGTCGCACCATAGTGATCACTTGATGGAAAAAGGGCAGCAAGCACATACCAGTTGCAGCTCTTCCTGTATCGTGAAAATTCCAACTAACCTTTTGCAAGATGATGTCATCTTGCTCCCGCATAGCCTCGCACTGATCGATAAATCACCCACACCGAAAGCAGTGACTGTGGTTTATAAACCTTACCGTCCTCCTATTGTTTGATCCTTTTATTCATCACAAACCAGCCCTGCTGGGCTTTTTAAAAACTCACTAATGAATACGGCACACGTGTGCCTGAAGGAATCAAACATGAAAAAGCTATTTGCTCTTTGTAGCACTCTATTACTGGCATTCACTGCTCACGCTGCGCAATTTGAAGCGGGTAAACATTACAAAGTGTTGGACGTAGAGAAGTCGAAGAAACCGACAGTAACCGAATTTTTCTCTTTCTATTGCCCACACTGTTACAAATTTGAATCAGTCATCGATAACCTAAAACCATCGCTACCAAAAGACGCGAGTTTTGAGAAAGTACATGTCGCATTTATGGGCGGCAATATGGCGGTGCCGATGGCGAAGTCATACGCGACAATGGTGTCTTTGGGCGTAGAGAAGACGATGGTACCGGCGATGTTTGCTCAAATTCACCAGAAACGTCAAGCTCCTCAAAATGAAGCTGAATTGAAGCAAATCTTTGTGGACAATGGGGTAGATGGTAAGAAATTTGATGCGGCATACAACAGCTTTGCCGTAAACTCGATGCAAAAGGGTTTCGATAAGCAGTTTAAGCAAAGTACGTTGACTGGTGTTCCGGGGGTGGTTGTTAACAACAAGTACATCGTATTACCGAACGAAATCCGAAGCTACGATGAGTACAACAAGTTGGTAAACTACTTACTAACGCTTTAATTATAAAATGAAAAATGGCGACCAATGAGGTCGCCATTTTTTTGTTTTGTTCGCTTTAGCGTAGGACGGCTGTGCAAGCTGCTGTTGGCATATCGGTCATAAAGATCGCGTTTGGGTAAAACAAGCTCGCCATGGTGACGGCAACGTTACAAGGTTGGGCTATAGTGGTTTTCACCACGGTATTTAAAACCACGCCAGTGTTATTCACCGTATTGACCGCAGCTTGATGAGCTTGGTAAGACACGCAACCTGCTGTTGCGTTGATAACTGCAGTACTAAAAAGAAGTTTACGAAAAAACATATTCATATCCTTTGTGAATGCTTTTGAGTACTTATATGCTTGCCTGTTCATAATTGGAACAAAACAGTGTTCAAAATTGCTATAGGTTCACGAAATGAACATTGTTTTATATAACAACAGTAATTTTGTGATCTGGTAGGTGGACAGACCAGCTTATGCAATTAAAACCAACCCATGCATGAGCACTACGCCTGTCGTGAGCTTGCCTCGCATCATCTGGTAACCTTTTGGCTCCGCCTCTTTTTCTATTTTCCGAATCAGCTTTTCCGCGTACCAAACGGCAATGTAACCAGCAGCCAATAACAGAGTTGCAATCAAATAGTGTTTGTTACCTTGTAGTAGCGCTCCCCAAGCGAGTAGTACAAATAAATTACTGAGCACCAATGCATTGCGACTCAAGCGGTGATAAAAATGATCAATAGCATTGCCCCAAAGTACTCCTGAGAGAAAACTCAAAATCACTGCACTGTAAGCGATAAAAAATTGTTCCCCAGACAAGTTAAACAAAGTTCTTTCCGTAACGATGAGAACCAAGCTGAACAGAAATGGCAACAGCCCCAAATAACCCAATTGCAACATCGTCGTACGTGTGGTTGTCATAGCAGCCTTCCTTACAGTTGCTGTTCAATCATGTTAGTAAGCGTAGTACTTGTTGGAGAGGTTGAGCTTGGGAAGGTCGCGACGACTTTGCCTTCTTTATTGATCAAGAACTTGTAGAAGTTCCATTTCGGTGTAATGCCCGCTTGGGTACTGATCTGGGTAAATACTGGATTTGCATCCTCACCTAGGACAGACGTTTTAGCCATCATAGGGAAGGTGACACCATAGTCGAGGTAACAGATTTTTGCGGTCTTCTCTTCGCTACCACGGTCTTGACGAAAGTCGTTACTAGGAAAGCCGACAACTGAAAAGTTTTGATCTTTGTACGTTTGGTGTAGCTGTTCCAGTTGCTCGAATTGGGGAGTGAAGCCGCATTGGCTCGCGGTGTTCACAACCAATAGTGTTTTGCCTTTAAAGGCATCACACAGGGCTATTTCTTCTGTTGAATTGAGAAGTCGTTGCTTACCTTGCAAGATATCTGGGCAACTCGATGCAAAAGTCAAAGAGCTGGTGGAGAGTAGTGTCGCGATAAGTGCGCTGCGAGTAATTCCTTTCATGATGTTGATTCCTTTTATTTTTACTAAGTATAACTACTAGAAAAGGAACCAAATCGATCAAAAAAGCCGCTGAGTTCAGCGGCTTTTTACTAGAGCAAATACGTGTTGATTACGCTAGCTTCAAATCAAATTGATTACGGTAAGCAACCATATCTTCGATGGTCAGTACTGGCATGTTGTGTAAACGACCAAACGCGACGATCTCTGGTGTTTTTGCCATAGTGCCATCTGGATTTGTCACCTCACATAACACGCCAGCAGGCTGCAAACCTGCCATTTGCATTAGATCGATAGTGCCTTCTGTGTGACCACGGCGAGTCATTACGCCACCAGGACGAGCGCGCAGCGGGAACACGTGACCAGGACGAGCCAAGTCGTCTGGTTTTGCATTTGGGTTAGCAGCTGTTTTGATGGTCGTCACGCGGTCAGCGGCAGAAACGCCAGTTGTTACACCATGTTTTGCTTCAATAGAAACCGTGAAAGCCGTTTGGTTTGCGCTGTTGTTGTTTACAACCATTGGTGGCAGTTCCAACTTGTCTGCTTGAGCATCGGTCAGACACAGACAAACAATACCGCTGCATTCGCGGATCATAAGAGCCATTTGCTCATTGGTTAAGTGCTCTACGGAATAAATGATGTCGCCTTCGTTTTCACGATCTTCATCGTCGAGAAGAAGTACGCCACGACCTTCTTTAAGTGCGATAAGTGCGTTTTCAACGCGAGTAATTGGGTCGCCAAATTCGGCAAGTAGTGATGACTGATTCATGGTTAACTCCTAAATATCACCAGAATCAGGGCGGTATGAGGGATCGTCACATTTTATGCATGCGCTGAGCCGCCAACGGTAAGTTGGCACAAACCCACGCAATAAAAATGCGATCCAAAAAGAAGTGCACCAGTGTTCATCAACAAAGAACGTTGAGGAAAACGCTGATGTTTTCTTATTCTCTTTCATCCGGACTATAACCGTCGGCTCTGGCATCTCACCAGATCTGCTGACCTCGACGAATCGAGCGCTCGCGGGCTCACTCAAAAGAGTATACCGCCGGTGGGGAATTTCGCCCCGCCCTGAGAACATTGAATCCAACCAATATGGTCAGAAGTAAAAAACTCCGACACTCAAATGAGTGGTCGGAGTAGGGATAGTACTGCGAACGCCTTGGCTTGAAAAGTAGATTGCAACTACTTGATGGAAAAGTGCGCTATCGGCTGAAGTGATCAGTTTTGATAAAGTGATCAATCTGTGCAGGCACGTAGGTGTTGTATATAAGGCTGGTATGAGTTTGTTTGGTCTCAATATGGTCTTGCATGCCCTCTAAGCGTGTCTCATCGACAGTAACCGTACCGTCAGACATGGTGTTGTCTCTGTGCATTAGAATGGGTCTTGCACCAATTGCCATCGTGCCAGCGATGCTGCCAAGCTTTTGTGGGAAAGTCCAACTGTCCTCGTGCTTATTCAGACCATGGTATGGTGAGTTACCAAGAATCGCACCTAAACCTAAATCCTGAATGCGAGTCACGATGGAAGCGCCTTTCAGTGGTGAGCCAATTGCAACAACGTGAGAAACGAGGCTTGTCGATGGTTTTCTGCTTGCGAGGTATCGTTTAATCATCAAGCCACCTAGGCTATGACCCACTAACACATTAGCAGTCAACGGGTTAAGCGCTTTGTCGATGGAGTTAAATAGCGATTCTTCATTAATTGAAACCGTGTTGTAACTCAATACTTGGGTCTCGTAGCCCAGCTTTCTCAGCTTTTGGCTAAGAGGCTGCATGACCAGCCCATGCATATAAAGACCATGTAAGATGATGATTTTCATAATACCTCCTAGATTTATGATGTTGATTTTATCCTACTAAATTCTCCACAGGGCTACTGTCAGCGAATTAGCAAATCTTGCACTTCTTTTTGTAACAAATGGCGATCTAGTGTGGCTGGTTGCAATAACTCACCGATATTGACTTCGATACGAGACCAAAAGCGAGTAGGGCGTTTAGTTAACGCATGTCCATTTTTGTGACTGAAGAAAGATCCCCATAAGCCTTTTAACGCCATTGGAATCACGGGTACAGGTGTACGCTTTAAAATCTTCTCAACACCGGGTCTGAACTCGCCTAGTTCGCCATTTGAGGTCAAGCGACCTTCAGGGAAGATACAAACAACTTCATCGTTACTAAGAGCCTGCTCAATCTGTTCGAAAGCTTTTTTGTAAGTCTCTGCGCATTTGCGTGGAGAGCAAATTGGGATGACGCCAGCATGGCGGAAGACGTATTTAAGAACAGGCAGCTCGCTGATTGATTTGTCCATCACAAATCGCACTGGGCGGGTTGATGTGCCCATTAGAATCAAAGCATCTACATAGCTCACATGGTTTGCCACAATCAGGGCTGCACCTTGCTCTGGGATGTGCTGACGACCAGTTACGGATACTCGGTACAAACAGTGGCTTAGTAAGTAGCTAACAAAGCGCTGAGTAAACTCAGGTACTTGGCGGTAAACGTAGACAGCTACGATGAAGTTACCGACGGCCAAAATGGCAAACAGTTCAACGATAGAGAACTCTAAAACACTTAAGATCAATATTGAAACAGCAGCAGAAGCGACCATAAATAGTGCATTCATTATGTTATTGGCTGCAATAGATTGAGCACATTCGCCTTCTTCAGAGCGTGATTGGATAAACGCATAAAGGGGAACAATAAACACACCGCCGCTCACACCAACCAAGAACAAATCGAACATCACTCGAATATGCGAAGACTGAGTAATAAAGTTATGTATATCGTAATACTGACTCGGAAAAGATTCGATTGCAGGCACTGCCCATAAAAGGTCTGCACTGAAAATTGTTAAGCCCAAAATACCAAATGGCAGAATGCCCAGTTCTACTTGATTGAAAGACAACTTCTCACATAGCCATGAACCCGTAGCGATACCAATTGAAAATAGAGCCAATAATAGAGAAACCACAGTGCTGTCTGCGAATAAGTGTTCGCGAGCAAAATTTGGAAATTGGGTCAGGTAAGTTGCGCCCATAAACCAGAACCAACTGATGGCTAGAATCGACATCCAAATACCGCGTTGTTTTTGTGCCAGTTTGAGCGTTTTCTTCAAACCAGTAATAGGCTCGAACTTTACTTTGTCACTTTTCTTACTTGGCAGAGAAGGGATGTTAGCGCTGCTTAACAGACCAAGCAGAGATAGCGTAATCACAATGCAAGAGGCGATAATCATGCCGTTTGGAACTGCGAGTAATAGACCAGCGCTTAATGTACCAATCAGAATCGAAAGGAAAGTCCCCATCTCAACCCAAGCGTTACCTTTCACTAGTTCATTCGACTTTAGCGCTTGAGGAAGTAGAGCGTATTTCACTGGACCAAAATAAGCCGATTGAGTACCAGTCATGAAGAGGAGGACGAGCATCAGGATAGCACTCTGCGTCATAATGGCAGTCGCAGCGCAACTCATGATCACTAATTCAATAAGTTTTAAGCGGCGGATCAATTTTGCTTTGTCCATGTTGTCTGCAATCGCACCTGCGTGGGCAGAAAACAGAAAAAAGGGAAGGATAAACAAGCCAGCTGCAAGGTTAACAAAAAGGTCAACCGACATTGGCAGTGAGTCAATTTGGCTGTACGTCACCATCAGTAAAAGAACATTTTTGTAGATATTGTCGTTCAGTGCACCAAGGCACTGAGTGACGAAATAAGGGAAGAATCGTTTAGTGAGAAACATGCTGGCTCCGTAAAGGCGAAATAGCGTTGAGATGGGAGCACTTTAAAGGCTTGGCTTTAGGAAGCCAGTGTGAAGAAAAGAGTTACGTTATGAGAAACCAAAAGTAACACTTAATGCTACTTTTGATTGCATAAATTCGTGATTTGATACGAACTGGTGCTTTTATGTATTACGAGTATGAATTTAGTGTCGGAACCAGACACTGAGCATTCTCAATGTGACAAATAGGATGAAGCCAGATAATCCTATAAAGCCCAAAGCAATGAGATAAAAAAACAGACGTACCATGCGAGCTTTCATTCGTTTGAAAAAGCCAAGGCTTGGCGTAAGCTCTGGAACATGCTGAAAGCTTGAGATCATCACCCAAGCGGCAAGAGCCCATAAAGCCGCTACACCACTCGGAATCAGATAAGACTCTTTAACCATATTGGAAAGTTGCAGAAGCGTGGCAACGAACACAGCAAAACCACCAAATGCAATTAACACGAATAAAGGGAGAACAGGTCTTGTCTTAATAGATAGGCTTTTGAGTTTATCGAGCATCAGGTATTCCCTATTTACGTTCCCAAGGCTTAAACAGCGGAAATGTCCAGCGACGCATGGCAATCACTAGAGAAGTACCGTGTTTCTCGTTCATGTCTAATGAGTCGTCGCTTTGGCAGATTTGGTAAAACTCATCAATGACCTTCTGTAGCTTCTGTTGCATCTTTTTGTTTGTTGGCAAGCTCATCAGCCCCGTCGCCATCACCAGTTTTTCATCTTCGGCGGAGAAATAGCTTTGGAAGAAGGCATCTTGAACTTGTTGTTGGAAGAAGCGCTGAATAGGACCGCCAGTGTGCCAACGAAAAGTCGGGGAGATACGTAGACGAATCTTATTACCTGGTAGCAAGTCAATGATATTGAGGCGGTCGAGTTGGGCGAGCTTTTGTATGAGCTCCAATTCATCAAAGGTGTATTGCTCGATGATTTGCTCGAAGCGATAACCATTAACCACACATACCGCAACAAGCAACAAGCCCTTATCGTCGACCAGCTGCTTTTCTTGTTCTAACATGAGCGATTCCAGCCCTTTGTTACGTGCCGCTGATAGCTTAAACAATTCTGCCATTTCCAAACCAATTAGTTGACAGATTCGCTCCAACCGATCGAGGCTAATTTGACTGCCTTCTGCCAATAAGCGCTTTACGGAACCTTCGC
The DNA here is from genome assembly GCF_027587095.1 of Vibrio sp. NFR. Lineage (NCBI taxonomy): Bacteria > Pseudomonadati > Pseudomonadota > Gammaproteobacteria > Vibrionales > Vibrionaceae > Vibrio > Vibrio sp. NFR. The sequence continues at coordinate 391,459 of NZ_JAPPTN010000005.1, forward strand.
TTAAGCCCAAGTGTTTTGCTACATCGACATAGTGTATACCGGACAACTTGAGCTGGCGTTTAAGCTCTTTAATTAGGTTGTGACTTTCCGACATATTAACCTTCTACTTCTTGGCGCAACTGTTCTAGGTAAGATTGCATAAACGCTTTACGCTTCACAGCTTCTTCATACGCCGCTTTGGTGTTCATCGTATCTACAATTTTAAACAGTTTGGTTTGGAAGTGATCGATGGTGAATCGTTTATCTTCCAGTTCTCGATGCTCTGCAAACATATCCTGTTCGTTATACAAAGTGGCATCAAATAGCGTGCTGACTTGAATACAGCGTGTAACGCCAATAGCGCCAAGCGCATCTAAGCGGTCTGCGTCTTGGACGACCTGAGCTTCCAAAGTATTTGGCGTAATATTGGCGCTAAAACTGTGCGATTCGATCGCGTGGGCAATGGCGTCATGGTATTGAGCAGGGTAATCGATACTTTCAAGAAACGAAATGGCTTTGGTTGCAGCAATAGCAGAGCTTTGTTTACGGTTTGGGTGATCTTTGGGATAGGTGAAACAATCATGCAAATAGGCTGCGGGTAACACAACTGCTAACTCAGCGCCTTCTTGAAGTGCAAGCTGGCGAGCTGTCTTGACTACGCGGCGGACATGGCTGAGGTCGTGAGCCGCATCGGTTTGCATCTCTTGTTGCATAAATTGAAGGAACTGAGACTCAAATCGGTTGAGCTCTGATGTATTGAGTTGAGGCATGGATTTCTTCTAAAAAATAAAGGCTTAGACAGAGTATGCCTAAGCCTTTATTAAATTGCCAAATGAGACGTTGTTATTGCGATGTTACGATGAATACGTTGTCGTTTTATTGTGTACGAGTGAAGCGGAACGTCTGCACTTTTTGCTCTGCTCCGTCGATGTATGCATAGCTATCGATGGTCCAAACGTTTGGACCTGCGAAACCTAGTTCCACACGTACATCACCGGTTGGAATTCCTTGATAGATAACGTCGTTAATGTTCATCGGATAAAAGTTGTAGCGATTGCTTTGCGCTTGTTGCTCGCCTGCAAATGCGACCGATACATCTTTTGCTTGGTTAGTTAATGTCAATTGATAGCCAGCTTGTTGGTCGAACGTGAATGCGGCATTAAGGTCAACACCTTGCGAGTTGGTCACCTTAATATTTGCTTCTGTTGTTTTCGCCAGAGAACCGTGCGCTTGTAAGCCGTCTAAGCCTTTAAAATCGCGATTGTGGTTTTGGATGTTTACGTTCCAATCCCCAACAAAGTTATCGATTTCTTGCCATTGCTGAGGTGCGTTGGTGGTTGCTGTATTCTGACCGCCATTGATGCCACCAATCGCTTCGTTACGGCTATCATGGCGAATGTTTTCTCGATTGTTGTGAATATCTGCGCCAGCTCCTGCTACTCCGCCAGCAACACCACCTGCGACAGCGCCTTTCATTGCAAGCTCTGCGTCGCCAGTTAATGCGCCCATAGTAAGACCGAGAAGTGCACCGCCAGCGGCTCCTTGTTTTGTTAATGCATTTGGATCGTCTTCTCCCGGAGTCACGCATCCTGCAAGTAGGGGAAGAGATAGCGCCGCGACCAATGTTGTTTTGTTGAAAATGTTCATGTGTTCACTCCGAGATGTTTGGTTCGGAGCTATTATTGAACGCTGTTTGATTGTGAATCCACTTATCTCGCTGATAACCGTCAGTTATCACATGTAAATGTTTTTTATTAAAAAGCTCAAATCTTAACTGAATAGCTCGATAAAAAAGAGATAAAGAAAAGGGTCAACATCGCTGTTGACCCTATATGGTTTTATTCTTTTATTTTAGAAGCACTAATTTTGACGTTGTTAGTGGTAAATCTACTTTGGGCGATTTTTGGCTTTTTAATATAAAGCTCAACTAACTTGCTAACTTTAGTGCTTGTTCAACACGAGTGCAAATATTTATTACGTAAACTATCTATATTCTGAAATATAATTTGAAGTAATATCACAACAGATAACAATCTAAAATGGTGTAAATAGCGCAAGATCGCTTGTGCTGTCTCATGTTTGAGCCAAGCATAAACTGGATCGCCATTTTGTGATCTGGATCAATATTAATCCTCCTTCAGAGGGATAGCATTCACGCGAAATTGAGAATTATAAATTGAGCCTAAGCTATGCAGGATTTATATGAGCTAGAGCGTAAGTTGGTGGAATACGGCGCAGACATGAAAGGCTTAAAGGTTGTTCCTGCAATCATTGATCAAGATGGCAAGGTTGTTTATTTAGGGAATACACCCTCGTTGCTAAGAAATGTCATTAGTTGCCGTAGACAGCTAACGCAACGCGTAAAGAAATAAAAAAGGGTCTGATGCAAGTCAGACCCTTTTTTGTATGTGCAGATTAGAGATTAACGCTTGTACGTTACTTGCTCTTGTTGACCAAGGTGAATGTGCGTTGTTGCCGGTTGAGTTTCAGCAATGACTTTACCGTGGCGAACAGAGTAGCGAACAGGTACTTGGCGGCGCACTGCATCAAAACCATTTTCTGCAGGAAGGATAAGCAAGCTACCTGGCTTACCTGCTTCAATGCCGTGTTTGTCTTGAATGTTCAGTGTGCGTGCTGAATTGGTGCTGATCAGATCAAGTGAGTTGTTGATTTGGTCGTAACCCATTACCTGACATACGTGCAGACCCATGTGCAGAACTTGCAGCATGTTTGCAGTGCCTAGTGGGTACCAAGGATCAAAGACGTCATCGTGACCAAAACATACGTTGATGTTGGCGTTCAACATTTCTTTTACACGAGTCACACCACGGCGTTTCGGGTAATCATCGAAGCGACCTTGAAGGTGGATGTTCACCAATGGGTTTGCAACAAAGTTGATGCCAGACATGCGTAGCAGACGGAACAGGCGAGATGCGTAAGCACCGTTGTAAGAGCCCATCGCCGTTGTATGGCTTGCGGTTACCTTGTGACCCATGTTGAACTTGTGCGCTAGCGCTGCAAGTGTTTCAACAAAGCGTGATTGCTCGTCATCGATCTCATCACAGTGTACGTCGATCAAACGGTCGTATTTCTGTGCCAGTTCGAAAACGTAGTGCAGAGACTCGATGCCGTACTCACGAGTGAATTCAAAGTGAGGAATAGCACCAATAACGTCAGCACCCAACTGAACTGCCTCTTCTAGCAATTCTTTGCCGTTCGGATAAGACAGAATGCCTTCTTGTGGAAACGCAACGATTTGGATGTCTACCCATTCTTTCATTTCTTCGCGTACTTCTACCATTGCTTTTAGAGCAATTAGAGTAGGGTCAGAAACGTCAACGTGAGTACGAACGTGCTGTACACCGTTTGCAATTTGCCACTTAAGTGTTTGTTTCGCGCGTGATTTTACGTCTTCAATCGACAGCATTTCTTTGCGCTCAGCCCAACGCTCGATACCTTCGAAAAGTGTACCAGAGATGTTCCAGCTCGGCTCACCAGCGGTTTGCGTGGTGTCTAGGTGAATGTGCGGCTCACAGAATGGCGCGACAGCCATGCCGCCCTCCGCATCAAGAGTGTCACCTGTGTAATCTAGTTCTACATTATTGTCTTCAATACGCTTGAATTGACCATCCTCAATCAAAATTTGCTGGAGACCTTCCTGTCCCTTAAGCGTTGCGTTCTTGATCAATAGTGTTGTCATGATGGTTCCTTACGCTGGCTGCTGTGCCAGTGTCTTTTTATTAAGAATAGGATTTAGAATCAGGTAGCTGATTGTGCCGCCTAGTACCGCGTTCACAGGTACTACGCCCGGAAGGAAGTGACCTGCTGCAACGCCAATCGCTACCGCGATAATGCCAGCCCAGTTGACTGTTTGGAACTCTGCTGCTGCGAAATTTTTGTAACGTTTACGGTTCATGAAGAAGTCCGCAATAATGACGCCACCAATTGGTGGAATTGCAAGCGATAGGAAGGTTAACCAGCCTACAAAGTTATTGTACAGCCATAGTGCGCACAATGTACCTATTAAACCGTTTGCCATAGAGATGTATTTACTTGGCAAGCCTGTGATGTTGGAGAATCCGAGACCTGATGCGTAAAGCGCATTGTCATTGGTTGTCCAGATGTTTAAGCCAAGCACGATGATAGCTGGGATAAGAAGACCTTGCGCAATCATCACTTCTGAAATGTCTGATTGACCGGTTACTGCGGCACCTGCGGCACCGAAGATGAACATCAATGAGTTACCGATGAAGAATGCCACCATTGTGACCATCACGGCACCTTTTGGCTTTTTGCCGAAACGTACGAAGTCTGCAGTTAGTGTCCCTGCACTGACAAATGAGCCAACGACCATTGCTAGCGCTACAGAAAAGTCGATAGGTTGTGCTGGTTGTACTTTTTGTAGCTCAGCTACACCACCAACGCTGTTTACCGCTTCGACTACTGAGTAACCACCAAGCAGAGCAATCGCTGGTACTGCAATCGCTGAAAGTACCATTAGTGCAGAGATACCGAAGTAAACCGTTGCAGTCATGAGTAGACCAGAAATGATAATGAGTGTGTTTGTGTCAATGCCTGTTGCTTTGTTTACTGGAATTGCAAACATAGCCACGCCAACACCAAACCAACCAACTTGTGTGCCGCCAAGAAGAGCGGAAGGGAGCCAAGAGCCTTTAGAGCCAAATGAGAAACGAGCAAGGAGGTGAGTAGAGAGACCAGTAGAAGCGCCGATGTAACCGAGGAAAGAAGTGTAGATGCCGAGGATTAGGTTACCAATAAGAACAGCGAGGAAGAAATCATCAAAAGAAAGTCCGGTACCGAGCGAACCGCCTGTCCACATACTTGCGGAGAAGAAAGTGAGTCCCAACATTACCATGGTTAATGATGCAACACCCTTTCTGGCAGTGTTAGGAACCGGTCCAAGACTGTAGTTATTGTCTGCAGCCATTTTTACCTCCGCAAAGAAAATTAAAACGAATTATAGATCCCAATTTCTGGGCAAACGGCGCGTATTATCGTGATGTAAATCTCATAGTCAATGAGTTTTTTGTCACTTAAGCGTTTGCTTTAAGGTTTTTATTTATTAATGCTTTTTAAAACATGGTGTTATGGTTTTTTGAAAAATCAAAAAAGTTTAGCTACAAGTGGGTTTCGTTTTCTGTAATGTGTAATGAAATCGGTGTCATTGGTAGTTCGTGGTTATGATGTCATATTTATGTGGTTTGTTTATAAAATTGCGATTTGATTGATTTTAGTGATGGTTGGCAAACGTTTTTATGAGCTTGCTGGTAACCGTTGTTTGTTATTTAATCGAAAGGCGATTTGTAAGCTTATTCTTTTGTAAGTTTGACTTGATGATTTGGGTTAAGTGGGTATTTATAATAGATAACGTCGTGACTTTTACGTGTGTAATCGATTGTAAAGTTATTCAATAAGGTTGGTTGCTGAGCGCGGGAGGGTAAATCGAAGAAGTTGGAGAAGGAATAGACAAAAAAATAGCCAACCGCAAAGAGTGCGATTGGCTTATATACTTGTGAACAAATTCAAGTTCACTAACAACGTCAGTTGGCTAGGTGACCCTCGGCTTAAGAAGGGTCACTTTAAATAATGCAGTTAGTGTGCCAACTTTAAAACCACCGAAAAAACACGGTTTCTGTGATATGAGTTGCCTAAATTTAGCTGTTTGTTGCAAATTGCAAATGCGGATTGCAATTTGTAATTATAATGCTAATGATGAATTAATTAACTAGAGTAATTCTTTTTATAACATTACTAGGCTTGCGGTACCTAAGAAGGCAAAGAAGCCAACGACATCCGTTACCGTGGTCAGAATCACTGAGCCCGCCAATGCTGGATCGAGTTTGAGCTTGTCTAAAACTATTGGGATAACCACACCAAATAAGGCTGCAGTAACAATATTGACGATGATCGCCAGAGCAATGGTGCCGCCCAATACGGGAGATTGGAACCAAAGCCCTGCTAAACCACCGATGATCAGCGCCCACAGCAATGCATTAAGAGAGCCGATTCCCAATTCGTTTTTGAGTAATGCAAAACGGTTACCTGGAGTGATCTGGTTTAATGCCATAGCACGAACCATCAGGGTCAGTGTTTGGCTACCAGCGATACCTCCCATTGAGGCTACTATTGGCATCAGCACAGCAAGGGCGACCACCTGTGCAATCACGTCTTCAAATAGACCAATGGTGACGGAGGCTAGAATTGCAGTGAGTAAATTTATACCCAACCAAACTCCACGCTTTTGCGAACTCTTTAAAACAGGGGCGAATAAGTCATCGCCTTCGTCCATACCGGTACCCGCCATCAAACGTGCTTCGTAGATTTCACGTTGAGTACTCAATGCAAATTGCCAATCCACTTCACCGATCAGGGTTTGATCCGCATCGGTAACCGGAAGTGCCGGAAGCGCACTGTGCTCAAGTGCTTCCACTGCTTCCGGAAGTTCCATTTTACTATCGAGTACGGTGACGGTCTCAATCGCTAAAGTTTTAAGGCGGACGTCAGCTTCACTACGCAAGATTTCATAGTAGTTTACCGCACCACGAAACTGTTTCTTACGGTTGATGAGATACACTTGCTGTGGTGTATCGTAGCTATAGCGCTCCATCAAGCGTCTTGCTTTACCAACGGTGATATTAAAAGGGAGGGTGATTATCTTACGCTCTGCCCAACGACCGAGTTGTTCGTCTTCGTATTCGTTCGCTTGATCATAAAGCTCAAGTTCATCTTTCTCGATAAGCTCTAGTGCTTCATTGATGAACTCTTCTGGCAGAGAGTCTGCCCATTCGATTAAAGATAAGTTATCTAGCTTGGCTAGCGTGAGCTTTAGCTCTATTTCCGATAATGCTTCGATGATAGAAAGGCGCACTTCAGCACGCATTTCCGTTAGTACATCAATATGTAGCTCTAGTGGTAATGCACGCCACAAGCGCACACGATCATCGATAGGAAAGGCTTCGAGGATCAGCGCAACAGCACCGGGCTCGAGACCGCATTCGATAGAATCATTCAAAGCGGTGACTTGATCCGCTTCGTCTGCTTGGACAATTTGTTCGATTAGAGTGGAGAGGTCTTGAAACTTACTCACCGAGCACCCCGACAGTCAGATTATTCTTATAGGCAGCTGATCAAGGTACTCGAAAATAGCAGAAAAACAATAGCCTATTGGTTACTTATCTGTAGGTAAGGTGAGACCAATTGGCGAATGTTCACTTTTGCGCCAATACGGGCTGCCAGCAAGTACATTCCGCCGATCTTTCTATGTAGGAATAGGGCATCTGCTGGTGGCGTGTGCCAGTAGTCTTGCTCCATGCTTAGAATGGTTCCAGCTTCTCGAAGTTTCTGGGCTAAACCACTGGCTTTGAAGTCATAAGGCTCATCCACTAACATTGGCTCACATGCCATTTTTACCAAATCAAGAATCGCTTGGCGCTGCGTAGGCATGATGGTTGTGCTGAAGAAACCAATCTGTTCCAGTGCATCGTTCAAGCCTTGTTCGTCGTCGTTAACAACCGATGCAAAAGCTTGGCGATAACCAGTGCTGAATCGTTCGCTGTACTCGCGAGTCGCACCGAAATCTAACAAGCCGATTTGACGGGTGTTCTCTATGTATAAATAGTTGGCAAAGTTGGGATCGGTTTGCACCATCTTGAATTCGAACAGCTCTCGGAATAGCAATTCGAGCAGGCTGTGCATAACGAAGTCACGTGTATTTTGGTCATAGTGTTCAATTTGCTCAATCGGGCTGCCATCAATGAATTCCATAGCGAGAACGGATTCTGAACAACTTTCAGTGTGAATCTTTGGCACGACAAAATGAGGGTGATCCTTCAAAGCGTCATGATAACGAATGGCAAATTGCGCTTCTCGTGCGTAATCGGCTTCATCATGCAGTTGCTTTTTGGCTTCTTCCAGCAACCCTTTGTAATCAACAGACTCGGGAATCAACCCAACGACTTTGAGCAAAGTACCCACGTTGTCTACGTCGCTGTCGATGCTCTTTCTTATGCCAGGATATTGCACTTTGACTGCTAGGTTATCACCTCCGTCGCTGTAGGCTTGGTGTACTTGTCCGATTGAGGCACTGGCAATTGGCTTGAAGTTAAAGGACAGGAACTCGGCTTTCCAATTCGTCCCTAATGAACTTTCCATTACTCCATTTAGCTGTTTGGCTGGCATCGGGTCTGCGTTGGAGCGAAGGCGGGAGAGAATATCGGCGAGTTCAGGTTCTAAAACATCACCAGCATCCATTGAGAGCATTTGACCAAGCTTCATTGCAGCGCCACGCAAGTGAGCAAGTTGGTCTGTTAAACGCGCGATGTTTTGTGGCGTCAGCAACAGGTCTTTCGCTTTAGGTTTATTACCTTTGGCGATTTGTTTAGTGCCTTCTGCAATTACGTTGCCTGCGACACGGGTTGCAAGGGAAGCAAACTTGCTGAATCTTGAGATACGATGGGTAGGTAGGCTTCTTTCCTTTGCCGACATGAATCTTCTCCACTTATGACTAACTATTTGTTATACGGGAAAAGTACGTGCTTGGATACAAATGAAAAGAAAACCGCCAGCAGAACTGGCGGTTTATGAGTTTAGATAGAGTAGAAGAAGTACAGTTGAGACTTCATTCGGATGATGATGCCACGAATCACATCCAAGAACGCTAGGAAACCGATCGGCTTCTCGCCGCTGACCCATGCTAAGCCAACCGAACCGACAGGGATATCGTAGCCTTCTGGCTCGTCAATCTTAAGGCGGACAAAGTGATGCTTATTCTGTAAGTTCTTGCCAGTTGTAGCGCGAACGGAATCATCCAAACCAAGTAGGTTGCCTTGTGACTCACCAGTCGCTTCAACAATGCCCTCTACGGTTGCAGAGAAGATCTTGCCAGGATAAACCGAAGAAGAGAATTCCGCAGGTTGACCTGGTTTGATGTTACGAATCGCTTGGTGATTGACGCGCATCAAAACGTACTTCTCGTTGGTGTACATATTGATACGCGGCATCATCGAAACACGTTGACCTTCACGCAAGATAAAGTTGGTCACAAAGCCATCTGCTGGTGCGTGAACTTTCGTACTGTTCAAATCCCATTGCGCTTTTGCAATTTGCTCCTCAGCTTGGCGCAATTCAGCCTGTTTGGTTTCAACTGCTAATTCTGCTTTATGAATTGCCAGTTTTGCTCGTGAGATATCAACTTGTTTTTTCTTAATTTGAGATTCAAGAGTTAACACGTTGTGGCGTGCCATATCAACGGCACTCGATTGTTTGTCGATGTCGCTTTCCGTGATGGTGTTTTGGACCACACGGTTTTGTTCAACGTAACGATCGAGCATCTTTTTCTGCAATTTGTAGTCAACTTTCGCCGCTTCTAATTGGCTCTTGGAGGTTTCTAGATCTTGTACCAGAGCTTGATGGTTTGCTTCTTCAATCTCGATATCACCTTGTGCTGTTGCCAGTGCTACTCGAGCCGAATCAGCTGACACGTTCGCTTGGTTCAATGCGATCTCATACTGCGTTGGATCGAGTTCGTAAATGAGCTGACCTTTCTCAATCTGTTGATTTGGTTTGATGTAAATATGGTCAACTTTGCCTTTCACGTTGGTCGAATCTGGACGCAATTGGATGTGCGGTGATTGCACAACAGAGCCGCCAGATAAGTCCATAGGCGTGAAGTTAATGAGACCTACCCATACGAACATTAACCAACCTAAACCGCCAAGATAAGCGAACGATTTGGTTGCTTTGTTCCAAGGCATACCGACTAAACGGAGCAGGTAGATGAAGAGTGCCCATACCGCTAAACCTTCTAACATTATGCCTCCTCTTGTGGCTGTGTTTCTGTTTGCGGTTTACTTTTCCATGTATCGCGCAGATTGATGATGGCTTTTTCCATATCAACGAATGCAAAGATTACGGCTAACACCCATACCCAGTGCCAGACAAATCCTATCCAGGTGAGGGCGGTGATAAGCCCTATCTGGTGATGGTCTTTGCTGTGTGCCTTATTGATTGGCAACTCATGGATTTTCCAAAAGCCGTAACATGCGCCAGCGACACTCGCGATTAAAACGACGGCAGCGACAACATGTAACGCTGTATCTGCGCCTGTTCCGACAAATGGGACACTCAGTAAACTCATTAAACACTCCTCTATCAAACTGTTGGCGTATTGTGATCTGGAATTGAAATAGGTGAGGGTTTGTGACAAATTCAATCACTAGAAGATTAAATTTGATGTGATTGGTTATGAAAACGGTTCGATTTATTCGCGCGATGGGTATTTTAAATATGCATAACCTCGCGTTATCTAAGTATAATTTGAGCTCTGAAGAGCTTGGGATCCCGTCGTCGGTGTTTCATAACCCAATGACATTGGTGCCTTTAAAGGCGGTCGCGGAATGGTATCGACGTGTTGAGCAACTCAGTAATGATCCTGATGTGGTGCTTAATTTGAGTCGTGGCATCGAATTGCAGAAACTCGGTCCTGTCGGTCGATGGTTATTTTCTGGTAACGATTTAGCCAGTACTATTCGACGTGTGAATTACGGAGTGAGTAACCTGCAATCGGGGGCTTTTTTTGCTGGCGAGCAGTCAGGGAAGATCATCAAGTGGACTTACCATAACCCCTTCGTTGAAACCTCAGTGAAAGTACATGACAGCATTCGCTGTGCGATTTTCATGATTAAGATTTTACGTGAATTTCTGGGACAAGATTACAAACCATTGCGCGTGATGATTTCTGGCTCTAGGAAAAACGGTGAGCTCTATAAAGAGTACTTTGGCTGTGAAGTAGAATGGAGCCAACCCAAGACCGAAATATGGATTAACGGCGATGACCGTCTCGCTTCTCGGCAGGTAATTCATCGCGAAGACAACCGTTTAGCAATGAGTTTTTCCGATTTGGATGATTTACTCAATATGCCAGATCCAGAAGATGAGTTGAAAGTGATATATGAAGTGGTGCACTACAGCAGTCATTACGGATTACCAACGCTAGAGCGTGTCTCTGCGTTGTTAGGATTATCTGACCAGCAGTTTCAGCGCCGGCTTCATAAACTAGGTCTCAATTTCTCCACGGTATCGGGTTACGTATTGAGCAATGTTGCTGCGGGTTTGTTGAGTAAGCACGTCAGCATTGAAGATATTGCGACGCGCCTCGGTTACACCAATGTGGCGAGCTTTAATCGTATGTTCAAAAAACATCGTGGTTTAACGCCTAAGCAATATGCGGCTCGATTGGAAAAATAGCCTTTGTAAGAACAAGTGTTGTTAGTAAACAAAAGCCGCTCGTTTTAGCGGCTTTGGTTTTTAGGGTATGAGACGTTTACTGCTCGGGACGCCAGCTCAGTGCACTTGCAACCGCACCTATAGCAACAACATCTTTTTGTTGCTCGCTAAGTTCTGGCAGCATCTGTACTGCGATTGTGCCGTTGGTTTGCACTGCCGCAATTTCTTGTGTGCCTTGTTTAAAGCTGTAACCCAATGGAATGTCTACCGCCATCATGGAATCAGGGCTAGTGTGTACGGTTTCCACATTGAAATGAGTGTCGCCAACGCGAACGGTGCCTGTTTCTTTCTTTTCTAAGCTGATATCAATCAGTGCCGATTTAGGCTCCATCGCAAACTCACCGACTTTTACACCGTCTTGGGTGATTTGGCATGTGTAAGGATCGTTTCCACCGAAATCGACGCCCATATAGTTAACTGACATGCCGCCGCCCGTGCAACTCAATAGCCAAGTTTTACCATTGTCGATACGCGTGACTTCTGCACCCATCGCCCCGTCTTTAAACGATACGCGATTAAACCAGCTCGACTTTGAGGCGCTGCGTGAGTATTTTCCTTTGTACTTACCAGCAAAGTCGAAATAGCCATCAGCACCAAATCCCCAGAAATCGCCATCTGTTTTGACCAACATTTCTGGTTGTGCTTTCACCGCATCGGATCGATCCATTACGGCAAGACCACCACAACCAACAAGGAGCAAAGGGGCGAGCAAAGTAAGTTTCTTCATGTTTTTCATCATTTATCGCTTGGTTACATCTAGGATTTGATCGGTAAATTGAATGTTGTGTATATCGAATAATTCATCGGTACCAGTGCTAGGGCAGGTCACTGATACGTTCTTCGCAGTTAAAAGGGTACAGTCTGCGAATGCGTGCGAAACGATATAAGTGTTAACGCCACCTTCGCCGTAAATACGGTTGTTTTGCCCGTTGCCTTCAAACGTATTATTTTGATCATTCCCGATGACATCCATCGCTTGGTCGCCAATGATCTTCACGTTTATTAACCATTGGGATTTATAGGTATATGCTTCAACTACACCGTTTTCATTTGGTGACATACGGAAGGTAGGAACCGTACCTGGTCGGGTGTTATCTGTGTAGACTTTGACGCCTTCAGAATCGATGTGTGCAGTGTATTGTAAGTGGCTGTGGAAGAGTTCACTAATCCACTCAACGGATTGTGGATCTTGCGTGTGCATCGCTGAACGAGTCAGTGCTTGATAGCCATCTAAGCCATGCCCATTTGCTTTCGCTACGCCCATGTAGGCTTCAAAAGCGGCAGCAAAGTATTCATGAGAATAAGATCTTCCCGTTTGTTTTACACGTTCAGGATCAAAGTCGTCAGACTCCCAATCTTGCCAATCACGCTGAGTCGGTTGCCAGACAGTTTGCTTACCTGCTTGAGCATCGTTGTAGATGTTTAGCGCGTGTGTTTGGATTTCATTTTGCAATGACGAAGTCGACGGGTTAGGTGCAATACCTTGCGCTTGGACCAAGTGTAAAATTTCTTCAAAAGCGGCATCTCGATCGGCGTGTTCTCCGAGATAGGCGCAGTAATCCGAAAAGTTGCTCATGTAATGACAGTCACCTTCGACTGTCAGCTCTCGATACATCAAAGATTGACTGTTTATCAGCCAATTTGGCGTGTCTTGGCTGCTCATTAATGTGGACGTGATGGAATTGATGAGAGCATCCATATCGTCCTCACTCAATACCGTCATGCTAGCAACAAACTTTTCTAAAGAATCGGTATCAAAACTGTATGTTAAACCAGAATCTAATACCGCATCACTCAATTTGTTTTGGCGAATCAGTTCCCCAACAAAAACTTTAGTTAATAGCTCATTGCTTTGATCATCGTCTCTCGTCAGCATCAAAGTGGCATCGTGCTCAGCTAGTGTCTTAGCGATCTCAGATTTGTCGGCACCGAATTTAGACCCCGGTTGGTTTGTGAGTAAGTGCTGGATGATTTTGGCTGCACGAAAAATTTTCTCATTATTTGCTCCATCATCGACCGCAATGATATGAAATGATTGGTCATCGTGAGCTGCTGGAACAGAAACTTTCAAGTAGTGGGTAAACCCCGCATCAGAAGCGACTTTTAACTTCGGTGGAAACTGTGAAGAGACGGCTGCCGGGATAGATACGGTGCTTGTGACTGGATTTGGTTGAGGTGTTGACGTATCCGAACTGAATTCATTGCTACCGAACGAAGATAGGCTGACCACACACAGCATTGCTAAAGGTGTTAATTGAGCGAATTTCATCTTTTTGTACTCACAAACTGAAGGTTCGCCGAGGAATGTAGGGGGATAGGAAATTTCTGTCTATATGCGCAAATATAGTCATAACCACTAAAAATGGTTAGTTGTAAGGTTATTAATTCGATAAAACTAAAATAATAACGGGTTTATATGTGATTATTGGTTTTATTTCCGAATTAAAGTTTTGATATTCATTTATAAAATAGAGGGTTGTTCTGTTTCCTGACTCCTGCAATGATACGACCGATTGTAAATGTATGGTTTGTAAGGCTTTGTAAGCCGTTCTGTGTAGGAAAAGTGTCGGCGGTGTGGGTTGCACCCTACAAAACGAACGATATACTTCTCCTGTTTTATAGATGGAGTGAATAGATCATGGTTGGCAATAAAATCTTGCTCGTAGAGGATGACTCTGAGATTGCTCGATTAACCAAAATGTACCTAGAGGCTGAGGGCTACCTAGTGACTGTGGTCGACAATGGTCTAAATGCACTAGATGCAATCAAAGATTTGAAGCCTGATTTGGTGTTGCTGGATCTGATGCTCCCGGGTAAAAATGGCGCAGAGATATGTCAGGAAGCACGCGAGTTTTTTCACGGGATCATTATTGTTCTGACTGCAACAGACGATGAAATGAGTGAAGTAAGCTTGTTTAAGTTTGGTGCTGATGATTACCTAACCAAGCCCATCAAAGGTAATATTCTCTTAGCACGGATTGAAGCCGCCTTGCGTCGCTATTGCCGTCAGGTCGATACGGTTGAAGAGACAGAATTGAGCCGATACGGTATTGAACTGTGTACGCGTCGCTCTAAAGCGTACTATCTAGAACAAGATATTGACCTGACGGATTCTGAGTTCGAAATCTTGGAACTTTTGATGCTCAATGTCGACAAACCTGTCTCCCGAGAGTCATGCTGCCGCTTAGCGAGAGGTATTGAGTACTGCATTACCGATCGATCAATTGATATGCGAATTTCATCGTTACGTAAAAAATTCGCCAAAGCGCACATCCACACCGCAACGATTAAAACAGTGCGTAATCGCGGTTACATGCTGACGGGCAAATAATCGATGTTCTCTGTGTTTTCCCGTCTCTATGTAGGGCTGGTGACAGGTCTTGCGTTAACGATTGGCTTGTTCCTTTTTATGGGGGGCGAGTATATGCGCAAAACAGAAGTCAGTGTTTTTCTCAACGATGGTGCTTACTTTGTTGATCAATACATTGAACAACGAGGTACGCCGGACTCTCTCTACAAAAAGTTAACGGCAAACGGAAAGCAAGATTTCTTCATCTTTGATTTAACGCTTGTCGACAATTGGGATGGCACACCACCTTGCTTGGACTGCGAGTTACTTTATCGAATGCAAGGTATTCCGGTCTATTTGATTGATGGAAGCATATACGCCGCAGTGTTTCCTTTGCCCAATACTACTCAGAGCTTAGTGTTTAAAGAAAAGAGTGATTTTTTCAGCCCGGATATTGATTGGGATGAAGACTCCGAAATCATCTTTATTTTGACGCTACTGCTCACGGTGATTTGTAGCCTCGGAGTTATGGTATACATCCCTGTACGAAGGTTGGATCGTCAGATTCGACAACTGACTAAGGCACAAGGATTATTTGGCTCAGGTGAGCTGAATACTCGCGTTAAGTTGGAACAATACTCTTCACCGATTAAAGAGCTGGCGAGCGGCTTTAATGGTATGTCTGAAGAAATCGAAAGAAGAGTGCGTCAAACACACATTTTCACTCAAGCCATCCCTCATGAAGTTCGAACGCCACTTAGTCGAATCCAATTAGCCACTGATTTAGCAAGGCGTACTGAGGGTGAGATGCAAGCTGAACTGCATGATGACATCGAGCGTTACGTAGACGTCGTTACGGATCTGACATCCGACATCGTGATGCTTTCTCGACTTAGCCTTAAGAACCATTCGTTACAAGACTCTATCGAAACGATTGAGTTGCCTTTGTGGTGCAAGAGTCGCATGAATTATCGTGGGTTAGAACAAGCAAAGCTGACCGTTGAAAATGATCTCGATTACCAGTCTATCCATCTACAGCCAACGTTAGGGAACTTGGTTCTGGATAACTTACTGCAAAACGCAAAACGTTATGGGGAATTCAGCGTGGAGGTCACGATTCGTTCTGTAGAGCACTTTTGGATTGTTGATATTGAAGACGATGGTCCTGGCATTCCGGAAGAGAAACGTGAAGAAGTGTTTATCCCGTTCTCACGTTTAGATGGGAGCCGTAACGCCGACGTGAAAGGGTTTGGCTTGGGGTTAGCCATTGCAACCAGTGCAGCAAGGCAACTGGGTTGGGAGCTTTCTGTCGGCGAAAGCCATTTAGGTGGGGCGCGCTTTACGGTGCTTATTCCTGCCAACGATTAGGGTAAGCACTACGATAATCTGGTTCTAATATACCTTCATATAAATCGTCACAAGCTTGAAGCGGACCTACCACAGTTCGGTACGGCAAGACTCCCGCCCAAACGGGAAGATCCATGTCTTCTGCATCGTCGTTGACGCCAAAGTTACTGACTTTGACCGATGCTTCCGCCAAGGAGATGCGCAGTAACATGGTCGCTTTGAGCTCTTTTTCGTTACTCAAACGCACTTCTTCGGTTCGACCTGGCGCAATTTGCTCAATAAAATGATTCAGAAGTCTGTCTTTCTCATTATTATCTTCTACGACTTCAAACTGCCCAAAGACGACGGCACTGCGATAATGTGCGCTATGATGAAAAGCACTTCGAGCTAACACCCAACCATCAAATAAAGTAAAGGTTAGGCACGTTTGTACTCCTTGTTTGAGCGAGCGTAATAGCCGGCTGTTGTTCGCGCCATGGATATAGACATAATTGTCGACACGCCAAGCCAACATAGGGATAACCACCGGACCCGTATCATTGGTTATTGCAATATGGGCGATCAAGCTTTCGTCTATTATGGCATGTAGCTTATCGACATCCGTCACCGCCTTATGTGCGCCTTTCTTTATCTCGGTTCTATTGGTGCTGGATAACATTTTTTCTCCTTATTTACTCATATGGGTAAACACTTGCTCCTCAATCTTTGATTGCAATGTAGCGCTTAACTGGTAGCTTAAAGAGAGCCAGTTTTAACTTATGGATGGATCCAGTTTGTCTTTGATTGATATTGGTGACTTGTACTTAAAGCACAGTGATGGGACGCGTCAACAGGCGCTATTTTTCGCAATTCGCGAGAAAATTGTTCAAGGATTGTGGGCAAAAAACGGCAAGTTACCCTCAACACGGAAACTCTCACAAGGGCTTAATATCAGCCGGAATACGGTGATCGCAGCCTATGAGCAGTTGGTGGCGGAAGGTTATTTAATCAGCCAAAAAGGCTCGGGATTTTATGTCGCAGTGGAATTACCAGAGCAGTATCTGCCTGAGCCTAATTCAGAAAAGAAGGGCTTATCACCAAAAAGTAACTTTGATATCAACCGTGCATTTGCACCGGGTGTGCCTGATTTGGGCGCATTTCCGATGGCTCAATGGCAAAAGTTACTCGCACGCCATATGTCTCGCACGTGCTTGTTGGGCAATCAAGATATTCAAGGAAGCTGGGCATTGCGTTGCGCTTTGGCTAACTACCTTGCATCAAGCCGCTCTGTGAGCTGTTCCCCTGAGCGGATAATTATTACCTCCGGGGCTCAGCAAGCGTTGTCGATTGCCACTATGGTTACTCTTAAGCCGGGTAGCAAAGTCTTGATGGAACAACCGGGCTACGCGCAAATGCGTAAGTTGATTCAATTCCAGCAATATCAATTTGAGCCACTCTATATTCGAGAGCAATTGGGTTTCGATGTGGAAGCGGTAACGGCCAGCAATGCAGATGCTTTATATGTCACGCCAAGTAACCAATATCCGATGGGCACAACGCTTAATACCGAACAAAGAGGAAAGATCATTAACTGGGCGGTGCAACAGTCACGTTGGATTATCGAAGATGATTACGACAGTGAGTTTCAGTTTGCTCATCGCCCATATACCAGCTTGCAAGGGCTTGCAGCCCAAATGGGACGTGATGATCGCGTTCTTTATGTAGGCTCTTTTAGTAAAGTCATGTTTAACGGGTTGCGGCTTGGGTATCTTGTTGTACCGGATGCTTTAGTTGAAGAATGCTTAGTGATTAAAGATGCGCTAAGCGGGGATTCTCCCTCTCATACTCAAGAGGCTTTGGCTGATTTCATCACTGAAGGAGGGTTACTCCGCCATATTCGTAAAATGCGTCGACTGTACAAAACCAAACATGAGCAATTGTGTATGGCGATAGAAAAACACTTTGGTGATAAAGTTAAGGTGATCAGTCAAGCTGCCGGTCTTCATATTACGTTGAAGTGGCAACAAGGTATTGATGAGAACGAATGGACACAGCAAGCGAAGATTCGAGGTATCGTGCTGCGCCCGATGAGTTTTTATGAGCACCCAGAGTATACAGTGCGAGATTGGCAAGGAGTGGTTCTTGGTTATGGCAATGTCGCGCTTGGTGAGATTGATGCTCTGGTTGAACAGATTTCTGAGCTGTTTGAATAAGAGTATCAGTCTTGCTCAATCACCCGTTTAGGGTTCTTTTTTCTCCATTGCTTCCACGGTAAAGACAGCACGGCAAAAATAGTGATGGCGTAAAGCATAGACCAACCCAAACAAATGAACACTGCGGTGCACAATACCAAAGAAATTCCCGCGAGCGTCTTTCCCCAGCCTTGCAACAACTTATAAGCGGCAAGCATAGCGAGCAGGTAGACCAGAACAAAAATGCCATTCGCGAGCTTAAGGAAGAACTCCAAATCCAGTCCCGATAGCGAACCAATAACACAAGAAGCAAGCAAAATTGCACCAACGACTAGCGTTGCATTGGCAGGAACGCCCCGAACGGACACTCTCGCGATAGCACTGGTTGGCTTGTGTTCTCTTGCTTGCGCCCACACCATTCGAGCCAGACTTTGAGTGTAGAGGTTTACACTAGCGAAACATGCTGAGAAACCAATAATACTGATAAGCCATTTCGCATGATCACCAAATAGATGTGCGCTCAACCAAGGAATTGATGCGCTGTCGAACTCAGCATTGCCGTAAGCACCAAACTTCAATATCACGACAGAACATGCCCAATAGGTTGCACCCGCGACAAAGCAGCCAACGATGATCGCGATCGGGAAGTCTCGTTGTGGGTTCTTAAACTCTTCTCCCATGTGTGCAAAGGCTTCTATTCCGACAAAACACCAGAACATGACACCAAGCGCTGCAGCAACTGACCATGTCGAATCCGTCGTTATCTTAGGCATGCTTAAATCAACAGGTCCCACATCGCCTTTCCATAAAAATGCACCGACTAAAGCAAAAATGCTCAATGCGATGACCGTCTGGAGCCGCCCCGATGATTTAGTGCCAAGTAGATTAACGACCACTAACAGAGCCACTGTGAGAATTTGAGCGAAAAGGTGGTTACTAATGGACTCTGGTAACAGTTGTTGTAAAAAGCCGGCGGCAAGTGCGACAGCAGCAGGGACACCAACAGGAATAACACTAACAAATAACCACGCGACGCTGCTCTCTAGTTTGCTATTAAATGCTTTACGAACAAAATACGCCGTGCCGCCAGCACTTGGATAGCGCTTGCCCAACTGAGCGAAAGTCAAAGCGATGGGACAAATAGCAATGAATAAAATAATCCAAGCCCAAAGTGAGAAGTGCCCTGCAATGCCAGCGGCAATCGCTGGAATCATAAATAGACCCGTGCCCATTAAGGTTGTCGATAGCTGACCAATTCCTGATATCAGCGTAATGTCTTTTTTGAGTTGTTCCATAACGACCTCGAACATCTAGGTAATGCAAGCCACAAGCATATCTAAATTCTGCACATCAAAATGATGTTGTCGACCGTCAAAATGACGGTTGTTTTACCGATAAACAGCAAATTGTCGGTTTTCAATAAGTTGTAATTGAGTAGAATGAAAAAATTAAGGAAAGCTTGGTGATGTTATGGACAAATTTGATCATCAGATCATAGATCTATTACGGCAGAATGCCCGTCTCTCTATTACTGAAATCTCAGAGCAAGTTAGCTTGTCACGTTCTGCTGTGACAGCTCGAATCAAAAAGCTTGAAAATGACCAAGTGATCCTTGGCTATCATGCCGATATTGCGACATCCAAAGAGTCGACGATTTGTGCGTATATGGCGCTGAAGTTTGATACATCAGCCTCTAGTCATCACTGTGATAACTACGCGAATGATCTGTACAAAATTGATGGTGTGAAATGGTGCCATGCAATCAGTGGTGAAACCGATATGATGCTGTTTGTCGAAGTTCCGAATATCGCTCGCCTCAACGAGATTCGAGATTATATCCAAAGCTATCCAGAGCTTCGTAACGTGATGACACATACCGTGTTAACGGAGTTTTTCAATACGACAGGGAGCAAGTTCGTAAAATGACCGAGAAAGACATCGTCCTCAACTTCTGGAAAGTAATGGCAAGCAATGACTTCTATGCAGCAGCGGAACTCCTTGCGCCTGATTGTGAAGTAGTTTGGCCACTGACGAAAGAAGTGATTCGTGGCAGAAAGAATTTTGCCCAATTGAACTCTGCTTATCCAGCAGAGGGTGAGTGGACCTTTACTATAGAGCGTATCGTAAGTGACGGTGAGCAAGTGGTCACTGACGTTGTAGTAAGCGATGGCGTTCGCTCCGATCGGGCGATTACTTTTCACACCGTGCGAGATGGGTTGATTTGCAAACAAGTTGAATATTGGCCAGAAGAGTATACCGCCGCAGATTGGCGTGCGAAATGGGTAGAACGTGCTGAATAACATCAATCTGAATCTGCTGCGTTCTTTGCATGTATTGCTTGAAGAGTGCCATGTGAGCAAAACTGCCGAGCGTTTGCATATCACCCAATCGGCGGTAAGCCGTCAGTTAGCACAGTTACGTGAGTTGTGCGGCGATCCCTTATTGGTTCGGCAGGGGAACCAACTGATTCCAACGCCAAGAGCACTACTTCTAAAAGAGAAGTTGGACGACTTATTGGCTGAGTTCGATCATCTTCTCGATGACAAGCCTTTTGAACCCGCAGATTGGAAAGGGGAGCTAGTATTGGCATCGAGTGACTACGTCGCACAATACGTACTCCCTGACATTGCCTCGCACTTGAGTGGCTTTGCTCCTCGGTTGGATATGGCGTATCGATTGTGGCAACCAGACTTTCTATATAAGCTTCATGAGACTGGTATTCATATCGCGTCTTCCATGTATCCAGAGAAGCCTCAAGGTGTGTCTAGTGTGAAGATTGGTGAAGACTCATCAGTCTGTTTGATGAAAGCCTCTCATCCTTTAGCAAAGCAAGATAGCATCAGCGTTGAAGATTTAATTTCTTACTCTCATATCAAAGTAACAGGCGGTGGAGATAAAGATTCTTACACCGATTTAGCGTTAAGAGAGCTAGGGCATACACGTCATGTCACGTTCAAAGTGCCTTTCTTCTCTGCTGCTATCAATCGCCTAGTTTCTAGTGAACATCTGATGGTGGTTCCAGAGCATATTGCGGTCAATCTCGCAAAGCATTGGGACTTAGCCCATAAAGCACTACCTCTCGAAACGCCTATTCATCAGTATTGGTTAATGTGGCATCCAAAATACGATACGGATCCTGCACATAAATGGGTGCGCGAAGAGATTCGTTCGGTCATGCAGATTTCAGAGTATTCCATTCGATAATAAATGCATTGTTGTCTTATGATTTTAAATCATGGCTAGTATGAAAAACTTTGATTTCTAATTATACCTATTCCATTGATAGATTAGCGTCAAAGAGGGGAGATTCTTATGACACTAACAGTTTGGCTATCACTTTTTACCGTGTGTTTACTAGGGGCGATGTCGCCAGGACCGAGTTTAGCGATTGTTGCTAAGCACTCGTTGGCTGGTGGTCGTGTGAATGGTTTGGCTACCGCATGGGCACACGCGTTTGGTATCGGTATTTATGCTTTCATTACCTTGATCGGTTTGGTCGTGGTACTTCAACAAAGCCCATTGTTATTTAAGACTATTAGCTTAACTGGTGCAGCTTACTTGGCGTATCTTGGTTTCAATGCATTGCGTTCAAAGGGGGGCGTAGCGGCGAAGTTAGAATCCGGTGAAGAGACGACGGTTTTGCAATCGGCGCGAGAGGGTTTTCTGATTTCGATTCTAAGTCCGAAAATTGCACTGTTCTTTATTGCACTGTTCAGTCAATTTGTTGCGTTAGGTAATGACCTAAGTAACCAAATGATTATTGTCGCGACCCCATTTGTTGTTGATGGTTTGTGGTATACGTTCATCACATTGGTATTGTCTAACTCACGAGTTGTTGACCGTATTCGCTCAAAGGCAGTATTGATTGACCGACTGTCTGGCATCGTTTTAATGTTGCTGGCAGTGCGTGTGGTTGTGACGATTTAACCAAGTAGAATGCACTGCTCATGAAGTTAAAAGGCTACCGTAATGGTAGCCTTTTTCGTCGATGACCAATAAAAAAACATCCTAACTCTTAACGAGATAGGATGTCAGCAAAGAAGGTTGCTCAGGAACATAGGGGGAGTGTGGAACCTTCAGAAGCGTTAGCGACGAACTTCTTCAAACTCGCCTTCAATTGCGTCGGACTTACCCGTATTGAATTCATACTCTTCATGCATTTCTTGTTGCATTTGCTTCACACGCTTTTCAATACGTTTACCAGTAATCAGGGCTGCGATGGTCAATGGAATCGCCATGATTAGGCTAAATACCAAAGTAAAAAAGCCAGTAATCAGTGCCAATGCAGTAACGATAATTCGATTCATAATCATGACCTCTCTTTCAATCTATGGGTTCATACTACGATTTTGAATATGAACGAAACATGAACATACCCAAATAACCTCAAAATTCTAGTTTCAGCAAGACAACTTGCCCTAGGGAGCGTGTTACTAACGCCATTTCTTTGATAAATCCCTCGGCAATAGCGAACTATTACGCAAGCGATTTATCTTTGAACTAGCGCTAGTAACAACGCTCTGAATTCTGAATATTGAGGTCATTTGGGTATCTAACGTTCAATTTCGCATCGATTTGTCTGAGGAATGTCAAAGTGTCTTAAAACGAAAAAACGCCTGAGGGTCATCAGGCGTATAAGCGGGGAAGTATATTAGTAATGCGCAAGGCGCTTATTATTTAAAACAAATGCTGGGGTATTGCTCGATACACATTGTGGTTAACGTTGTGGAGCAAGGTTCACCTTATCGAGGGAATGTTTGGTAACGAACACCCATCATTTGTTCCATACAGTGTACAACTTGGCAGCTGTAACCAAATTCGTTGTCGTACCAGATGTACAGTACACAGCGCTTGTCTTGAGCGATGGTTGCTTGACCGTCGACCACACCTGCGTGGCGAGAGCCAACTAGATCGCTTGATACGATTTCTGTCGAATCTGTGTAATCGATTTGCGCAGAAAGCTCAGAGTTTAATGCCATTTCACGTAGGTATTCGTTCAGCGAATCACGGTCTACATCTTCACCCAAGTTAAGGTTTGCAACAGCCATTGATACGTTCGGAGTCGGTACACGAATTGCGTTGCCTGTAAGCTTACCTGCAAGTTCTGGAAGTGCTTTTGCTACCGCTTTCGCTGCGCCTGTTGACGTAAGAACCATGTTCAATGAAGCACTACGACCACGGCGATCGCCTGAGTGGAAGTTGTCGATTAGGTTTTGATCGTTGGTGTAAGAGTGAACGGTCTCAATGTGTCCAGAAAGCACACCGTACTTGTCGTTCAGGGCTTTAAGAACCGGAGTGATAGCGTTAGTCGTACAGCTCGCTGCGGAGATGATAGTGTCATCTTCTTGAATCACAGATTCATTCACACCAAATACGACGTTCTTGATGTCGCCTTTACCTGGTGCAGTAAGCAGTACTTTTTCTGCACCGTTACATGCTACGTGTTGGCTTAGACCTTCGGCATCACGCCAAACACCTGTGTTATCAACAACAAGTGCGTTGTTGATACCATAAACCGAGTAGTCCACATCACTTGGGCTGTTAGCGTAAATGATTTGAATGTAGTTACCGTTCACGATCAGCGCTTTACGCTCTTCATCAATCACGATACTACCGTTGAATTGTCCATGAACAGAGTCACGACGTAGCAAGCTAGCACGTTTTTCTAGATCGCCTTTCTTTCCGCCACGCACAACAATTGCACGCAGACGAAGCGGGTAACCCGGACCACTCTTTTCAATCAGCAGGCGAGTCAATAGGCGACCGATACGACCGAAGCCATAAAGAACCACGTCACGAGCTGCTAGAGAAGAGTCGGCATCACGAGCACCTTGAAGTGCTGTGTGTAAAAAGTCGCTAAGTGCGGCAGTATCTTCGTGATCTTTCCAGTACATACCAGCAAGCTGACCAACATCAACACGACAAGACGAGATGCTCATTTCGCACAGCGCTTGGATGATTGGCATGGTTTGTTCAAGAGAAAGAGGGCTTCCGGTGTAACGTCTTGCAATACGGTGAGTTTTGAGAATGTCGATGGTTGTTGCGTTGATAAGTGTTTTACCAAACAGAACCACTTCGATTCCTTTTTGACGATATAACTTACCAATAAGAGGGGAAATAGATTCAGCAATCGTTTGGCTAGTTTGCCAGTCTTGGAGATATTTCTCTGGACTCATTGTTGTTTTGGACCTTTCACGTTTTGGGGGCTGACCTTACTTTCTGCTGTTACCTCAACGGTAGAGCGTGAAGTGAGGGTGTTTTGTAATTGGGTTGTAATAATTATGTGTGCGGATTGTACGGGTGGAGGTCTTATTCTGCTAGGAAAAATAAATCCAGTTAAAAGTGTGGGGTATGATTCATTTTTTGGCTTATTAATGTGACTAAAGCGGTGTTTTATAGGGATTGACTTTTCCTATCTATAAAACTTATTTCGCGACAATAAAGGTTCATCTCAAAGTGAGTATATGTAACAAGGTGAACTTCCTTTTAAATAATGTGATATGGATAATCTTTAACACTTAAATGGTAAACGTTTTTCGCCATTTTAGGCGGTATCTTTAAGTTCGCCCATGGTATGAGTTGGTTTAACTAAATCTGTTTAAAAATGATGCAGCAAAATTTTGCAAGCAATCACATTTTTCCTTCTTATGACCTCAATGTATAGAAGGGTAATGAGTGTTGTTTTTAGCCGTTTGGGCAGTTCAGACCGATTAAGTTGCCGATAAAACACTTCATACAAGTTCATATTCAATCTATGAAAGTGGTCTAGTATTAATTCGAGAGCCTTTTCCTAACACGGGCAAACGGATGATAAAACTTTCTATAAAATTACGTTTAGCTCTACTCGCACTGTTACCCGCGGTGGTTATTTCTGTGTTTGCCGTTCACCAATTTGTCGTTAACTCTCAAAGAGTCGACCAACTCAATCAAACGGTCAGTAATATTCAAGGCTTGAAACTGATTTCCGAAGCGTCTCATTTTGTCTATGACATGGAGAAGGAGCGTCATCGATATGGAGAAGAGCAGCCTTTACCAATTGAAGTGAAAGTACAACGTGATAGAGCACTTTCTATCTACGAGAAGTTTATACAGAACAGTTATACTGCCGAGTATTCTGATGACCTTAAGCGAGCGATGTTAGATTTGATCTCTGGTGACTTGAGAGACAGTGTGGATGCCGGAGATTGGTCGTTTCGCCTGTTGCAAGAAATGTCTCAATCACTGGTTCAACATAATCACTTGTTTGATAGTGATGAAGCGCATTGGATGCAAGATTTCATCGCTTATCTTGCTCAACTTTCTTACTGGACGCAAAAAGAAGCTTGGTTGACGTATCGGTTGGTGCTACAGCCTGATAGCCAACCGAATCAAAACATGTTCTTTCAAGCCATTGAGCGCCAACAGCAAAGCCTGGAAGGATTCTTAAAGTTAGGTGCATCAAATGAGCAGGTAGAAAAGCTCCTTAGTTTGTATACGTCTCCTCGTTATTTGTCGAGTATCGAAGCCCGAGGACGTTTATTGGCAGGAGAGATGTCCCAATCTGACTATGTGACTTATTTACGAGATCTTGACCACCGTGTTCAACGTTTGCAAGTCATGACCGCAGGTTTCACGCAACAGGTTGAAAGCGCATTATTGGTCCAAGTCAGTTCGCAAAAGCAGAGCATTACGCTCATGACCTCGGGCGTGATGGTCATCATCATCCTGTTATGTTGGTTAGGCTTTGGTACTTGGTATCGTGTGCATAGTAAATTGGACTCGATTATTCATTCGCTTAACACCTTAATCCATGAACATGTAAAGGGGGAGAAGGTGGTGGTTGATGGCAATGATGAGTTCACGATCTTTGCACAACAAGTTAATCGAATGATGGAGGAGCAAAACCGACAAACAGAAGAGATTTTGCAAACCAAAGAATCTGCTATTTCGGCAAACCGCGCAAAGTCGGTCTTTCTTGCAAGCATGTCTCATGAAATTCGAACTCCTTTGAACGGGATTATCGGGATGACAGAGATCCTGTCACAAAGCGAACTTTCAGATCATCAAAAAGAAGTCTTAACCGATATTGATACCTCGTCGCATACCTTGCTCACGTTACTTAATGACATCCTTGATCTATCTAAGATTGAATCAGGTCATTTACAGCTTTCTCTTATCGAAACAGATATTCGTGAAGTCGTGTACCAATCGATGATTTTGTTCCAGTCCAAAGCCACGTCCAAGCAATTAGAACTGAATATCAATTTAGATGAGCGTATTCCTGCGCGCATCAAGGTTGATGACCATCGAATCAAGCAAATCGTCATGAACTTGGTATCGAACGCGGTGAAGTTCACAGAGAAGGGCTGCATCAATGTGGATGTTGACTACCAAGAATCCACCACACAAAAGAGCGTATTTTTGACTTTTCGAGTATCTGACACCGGTGTAGGTATAGAAAAGGACAAGCTTGATTCCATCTTCGAGCCTTTCACTCAAGAAGACGAAGGTATATCACGTCAGTTTGGAGGGACAGGACTAGGCTTGGCCATTTGTCGTCAACTGGTGGCTATGATGGGCGGCAAGTTAACCGCGACGTCTTCAAAAGGAGTGGGAACCAGTTTTGAGTTCTCAATTGAAGTGGAAGTGTTGCCGACCGTAGGTTGGCGCTCAGAAACCATTCGTAACGGTATTCTAATTGGAGATAACTACGCGTATGCCGATCAAATTATGAAAGAGTGTCGTTTAGCTGGTATTCAGCTTTCAGAGGTAAGTAGCATTAAGGATTTACCGACTTCTACAAAGGGGCTGGAAGTGATCTTTTATTGTCATGATGGCAGAGTGGCGTTGGATTCTGTAATAGACGAGTTAGCGCGTACGGTTGATATTAGCCGAATCATTGTTTGCCAACATCATTTGATCTCTACTTACACCAATTCTGAGCGTATTCATTCTGTGCTGACTTTACCTTTTTTAGGTAACCGCTTTAGGCATGCCATTGATGAACTCGCACACATTGAACAAAATACTCAAAGTTACCATGTCACACATTCGGCAGTGGTTCATAATATCAACCAGTCACGTACACATCGTCGCATTTTGATTGCTGAAGATAACTTGATGAACCAAAAGATAGCCAGCTTTTTCTTAGATAAGGCGGGATACGATTATCTGATTGCCAGCAATGGGCAAGAGGCATTAGAAGCCATCACTAAGGGGGAGAAGTTTGATGCAATTCTTATGGATTGCATGATGCCAGTTATGGATGGTTTGACCGCAACAAAAGAAATTCGCCGCTGGGAGAAAGAAGTAGGAAGTGGGAAGATCACCATTATTGCTTTGACAGCGAGTGTGCTCGAAGAAGATATTCAAAACTGCTTTGCTGCGGGAATGGATGCTTACTTACCGAAACCTTACAAGTCGAATCAACTGTTTGAGTTGTTTAATGAACTAAAGCTTGCTTAAATCGTGTCTGCGAGCCGAACTCCTTACGGCTTCTAGAACGATAAAGAAAAGGAAGTAACATGTTCAAACTTGCTGTGATCGGGACGAACTGGATCTCTCAACAATTTGTTGAAGCTGCGCTCCAGACCAAAGAATTTTGTCTTCAAGCTGTGTATTCACGTGATGTTGAGAAAGCGTGCGAATTTGGCAAGCCTTATAATGCGCAATCTTATTACGATAGCTTAGAAGCATTAGGGGCTGATAACGATATCGATGCCGTTTACATAGCGAGTCCAAATTCACTGCATGCTCCTCAGGCAATGCAAATGCTTAAAGCGGGTAAGCACGTGATTTGCGAAAAGCCGATGGCTTCAAACTATCCTCTTGCTCAGGCGATGTTTAAGACCGCTGAAGAAAATAACGTCGTGTTGTTCGAAGCTTTCATGTCACCATATACGCCGAATTTTCAAGTGCTAAAAGACAGCCTACCAGCGATCGCCCCTCTTCGTCATGCCACGATCAGTTATTGTCAGTATTCTTCCCGATATCAGAAATATTTAAATGGTGAGAATCCAAATACATTCAATCCAGAATTTTCTAACGGTTCGATTATGGACATCGGTTACTACTGTGTTGGCTCCGCGATTGAGTTGTTTGGCGAGCCTAACAGCATAGAAGCAAGTGCTCACATTTTGCCTTCTGGCGTCGATGGTTGTGGCAGTGTGACGTTGGCGTATGACGGCTTTAACGTGAACCTATTACATTCCAAGGTAAGCGATTCGCTAATACCAAGTGAATTCCAAGGTGAACAGGGCAGTGTGTTGGTAGATATGATTGCCACAGGACGTGGTGTTGAGCGCATTTTGCGAGGTGAGAGTAAACAAGTACTAACATTGCCTCAAGAAGAGAACCACATGTTCTACGAAGCGCACGCATTTGCAAAGCAACTCAAAGTTGGCTCGATTGATCCTCAAATGAAGCAGCGCTCACTTATCGTTGCTAAAGTGCTCACTGAGGTGAGAAGACAGACTGGCGTTGTGTTCCCAGCGGATAAAGTGGCGCTAGGCTAACGCCTTTCTTTACAAACGCTGCCTAAAGGGTTCGGCTAGGTGTTCCCATCTGAGTGAAATTTAACCGCGAAAGATCAACAGACCCCAGTGTATAAAAACCATAAAGCCCTCAATGCGAGGGCTTTCGTTTTTCTTGCTTATTTAAGCGGCAGCATGCGCTTCTGTGAGCTTACGAATCGTTTTTCTATAGGTTAAGTAAGCCGCGATACCAGCTAAGATATTACCCAAACACGCGCCAATAAGTAGCCCTTGAATCCCACCCAATTGCGCACCGACCCACAAACACGGAAGGAAGAACAAAAATAGGCGCAGTGCCGAAATGGTCAGAGCCGTGTAGGACTTACCAAGGGCGTTACAGATCGAAACCATCAACATACACACACCAAGCGAGCCCAAACTGATAGGTACAATCATCAAGTGCATTTCAAGTACATGGGTGACTTGCGCGTCGCTGGTCATCAATAATGCCAGTGGGTCTGCAGCGATAAACGTAATCACAGCAATCAGCAATTGGAAACCAAGTATGAACTTAACCGCAATCGAGATGAGAGACTGAATGTCGGTGTAGTTTTTTGCTCCTAGTAGACGACCAACCATCGGCGGCATTGACATCGTCAGTGCAAGTACAGAAACAATAGCAAAAAACTCATAACGAGAGCCTAACGCCCATGATGCTACCGCTGCGGTACCAAAGCCTGCCAATAGCTTCGTCGCCAGCATAGAAGAGAGTGGTGGTAATAATTGGCTGATCATTGCCGGTCCCATAATGTGACCGATGGAGCGAACGCTTTTCACAACATCCAGCTCTTGCCATTGGAACGTCGCCCAGTGATTTTTTTGTACGCGAGGCGCCACAACCAAAATGCCAAACCCGAACGCGATTATCGTAGCGATAGCGGCACCGTTGATGCCTAAATCAAAGGTGAAAATGAATAGTGGATCGAGCACTAAGTTCACTACACTGGTGACCATCATCATAGTGCCTGGCAGCATGGTATTACCATTAGAACGACAAATACTGTAATAGAAGTACAGCACAGCACCCGTCCATGAGCTTAGCAACCACCATGGCCAGTAGCTGTCGATAATTGGCATGACGGTTTCTGGTGCGCTTAATAAAGAGAGAATAGGGTAACGCAATAACCAAATGATCAAACCAAGTACAGCTACGCCGACAGAGCCAATCATGAGGACTAACCCACCTAATTGCTTTGCGTAGTGGGTGTCGTTTGCTCCTAGTGCTTTCGATATCACTGCGGTAGTGGCAATACCCAAACCAACTTGAATGCCAATAACCACCATTTGTAATGGTAAAGTGAAGCCTTGTGCCGCAAGTGGTAAAACGCCCAGTTGCCCAATGAAGGCACTGTCGACAAGTTGGAAGCTCATCAATGACAATACGCCAAACAGCATTGGCCAGGTCATAGTGAAAAGTTGTTTTGCTAACGTTGGTTGCACGCTAGAAGAAGTAGAAGACATAGAGAAATTGGGTGTTTTGGGAACAAGAATTGGTGTTATTGTACACACTGGTTTTGTAAGTTACAAAAAGAAACCCCGAGCAAGTTATCCCTGCTCGGGGTTAAATTCTACAACTATTTGGGCTTATTTTTTGCCGCTAGTTTGTTTGTCTTCTTCAGTCAGTTCGCGAATACGACGGCTGATGTCACGACGTGCTTTAGAAATTTCTGCACTCTTGATGATGTGATCGTCAACGCGGTCTTCGTAGTCTGCTTTCATGTTCTTGATGATTGCAACGATTTCGTCGTGAGACATTTCTGGTTTGATGTAGTCTAGAAGGTTTTCTAGTAGGTCTACACGTTTACGGTTGTCACGAACTTTTTTCTCGTTATCAAGCAGCTCACGTTTTAGTTTGTTTTTACGACGAGCTTGGTTCACGATTTCAAATACGCTACTCATGGTTCCCTTTCCTAATTTGTGAATATCTGATTCGATTAAAGCACAACATCTCGTGGCATAACAGTCTTTAGATCAAACGTCATGCTGGGTTGGACATTTATCCATCAATTCTGATGTGGCATTAACAATCGAGTGCTAAAAGCGTGAATGTTGCTCACTTGAGTGAAGGGACTCGTTGTCATGGTGGAGCCTTCGCTATATCATCAACTTCATTCAATACAAAAATATGAAGCTCGAAATGAACTCTGGGACTATTGCGGAGCAAGTCGAAAGCCAAGAGGTCGATAACCAAGACGATTCTTTGGCTACCAAACTCAAAGCAGCGTATGTGGCTGCTAGAACGCAACTCGAAATCACTGAAGTCGAACTTAATCGTTCGAAGATAATGATGATTGACGAGAATGGAAAAATGACCAAAGTGTCGATTCTATCAGAGCATTAAGACCTAACCCGATTCGCAAAGGGTGTCAGGTCCATGCGCTATGCTTTAGCCTGATACCCAAATTCAAATGCAACAATAATAAGGAAATGCATTATGAAAGTTGAGCTAACGGCAATTGAAGCACGAGTAATTGGCTGCTTAATCGAAAAAGAAGTCACCACCCCCGACCAATACCCTCTAAGCCTTAACGCGCTGACGAACGCATGTAATCAAAAAAGCAACCGCGAACCTGTCATGTCATTGTCTGAAGCAGACGTACTAGACGCGGTTGATGCACTCATCGAGCGTCGTCTTGTCAGTGATGAAAGTGGTTTCAATAGCCGTGTCAGCAAATACCAACACCGATTCTGTAATACCGAGTTTGGCGACCTACAACTTACCGAGCAAGAGAAAGGCATCGTATGTTGCATGCTGCTTCGTGGTGCTCAAACCCCTGGCGAAATTCGCACGCGCACTAATCGCCTAGCAACATTTAATGATGTAAAGGAAGTTGAAAACGTTCTTGAGCACCTTGCAAGCGAAGAGAAAGGACCTCTTGTGGTTAAACTGCCTCGTGAGGCGGGCAAGCGTGAATCACGTTACATGCATCTATTTTGTGGTGAGGTAGACATCAATGAGTTGGCTGTGGCAAGTGCGGCGCCATCATCAGCCGGTTCTGAGCGCATTAGCCAGTTAGAACAAGAAGTGGCAGAACTTCGTGCAGAGCTGACCGCATTAAAAGAACAGGTTGAATCTCTGCTTTCATGAGTGAGACTGCCGAGCAAAATTGGAGCGTCTATCTAATCCGTAATAACCGTAATGCGCTGTATTGTGGTGTAACGAATGATGTGGACCGACGCTTCAAACAGCATCAGAGCGGGAAAGGTGCAAAAGCACTGAAAGGGAAGGGACCATTAACCTTGGAATGGTTCTCTTCTTTTGAAAGCAAAAGCGTCGCGATGAAAGCGGAATACTTTATCAAGCAACTGACTAAAGCTAAGAAAGAGCTCTTAGTCAGCGAAGATGCTGAAATTTGTATCGATGAAAAACATGTCCTTGCATTTCAAACACGAGTGAAGTGTTCCAATTAATCAATGATTTTCGCAAGTGACATTTTCGACCAATATTGAGCTGTACAACTTCTAATCAGTTAAAAAGTACAAATATGTGCTGCTAGTTCAATGTTGGGCAATTTGAATTAACACTATGCGTATTAGAGAGCAAACCGCCTTCAAATGGCGGTTTATTTTTGTCTATTATGGGTATCATTTCAGGCGACAGTAACACATAATACATTGATGCCCTGCTAGGCTTAATATCAAAAAAATTTATATAGAAGCGGGCAATTTATGGATATCAGAATTATAGGGTAAAGGATGACTCGGCTAGGTAATAAAATAGAGCAGTTCCATGCTCCATAAAAAACTAAAAGAGCAACAGATGAAAAAAGCGTTACTATTTTCCCTGATTTCTATGGTCGGTTTCTCTCCTGTTTCACATGCAACGCAAGTGCTCAATGGCTACTGGGGTTATCAAGAGTTCTTGGATGAATTCCCGCAGCAGCGAAAACTCACTAATGCTTTAGCAGAAGCCGTTCGTGAACGTCCTGTACCATTCTCTAAAAACAAAAAGCGTCCGCTTAAAATATCCGTGGTTTATCCGGGGCAGCAAGTATCTGATTACTGGGTAAGAAACATTGCGGCATTTGAAAAGCGCTTGGACAAGCTAAATATCAACTATCAGATCAACCAAGTTTTCACACGCCCTAATGCGGATATTAAGCAGCAAAGCTTGTCGTTAATGGAAGCGCTGAAGAGCAAATCCGATTATTTGATTTTTACGTTAGATACAACCAGACACCGCAAATTTGTTGAACACGTTCTTGATTCAACAAACACCAAATTGATCTTACAAAATATCACGACACCAGTGCGTGAATGGGATAAACATCAACCGTTTTTATATGTCGGATTTGATCACGCGGAAGGCAGCCGTGAATTAGCGACAGAATTCGGAAAGTACTTTCCGAAGCACACCTATTACAGTGTGCTCTATTTCTCGGAAGGGTACATTAGTGATGTGAGAGGTGACACGTTTATTCATCAGGTTAACCGTGATAATAACTTTGAACTACAATCAGCGTACTACACTAAAGCAACAAAGCAGTCGGGATATGATGCTGCAAAAGCAAGTTTAGAAAAGCACCCAGATGTTGATTTTATTTATGCGTGCTCGACTGATGTTGCGTTAGGCGCTGTTGAGGCGTTAGCAGATTTAGGGCGAAGTGATGTTATGATCAACGGTTGGGGCGGTGGTTCAGCAGAGCTTGACGCTATTCAGAAAGGCGACTTAGATATCACTGTTATGCGTATGAATGATGATACTGGTATCGCCATGGCAGAAGCCATTAAGTGGGATTTGGAAGGAAAACCTGTCCCAACCGTATATTCCGGTGATTTTGAAATTGTTACCAAAGCTGATTCACCGGAAAGAATCGAAACGCTGAAGAAGCGTGCATTTAGATATTCAGATAATTGATGACAATAACTCGATCAAACATAAAGAAGCGTCGCTCACTGGCGACGCTCATAACAAAGATCATCATTCTTGTTCTTGCTCCGATCATTCTAGGGATTTTTATTCAGAGCTATTACTTCTCTAAACAGATCATTTGGCAAGAAGTCGACAGAACGAAGCAACAAACCTCTGCATTGATCCACAATATATTTGATAGTCACTTTGCGGCGATTCAAATACATCATGACAGCAACTCAAAAAGTGAAGTGATTCGTGACTTTTACACCAATCGCGACACTGATGCACTTAACTTTTTCTTTCTCAGTATCGATCAAAGTGACCCATCGCACACGCCAGAGTTTCGCTTTCTGACCGATCATAAGGGCATCATTTGGGATGATGGTAATGCACATTTCTATGGTGTGAATGATCTTATCCTCGACAGTTTGGCGAACCGCGTCACCTTTAGTAATAACTGGTATTACATTAATGTGATGACCTCTATTGGTTCTAGACATATGCTGACGCGTCGCGTGCCAGTGTTGGATCCTGCGACAGGTGAAGTGCTTGGCTTCTCTTTTAATGTTGTAGTGCTTGATAACAACTTCGCTTTGATGGAGAAGCTAAAAAGCGAAAGTAATGTCGACAATGTGGTCCTTGTGGCGAATAACGTCCCTTTAGCTAACTCCTTAATTGGTGACGAGCCATACAATGTTGCGGATATTTTGCAGCGCAAAGGTTCAGAAAGAAGGCTCGACAAACTTCTAGTGATTCAAACTCCAATAGAAGTGAATGCCGTGACGACAGAGTTATGCTTGCTTACTGTGCAGGATAACCAAAGCGTTGTTACGTTACAGATCCAACATATCCTAGCAATGTTGGCTTCTATCATCGGTATGATCATGATTGCGTTGCTCACTAAAGAATGGATCGAGAGTAAGGTAGCGGCGCAGTTGGAGTCTCTGATGTCCTACACTCGTTCCGCGCGTGAGGAAAAGGGCTTTGAGCGCTTTGATGGTTCGGATATCGAAGAGTTCGATCATATTGGCTCTACTCTTGAAAGTACTTTTGAGGAACTAGAGGCGCAGAAGAAGTCATTCCGAGACCTGTTTAACTTCGCGTTATCACCGATTATGGTGTGGTCTGAGGAAAGTGTTCTTATCCAAATGAACCCTGCAGCACGCAAAGAGCTCGTTATCGAAGATGACAATGAAACCATGCATCCTGTCTTCCAAGGCTTCAAAGATAAATTGACACCTCACCTGAAGATGGCAGCGCAAGGTGCGACGTTAACAGGCGTCAACGTTCCAATTGGGAATAAGATTTACCGTTGGAACCTATCACCAATTCGTGTCGATGGTGATATCAGTGGCATCATTGTGCAAGGGCAAGACATTACGACTCTGATTGAAGCGGAAAAGCAAAGTAATATCGCACGTAGAGAAGCAGAGAAGTCTGCACAAGCTAGAGCTGATTTCCTTGCGAAGATGAGTCATGAGATCCGTACTCCAATTAACGGTATCTTAGGTGTTGCGCAATTGCTTAAAGACACGGTAGAAACTCAAGAGCAGAAGAACCAAATTGATGTTCTGTGCCACAGTGGTGAGCACTTACTTGCCGTACTGAATGATATTTTGGATTTCTCCAAGATAGAGCAAGGTAAGTTTAATATTCAGAAGCACCCGTTCTCATTCTCCGATACGATTCGCACATTGGAAAATATCTATCGTCCAATCTGTACAAATAAAGGGGTTGAACTGGTTATCGAAAACAAACTGGATCCGAATGTCGAAATCTTTACGGATCAAGTTCGACTCAACCAAATTCTGTTTAACCTTGTTAGTAACTCCGCCAAGTTTACTCCGTCGGGCTCTATCCGGATCCATGCCGAGCTTGAGCAATTTTATGGTGCAGAGAACAGTGTATTGGTTGTTGAAATTACTGATACGGGGATCGGGATTGAGTCGGACAAGTTAGACCAAATGTTCGAACCGTTTGTACAAGAAGAAGCAACAACAACACGAGAATACGGTGGCAGTGGTTTAGGCTTAACCATCGTTAAGAATCTTGTCGATATGTTGGAAGGCGATGTTCAGGTTCGTAGTAGTAAAGGGATGGGCACAACTTTCGTTGTGACATTGCCGGTAAAAGACCGTGAGCGTGTATTCCGACCGTTAGAAGTCAGTCAACGCGTTAAGCCTGAAGCTTTGTTTGATGAGAGTTTGAAAGTGTTGCTGGTGGAGGACAATCACACCAATGCCTTTATTCTTCAGGCGTTCTGCAAGAAGTACAAAATGCAGGTTGATTGGGCAAAAGATGGATTAGAAGCGATGGAGTTTCTCGCGGACAATACTTATGACCTTATCTTGATGGACAATCAATTACCGCATCTTGGTGGTATTGAAACAACTCATGAGATCCGTCAGAACTTGCGACTTGGTACGCCTATTTATGCCTGTACGGCTGATACAGCTAAAGAAACTAGTGATGCATTTATGGCGGCAGGGGCGAATTATGTCTTGCTCAAGCCAATCAAAGAAAACGCATTACATGAAGCGTTTGTCGATTTTAAGCAAAGATTTTTGCTAGAACGGACGTAATGCAGAAATAGCAAAGGGAGCATGATGCTCCCTTTTTAGTTCTTTACGGTTGAGAACCTTATGCAGCCTAAATCGTGCTGGCTGAAAAAGAATGCTCTAGTAACTCATTCTTCAATTCTTCGGACATATCAAGCGGTACCTCAAATTTCACGCCTATAATCCAACCTTTTGGTAGCTTCTTAATATTGGCAACTGAGCAGTGGTTTTCTTCGTCGATATAGCCACTTAAAGGGGATTCAATCGTAATTCGCTCACCGATTTCAAACTCGGGTTCAACCAACGTCGAAATTCCACAGCCAGAAAGAGAGAAGTCGACCAAACTGCCATCATATTTATTGCCAGTGTGGTCTATTGCACAGTCTAATTGCAATTTATAACGCTCATGCTCACGTACAGGCTTCGTCGCGAAGGTGGCAGGAATCCGTACAAACAATAACGGAGACGGTCGGACCAAGTTCATCAGCACACTGGTCTTAAAAGCAATCACATGCCCCAGATCTGTATCTGACACACCACGGATAACAACGTCCACATTGGTGAGTTTTCTTAGCGCTTGCTCTTCTAATAACCGAGCGGGTATGTCGAGAATGATATAAGCGTTTTCTTTAAGCCCTAAATAAGTAGCAGCGTAAATGTACTTTTCTTCCTGACCGAACTCGAAATTTACCGAGATTCGCATCCCTGTTTTTAGGAATTTATGCAGTTCATCTTTTGTATGAGTTGAAGGCATAACATCTGACGTTTAATTTATTATCGCAACAGGTTATCAAAACGCTATTTTGGCTTTCAATAGGTGCCTGTAA
The DNA here is from genome assembly GCF_027587095.1 of Vibrio sp. NFR. Taxonomy (NCBI): domain Bacteria; kingdom Pseudomonadati; phylum Pseudomonadota; class Gammaproteobacteria; order Vibrionales; family Vibrionaceae; genus Vibrio; species Vibrio sp. NFR. The sequence goes on from NZ_JAPPTN010000005.1 coordinate 428,300, forward strand.
AAAGTTATGCAATTTTATTGTTATCTGTGAACAGGTGGCTGATATTTCTGACTAGGGTCTTGTTTCATCAGGATATTACTCGCCACGATACTACCGCAAGTCACCAATATTAAAGCACACCATGTAAGGGTATCAGGCTGCTCATTAAACACTGGCATTGCGAGTAAGGTTGCCAATACTGGTGTGAGAGATCCGAATGCGGCGCTGGCTTCCGCTCCAATGGTTCTGATTGCGTAAAGAAAAGTGAAAGATGCTAATAGACCTGCTCCGATACCTTGTAATACGAGATGACCAACAAGCTCTTTCCATGGCCAATCAGTGATAGGTGTGATGGCTAAATAACTATCCAACCAACCGAAACCTACAGCGACAATCAGCAATGCAAACGAAATGACTGAAACAAACCCAGCGCAAACATAAGCACTTAAATTTGCAACGCGAGCACTGATGGTAAATACCGCCCACATTAAGCTGCCGACTAGAAACAGTAAGTGCCCTTTTAATTGTGCCCAGTTGTATTCTTCACCGAGATTGGACAGCAGGAACACCATAATCCCAAGTAAGACAGCAGACAAACCGACCATACGATGTTGGCTAAGAGGTTGCTGGTAACAAATGACCGCAATCGCAGAGACAAACAGAGGCAAAGTGCCAGGTATCAGAGCACTGCCATGGGCGACTGGGGCAAAGTGCATAGCGGTACCAGCAACGAGCAAGTAAGGGAGTCCGCTTCCGATGACGATACCGATAAGATATTTGTTCGGTACTGCGCGTACTTTATCCATGGATTTGAGGACGAAAGGAAGTAACACCAACGCCGGAATGACAAAGCGAGTTAAGGCAATATCAGCAGGTTGAAGGGCTGAAATTGCGCCTCCACGTAGCGATAGAAAGAAACCAGACCAAAGAAAGAGCGTTGTGATTATTGCGGCGTATCCTAATGCCATGGGAGGTTCCGTTTATTTGTAAATAATGTGTTAATTATCGAATGAAAGTGACGCTCAATGGTGGCAAAATATGACTTAATACAGTTAGAACTTAGTAAATTTCGGCATGGAATTAAAAAATCATGGCGAAATCTGGCAAGGAAGGCAAGATGGATAAAATTGACCGACAGTTATTGGATTTGATCCAGCAAGACGCCACAATGACAACAAGCGAACTGGCAGATAGAGTGGGGCTTTCCGCTTCCCCTTGTGCGCGAAGAATTAAACGCTTGGAACAAGAAGGCGTGATCAGTGGTTACCGCGCAATGGTTTCTCGCGAAGAAGCGGGAATTGCAATGACGGTATTCGTTGAAGTAAGCCTTAATAATCACCAAGCCAGTTCAATAGATGAATTTGAGCAAGCGGTAAGCGAAATGGAAGAAGTGATCTCCTGCCATGTTGTTTCTGGGGCGTACGATTATCTATTAGAAGTGGTGAGTAGAGATCTCACTGGCTATGAAGCTTTTACGCGAAAACTCCAGATCCTTGAAAACGTCAAAGATATTCATACGCACTTAGCGATTCGCCAAGTGAAAGGAAATGGTAACTTACCGATTTATACCTAAGTAACCTCGAGATGCTAGGTTCTTCGAGAACGATTTGTCTTGTAGACGCGGCGTTGTTTTCCTTGACCTCGAATCAATGACAATGCTCAGAATTCTGCATCTTGAAGTTACTGGGTATACTCATAAATACGGTTATTCACAAACCCAACAAACAAAGCAATCATGAAGTGGCTCGACAGATTACGCATCGCACATTATCACCGAAAAAGACACAAACAATTTGGCGAAGACAGAGCCAGGACGCTGGGGTGGCAAGACACTTTCAGCCAAGTCACACGCTTTGAAGCCTTATGTCGGGATTTAGACCTTAATGGCAAAAGTATTCTTGATATTGGTTGTGGATATGGAGATTTGTTGGCGTATATAGAACAAAAAGGCAATAGCCCCAGTCATTATATCGGCATTGATCAACAAAAGCGGTTTATCGTGGAATCTCGCAAGCGTCATTTCATTACTGATACGCAGTTTATCCGGGGCGATTTCTCTAACTTGATTTTGCCGAAAGCGCACTATGTATTTGCATCTGGCTCGCTCAATTACCAATCTGCCAACCCAAATCATACAATCGAGATGATTGAGAAAATGTATCAGACTGCGAGTATTGCTTGTGTGTTTAATCTGTTGGATGAGGCTAAGTTACCCAGCATGCGGATGTTAGAGTCTCACAACAAAGATGGTGTACTGCGTTATTGCAAGCTGCTGAGTGAGAGAAGTTACTTAATTGAAGGTTATTCCGATCATGATTTTACTATCGTGATGCCAAAATAACCGACAATAAAAAACGGAGACAGTTTCCTGTCTCCGTTCGAATAGTCTTTTAAGCCTTATTGGTATTTGTATTTTGAGATCTCACAGTTACCTGTGTGTCTATCAACCCTAAAAGAGAAAGCAGCTGAATGGTATTCCCTCCCATCACTCCAAATTGTTTCTCCGAAGATTTTACATAGGTCCAAATCACTGATTGAACCGAACTCTTTAACATGCCTAACTACTGACAAAAACTTGGCTTTGGTAGCATTAGGACAATCCCTGTTACTTAATCGATTGATAACCATTGGTTTAGCATCATCTCCAGCCAAATGTGACTTTATATTAAATTTTGTTAATGGGTAAACTACCCAAAATCTGCTCGTAAGTAAAGCGTTATTGTGACGTACCTCTCTATAAATTGACCTGTTTGCCTATTAATTGCTCAATTTCAATAAAGGGAACAATCCCAATATGAACAGACTTAGTCAGATTCATTTTGCACGTATTTTAATGCATTGGCTTCTTTATCGTACAGCTGCGCTAAACCAAGGTATTGTGTTGCCAGTTGCGTATAATCTTTAGCGAGTTGGGAAGCGTTTGTTTGATACCATTCGGCGCTAATTTGGTTGGCTGTGGCATCAGAAATTTCACATTTACTTGCGAGTTTTTGCCATCCGTTTGCCATCCAATTTGACTCAATGCTGAGTTTCTCTAACTCTCGCGCTTTACTGGTGAGTTCTTCGCGATATTGAATCGACGCCTTAAGCTGACTTTGAAAAGCTCGTTGGTTAGTTTGTGCCTGCCACAACAAGGTAAGTTCACGTAGGGAGAAGGTCTGAGAGAGCAGTTGTCTTTGTTTGTGTTCAGTGAGCAGCGTATTGAATGTCTCAACGTATCTATTGTAATTGGACTCTAAACGGTTGAATTGGGTAAGATTGTCATTCCATGATGCGTGGTCACACTGAATGCTTGCGTAAGCAGGAAGTGGAAGCAGTAGCAATATCCATTTGAACTTATTCATCATTGTTTTCACACTAATTAGCTTTCTCGTTGATTAGTTTTTGCGTCCGTTATGCACTCTCTATCAGTATAGTTAGTGTGACGGTGCTTACTGCGTAAGGAATGAAAAAGGAACGGAATATGAAGAAAGCCTTGATCTTAATAGTTGTCTTGCTCTTGTTAGGGGGAGCGGGCGCAGGGTATTACTTCTTCTTTATGCAGCAAGACGACCCTGTCGCTGAACAGGAAAAAGAGCCAGAGAAACCAGCCGAACCTGCAGAAAAACCCAAACCGATTATGGATCTTGAGGCGCCCGCACCTGAGATCACCGAGTACTATGTGATTGAGCGCCGGATCGATGTTTACAATAAGCCAGATCATCAGGCGTTGATTATTGATGCGCTGTATAAAGGTGAGAAGGTATCGGTTTTGGAGAAATCTAATGGCTGGTTCCGCTTGACGGATTACATTGTGTATGAAGAGGGTGGGGAAGAGACCGCTGAGTGGGTAGACTCAAAAGGATTATCAGACTCAGAACCTGTCATCAAAGAGCAAGAGCGCTTGGAGATCCTTGATGGGTATTTGCAAAAATCAGACGATTTAAAAACGCATCTCGATATGTTTCGTAACAAAACGCAGCAACTGCTCGATGATGAGACTTGCGACCCAAGTGATTTTGAAGAATTAGGTGGGTGGGTGCGTTCTGTCACTTACAAAACCCGCAATGTTTACTTCATCTACTGCGGTGGCTTGGAACAAGAAAACAAAATCTATTTGGATGTCGATAAAGGTGAAATATTTTATCGATGAATACCGCTTAAGGCTTGCTGGCAACTGCGTTCCACGGTTGGAAACAGAGATTTATAACTTTTTAGTTGTTAAGTATAAGCAATAGGAATACTATCACCGAGCTGAGTTGAAGAACTCGGCTCGTTTTGTTTTAAGTGAGCTACCATGCCTTGGATTTACGTTAGAAAACTGTTTTTGCTGCTTCTTGCAATGGCTTTATCGCCAATGCAGGCGTCGGCTGCACAAGCAGAACAGAAATCCTACTTACCTCACTTTTCTAAGTTGCAGCCATTTACGGCGAGCAACTCTGCATCGAACTCTCCAGTTGATTTCTCAGAACTCTCTGAGGAAAGCACCCAATCTCCAGTATCTGAAGGTCATGCTTTCCAAGATTCGTTTGCCATCTTTAATTCTCAACGTTGGACAACGCACCTTCGTGAGAACATTGACGATGAACACATTGATTTCATCGGCGATTTAAATGCCCCGTTTTATGCTGATGCTGGCTATGCCTATAGCCTTATGGATATCAGCTGGCGTCAAAGCCAATCGACATTTAATCACTTTGTTAGCGACCACCGCCTTTCTGGTTGGAAAGAAACCAATGCGATGTACGTCGCCCTCAATAGTCAGTTTTCTGCTTAAACACCATCACTCTGCACATTTTGTGCATTTCTAACACGGCAATTCTTCAACAGAGTAACTGAAGCTCTGGGCATTCCATACCTGTATGTTGTTCAGGTGAGCGTTTTGTCGTGTCTTGAATCTAACTAAATAAAACTTCACTGAGCAGTGAAGGGATGATGTTTACATGAAGAAAACACCAAAACCACAAAAGAACAGAAAAGTGCTGAATCACTATTCAGCATGGAAATACGTCGTTTTAATTACGACGGTTATTATCTTAACCCTTAGCGCCATCCCAACTTGGTTTGGTGAGCAGCCTTCTATTCAGGTGACGTTTGCTGACCAAAACAACAGTGCGATGTCAGTGGTTCAGCTCGACCAGCTGTTAAAAACGCACCATATTCCAGCCTCTAAAATCATTGAAAAAGACGGTAAGACCACCATTGTTTTTGATGGTGAAGATGCGCAAAGTAAGGCTCGTGTATTGCTTAACGATCAGTTAGGCAAAGATGACAGCATCACGTTCTCATACGTGTCTGTTGCCCCAGAATGGTTAAACGAGATGGGTTTCAGCCCAATCAAGCTTGGTCTTGACCTTCGTGGCGGCGTTCAATTCCTATTGAATGTAGATGTAAATAAAGCGTTTGAAGAACAGCGCGACGCATTGGTTGATGAGATCAAAGCGAGCCTGCGTGAGCAACGTGTACGTGGCGTTCAAGTTCGTGCTGAAGCGCATAACCACATCGCAGTAAATAGTGAAAACGAAGCGGGGTTAAAAGCGGCGAGCCAATTCATTCGTCAAAACTACCCTGGTTGGACAATGACAAGCTCAGATCGTGGCTTTGAACTTCAACCAAGCGAACAAAACATCCAAGAATTCCAAACAACGACACTGCAACAAAACTTGAAGATCATGCGTGGTCGTATCGAAGAGCTTGGTATTACTGAAGCGTTGGTACAACGCCAAGGTAAAGAGAGCATTCGTATCGAGCTACCAGGTGTTCAAGACCCTGCACAAGCGAAAAACGTCATTGGCGCAACAGCAAGTCTTGCGTTCTACGAAGTGAAAGACGCAGGTCAAGCGCGTAGCAGCCAAGACCTTGTCCTGAAAGACAACGATGGTCGTACAGTGATTCTTGCTAAGCGTCCAGTACTAACGGGTGAACATATTGTAAATGCGCGCGCGGGCGTTGATAAAATGGGCATGTCAGAAGTAAACATCTCTCTAGACCACGCTGGTGGTAAGAAGATGAGTGACTTCTCTGCAACGCATATCGGCAAGCCAATGGCGACAGTCTACCGTGAGTACAAAACTAACGAACGTGGTATGACAGAGCGTAGCGAGCGCGTTATCAGTGTTGCAACTATCCAGTCTCAATTGGGTAGCCAATTCCGCATTACTGGTGCGGGTAGCATGGATGAAGCACAGCAACTTGCCTTGCTTCTACGTGCGGGTTCATTGACCGCTCCGGTAACGATTGTTGAAGAACGCACAATTGGTGCTTCTCTAGGTGCAGAAAACATCCAAAACGGTTTCGCTGCTCTTGCTCTTGGTATGGGTCTAACACTGACATTTATGGCACTTTGGTACCGTCGTCTTGGTTGGGTTGCGAACGTGGCTTTGTGTGCAAACATGCTTTGCTTACTTGGTCTAATCGCACTACTTCCTGGTGCCGTGCTAACACTTCCTGGTATCGCAGGCTTGGTATTGACTGTCGGTATGGCGGTGGATACCAACGTAATTATTTTCGAACGTATTAAGGACAAGATGCGTGAAGGTCGTAGTTTTGCACAAGCTATCGACTTAGGCTTCGACAGCGCGTTCGCTACTATCCTTGATGCCAACATCACAACCATGATCACTGCCGTGATTCTATACGCGATTGGTAACGGTCCAATCCAAGGCTTTGCGCTGACGCTAGGTCTGGGTCTGATGACCAGTATGTTTACTGGCGTATTTGCTTCTCGTGCAATGATCAATTTAATTTGGGGCCGCGATGCCCGTCGTGATGTGAGGGTTTAATCATGGTCGAAATGCTAAAACAAAATATCCGTAAGATTCGTTACTTCACGACAGCTGTATCGGTTGTGTTGACGATTATTGCTCTGGTTGCTCTGGGTATGAAAGGGTTAAACCTAGGTCTCGATTTCACTGGTGGTATGGTTACTGAAGTGAAAGTCGATAAACAATTGACTAACCATGATTTGCTTAATGCGCTGCAACCAAAGCTTGGTGAATCAACATCTGTAACCCGTTCAGGCGAAGATGGTCGTTGGGTTATTCGTTACTCAGCACCGGCAGAAGGTCATACATTACCTAATGTTGCAGATGTACTTAAGCCTATTTCACATCAAGTAGATGTAGTAAGTAACAGCATCGTGGGTGCTCAAGTGGGTCAGGACCTGTTCGACCAAGGTGGCTTAGCATTATTAGTATCGGTACTGACGATTCTTGGTTACTTGTGTTTCCGCTTTGAATGGCGTCTGGCAAGTGGTTCTCTATTCGCGTTGGCGCACGATGTTATCTTAGTATTGGGCTTCTTTGCGATTACACAAATGGAGTTCAACCTGACGGTGTTTGCAGCGATTTTGGCGATTCTTGGGTACTCGCTTAATGACTCGATCATCATCGCTGACCGTATTCGTGAACTGCTTGTTGCGAAGCAAAATTGGAAAACAGAACAGATCAACGATGAAGCGGTATTGGCCACATTCTCACGTACTATGGTGACATCAGGTACTACTTTAATCACTGTTGGTGCGTTGTGGATTATGGGCGGTTCTGCATTGGCAGGTTTCTCTACCGCAATGTTCATTGGCGTACTGTCTGGTACGTGGTCATCAATCTCGATTGGTACGGTGCTTCCTGAATGGTTGAAGCTAGAACCAAAACACTACCTACCAGTAGAGATCGACACTGCACCATAATACTTGGTGTTTAAGGTAAAAGTGCTTGCGCCACTCTTCTGAGTGGCGCTTTTTTATCTGTGGAAAAGGGAAAAGGGAAAAGGGAAAAGGGAAAAGGGAAAAGGGAAAAGGGAAAAGGGAAAAGGGAAAAGGGAAAAGGGAAAAGAAATAGAATCGGACGCTACTTCACGCGCATTAGTCGATGCTTGACTGAACCTAAATCAAATTCGATGATCTGAGATCGCTTCATTGACTCGACTTTGGTGAGCATTGCTCCTTTATAGCCCTTCTTTTTCATCCATTGTAACGGTTCAGAAAAGCTGTCCTCATTGACCACGTAAGACTCACCTTTATGTTCGCCAGCATAGACGTTCACTACCCATACTCGGGCTTGAAAATCCAACACCTCACCAAAGGATTGTTTGAGCCTGCTTAAAATGTTCTTCATAACTTGTTTTTCGTCACTAGACCTGTTTCATCAATACTGCTTTTTCTAACTCATTAAGAGCCAAATACCCACTCCCATCATCAAAGTGCCAGCGATTCGGTTCATTAAGCGTACATTTTTGGATTGACCTAGCAATCGCTTCAATCCTTTACCACCCGTTGCGTAAAGAGACATACAAATGAACTCGAACATCAAAATAATAGAAACAAGCACGATGAGCTGAGGAGCAAGAGCCGCAGTTTGATCAATAAAAGGCGGCAAAAGTGAAATCATGAACGCCCAGCCTTTCGGGTTTGCAATTGCGGTGACAAAGCCTTGCAAAACCAAATCCCAGTTACCGCTAGTAGGAACATCAATGCTATCAATATTAATGGCAAGTTTGCCTCGTGAGCGCCACATCTCAACCCCTAAATAAAGCAGATAACCGCCGCCAATCAATTTTAGTACGGTAAAGAGCCAAGGGTAAGTGAGCATGATGGCTGCGATACCGAGCACCGCAGAGATTGAAACTAAAGCAACACCAAACAGTTCGCCAATCATCATCCAAAGGGTGCGACGATATCCGATACTCATACCTAACGTTAAGGCAAGCGTCATACACATCCCAGGTGTAATGGATACAAAGAAAAAGGTAGGGATGAACATAGTTAACAAGGCGGTATTCATGAATATTGATGAGTGTGTAAGTAAATAAAGAAGTATCAAAGATAGTGCAAACTGGCATTCAATGCCACATCTAAAAACAGTAGAGGTTGGAGGTATAGGGTTAACATTCAACTGTTTAATAAAATTTAAATAACAATTAAATGTGTGCGACATATTAGTGCGC